>NZ_CAJTXD010000001.1:0-251646 GCF_910580175.1 uncultured Alistipes sp.
CGCCCAGTGCCTGGTAGAGGTGGACGACGCCCTGGATTTCGTCGAAGCGGTCGGCGATCTGCGCCAACTGAGCCGAAAGCAACGATTGCTGGGCCGTCAGGACTTCAAGATAGGTGGTCGACGAGTGTTGCATGAGCAGTTCGGTGCTTGCTACGGCGCGTTCCATGGCTTCGATCTGTTTCTGGCGCAGGTCGGTTTTGGCCCGGGCCGATTGGTATTGTGTCAAAGCATTGTTTACCTCGGCACCCGCATTGAGCAGCGTTTGCTGGAAAGAGAGTCGCGATTCTTCCTGCTGTGCTTTCATGATTTTTACGCGGGCACGGTTGGCGCCGGCATTGAAAATCGGTTGCAGCAGCGATGCGGCAGCATTGAGCAACAATTTGCCCGGATTGACGATCAGCGATCCTGCATTGTTCGTCCAGCCGGCCGTGCCGCTCAGCGTGATCGACGGATAGAGTGCCGAACGGGCCTCGGCCGTCGCATAATAGGCCTGCATGAGGGCGAATTCGGCGGCACGAACGTCGGGACGGTTCGAAAGCATCTGCACCGGAACGCCTACGACCAGATTATCGGGCATGCGTTGCGCATACAGGCGGCCGCGCTCGATGGGCTGAGGAACGCGCCCCAAGATCGAGCAAAGGTTGTTTTCGACCTGCCGGATTTGGTAGGCGATGTCGTGCAGCGATGCTTCCATCGAGTAATATGTGCCTTCGTATTGGGCTACGCCTGCTTCGTTGGTCATGCCGGCATCTTTCATGGCGCGCATGGTCTCCACGCTTTTGCGCCACTTGTCGGCGGTTTCGCGAGTCACTTCTTCCTGACTATCGAGCATCAATAGCGTGTAATAAAGGTTCGCTACGCTGGCGATCAGTTGTGCGCGGACGGCTTGGCGGTATTCCTTGCTCTGGGCATAGACCGCCTTCGACTTGCGCTTGGCATTGGTCAGCGAGTTGAAGATGTCGATCTGCCAACTTGCCGTGACCGGAATGGTGTAGGCCTTGCTTGCCGGGCTGTTGTCGAAACTGCTGATCGAACCTTGGGGCGCGAAGTTGAATGACGGCAGATAGGCCAGCCGAGCCGACTTGAGCGCTGCTTCGGCCTCTTTCATTCGCCAATGGGCCGATTGCAAATCGGTGTTGTTGTCGAGCGCCTCCTCGATGAGCGCCTGCAACTGCGGATCGGTAAATGCCTCCCGCCAGTCCATGTTGCCGAACGTGGCCGTGTCGACGCTTTCGGCCGTGCCGTACAGTCCGTCGGTCTGTATTTCGGGCCGCGTATAGGGTTTGTAGATGCCGCAGCCAGTCATTGCGACTGCCAGGCATGCGATGATTATCTTTTTCATATCAACTACTCCTCTTTCTCGTTTTTGCACTCCTCGACCTCGGCGCGCACCGACCATTGGGGCGCGGGATCGAACTCCAGGGGCTTGATCTTCTCCTGCAAGGTCTGGAACACGATGAACAGCGACGGCACGAGGAACAGCAGTGCCAGCGTTCCGACGATCATGCCACCCACTACGCCCGTTCCGAGCGTCGAGTTGCCGTTGGCGCCTACGCCGCTGGCCAGAACCAGCGGGATCATGCCGAAGACCATCGTCAGCACGGTCATCAAGATCGGGCGCAGACGTACTTTTGCAGCCGATACGGCGGCCTGCGTAAGCGACATGCCCGCACGACGGCGGTCGCCGGCATATTCGGTCAGCAGGATGGCCGTCTTCGCGAGCAGACCGATCAACATGATAAGACCTGTTTGCAGATAGATATTGTTCTCCAGCCCCATCATCTTGGCAAAGAGGAACGAACCCATCAGACCGCACGGTACCGACAGAATGACGGCGAACGGAATGATGAAACTTTCATACAGGGCGCTCAAAATGAGGTATATGAGCAGAATGCAGATACCGAAGATGATCGTCGTGTTGCTGCCCGTCTGGGCCTCTTCGCGCGTGATGCCGCCGAACTCGTAACCATAGCCCTTGGGCAGCACTTGTGCCGCTGTCTCGCGGATCGCCTCGATGGCATCGCCCGACGAATAACCGTCGGCCGCCGTGCCTGTCACGGCGATCGAGTTGTAGAGGTTGAAACGGTTCAATACCTCGGGGCCATAAATCTTGGTCAGCTTCACGAACTGGCTGATCGGGGCCATCTCGCCGTTCTGCATGCGTACGAATACGTTATCGAGCGATTCGGTATCCATGCGATATTTCGGATCGGCCTGGAGCATCACGCGGTAAACTTTCGAGAACCGGTTGATGTTCGAGACGTACTGACCGCCATAGTAACCCGAGAGGGTCGACAAAATCTCTGTCGGCGAGATGCCGGCGCGTTTGGCTTTCGCCGCGTCGATGTCCACTACATATTGCGGGAAGTTGATGTTGAACGTAGAATAGGCGCGGCCGATTTCCGGGCGCTGGTTCAATGCTCCGATGAATTGCAGGTAGACATTGTAGAAGTCGGCGATCTTACCGCCGGCACGGTCTTGCAGATACATGTTGAAACCGGTGGAGGTGCCGTAACCCGAAATCATCGGAGGTGCGACGGCGAAGATCTGCGCGTTCTTGATGTCGGCTGTACGGGCATAGATTTGGCCGATCACTGCGTTGACGGCGTCCTCCTTGTCGGGACGTTTTTCCCAGTCCTTGAGTTTGATAATGCACATGCCGTAAGAGTTGCCCTGGCCGGCGATCATGCCGTAACCGGCTACCTGGTTGAAATCGCGCACCTGCGGAATAGACTGCAAACGACGTCCGACCTCTTTCATTACCTCGTCCGTCTCGGAAAGCGAGGTGCCCGGGGCGGTGGTTACGTTGACCATGATCGTGCCCTGGTCTTCGTCGGGCACCAGACCTGTCTTGGTCGTGTTCATCAACAGCACCAATGCTGCGAATGCAAGACCGAGGGTTGCCCATGTCAGCCATTTGCGTTTGATGAAGAACATCACGCCATGCTTGTATTTGTTGATCATGGCGTTGAATGCCGTGTTGAAAGCCTTGCGGAAACGGGAGGCGAAGTTGTTGCGCATTTCGCCGTTCTCGTCGAGATAGGGTTTCATGATCAGAGCGCAGAGCGCCGGCGAGAGGGTCAAGGCATTCAAGGCCGAGATACCTACGGCCACGGCCATGGTCAGACCGAACTGCGTGTAAAAGACGCCCGATGTGCCGCCCATCATCGCTACGGGAATGAACACGGCCATGAAGACCAGCGTCGATGTGATGATGGCCGACGTGATGCCCGACATGGCGTCGATCGTGGCCATGTACGACGATTTGTAACCGGCGTCGAACCGTGCCTGCACCGCTTCGACCACGATGATGGCGTCGTCGACGACCGTACCGATGGCAAGCACCAGCGCGAAGAGCGTCAGGAGGTTGATCGAGAATCCGGCGATCGAAAGGAAAGCGAACGTTCCGATCAGGGCGACCAGGATCGAGACCGTGGGGATCAATGTCGAGCGGATATCCTGCAAGAATACGTATACCACCAATACCACCAGCAAGATAGCTTCGAAGAGGGTTTTGATTACCTCATTGATCGAAGCATAGAGGAAGTCGTTGACGTTCTGAAGACTCACGATTTCGATCCCTTTCGGAAGTTCCGTGCGGATTTCGTCCAGCAGGTCTTCGATATCCTCCACCACCTGCGTGGCGTTCGACCCTGCGGTCTGGAACACCATTGCTGCGATGCCCGGGTGGCCGTTGGCGTAGCCCTTGTAGGCATACGATTCTCCGCCCAACTCGATGTCGGCCACATCTTTCAGATGCAACACCTGGCCGTCGGCTGTCGAACGGATGACGATTTCGCCGAACTCCTCGGGCGTTATCTTGCGGCCGCGGTACTTCATGGTATATTGGAATGCGTTGTCCGAGTTCTCGCCCAATTGTCCCGCCGCCGATTCGATGTTCTGCTCGGCCAGGGCGTAGGTAATGTCCGAAGGCACCAGCCCGTATTGGGCCATCACGTCCGGCTTGAGCCATATGCGCATGGCGTAGTCGGCGCCCAGAGCGAAGAATTCGCCGACGCCCTGGATGCGTTGCATGCGGGGTTTGATGTTGATGTTCATGTAGTTGGCCAGGAATACCTCGTCATACGAGTCGTCCGGGCTGTTGAGCGCGAAGACCCGCAGCATGGAGGTCTGACGCTTCATGGCCGTGACGCCGATCTTCGTGACCTCGGCGGGGAGGGCGCCGGTGGCCGTGGCCACACGGTTCTGCACGTTGACCGTAGCCATGTCGGGGTCGGTGCCTTGCTTGAAATAGACCGAAATGGAAGCCGAGCCGGCATTCGATGCGTCGGACTGGATGTAGAGCATGTTTTCCACACCGTTGATCGCTTCCTCTAAAGGTACGACTACCGATTTCTGGATGGTTTCGGCGCTGGCGCCCGGATAGGAGGCGCGCACCATGACTGTCGGTGGCGCAATGTCGGGGTACTGCTCCACAGGCAGCGTCGCCAGACCGATCAAACCGGCGATGACGATGACGATCGATAGGACGGACGCCAGAACGGGGCGTTCGATGAAATGTCTCAGTGTCATGGGCTATTCCTCCTTTACGCTTGAGGTTTCGGTAGCGGTTTCGGCGTTAGGACGGGCCGTAGGAGCCTGCTTGGCTACGATCGGCGTGCCTTCGCGCAGCAGGCCGACACCCTCGGCTACGATCGTCTCGCCCGGGGTAAGGCCCGACTTGACGATGTACTCCCTGCCGTTGGATATCTTCTCCACGTCGATCATGCTTGAGACGGCCTTGCCGTCGACTACCTTATATACATAAACCTTGTCCTGGATTTCGAACGTGGCATTCTGCGGCACAACGATGCAGTCGTGGAAAATCGCGGGCAGCACGATGTTGCCCGAGCCGCCGCTGTGCAGCAGGCCGTTCTTGTTGGGGAAGACGGCGCGCAGCTGCACGGTGCCCGTCGTCATGTCGATCACGCCGCTGATGGACTCCACGCGTCCGGCCTGGTCGTAGAGCGAGCCGTCGTTGAGCAGCAGCCGTACGTCGGGCATGTTTTTCAGCGTATTGTCGATCGAACCGTAACGGCGTGCCAATTCCAGCAGCCGGTTTTCGGTCATCGAGAAATAGACGTACATTTCCGAACTATCCGAAACGGTGGTCAGTTTTGCCGAAGGGCCGACCAGCGCACCTACGCGGAACGGCAGCGTGCCCACCACTCCGTTCGACGGAGCCTTTACCACCGTGTAGGAGAGGTTGTTGGCTGCGTTCACGCGTTGCGCCTCGGCCTGGGCCAGTTGCGCCTGGGCCGTCAGCAGCGAGTTCTTGGCCGTCGCCAGGTCGAATTTCGAGACCACTTTTTTGGCATACAATTCCTTTTTGCTATCATAGACGAGCTGTGCCGTAGCCACCCCAGCCTTGGCTGCCGCCACGTTGGCCTCGGCCGTCTGGAGCGCAGCCTTGTAGGGCACTTGGTCGATGATGAAAAGCGTTTGATCTTTGGTCACGCTTTCGCCTTCCGTCACGCAGAGTTCCGAGATCGTGCCCGAAACTTGAGGATAGATGTCGATATCTTGTCGTCCGCGGATGGTCGCCGAGTAATTGGTCGGGATTTCGCGGTCGGTCGTAGCGACGGTCAACACGGCATACTGGCCGGGCGCCATGGTCGCAGGGGCCTGTCCGCAGCCGGATGCTGCCATGCAGCCGGCCGCCACGATTGCTTTCACGAGAGTCTGCTTCATAAATCTTTCCTTTGAATTTTTCCGTTGCAAAAGTATGCTAAATAAACGGACTTCTGGTCTTTATATTGCGAAAAGTGTTGTTCGTTTTCGGAATAAAATTTGTCGAAATATGAGGGATTTCGCTATTTTTGTCCAAAAAAAGAAATAAACGTATGCTTTCTGTCGATCCGTTGGTCACTACGCAAGAGGAACAGTTCGTGGTCGGAAATTCCGATTTTATGTTTTACAACAACTATGTGTCGCGTTGCGGAGGCTGCGTGTTCGCGTTTTGCACCCAAGGAAGCGCCGAAATTACGGTCAATCACTATCGGGGTGCCGTGAGCCGCGGGACGGCGTTTTTCCTGGTGCCGGGAGCCATGCTGATGTTTACCGGGCGAACCGAGGATTTCCGCATGAATTATTGCGTCTGCTCCAAAGAGATGTTTGCAGAGGCGGCTTTCCGACTTGAGCCGGCATTTTTCCATGTTCTGCGTGAATATCCGATCACGGTCATGACCGAGGAGATGATTCAAGGGTGCGAAGCGTGGTTCCGAATGATGGAATATACTTATCACGACAGAGCCAACGTCTACCGCAATACGATCATCCGCAACCGTCTGCAAAATATGCTCTTGGAGTATTATGATAAATATCAGCGGCGTTTATCTTATGGAGTGCAGCCGGTCAAGAGACAGTCGCGGCAGGCCGAGCTGTTCCATAGGTTTGTCGAACTGACCCACGAATATTGTTTGCAGAGACGCGATGTGGCTTTCTATGCCGATCGGTTGTGTATTTCGACCCGTTATCTTTCGACTGTCGTACGCAGCATAGCCCATAGTTCGGTCAAGGAGTTCGTCGACCGTGCGGTCGTGCTGGAAATCAAGATGTTGTTGCAGTCGTCCGATCTCTCGGTGCAAGAGATCGCCTACCGGCTCCATTTTCCCGACCAGTCCTATTTGGGGCGGTATTTCAAGAACCACACGGGCATGTCGCCGACCGAATATCGCAACGCACGGAAGTAATCTCTCCCCTCCTCCCGTCTCTTTCCTGTCGCTTCGGGCCTTGGTTTTTCAGGCCCGAAAATTGCTGTTGCAGTGCGAAAAGACCGCACAATTATGAGAATCATTTTTTTCGGCGTGCAACCTTACGACCGCGAATCGTTCGAGCAGGCCGGCGCTTCGCAGGACTTCGAAATATGTTACCACCGCAGCCATCTGAACGTCAATAATGTGTCGCTGGCCCAAGGCGCCGATGCCGTCTGCATCTTCGTCAACGACACGGCCGATGCCGAGACGATCCGGCTGTTGGCCGGCATGGGCGTCCGGCTGATCGCGCTGCGTTGCGCCGGGTTCAACAATGTCGATCTCGCAGCTGCGGCCCGCCACGGCATCGTCGTGGTGCGGGTTCCGGCCTATTCGCCCCATGCGGTGGCCGAGCACGCCGTGGCCTTGATGCTGGCGCTCAACCGCAAGATACACCGGGCCTACTGGCGTACGCGGGACGGCAATTTCTCGTTGCATGGGTTGCTGGGGTTCGACATGTTCGGCAAAACGGCCGGCGTGATCGGCGCCGGCAGAATCGCCCGCGAGTTGATCCGCATCCTCAAAGGCTTCGGCATGGAGGTGCTGGTTCACGATTTGCATCCCGATCCGGCTTATGCTGCCGATGCTGG
Organism: uncultured Alistipes sp.; assembly: GCF_910580175.1. Lineage (GTDB taxonomy): Bacteria > Bacteroidota > Bacteroidia > Bacteroidales > Rikenellaceae > Alistipes. The sequence goes on from NZ_CAJTXD010000001.1 coordinate 7,343, forward strand.
TATTGCCTATGTCTCGCTGGATGACCTCTATGCCCGATCCGATGTCATTTCGCTGCATTGCCCGCTGACCGACAATACGCGTTACATGATCGGCGACGTGGCCATCGAACGGATGAAGCCGGGCGTGATGCTCATCAATACCGGCCGCGGGCAGCTGATCCACACCGAGGCGTTGATCGACGGCTTGAAGGAGAAGAAGATCGGAGCCGCGGGGCTGGATGTCTACGAGGAGGAGGCCGGCTATTTCTACGAAGATACCTCGGATCGGATCATGGACGACGACGTGCTGGCGCGTCTGCTGTCGTTCAACAATGTGATCGTTACCTCGCACCAAGGGTTTTTCACTCAAGAGGCGTTGGACAACATCGCATGCGTGACGATGGACAACATCGCCCGATTCGCAGCAGGTAAAAAACCGATCAACGAAGTGTGCGCCGAACCGGTCGGCGGGCGGGTCTGAATATTACGAAGCCAAGAAATATGAAAAGAATCGTTTTGCTCCGCCATGGCGAGAGCGTGTGGAACCGCGAAAACCGGTTTACGGGCTGGACGGACGTCGATCTGAGCGAGCGCGGCGTGCGGGAGGCGTCCGAAGCCGGGGAATTGCTCCGGCGCGAGGGTTTCCGGTTCGGATATGCTTATACTTCTTTTTTGAAACGGGCGGTCAAGACGCTCGATGCGGTGCTTGACAAGCTGGATCAAGATTGGATTCCGGTGGCCAAAAGCTGGCGGCTCAACGAAAAGCATTACGGGGCCTTGCAGGGGCTGAACAAACGCGAGACTGCCGAGAAGTTCGGCGATGAGCAGGTGTTGCTCTGGCGGCGCAGTTTCGATGTGGCACCCGATCCGTTGGCGGCGGACGATCCGCGCAATCCTCGCTTCGATCTTCGTTACCGCGAAGTGCCGCAGGCCGAATTGCCGCTTACCGAATCGCTGTCCACGACCGTGGCCCGCACGCTGCCCTATTGGCAATGCGAAATCCTGCCCCGGCTGGCATATTGCGACACGCTGCTGGTCGTGGCCCACGGCAACAGCTTGCGCGGAATCGTCAAGCATCTGAAAGGCATCTCGGACGACGCCATCGCGGAACTGAATCTGCCGACGGCCGCACCTTATGTGTTCGAATTCGACGACGAATCGAACGTTGTCAACGATTATTTCCTGGGCGATCCCGAGAAAGTGGCTGCGGCAATGGCTGCCGTTGCGGCGCAGGGAAAGAAGTAGAACCGAGTTTGGAAAAAGGAAAAGACAACTTGCCGCAACGGCAAGTTGTCTTTTTGTGTACTCGGAACGGGAATCGAACCCGTACGACCATTGCTGGTCACAGGATTTTAAGTCCGGCGTGTCTACCTATTCCACCATCCGAGCGACCTCTCCTTGGAAAGAGCGACGGCAAAAGTAGCAAAAAAACACGACTTCGCAAACTTTATGGGGACGGGACGTTGTGAAGCCGGATGTTGCAACTCAACGGCCGGAAGTCCGGTAAGTCTTTGGATGACGGATGCGGACGGGCGGCAGGATGGGTTGTAGAACGGACAGCAGGATGGACAGCAGGATGGGCGGCAGGACGGGCGGCAGGACGGGTTGTAGGACGGACAGCAGGACGGACAGCAGGACGGACAGCAGGACGGACAGCAGGACGGGCGGCAGGACGGACAGCAGGATGGGCGGCAGGACGGGCGGCAGGATGGGTTGTAGAACGGACAGCATATCATGCTCCGGAGAATCCCCTGCCCTGCCCTTTCGGGCGTCAATATTCGTCGTCGTAGGCGTCGTCGCCTTCGAAGTCGCTGAAGTCGCCCATCGCGTCGTCGAAAATCGACCCGTCGTCCGAATCTCCGCTTTTCGAGGGATCGTACTGATCGGGTGCCTCGGCCCGGGCATAGATTTCGCGAGGATACGAAGCCTCCTTGTCGGTCTCGTAGGTGCCCGTCAACTCCAAAAAATAGGCCCGGTCGCCGAACAGATCGAACAGATAGATCAGCCGGTCGCGGTTGTTGTGGATGATCTGCCCCAGTGTCACGCGCTCCATGGCTTCGGGAGCGTCGTCGCCCTCCTCGCCCATCTCCATGCTGGTAAATTCGCGCAACTTTTCCCACCGGTCGTCGGCTGTGAAAAACGACGCCATGCACTCTTCGTATTCGAGCGAGGAGAGGATGAAGCGATGGAAATCGAGCAGCGTCGTGTCGTATTGCACTTCGTAATCGCGTACGAAGTTGTCGTTTTCGTCGCTGAGCATGCGGAATCTGAAAATCATTGACATATAGGGAAGATATTTATGATGCAAATATAAAACTTTTCGTCGTAAAAATTGTTGTATATAAGGAGTTTTGCGGTATTGGTCATTCTACCTCCCGGGTCAGCCACGCCATCACGTCGCGGTCGTCGGGCCAGTCGGTCAGCGCGGGCGATTGTGCGCATCCGAATCCGGCGCGCCGGCTGTGGGCGACCGCTTCTGTGACAACGCATTGTATTTCATCGTCGTGGGCCGCCAGCCAGGCTTCCGTCTCGGACAGATCCCGATAATAGGTGTATGCGATGCGGCTCAACGAGGTCGGGAACCCGTCCTGCTCGACGGCTACGGCGCATCCCAGGTCGACGAACGGCTGTCCGGTCATGGTCAGCAGGGCGCGTGTGCGCAGGTAGTCGTTGCGGAATTTGGGATTCATCGGAGGCATCGGCAGCCGGAGCCGGTATCCTTCGGGCAAAAAGAGCCGCGAGACGTTGCGGCATCCCAATCCGGAGTAGGCCCACAGATCGTCGGCCAGTCCGGCGAGCTGTTCGGGCGTCTCGCGGCCCGAGAGGACGGCGACCGATTGGCGATGGCCGCGCAGCAAGGCGGGAATGCCGGCGTATCGGGCCTGGAAATGGCGGCGGGCATTGTTGCTGCCGGTGGCGATTACGGCATCGACCGCCGAGGGGCCGTCGTGGAATTCGATGGCGACATGCGGATCGATCGCACGCAACGTCTCCACGATATATTGCATCAGTACGGTGTCTTTGCCCGAGGGCTTGATGACGCAGCGATGCCCTGCCGCTACCACGCATAGCAAGTCGAAAAAACCGACCAGCGGAATGTTGCCGGCCATGATGACCAATATGCGGCGCGGCGCGGCGACCGGCACAGAATAGGCGCTCAGCCATGCTTCGAGTACTTCGCGACGGAGCATCCGTTCGGTAATGGCTTCAACAGCCCGGCAGATTTCGCGGGGCGAAAACCAGTTGTTGGCCCGACATGCTTCTGCGATGATCTGCTGGGTTTCGGTGTTGAGACCGAAATCGCGGAGCCGCTCGCCCAAAGCGCTGAAAAGTTCGATGGCATGTTCTTTCATGACGGCAAAGATAATATTTCAGAACAAAAATATGGACTGCGGGACACGTTTCTCTGGAAAGAAATGTTGCTGGCGAGTGAGTGTTGCGCTATTTTTGCTGTTGTCCGGAAAAACGATCCGACCATGGAAAGAAGTTGCAGAGATGCTTTGTTGCGCCGTCGCAGCTATTATGCGTTGTCGGCCGATTCGCCGATTACCGATGCGCAGATCGAAGAAATCGTGCGTTTTGCAGTCAAGCATGTGCCCTCGGCGTTCAACTCGCAGTCGACGCGCCTGGTACTGCTGCTGCACGAACACCATGCGGCGTTGTGGAAGATCGTGAAACGCACCCTGCACAGCATGGTTGCCGAAGAGGCGTTCGCCCGCACGGCCCAAAAAGTCGATCGTGGATTTGCGGCGGGCTACGGCACGGTGCTTTTCTACGAAGATACGGCTGTCGTACGGTCGCTGCAACAGCGTTTTCCGCTCTATGCGGGAAATTTTCATGACTGGTCGGAACATACTTCGGCCATGCACCAGCTGGCGGTCTGGACTCTGTTGGAAGATGCCGGTTTCGGGGCGTCGTTGCAACATTACAACCCGCTTATCGACAAGGAAGTGCGCACGAAATGGCACCTGCCCGAAGAATGGCGGCTGATTGCTCAGATGCCTTTCGGATTGCCTGCGGGCGAACCTCCGGTAAAGAACTTCGAACCGGTCGAAGCCCGCATGCGGGTATTCCGATAATATTCATCGTTTGTTCTTTCGAAGCCTCTCGGTATTCGTTATATTCGTTTTTTTTGTTTTTGCCGGCGGATTAGTCTTTGTGCCGTCGGGTGCAACATGGGTGGTTGCAAGAGTTTGAAAGCATAAAGAGCCTTGCGTGATGATTTATTTCGATTGCTTATAGCGGATTTTTCGGTGTAGCTGCTGCGTTTAGGGGATTTTGACCGAGAGAACCGCGATAGTTTCGTAGATTTGGTTCTGGATGACAATTTCATCCATAAGATTAGGTTCGATACAAATACACGTGAAAGAAATAACAAAGAGAAGCCGAAAAGAATCTCTTTTCGGCTTCTCTTTGTTTCTCAATGTGGCAATTCTTCAAAAATCAATATTTGCTTTATATTCTATTTTTCATAATCGATGTCATGAAAAAAGTCCTCTAAAGAAATATTGTAGAAATTACATAAAACGGTCAACAAAACTACCGTAATATTTGTCGTTCCCACTTCATACAAACCTACGTTAACTCCGGTTTGATCGGTAACCACTTCTTGAGTATAGCCCCGTTCAATCCGCAGCTGCTTTAACCGACGTGCAATAGAGCGTAATAACGTATCGTTTGTGTGCTTCACTTTGAATTTTTTGCAAAAAACACTCCGATTTCCGCTTTTTTGCTCCTATGATTTCGTAGGAATAAAGAAATATAACACTATATTTGTTGGCGAATTACCAATGTTCATATTAATTATGCTAACTTTGCGATTAAATAGTTCGGCATAGGCCGACGGACATAATTAAAGAGCAGCAACTCTTTATACCGCAACAGAAAAATTAGGAACTTTTCAAAGGTTAAGGTATAAATGTTGCCAGCCCTTGGTATGTTCCGTCCAGAAATGGACGGGACTTGCAAGGGCGCGGTGCATTTCTTAACCTTGGGTCTTCCTAATACCTTCTGTTCGGAATGTTATCGCGTCCCTTGCTTTTTATTTCAACTCGGGCGCAATTACCAACGCTCATTCCGGCGAGTTATGACGTCCGGCGCCCTCCGAACACCCCAAGACATAAGGTTTGTATCCTCGGCTTCCCGAGCCGCGGATGGACGCGGTATGCGGATTTGTTCGGAAGCCGGATGGCGTCAACCCCAACGACAGATGCTACGGCCCGATACCCCGAATTTTTTGTGCAATTATTTATTGTATTTCAGCAGCTGCCAGACGCTCGGAAGCGATATGCCGGAGACTTTCGCTTTCAAAACATTCGATCCCCATGACTGAGGTGCCCTATACCATCGGTTTTCTGGGCGGGTTCAGGGATTATCGCCACAACTCGGATTTCATTGATAACGCACTCGATTATTATTGTGGGCGGCATGCGCGTTTGCGTGTCTTAGTGTCGCCGACAACCGAGGGCGAAACACGCCTTGCAACACGCATTCTTGCAGCCCGGAGAAGTCGCCCGGAGATAGAGGTCGTTTCGGTCATTGCAACCGCACACCTGCGAAGCTATGAAAGAAGCGGCACGAGTTCGACGGTTACGCATCGCAATCGGATAATTGCAGCATCCGACCACTATGTTGTACTCAATGAAACATCTTGCGGCGGCTATACGGAACAACTCTACAATCTGTTCGTCGAGCAATGCGATTTGATTCTCTATAATTGCGTGCAGGATGCGAAAAAGGATCGACTGCTGTCGCATGTTCGACAATTTAGCGTTCCGGTTCCGATAGCGTTTCTTCCGAAGTTTACAGCGGCCGCAACGGACATCGAAAAAGTACTCGATGCAAGTTTGAACTTCATTCGGTCCAATGACTTTCGCGTGCCGGCCGAGAAACTGCCGCAGGTGTTTCTGTGCAGCTGGACGTCGCAGCCCGGGCAGGAGCGTTATGCCCATATTTCCAGCCTGGATGACGTGGCTGCCGTATTTCGACTGGACGACAAAAACATACAACTTAAAGTATTCGCCTATGCGCTGGCTGTTCATGCGAACTTCTGGGCCGACCCGGAATGCTGCGATGCCGACAGTGTGCATGTGCTCTACCGTCTCTTTTGCCGGCAGCTCGACCGGATTGCCCTTGCCCGCGCATCGGGACAACCGTCCGAACGGTTCGAGTTGTTCGACTTCGACCGACAACTGAAAGATATTTACCGCCAATCGCGCGTGGCCGTCCGACCATAAAATCTCTTGAAATCTATTTATCCATCTCGTTGTCGAAGCCGATACCAATGCAGAGAATGAGGTAAACAGAAAAAGGGAGCGGAGTGCGAGGCTCATAACCTTGTGCCCGTTAAAATACCCCGGTTTCCTGCCACCCGACTTGAAGACCGGGGATGAGGGAACCTATTCATCGGCGGACTGCGCACTCTTGCAATCAAAACGCAGACCACGATGGAGTTCCCTCATTTTTATAAGTCCAAATTAGTCCAACTCGTCTCCGACGAAATCAGCAAGACCTATGCAGAATAGCGATATGCTTTTTCGATAACCGAAAAAGCGATGATAATAACGTATAATTCGTTATCTTTACATCGAGGTCTTTATCAAGTGAAGGCTATTGTAAGACAGAGCGGAAGATCGGTTAACAAATCGTTACGCGGTAAAAGGCCACCTCGCCGCAACTCGCTGACCTACAAAAGAAAAGAGGATCGAATGATCGATCCTCCTGTTTTTGAGCGGAAAACGAGACTCGAACTCGCGACCCCAACCTTGGCAAGGTTGTGCTCTACCAACTGAGCTATTTCCGCAAAACAAACCCTCAAAAGGAAAAACTCCTGCTTTGGGACTGCAAATATAAACCTAAAAATCAAAACATCAAAATTATTTGACGAAAAATAAGCGGATGAAAAATATCTACCCAGCAAAATCCAAGAGCCAAACGCCGGTAAACCAAGACGAGCAATAGAATTGCCGGCCAGATAAAAAGGATAAAATACTACCCAAACGAGAGAAAAAGACCGGGTTAAAAACAGCCGGGCGGCATAAAATGGAAAAAGGACAAGAGGCCTAAATATTTTTCGCATGCTCCTTTTAGCTCCCTATTTGGTGGCGTATGTAATGCCAAAATCTCCCGAATGATTTCGGGAGATTTTACACACACAAACATTGACAATAAGCAACAAGGCATGGCCGAAATTCCATTGTTGCAGTTACAAAGATCGGTAAAAGTCGCGGATCGGACAATCGCTATTTTCAGGTATTTTTTCATTCGGATACTTGTGGAATTTCCTTCTTGCAGAGTTTTGTTTTTGTAATCCGAAAATATCCATTATCTTTGCACAAGTAATTTTAGTGGGGATAGTCGCGTTCCGGGCATCTCGATTCGGGTTTTGCTTCGGCTTGCACTATCTTTGCAGACAATCCATTGCCCGATGTCCGTCGGGTTTCAGAAAATCAGAGTTACATATGCAAGATTTGAATGCGCTCCAGGGCAAAAGCATTGCTGAGTTGCGCGAAATAGCCAAGGCGCTTGGGATCGCCGATGTCAGCGTCAAAAAACGCGAATTGCTTGAAAAAATCGCAGTTACTGCCGGCGGCCCGAATCCGGATGCCGTTTCTGCGGCGCCGGAGGTGTCCGATGCACCTGCCGTGCCTGCCCTCCCGGAGCGTACCCGCAAAGGGCGCCGACCGCGTTTGGCCGATACCGATGAGAGTGTGTCCGGCGAGTTGTTCGCACGGGCGGATGCAGAGAGCGATCCCCTGCCGGAGCAGCCGCAGCCGGCGAAGCCTGAGCCAAGCGCCGGAACCGTTGCAGGTGCCCCCGAGCAGCAGGCTCCCAAGCGGCGCGGCCGCAAGCCCAAGGCTGCCGTGCAGGGACAGCCTCAGGCGTCCTCCCAGTCTCAGGCACCCCAGGTGCATGCCGTGCCGCAGGAGCCGTCCCACGAGCATGCCGCCGCCCAGGAGGTTATTACCAAGGACGATTTTGCCGGCGAGATCGAGGGCGAGGGCGTGTTGGAGGTCATGCCCGACGGTTACGGATTCCTCCGTTCGGCCGACTACAATTACCTCAATTCGCCCGACGACATCTACGTGTCGCCGTCGCAGATCAAGTTTTTCGGGTTGAAGCCCGGCGATACGGTCAACGGGGCTATCCGTCCGCCCAAGGAGGGAGAGAAGTATTTTCCGTTGGTGCGTGTGAACGAGATCAACGGGTTGAAGCCCGATTACGTGCGCGACCGTGTGCAGTTCGAGTATATGACGCCGCTCTTTCCGAGCGAGAAATTCTGTCTCACAGGCAACGGACACAACAACATGTCGACCCGTATCGTCGACCTCTTCTCCCCCATCGGCAAGGGACAGCGAGCTTTGATCGTCGCCCAGCCCAAAACCGGTAAGACCATGCTTTTGCAGTCGATCGCCAACGCCATTGCCGACAACCATCCCGAGGTCTACATGATCGTGTTGTTGATCGACGAGCGGCCCGAGGAGGTAACCGAAATGGCGCGCAACGTCAAGGCCGAGGTGGTGGCCTCTACGTTCGACGAGCAGGCGTCGCGTCATGTGAAGGTCGCCGAAATGGTGCTCGACAAGGCCAAGCGCATGGTCGAGTGCGGCCACGACGTGGTTATCTTCCTCGACTCCATTACGCGTCTGGCCCGGGCCTACAATTCCGTGCAGCCTGCTTCGGGCAAGGTCTTGTCGGGCGGTGTGGATGCCAATGCCTTGCATAAGCCCAAACGGTTCTTCGGCGCCGCGCGCAATACCGAGGAGAAAGGCTCCTTGACGATCATCGCCACCGCGTTGATCGATACCGGTTCGAAGATGGATGAGGTAATTTTCGAGGAGTTCAAGGGCACGGGCAACATGGAGTTGCAGCTTGACCGCAAGTTGGCCAACAAGCGTGTCTACCCTGCTGTCGACGTGATCGCTTCCGGCACGCGCCGCGAGGATCTGCTCTTGCCGCGCGAGGTCATGAATCGCACCTGGGTGCTGCGCAAATATCTGTCCGATATGACACCTGTCGAGGCTATGGAGTTTTTGCAGAAGCAGATGGCTTCGACCGACAACAACGAGGAATTCCTCGCAACGATGAACCACTAATCCGATTGATTATGAAAAAGTTATTGGTAATTGCATGCTGCTTGTTGGCTGCGCGCGATGTTCGGGCCTGGGGCCAGAAAGGCCATGATGTCACGGCCTATATCGCCGAATGCAATCTGACGCCCGAGGCCGCTGAAAAGATCGACAAGGTGCTGGGCGGCCATTCGTTGGTCTACTATGCCAATTGGCTCGACAATGCCAGTCATACGCCTGAATATGCCTACTCTGCCACGTGGCATTACCTCAATATCGACGAGGGGCAGACGCTCGAAACAGCGCAGCGCAATCCCGACGGCGATGTGTTGCAGGCGGTTACCGATGTGGTCGGAAAGCTCAAGAGCGGCAAGCTGCCGCCCGAGGAGGAGACCTTGGCGCTCAAGATGTTGATCCACTTGGTCGGCGACATGCACTGCCCCATGCACACCGGGCGGTTGAGCGATCGTGGCGGCAACCGGCGTCCCGTGACGATGTTTTCCGAGACTGCGAACCTACACTCCGTTTGGGATTCGGCGCTTCCCGAGGCGGCCCATCGCTGGAGTTACACCGAGTGGCAGGAGCAGATCGACCGCTTGTGCGACGACGAGGCGATGCTCGTGCAGGCCGGCGAACCGCAGGATTGGCTTGTCGAGACGCACGAAATTTGCAAGGAGGTTTACGATTTCACGCCCGAGGGAGCCAAGATTTCGTACGACTACGTGGCCAAGTATGCGCCCGTCGTCGAGCAACAGTTCCTGCGCGGCGGCTTGCGTCTGGCCCGCTTGTTGAACGAAATCTATCGTTAAGTTCGGCATCCTCGCCGACCGTTCGATTCTTGCCCTGCGAAAAGCAGGGCTTTTTTGTGTCTTGTTCGGAATGTCAAGGTATTTGCCGGTAGTTTCTATTCCGGTTTTGTTCGGGCTATGGTCTAATTTTGTATATTTAACTTCATTCAAGATACTCTCGCTCGGCAAAATGCAAGCGAGCTTGCTTTTACCCTCGTTTATTCGTATATTTGAGTCTGATTTCGGTATGGTTTCGACGATCTATTCGATAGGCCACGGCAACAAGCCGATCGGCGAGTTTCTGGAAGAGTTGGCGGGCTTCGGCATCGCCTACCTTGTGGATGTGCGGTCGCGTCCCTACTCGAAGTGGAATCCCGATTTCAACCAGGAGCCTTTGCGCCGGGTGTTGAAGGAGCATGGCATCGTTTACGGATTCATGGGCGATGCGCTGGGCGGGGTGCCTGCCGACCGTTCGTTTTACGATGCCGAGGGGCGGATCGAGTACGAGACCCTGAAGAAGTCCTCCGTTTTCATGGAGGGGCTGGAGCGTATATATAAGGCCGCTTCGCAGCAGTGCAAAACCGTCTTGATGTGCAGCGAGACCGACCCGGCGCAATGTCATCGCAGCAAGTTGATCGGCGCCGCGTTGCTTGACCGCTATCGTGTTTCGGTCAACCACATCGTCGCCCGCGACAGGTGTAAAATCCAGGAGGAGGTCATGGCCGAGGTTACCCGCGGGGCGTCGGTGATCGATCTGTTCGGCAATCCAGTGGCGCTGACTTCCAAAAAGATATATTGAGCGATCGCACCATGACCCAAGTCCTCGTCATCTCCAAAACGCACATGCGCTCCGAATACTGCATCGGCGGTGTCTTTACCGACGGGCGTTTCGTCCGGTTGTTGAAGTCCGACGGGCGTAACCAGGATGATGAAGCCTTTTATAGAATAGGTACCTGGTACGATATTGAATACCGCGAGACGGCCCATGTCGAGCCGCCTCATGTCGAAGATATTTTAGTCTTGTCCGCCGTGCCGATCGGTACGATTCCTTGTGCGGATCTCCCGCTCTATCTGGGTAGTAAGTTCGCTCCCGTGGTCTGGCAGGGCGATGCTTCGGTCTTGTTCGACGGATTGCTCAAGCGCAGCGATTCCGGCAGTGCTTATATCGACTCCGATGCGATTCCCTCGCGGAGCGTCGGGTTTTGGCGGCCGACGGTCAACCTTTGGATGCAGCGATCCGACATCACGGGACGAGCCAAATATGTTTATGTCGATGGCGACAAGAAATATTGTATTTCGTATGTCGGGTTGCTGCCTCCCGTACTTCAGATTCCTGCCGGTACTTTGGTGCGGGTTTCGCTGGCGCGTTGGTGGCGCAAGGACGATTCCGTCGAAAAACGCTGCTATCTCCAGATTTCCGGCTGGTATTTCTGATGGTCCTGCGGCAGCTCCCGGAACTACTCGATTCGCCCGGCGGTTCTTAACTTCTGCGGACTTTGTGCGGTGCGCATCGGTGGATGTACGATATATCTGCGAATGAGTGACCATCCGCTTGGTGCGCGTTACCTATTTTACCCACAGCGGTTTCCCGGTGCGTCTGCTTGGTGGTCTGTCACTTATCTTACCCGCAACGTCCGTCCGGCACGCAGGACGTTGGTCGATTGCATGCCGTTCAGCCGGCAGATCGCCGCCACCGTCGTGCCGTAGCGGCGGGCTATGGTGCTCAACGTCTCTCCCGAACGCACCGTGTGGTAGCGCATGGATTCTTTTTCCGCGTGTTCGAGTTTGTCTTGTTCTTCGTTGGCTATTTCGTCATCGAAGTCCTGGCCTGCGTTCGAGTGGATGCTGAAATACGATTTTTTCAGCAAGAATGTCTCGTGGTTCAGCGTGCCGTTCGCGAAGTCGATCAGGCGTTCCGGGTCGAACGACTGGCCGTAGTAGCGGGTTTCGTAGTGCAGGTGCGGCCCTGTCGAGCGACCTGTCGAGCCGCCCAGTCCGATGATCTGGCCTGCCTCGACCCATTGTCCCGCCGCTACCATGCGTTCCGAGAGGTGGCCGTAGTAGGTCTCCAGGCCGTTGTCGTGGCGGATGATGACCAGATGGCCGTAGCCGCCCGTGTTGTATTGCGAGATGCGCACCCGGCCGCAGAACGTCGCATAGATCGGGTCGCCGGTTTTCAGCGGCAGGTCGATGCCGTGGTGCTGGCGCGCGCGCCGCGGGCCGTATTTGCCGCGGGGATTCACGGGCGCTTGGTAAGGGCAATGGTAGCTTTTGGTCGAGTCGATCAGGTCGATTACCACCGATTGCGGCATGACCGACATGTCCACTTCGCGATAAGGGAAAAGCCTCTGCGTGTCCCAGTATTTTTCGAATACCGTGCTGTCTTTCGCAACCTCGCGGTTACGCACATATTTCCATTTGTTGTTGTTGTAGAGCACGACCAGCAGGGCGTCGTTGCCCGACGGCAGCGTGTCGACCACCGCCACGTCGTTGGTGTCGAATATCGAGTGTATCTGCTTGCGTTCGAGCCGCAGGCGGAGCGCTGCCAGCGAGTCTGCGGTAACCAGTTCGTCCGGGGTCAGAGCTGCGAATTGCAGCGTGTCGGCCTGCGGTTCCTGGGCCGGAGCCGGGGATGCCAGAAAGACTGCGAGCAGGGGAAGAACGAGTTTTTTCATAGGAATGTCATTGTTTTTTCAGCAGCGTTTCGGCTTCTTCGAGTGCCCGGTAGAACGCTTCGCCGAAGCGGCGGACGAGGGGTTCCTTGAGCGCTTTGTATACGGGCAGGCCCAATTTGCGGCCACAGTCGCGCGCACCGGCGCAAACCGACCAGCGGTGGTAGTTCAGCCCTACGCTGCCGTTCGAGAAGTGCATCAGCCGGATCGGGTAAAGATGGCATGATATGGGCTTGCGGAAGCCGGTGCGCCCTTCGGCCCACGCCTTTTCGATGGCGCAGAGCGTCACGCCGTTTTCTTGGTAGGCATAGGCGCACTCCGCGTCGTCGACGAGCGGCGTCGTATAGTCGCCGTCGTCGTCCACCACCATGAATCCTTGGTGTTCGACGGCTTCGATGCCCGCAGGCGTCATGTAGGGTTTGTAGTTGGGGTATTCGCGTTCCAGGGTCTCTACTTCTTCGATTTCGAGCGGCGCTCCTGCGTTGCCCTCCACGCAGCAGATGCCCTTGCACTGCCCGAGGTCGCAGGCGAAGCATTCGCGCAGCAGGTCGGCGCTCACGATTTTGTCGTCGATCTCGATCATTTGCGGTAGGTGTCGGCGATGATGAGATCGTAGAGCTGGCCCATGGTCATTCCCATAGACCTTACCTGCTTGGGGACGATGCTGCCCGGACTCATGCCCGGGATGGAGTTCAGCTCGATGAAGTAGGGTTTCCCCTCCGGCGTGACGATGAAATCCACGCGTACGACGCCCCGGCAGCGGCATGTGCGGTAGGCTTCCAGCGTCATGCGGTTGAGCAGGGTCTTTATTTCCGGGGCGATGTCCGCCGGAGTGATTTCGTCCGAGAATCCTGCCGTGTATTTGGCTTCGTAGTCGAAGAAATCTTTTTTCGAGACGATTTCGGTAATGGGAAAAACATATTCCTTGCCCGCGGCGATCATTACGCCGCAGCCCATTTCGCGGCCCGTTATGCACTCTTCGATCAAGATTTCGTCGCTTTCCGTAAAGGCTGTGGCGATCGCGGCCTCCAGTTCCTCCGCCTTGCGGACTTTCGTCACTCCGAACGACGAGCCGCTCGCATTGGGTTTCACGAAGAGCGGCAGCCCCAGTTCGCCCACGATCGACATTGCGTCCCATGCTTCGCCGCGTCGCAGGAAGCGTTCGCGGGCCAGGTTGATGCCGCGTCCGGCCAGCGTGCGTTTGGTCGTGATCTTGTCGAAAGTAATGACCGACGAGGTCATCGAGCACGACGAATACGGAATGCCCATCATGTCTAAGTAGCCTTGCAGCCGTCCGTCTTCTCCCGGCGTGCCGTGGATGACGATCAGTGCGTAGTCGAATTCCTTGCGCGCTCCCTCGACCGTCAGCGAGAAGTCGTTTTTGTCCAGCTGCCATGTGCGGCCGTCGGGTGCCGTGTAGTGCCAGTCGCGGCCGTGCAGGTCGATCAGCGTGATGTCGTATTTGTCGTGGTCGAGCGCCGCGTCGATCTGCGCCGCGCTCTGCAGGGCGATCTCCCGTTCGGAGGAGTCGCCGCCGGCCAGAAGCGCTATTTTCAGTCTCTCGTTCATGGGTTGTATATGTCTTTGTATCTGAAAGCCAGAATTTCTTGAATCATGCCGATGAATTCGCGCGCCTCCTTGTGTTCGGGGTCGATGCGAAGCACGGCGTTGAAGTCGTTGAGCGCCGCACCCCACCCGTTCATCCGGTAGTGCAGGCGCCCCCGTTCGAGCAGCAGCGCCGTGTTCTCCGGGTCGTCCGCAAGGGCTGCGTTCAGCGTCGCCATGCGGCTGGCCGGCGTCCATAGTCCTTTGCGGCGGATGTATTCGGCTACGCCCGGCGCCAGCATCCGCGCGGTATCTTCGCCCCGTTCGATGGCCGCACGTACTTCCGTCGACGAGAAGTCCTGCAAGGGGGCATCTTCCAGCAGCGCGATGCGGTCGAGAAACCGCTCTACCCTCTCGCCGCGCCGCGGATAGACGCAGAGCGGATATTCGAGCACCTTGTCGTACTCTTTCCAGCCGTCGAGCGCCGCGATCTGGTCGCTGCCCATGAGGATCGAGAACCGCATTTCGTGGCCGCACGTCTCCTCTAAATAGTGCAGCGTGTCGATCGTGTACGACGGCCGGGGCAGCATGAACTCGATGGCCGAGGGTTTGATCCGCTCCGGGTATTTCGATGCCGCGCAGGCGATTTCCGCCATTTCGAACCGGTCGATTTCCGGCGCCAGGGCAGTTGCGGTCTTGTAGGGGCTTTGCGGCGAGACGATCAGCACCGTTTCGTCGGCCAGATCATGCTCTATGATATATTCGGCCAACGCGATGTGGCCTTTGTGCACCGGGTTGAACGACCCGAAATAGAGCATCGTCCGTTTCATCGTCAGCAGCCGATGAAGTTTCCGACCAGTTCGCAGACTTCCGCCACGGCATCTTCCAGCCGGTCGTTGACTACGATGTGGTCGAACCCGGGAGCTTTAGTCAGCTCGAATTCGGCTTTGGCCACCCGCCGGTCGATCACGTCCGGGGCGTCGGTGCCGCGGGCTTCGAGACGGCGGCGCAGCTCGTCGATCGACGGAGGCATAACGAAGACCGCACAGGCATCGGCGCCGAAGAGCCGCTTGAGGTTCAGCCCGCCGATCACGTCCACGTCGAACGCGATCGCATGCCCTTTTTGCCAGATGCGCTCCATTTCGCTTCGCAGCGTGCCGTAGCACGTGCCCTGGTAGACTTCCTCCCACTCCACGAAGCGGTTGTCGGCCACGGCCTGCATGAATTGTTCGTGCGTGAGGAAATAGTAGTCTTCGCCGTCGCGTTCGGTGCCGCGCGGAGCGCGGCTCGTTGCCGAGATCGAAAATTCCACCTGCGGATAGCGCGCCAGCAGGTGCCGAACGATCGTTGTCTTGCCCGAACCGCTCGGTGCCGAGAATATGATGACTTTGCCCACTTTGATTCGAGGTAAAAAATTATAAATGTGAAAGTTGAAAAGTGAAAAGTATTTTTCTTCCGGCGGTTCCGGGGTTCGGCCCCTGCCTTTCACTTTCCACCTTTAACCTTGCACTTTATAAAATATTGAGTACTTGTTCTTTGATTTTTTCCAGTTCGTCTTTCATCTTTACCACCAGAATCTGGATGTTCGTTTCGTTGGCTTTCGATCCCATGGTGTTGATTTCGCGTCCCATTTCCTGGGCGATGAATCCCAGTTTGCGGCCGGCGCCTTCTTCCTGAGCCGCCACTTCGCGGAAGTAGTTGCAGTGGTTCGTCAGGCGCACCTTTTCTTCGGTAATGTCCAATTTTTCCAGATAGAAGATCATCTCCTGCTCCAGCCGGTTGCGGTCTACTTCCGTGTTCAACTTGGCCAGGTTCTCCAGAATCCGGGCCTTGACGTTCTCCGTGCGGGCTTGCTCGTAGGGCGTTACCTCGTTCTTATATTGTTCGATCAGATCGACCCGGCGCAGCAGGTCGGCGATCAGGGTCGCCCCCTCCTGCATGCGGAAAGCATCCAGCTTCGCGGCAGCGGCTTTCGTGGCTGCGAGCAATGCCGCATGTTCTTCGTCGCTGATCGCTTCGGCCTCCGTGGCCACCACTTCGGGCAGCCGCATGATCGTCGGCACCAAGGTGTCATAGCCGGTTTCGATGCCGGCATGCTTCAGCGTGTCGGTCATCTGGTTGAGATATTCGCGGAACAGCTCCCGGTTGATCCGGGCCGGCGTCTCCACGGTGCGGTTTTCTACCGTTACCGATACGTCGACCTTGCCGCGCACCAGCGTGCGGGCGATCGAGGTGCGGATGTCGTATTCCGATTGGCGGTAGACCGCCGGAAGCCGCAGGTTCAGGTCGAGCTGCTTGGAGTTCAACGAACGGATTTCGACCGTTATCTTCTTGTTTTTCAGCGTGGCTTCGCCTTTGCCGAAGCCGGTCATCGATTTTGTCATCATACCCTGTGCGCTTTGTTCGCCGTGGTCTCCCCGTGCCTTTGTCCCGGTTCTCCGGGAACGGCCTGCGGGGCGGTTTGTCCGGCGCAAAAATAATAAAAACAAGGGAACTATCTGCATGTTTGTCCGGAAAACCTCCGATTTTCGAGGATGGGCCAGGGATGTGTGGTGTGTTTCGTGGTTTTCGGGCGCGGCGCCCCGCTTCGGGCTGTTCGGCAACTTGTATTTGCGAGAAAGAAAGGGCATTTCGGGCGGGACGTCGTGCGATCGGCCCCGAATAGAAATGATTATTCCGAAATTTATTTGGCAACTTGTTGGTTTTCCGAAAATATTTTGTCTATATTTGTGTTAGCAAACTAACAACGCATCGAATCATAAACATTCCATACCGATCATGAAGAAGCACAATTTCAATGCAGGGCCATCCATACTGCCCGACGAGGTAATTTCCAATGCAGCCCAAGCCATCGTGGACTTCAACGGCTCCGGCCTGTCGGTGCTCTCGATTTCGCACCGCACGAAAGATTTCGACGACGTGATGGCCGAGGCCGACAAGCTCTTCCGCGAGTTGCTCGCCATTCCCGACAACTACAAGATTTTTTACTTGGGCGGCGGCGCCAGCACCTTATTCTTCGAGGTGGCGGCCAACTTCCTCGGTAAGAAAGCCGGCTACGTCAATACGGGCGTCTGGTCGAAGAAGGCTATCAAGGAGGCCAAGCGTTACGGCGAGGTCGAAGTGCTCGCATCGTCCGAGGATCGCAACTTTACCTACATTCCCAAGGGTTTCGCCATTCCCGCCGACCTCGACTATCTGCACATCACGACCAACAACACCATCTACGGCACTGAATACCACGAGGATATCTCCTCGCCCGTGCCTCTGATCGCCGACATGTCGTCCGACATCCTGTCGCGTCCGGTCGATGTTTCGAAATACGCCATGATCTACGGCGGTGCGCAGAAGAACCTGGCACCCGCGGGCGTCTCTTTCGTCATCATCCGTGAGGATATGCTCGACAAGATCGTGCGCGACCTGCCTACGATGGTTTCGTTCCGTACGCACGTCGACAACAATTCGATGTTCAATACCCCGCCCGTTTTCCCCATCTATGTGTTGATGGAGACGCTGCGGTGGCTGAAGAAGATCGGCGGCGTTCAGGAGATTCATCGTCGCAATGTCGCCAAGGCCGAGCTGCTCTACAACGAGATCGACCGCAACCCCTTGTTCCGCGGTACGGTCGAAAAGGAGGATCGCTCGTTGATGAACATCTGCTTTGTCATGGCCGACGGCTACGAGGAGCTGGCGCCCGAGTTCATGGAGTTCGCCAAGGCGCGCGGCATGGTCGGCATCAAGGGCCATCGTCTGGTCGGCGGCTTCCGTGCTTCGTGCTACAACGCCCTGCCCATCGAGAGCGTTCAGGCTTTGGTCGATTGCATGCAGGAGTTCGAGAAGCAGCACGTAAAGTAGCCCGATGGCCTACCAGTTCAAGATTCCCACGGCCTACAGCGCCCTCACGGGCGAAGTGACCGCATGGGAGCAAACCGAATTACAGGAAACCACAACATTGAAACACACCATGAAAATATTGGTTGCCACCGAAAAGCCCTTTGCCAAAAAGGCCGTCGAGGGAATTCGCGGAATCGTCGAGGATGCGGGCTATGAACTCGCCCTGCTCGAAAAATACACCGACAAGGCCGAACTGCTGACCGCCGTGGCCGATGCCGACGCATTGATCGTGCGCAGCGACAAGGTTACCGCTGAAGTGATCGACGCAGCGAAGAACCTCAAGATCGTGGTTCGTGCCGGTGCCGGTTACGACAACGTCGATTTGGCCGCCGCATCGGCCCGCGGTATCGTCGTGATGAATACTCCCGGGCAGAATTCCAATGCCGTGGCTGAATTGGCCGTGGCGATGATGATCTTCATGGCCCGCAACCGTTTCACGCCCGGCACCGGATCGGAAATCCAGGGCAAGACCCTCGGCATCCATGCCTACGGCAACGTCGGCCGTCTGGTCGGCCGCAAGGGCAAGGCGCTCGGCATGCGGGTTGCAGCGTTCGATCCGTTCATTACCGATCCGGAGGTTTTCAAGGCCGACGGCGTGGAGCAGGTCGGTTCCGTCGAGGAGCTTTACAAGGTTTCCGACTTTTTGTCGCTCCACATTCCTGCGACGCCCCAGACCAAGGGTTCGATCGGTTATGATCTGTTGATGTCGATGCCCAAAGGGGCTACGTTGGTAAATACCGCCCGCAAGGAAGTGATCGACGAGGAGGGATTGATGCGTGCCTTGACCGAGCGCGAGGATTTGAAGTATGTTACCGACATCGCGGCCGCCATCCAGCCCGAGTTGGACGAGAAGTTCGGCAAGCGGGTCTTCGCTACCGCCAAGAAGATGGGCGCCGAGACCGCAGAGGCCAACCTCAATGCCGGACTGGCCGCCGCACGGCAGATCGTCGATTTCTTCAAAAACGGCAACACCCGTTTCCAGGTAAACAAGGCGTAGGTGCCGGTCGTTCGGGAACGATTTTTTCGGGCATTTGCATGTAGTTGTTGAAACAAATCTTTAAATAGTTGAATACATTATGGTTAGAATCAAACCTTTCCGTGCCGTTCGTCCTCCCCGGGAGCATGCTGCCGAGGTGGCGTCGCGTCCTTACGACGTTTTGAATTCCGCCGAAGCTAAGAACGAGGCCACGGAGCGGTCGTTGTTGCATATCATCAAGCCCGAAATCGACTTCGAGCCGATCGCCGACGAGCATTCGCAGCAGGTTTACGACAAAGCCGTCGACAATTTCCGCCGTTGGCGCGAACAGGGATGGTTGCAGCAAGACCCCGAAGAATATTATTACATCTATGCCCAGACCATGGAAGGTCGTACGCAGTACGGTCTGGCCATGTGCTGCCACTTCGAGGATTATCTTTCGGGCGCCATCAAGAAGCATGAGTTGACGCGCCCCGACAAGGAGGAGGATCGCATGATCCACGTCCGCAACCAGCAGGCCAACATCGAACCCGTCTTCTTTGCCTATCCCGACAATGCTGAAATCGACGCCATCGTCGCCGGGGTTGTCAAGGAGAGCGCTCCCGAGTACGATTTCACGGCCGCCGACGGCTTCGGCCATCAGCTGTGGGTAATTCGCGACCGCAAGACCAACGACCGCATTACCGAAATTTTCAAGGGCATTCCGGCGCTCTATGTTGCCGACGGCCACCATCGCACCGCCGCCGCCGCCCGTGTGGGTGCCGAGTGCAAGTCGAATAATCCGGGCCATTGCGGCGAGGAAGAGTATTGCTACTTCCTGGCCGTCACGTTCCCGGCCGGTCAGTTGCGCATCATCGATTACAACCGTGTGGTCAAGGATCTCAACGGACTCACGCCCGCCCAACTGCTCGACAAACTTCGCGAAAACTTCGTAGTCGAGGAGAAAGGGGCCGACGAGTACCGCCCTGTGGCCCTGCACAATTTCTCCATGTATCTGGATGGCAAATGGTATAGCCTCACGGCCAAGCCGGGTACCTACGACGACAACGACCCGATCGGGGTGTTGGACGTGACGGTGCTTTCTAACCTTGTGCTCGACAAGATTCTCGACATCAAGGATTTGCGCACCTCCAAGCGCATCGACTTCGTGGGCGGTATCCGCGGTCTGGGCGAGTTGAAGCGGCGCGTCGACAGCGGCGAGATGCAGGCGGCTTTTGCCCTCTACCCCGTTTCGATGCAGCAGCTCATCAACATTGCCGACACGGGCAACATCATGCCGCCGAAGACTACTTGGTTCGAACCGAAGCTCCGTTCGGGCGTCGTGATCCATAGTTTCGAGAAATAAACGAAACTGATCTGTAATAAAAGAGGAGGAACGGAGTTTTTACTTCGTTCCTCTCTTTTTCTGCGTCAGGTATTGTAGGTTGGGCCGGTTTCTTCGAAGGCATTATAAACCGGTCGTTTTTAGAGACTATCGGCGTTTTGTCGAAAAGATGTTCGATCGAACCGATTAAAAGCAGATTCAGGCGCAATGATAGAAAATTCTTATTGCAGTCTTCGATGCTTTGTTTCAAAGAATCTTGTTTTTCGATCGGGGCGCTTGTTTGAGGGACGAAAAACTTTCGGCTAAACATTCGGAATGATGGAAAAAATATTTATATTTGTTACCGAATACTAATTTTTCGGTAGCATGGCTAAAATCAAAGGTACGATCGTTGTCGACCTGGAGCGTTGCAAGGGTTGCGGGGTCTGCGTGGCTTCGTGTCCGTGCAAGGTTTTGGAGTTGTCGGCCGAAGTCAACAGCAAGGGGTACCCCGTGGCCCGCATGGCCGATCCCGACGCTTGTACGGGGTGTGCGTCGTGTGCGGTAATCTGCCCCGACAGCGTTATTACGGTTTATCGTCAAAAATTCGAATAGGACTATGGCAGAGAAAGAGGTCAAGTTGATGAAAGGCAACGAAGTGATCGCCCATGCTGCGATCCGTTACGGTTGCGACGGTTACTTCGGCTACCCCATCACGCCGCAGTCCGAAGTGATGGAGACTTTGATGGAGTTGAAGCCTTGGGAGACCACCGGCATGGTCGTTTTGCAGGCCGAATCCGAGATTTCGTCCATCAATATGGTTTACGGCGGCGCTGCAACCGGCAAACGGGTCATGACGTCGTCGTCCAGCCCCGGCATTTCGTTAATGGCCGAGGGGATCAGTTATCTGGCTGGCGCCGAGTTGCCGTGCCTGATCATCAATTGCCAGCGCGGCGGCCCCGGTCTGGGCACCATCCAGCCTTCGCAGGGCGATTATTTCCAGGCTGTCAAGGGCGGCGGCCACGGCGACTACAAGTTGATCGTCTTCGCGCCCAATTCCGTGCAGGAGATGCACGACCACGTGGCCGAGGCGTTCGATCTGGCGTTCAAGTACCGCAACCCTGCCATGATTCTGGCCGACGGAGCTATCGGGCAGATGATGGAGAAAGTCGTTCTTGCACCCCAGCGTCCCCGAAAGACCGACGAAGAGTTGAAGGCCGAGTACGACGCTTGGGCCGCCATGGGCAAGCCCGCCGGACGCGAGCGCAACGTCGTCACGTCGCTCGAATTGCAGTCCGAGAAGATGGAGATCATCAACCAGCGTTTGCAGGCTAAATATAAGACTCTGGAGGAGAACGAAGTGCGTTTCGAGGCCGTCGAGTGCGACGATTCCGATTATGTGATCGTCGCGTTCGGTTCTTCGGCCCGCATCTGCTCTGCCACCGTCGAGATGGCGCGTGCCGAGGGTTTGAAGGTCGGGTTGCTGCGTCCCATCACGCTCTACCCCTTTCCTACGCGGCAGATCGCCGAGCTGGCCGCACGCGGCGTGAAAGGTTTTCTTTCCGCCGAGTTGAACGCCGGGCAGATGGTCGAAGACGTGCGGTTGGCCGTGGGCGGCAAGGCTCCCGTCGAGCACTACGGACGTCAGGGCGGCATGATGTTCAACCCCGACGAGGTTTTGGCCGCACTCAAGGATAAACTGATTAAAAAGTAAGGATCATGGCAGAGGTTGAAATCAAGCAGGAGAATCTGGTTTACGCCAAACCGGAACTCATTACCGATAATGTCATGCACTATTGCCCCGGATGCAGCCACGGTACGGTGCACAAACTCATCGCCGAGGTCATCGTCGAGTTGGGATTGGCCGACAAGACCGTGGGCGTTTCGCCTGTCGGGTGTTCGGTGTTCGCCTACAATTATATCGACATCGATTGGATCGAGGCTGCCCACGGGCGAGCTTTGGCCGTCGCTACGGCCGTCAAGCGTCTCAAGCCAGGCACGATGGTCTTTACCTACCAGGGCGACGGCGACCTTTCGGCCATCGGTACGGCCGAGTCGATCCATGCTGCCGCCCGCGGCGAGAATGTCGTGGCGATCTATATCAACAACGCCATCTATGGTATGACCGGCGGTCAGATGGCTCCCACCACCCTGCTGGGTATGAAGACCGCCACCACGCCCTATGGACGCGATCCGCGTTTGAACGGTTACCCCTACAAGATCGCCGAAATGATGGCCCACCTCGAAGGAGCGACCTACATCACGCGTCAGAGCGTCCACAAGCCCGCCAATGTGCGCAAGTGCAAAGCCGCCATCAAAAAGGCGTTCCAGCGGGCCATGGACGGCAAGGGCTTCTCGCTCGTCGAGGTCGTGTCGACCTGCAACAGCGGTTGGAAGCTCTCGCCCGTCGCTTCGAACGAGTGGCTGGAGCAAAACATGTTGCCCTTCTACCCCCTGGGTGACATCAAAGTGGTTGAATAAGTGCGCAGACGATTATGAAAGAGACATTGATTATAGCAGGCTTCGGCGGCCAGGGCGTCCTCTCGATGGGCAAGATTCTGGCTTACTCCGGCGTGATGCAGGATTTCGAGGTTACATGGATGCCGTCGTACGGCCCCGAGATGCGCGGCGGTACGGCCAACGTTACCGTGATTCTCTCCGACCGGAAGATTTCATCGCCCATCGCCCATGAATTCGATACGGCGATCATCCTCAATCAGCAGTCGATGGAGAAGTTCGAGCCGATGGTCAAGCCCGGTGGCGTGTTGATCTACGATACCAACGGCATCACGCGTCATCCCGTGCGGGAGGACATCTCGGTTTTCGCCATCGACGCTACGGCCGAATGCGCCCGGCTCGGACAGGCCAAATTGTTCAACACCATGATTTTGGGCGGTTATCTCAAGGTGTGTCCCGTTGTCGATATGCAGAACGTCATGATCGGACTGAAGAAGTCGTTGCCCGAGCGTGCATGGAAGATGCTCCCCGACAACGAAAAAGCCATCGTTCACGGCGGCGAGATCATCCGGAAGATAAGATAAGAGCCGTTCTTATTGAAAAAAAAGCAGCCCGACGATTTTTCGTCGGGCTGCTTTTTTGGGGCTTATTTATTAAATAAGTCTTTGATACATCCGATCGAACTCAATACGGAGGATGCGTCGTATGGCAGGTAGACGGTCTTGTTGTCTTTGCCGCTGACCATTTCCTTTAAGGTCGATATGTATTTGTCGGCCAGCATGTAGTTGGCCGGGGCCATTTGCGAGCCTTGGATCGCGGCGCTTATGCGGGTAATTGCCTCGGCTTCGGCTTTGGCCTGTGCGATTTTGGCTTCGGCGATACCTTCGGCTTTCAGAATCTGCATCTGCTTTTCGGCTTCCGCCTTGTTGATCTGCGCTTCTTTTTCGCCTTCGGATTTCAGAATGGCGGCTTCTTTGGCACCCCGGGCTTCGAGTACTTTGGCCCGGCGTTCCCGTTCGGCCTGCATCTGCTGCTCCATGGCATTGCGGACGCTTTCGGGCGGCGTGATGTCCTGAAGCTCTACCCGATTGACCTTTACGCCCCATTTGTTGGTGGCGTCGTCCAGCACGGCGCGCAGTTTCGAGTTGATCGTGTCGCGCGAAGTCAGGGTTTCGTCCAGCTCCAGTTCGCCGATCACATTACGCAATGTCGTTTGGGTAAGTTTTTCGATGGCATTGGGCAGATTGTCGATTTCGTAGACCGCCTTGACCGGATCGACGATCTGGAAATAGAGCAGCGCGTTGATCGTCGTCGTCACGTTGTCTTTGGTAATCACGCTCTGACTCGGAAAGTCGTATACTTGTTCGCGCAGGTCGATTTTCGTGGATTCTTTGATTACCACATGGCTATTGTATTCGCTGCTTTCTACCGGATATCTTACGCGGATGACCCGTGCCTTGTCCAGAATGGGCCAGATGATGTTGATTCCTGAGGGAAGCGTTCTGTGGTATTTTCCCAGCCGTTCGATGATTTTCGTTTCGGATTGCGGAATGATTTTGAATCCGATAAGCACGCAGATGCCTGTCAGGAGTGCAAATAGAAACAGGATGATTAGGATTCCCATGATCTAAATTTGTTTTACGGTTAGTATGATGCTGTCGATTTTCGTTATCGTCACACGGCTGCCTTTGACGATCGTGGTGTTGTCTTCGGCAGTTGCTTTCCAGTCGTCGCCGTCGATGGCCACTCTTCCGGTTCCGGAGCGGCTGTCGATGGTTTCGGATACGATGGCATGACGTCCTATCAGTGCTTCGGCATTCGTTTTTACTGCGGTGCTTCGGTGGTAGAAAAATTTCAGCAACAGGGGGCGTATGGCGACGAATGCCACCAGGGTGCATATGGAAAACCACAAAAGTTGCATCTTGACATTCGCATCGCAGGCGCTCGCTATGGCGCTTCCCATTGCGCCGAAAGCGAAACAGATCACGGCGAATCCGCTGGTAAAGATTTCAATGATTATGAAAATCAGAGCGATGATGATGTAAATGTGCCAAAGTTCCATCTTGTTTGGGGTTAAGAGCCGCTTTTTGTCGTGCGGGTGGGGTTTCTTGGGTAAAGATAGTAATATTCCTCGATATTTTGCTTTATAAAGGGAGCAAAATATCGAGGAATTGTCGGGATGTCCGCCCTATTTTTCGGTCTCCGGTTTTTCGATCGGCTGGAAGTCGATCTGGTAGAATTTGAATTCGGGCTTCATCATGGCGCCCGTCGCGGCGTCGATGCCCCAGCCGAGTATATCGCATAGGTTGATGATCGACACGGCATTGAAATTTTTGTCGATGACGATCGTCTCCGTCTGATACGAGGGGGCTTCGGCTTTTACGATCGTTTCGTCGAATCCGCGTTTGATTTTGGTGGTGTAGGGAAATGTTACGTTGGTGTGTTTGCGGCCGTCGATCGTCAGCGTGGCTTTTTCCTGAATGTCGCTTTCGAAGGTTACGCGGGCCTTGGAGCCGCAGAATACGGTTGCGCAGGAGGTCAGCAAGCCGGCCATGCCAAGAAGAATAAAATAGCGTTTCATTGTTCGGGTTGATGCGTGCCGTGTCCCCGCGGCGGTTTTCGTTTGTCTGTTAAGGTATATAAAAAACGTGGGACAGAACTTTTATTTGTCTTTCGAGGTCTTCGCAATACCTTGCAGCCAAATAAAGAGTAAAGCCCACGCAGAACGTGAGCGTTTACGCCTTACTCTTGGCTGCTTTTGAAAGTTGCGAAGTTTCGAAAGACAAGAAATAAAGCTAACGCTTTTTATATGTTTGTGCTGGCGCTTTTAGTGCGTGGCAGCACGAATGTAAATTCTGAAAATGATTTTATTTTCTCATAGGCAAAATAGGTTTTCTATCGCAAATATAAAGGTTTTTTCTGATTCGTCGGGCTGCCGCACGTAATTTCTGCGGGGCTGTTTTTCGTTTTATCGCGATCCGAGCCACAGAAAGAGCATGCCCAGCAGGATGAAGGCCAGGTCGACCGCTTTCGACCGCAGGTTGCGTTCGTGGAACAGCACGGCCCCGCAGAGGAACGACACCACCACCGATCCGCGGCGGATCATCGACACCACCGAAATCATGGCATCGCTGTCGCTCAACGCCATCAGATAGGCGAAGTCGGCCAGCGACAGGAATATGGATATCAAGGGTATGGCCCAGCTCCAATGGAACGGGGTTGTCGTGCGGCGGCGCGGCCACCACAAGATCGCCACCAGCACGGACATGATCGCGAATTGGTAGAGGTTGTACCAGGCCTGCACGAATACCGGGTCGAGACGCGTCATGATATATTTGTCGTACAGCCCGCTTATCGCACCGGTCACGGCAGACAAAGCTACGAATACGATCCAGATGTTGTGGGCGAAATCTACCCCCTCGCGGCGGCTCGACCGGCTGAGCATGAATAGCGACAGGAGCGCCAGCCCCACGCCGATCCATTGGCAGGCGTTCAGGCGTTCGCTGAACACCAGCATGGCGCCTATGAGCACCATGACCGGACGCGTGGCGTTGATCGGCCCTACGATCGTGATGGGCAGATGTTTGATTCCGAAGTAGCCGAACACCCACGACGTCAGTACGATGACCGATTTGAGCAGCACCAGCGCATGGGCGCTGCACGTGCCCGGCTCCGAGGCCAGCACGGTGCCGTCGAACCACCTCCATCCGCATTCCGCAGCAAGGATCGTCGGCAGAAAAATCAGCGTCGAGAAAAACGTGTTCAGCAGCAGCACCGGCAGCACCGCATTTTCCGTGAGCGCTTTCTTTTTGGCGGCGTCGTAGAGTCCGAGCAGAGCCGCCGAGGCGAACGCAAGAGTCAGCCACATGATTTGTGAAAGTTTTTTGTTCGTTGTCGTCACCCGAACAGAGCGGTCGGGGCGTCGGGCGTGCGGATCGGAAAATCCGGGGCAAAGATAGCGCAAGGCGCGGGCAATCCCAAATTTATTTTCAGTGCAACCGAGTTACGTTTTTTTTGTATGGTTTTCTGTGAAAAATGCGCAACCGATTGACGGAGCTTGTGTTTTGCCATGTGCTGTTCGTTTGTCGCCGCTTTTTTGCAAAATCTTCGTATATTTGCGCACACTTTCGTTTATGACCCGATGAAAAACATCCGCAACTTTTGCATCATAGCCCATATCGACCACGGTAAAAGCACCTTGGCCGACCGTTTGTTGGAGAAGACCAATACCCTGAACCAGCGTGAAATGCAGGCTCAGGTGCTCGACGACATGGACCTCGAACGCGAGAAAGGCATTACTATCAAGAGCCACGCCATCCAGATGGAATATGCGGCGCGCGACGGCCAGCGTTATGTCTTGAATCTGATCGACACTCCGGGCCATGTCGATTTCTCTTATGAGGTGTCGCGGGCCATTGCTTCGTGCGAGGGGGCTTTGCTGGTGGTCGATGCCACGCAGGGCATTCAGGCGCAGACGATCTCCAACCTTTACTTGGCCGTGGGCCACGATCTGGAGATCATCCCCGTGTTGAACAAGATCGATATGGATTCGGCCATGATCGACGAAGTGAAGGATCAGGTCATCGACCTCATCGGTTGCAAGGAGGAGGACATTCTCTTGGCTTCCGGTAAAACGGGTCTCGGCGTCGAGGAGGTGCTCGAAGCCATCGTGCAGCGCATTCCCGCGCCTAAGGGCGACGAGAACGGGCCGTTGCAGGCGTTGATCTTCGACTCGGTGTTCAACCCCTTCCGCGGCATCATCGCCTATTACCGTGTCTTCAACGGCACGATCCGCAAGGGCGACCATGTGAAGTTTTTCAACACCGGCAGCGAATATGATGCCGACGAAATCGGCGTGCTGAAACTCAAGATGCAGCCCCGGCAGGAGATCAAGGCCGGCGACGTGGGTTATATCTGTTCCGGCATCAAGACTTCGGCCGACGTCAAGGTCGGCGATACGATTACCTCCGTCTCGCGGCCGGCCGACGAGGCGATCGCCGGTTTCGAAGATGTGAAGCCGATGGTCTTCGCGGGCGTCTATCCTGTCGAGGCCGATCAGTACGAGGATTTGCGGGCTTCGCTCGAAAAACTCCAGCTCAACGATGCGTCGTTGACTTTCGAGCCGGAAAGTTCGTTGGCGCTGGGCTTCGGATTCCGTTGCGGCTTCCTCGGCTTGCTCCATATGGAGATCATCCAGGAGCGTCTCTACCGCGAGTTCGACATGGATGTCATTACTACCGTGCCCAATGTCTCTTACCGGATTACCACCACGCAGGGCGAGACGCTCGAAGTGCACAACCCGTCGGGACTGCCCGAAATTACCAAGGTTGCCAAGATCGAAGAACCTTATATCTTGGCCCAGATCATTACCAAGTCGGAGTTTCTGGGCAACGTTATCAAACTTTGCATCGACAAGCGCGGTGTGATGAAGAACCAGACTTTCATTACGCAGGATCGTGTGGAGGTCAATTTCGACATGCCCTTGTCGGAGATCGTTTTCGACTTCTACGACAAGCTCAAGAGCCTTTCCAAGGGGTATGCGTCGTTCGATTACCACCGCACAGGCTACCAACTTTCGAAACTCGTCAAATTAGATATTCTGCTCAACGGCGAGCCGGTCGATGCTCTGTCGTCGTTGATCTATGCTGACCATGCCTACGATTTCGGCCGCAAGATGTGCGAGAAGCTCAAGGAGCTGATCCCTCGCCAGCAGTTCGACATCGCCATCCAGGCCGCCATCGGCGCCAAGATCATCGCCCGCGAAACGGTCAAGGCCGTGCGCAAGGATGTGACGGCCAAATGTTATGGCGGCGACATTTCGCGCAAGCGCAAGCTGCTCGAAAAGCAGAAGAAAGGCAAGAAGCGCATGCGTCAGATCGGCAACGTCGAGGTGCCCCAGTCGGCATTCCTTGCCGTGCTGAAGATGGATTGAGTTTGTGGCCATGCGGGGCGATCAAAGGCCCCCGGAACAAACAGGAGAATCGCTGGCAGAGGGAAGTCGAGCAGGAACATAGCTCTCTTTGCCATGTATGCCGTTGGTTGCTGTTGCGAAATTTCGGCGGAACTTAAATTTTTTCTCCCGAAATTTGATTTGTCGGATTTTCCGCGTATCTTTGTTCTTCGAATCGCGGAAGTAGCTCAGTTGGTAGAGCATCAGCTTCCCAAGCTGAGGGTCGCGGGTTCGAGTCCCGTTTTCCGCTCCAAGAAATCGGAGTGTCGCAAGATTTGCAATGCTCCGATTTTCTGTTTGTGCTTCTTTAAAATGTACAATTGCCCCGGCCGATCGGCCGGGGCAATTGTATGAAAAGCGGTTACGCTTCTTCGTAGGCGGCTGCCTTGGTTTTTTCCATCGGCAGCGGCTTGGTGCAGAAATACCATTCGTAGCATTTCATGCCGGGTGCTCCCTGCTCCTGTTGGTTGTAGGTCGCCGGAGCCGGTACGATGATGTCGTCGCCCGGGTGCCAGTCGGCCGGCAGGGCCACTTGGTGTTTGTCGATGGTTTGCAGACCGACCAGCACCCGCTTGAGTTCGTCGAAGTTGCGGCCCAGCTGCATCGGATAGTAGATCACGGCGCGGATCGTGGCCTTGGGGTCGATGAAGAAGACGGCGCGCACGGCGGCCGTCGTCGAGACGCCCGGTTGGATCATGCCGTATTTGTGCGCTACGTCCATCGACATGTCGGCGATGAGCGGGAAGTTCAGTTCGACGTTTTTGTGTCCCTTGAATTCGATTTTGTCGTGGATCGACTTCATCCAGGCTATGTGGCTGGGGTTTGTGCCGACCGAGAGTCCCACCAGCCGGCAGTTCAGGGCTTCGAATTCTTTCTGCATGGCGCCGAAAAGCACGAATTCCGAGGTGCAGATCGGTGTGAAGTCCGACGGATGGCTGAACAGCACCACCCATTTGCCTTCGAAATCTTCGGGGAAGCGGATTTTGCCCTGGGTCGTTTCGGCTTCGAATGCCGGGGCTTTGTCGCCGATGAGCGGCATGCGGTAGGTTTGATTTTCCATAAGTGTGCAACGATGAATTTTTAAACGCTTTGTCCTTATGCAAATAGAGTGCCCCGGCCGTTCGCCGCATTTGCGGTCGCCATTTGTGGTATGCAATTTGCCGCAGTGCGGATAGGTTTTAATTTTAGGCCACTTATGAAAACGGACAACACCAAAACGACCAAAAACACCGGCACGACCGGTCAGACCGAGTTCCACCGCTTCTTCGTGGAGCAGCTCAAAGACATTTATTGGGCCGAGAAGCATCTGAAAAAGGGCTTGCGCAAGATGCGCCAGGCAGCCACGAGTCCCAACCTCACGGCGGCTTTCGACAAGCACTACAACGAGGGCGACGGACAGATCGCACAGCTGGAGACCATCTTCGAGTTGATGGGCGAGAAGCCCGAGGCCAAGCGTTGCGAGGCGATGGCCGGCTTGCTCCAGGAGGCCGAGGCCATGATTTCCGACACGCAGAAGAACAGTTTCGTCCGCGATGCCGGATTGATCTTGGCCGCCCAGAAGGTCGAGCACTACGAAATCGCCACCTACGGCACGCTCAAGGCCCTGGCCGCCTACTTGCCGGAGAAGAAGGTAAAGCGGATGCTCGAAACGATTCTCGCCGGCGAGAAAAAGACCGACGAAGCACTGACGCGTATGGCCGAAGATTTCGTCAACGAGTGTGCTGCCGTCGAGTAAGTCCACGGCGGATGTCGGTTTCCGGGAGAGGAACTCTTTGTGCAAGAGTTTCTCTCTTTTTTTTGTCGTACGGCAGGCTTGTCTTCCCTTTCCCGGCGGGGTGTGTCAGTTAAATGCGAATATGTTTGTTTTTGCGCTCTACTTGCGTTATCTTTGTTCGATTATTTATTGGCCGAACAAGTAAATTTCCAAACATATGAATATCTCTTATAACTGGCTCAAGCGTTATATCGAAACCGATCTTCCGGCCGAACGGATCGCGGAAATTCTGACCGACATCGGCTTGGAGGTCGAGGGTTTCGGCAAGGTCGAAACCGTCAAGGGCGGACTTCGTGGCGTGGTGGTCGCCGAAGTGCTGACTTGCGAAGATCATCCCGATTCCGACCATCTCCATGTCACGAAGGTCGACGTGGGTGCCGCCGAGCCGTTGCAAATCGTTTGCGGTGCGGCCAATTGCCGGGCCGGTCTCAAAGTGCTTTGCGCGACTGTCGGTGCGGTGCTCTACCCCGACGGCGGCGACGAGGAGTTCAAGATCAAGCGCAGCAAGATCCGCGGTGTCGAGTCGTTGGGCATGCTTTGCGCCGAGGACGAATTGGGCATCGGGGCTTCGCACGACGGCATCATGGAGTTGCCGGCCGACGCACCTGTGGGGATGCCGGCCAGCGAGTACCTGCATATCGAAGACGATTACCTCATCGAAATAGGACTCACGCCCAACCGCGTCGATGCGGCGTCGCATATCGGCGTGGCCCGCGACCTGGCGGCCTACTTGACCGCCCGCGGACAGAAAACCGAGGTGCGCATGCCCGATGTGTCGGCTTTTGCGCCCGACGGCCACGACTCGAACCTCAAGGTGCGAGTCGAGAACGCCGAGGCGGCTCCCCGTTATGCGGGCGTCTCCGTCACAGGGTGTAAAATCGGCCCCTCGCCCGAGTGGATGCAGAATTGCCTGCGGGCGGCCGGCATCAATCCCAAGAACAATCTTGTGGACATCACTAATTTTGTGTTGTTCGAGTTGGGACAGCCTCTTCATGCGTTCGACGCCCGCAAGATCGAGGGCGGCGAGGTCGTCGTCCGCACGTGTCCCGAGGGCACGCCTTTCGTGACGCTCGACGGCGTGGAGCGCAAGCTCACGGAGAAGGATCTGATGATCTGCTCGGCCGAGCGTCCGATGTGCATCGCCGGCGTCTTCGGCGGGGCGGATTCGGGCATCAGCGATTCGACGGTCGACGTTTTCATCGAGAGCGCTTATTTCAATCCGGTATGGGTGCGCAAGACGGCCAAGCGTTTCGGATTGAATACCGATGCTTCGTTCCGTTTCGAGCGCGGCGTCGATCCCAATTTACAGGTTTATGCTGCCAAGCGTGCCGCCTTGTTGTTCAAGGAGTTGGCCGGCGGTAAGATTTCCAGCGACGTCATCGACCTCTATCCCGCCCCGATCGCCGATTTCGTGTTCGATCTCTCGTTCGACCGGCTAAACGCCTTGATCGGCAAAGAGATTTCCCGCGAAACCGTGCGTGCGATTCTTGCGGCGCTCGAAGTGAAGATCGTGGCCGAGAAGGAGGGTGTGTTGACTGTGGCCGTGCCGCCTTATCGGGTCGACGTGCAGCGCGAGGCCGACCTGATCGAGGACATCTTGCGCATCTATGGTTATAACAACGTCGAAATACCCTCTTGCGTGCGTTCCACGCTCTCTTTTGCGCCGCAGCCCGACCGCAATAAGTTGATGAATTTGGCGGCCGATTTTCTGACGGCCAACGGGTTTACGGAGATCATGTCCAATTCGCTGACCAAGGGGGCCTACTACGAGGGACTCGCCTCCTGCCCGAAGGAGCGTTGCGTGCGGATTCTCAATCCGTTGAGCGCCGATCTCAATGTTATGCGGCAAACCTTGCTGTTCAACATGTTGGAAGCTGTCGCTTTGAATGCCAACCGCAAAAACGGCGATTTGAAACTTTATGAGTTCGGCAATTGCTATTTCTACGATGCAGGGAAACGCACCGACGAAAATCCGTTGGCCGCCTATTCCGAAGAATATCGTTTGGCGATCGCCGTCACGGGCATCGCGACTGCGCAGTCGTGGAATGCGAAGCCCGAAAAGGCATCGTTCTTTACTCTGCGTGCCGTTGCCGAGAAATTGTTGCACCGCTTCGGCATCGACATCTATGCTTTGCAGACCGAAAGCGTCGCGAGCGATTTGTTCGGCGAGGGATTGTCGATGTCGCTCGGCAACAAGGAGTTGTTGCGGATCGGCACGGTCGCCGGGCGTATCCGTCGTATGCTCGATGTCAAGCAGGAGGTCTATTTCCTGGAGATGAATTTCGATGCGCTGGTCAAATCGACCCGGAAACATCGGATCGTCGTCGAGGAGTTGTCTAAATTCCCCGAGGTAAAGCGCGACCTGGCGTTGTTAGTCGACAAGCAGGTCTCTTTTGCGGCTTTGCGCGAGGTGGCTTTCGCTGCGGAGCGCAAGTTGCTTAAGAGCGTGGCGTTGTTCGATGTCTACGAGGGAGACAAGCTGCCCGAGGGTAAGAAGTCCTACGCCTTGAGTTTCATTTTGCAGGACAAGAGCCGCACGCTCGACGAGCGGACGATCGAACGCGTGATGGCCAACCTGACGGCCCAGTTCGAAAGCCGTTGCGGCGCCACGGTCAGAAGTTGATACGTTCCTTCTACTTTACGGCGAACCCCGCAATCCGTTGAGGTTTGCGGGGTTCGTGTTTGCGGGCTTGCCGCCGGTGGAGTTATAGATTCGGTTTGATTTGCGGCGGTTGGATCGTCACATAGGGCGTGCCGTTGCCGTGGCAGGTCGACACGAGCCGCACGGCCCGGATCGCCCGGTCAGGATGCAGGCGGATGCTGCCGTTTTCCAGGTCGCCGGCCCGTTCGAAATGCTGGCCGTCGAACGATACTTCGGCATATCCCGTCGTGATCTGGGTCTTCGGCAGTTGCAGGTGGCCCGTCTGGAAATACATTTCGCGGCTGGCGACCGGTTTTTCGAACGTGTAAAGTATCCAGTCGCCCTTGCGGCAGGTGCGCAGCGTTCGCGAGGTGCTGCGATACTCCGCCGCACGGGTGTAGGACGCTCTCGGACTTTCGGGCATTGACGAGCTGATCCGGAGTTTCGGGGCGATGGTGCGGTAGTAGGATTTATCCGCCACCTGCGGACTGCGGCCCGTCTTGTAGTGCGAGCAGAAGCGATAGCGATGCGGTTCGGAGGTGTGCAGCGGGTGGGTGTAGCGCCGGGGCTTGCCGTCGTCCACGGTGTAGAAGATCGTAGCGCCGTCGTCCGTCGCGGCTGTGAAAACACCGTCTTCGTAGCGCAGCTGCGGCGGGAATAGGCGGAACCCGATGCCCATTGCGGCCATGCGGTCGTAGTGCTCGGAAACGAGTTCTTTATAATAGGCGTCCCATCCCTCGCTGTTGCCGTTCCAGGCGATGCGGGCCAGGGCGCAGAGCCGCGGGAAGCACATGTAATCGATGTAGTCGGGTTTTTCGGGTTCGTGCGATACATAGATTTCGCTCCAGAAAGCCGCTTCGTAGCCTTCCACGCGGTGCAGTTGTTCTTCAGAAAAGCCGCGTTGTGCCGGATCGAATCCGAAGGTCTTGCGGGCGTCGAAGATCGAAGCCCAGCTGTGCCCCTCCTCGCGGGGTGTCTGACGCATGTCGAAATAGAAACACTCGCTCGGCATGATGACCGTGCGATAGCCTTGGGCAGTGGCTTTGCGGCAGGCTTCGACGCTCTCCCAGCCGTGCACGCGGCTTTCCCGCGTGAATGCCCCGCTTGCAGCCGCTTCGTTCCACACGGCCGGGCGCTTGCCGCGGGCCGTCAGCATGGCGGTCAGCCGATCCATGAAGCGGTCTTGCAGCCGGTGCGGGTCGTCGATCCGCAGCCGTCGCATCAAAGCCTGGCAGTCGGGGCATTTTTCCCATTGCGACACCTCCACTTCGTCGCCGCCGATGTGGATGTATTCCGACGGAAAGAGTGCGCAGATTTCGTCCAGGATATCTTCCAGCAGCGTGTAGTTCTCCTCGCGGGCCACGCACCACGCCGACCGGTAGTCCGTGCCGGCAGTCGCTGCGGTGTCCGCCGGATAGGCGCACCGGATTTCGGGGTGCAGCGAGCCTATGCAGCGGCTGTGGCCCGGCAGGTCGATTTCGGGGATGATTTCCACGTTGCGCAGGGCCGCATACTCGATCAGCGAGCGCATCTGTTCCTGGGTGTAGTAGCCGCCGTATTTCTCCGGCCATTTGCCGTAGACCGCCACCACGGGCGAGTCGCCGCCGCGGAACCCGCCGATCCGAGCCAGTTCAGGGTGCGATTCGATGTCGATGCGCCACCCCTCGTCATCGGTCAGGTGGAAGTGCAGTTTGTTGATGCTGTGGTAGGACAACAGGTCGATGCAGCGTTTCACTTCGTCGATGCCCATCCACGTGCGCGCCACGTCCAGCAGCATGCCCCGATAGCCGTAGCGCGGAGCGTCTTCGGCCCGGCCGCAGGGCAGCGCCGTGCCTGCCGGAAGACCTTGGCGGGCGTAGATTTCGGGCGGAAGCAGCCGGAAAAGGGCTTGTAGTCCGTTGAAAACTCCCCCGGGGCTTGTTCCGCCGATGAGGATATGGTCGGACGCGATGTCGAGCCGAAACCTTTCCGAGGCTTCGCCCGGTTCGAGCGTCAGCACCACGACGCTTTCGCCCGTCATGCGCTGCTCCACCTCGCACCCCAGATATTCGGAGGCATAGCGAGCCAGTGGCAGGAGGGTTTCGTCGGCGGCCACGGTCGTCGCCGGGCCGAACACGAAGCGGCCTTCGGCCGGAGCAAGGATTACAGGAGCAGGTTGGGCCGAGGCGCGGACGATGAGCAGCAGCGAAGCGGCGAGCAGAAATGGTTTCATAGGGATGCGGGAAAAGGGGCGATCACGTTCCACGAAGTTAGGCTATTCCAGTAAAACGGCCAAATATTCGGGCGAAATAGTAGGCCCCTTTTTGAAAATGTAGTACCTTTGCTTCGAAATAAATTGTCTTATGGAACAGGATAAACGACTGGCAGCGACGGCGCGGCTGTTGGAAGTCATGAATACCCTGCGTCGCGAGTGTCCGTGGGATCGGGAGCAGACGTTCGATTCGTTGCGCAGCAATACCATCGAGGAGACCTACGAGCTGGCCGATGCCATTACCGACCATAATATGGAGGGCATCAAGGAAGAGTTGGGCGACTTGCTGTTGCACGTGGTCTTCTACTCCAAACTCGGCGAGGAGGTCGGGGCGTTCGATTTCGCCGAGGTTGCCGACGCGTTGTGCGACAAGTTGATCTATCGCCATCCGCACGTCTACGGTGATATCCACGCCAACACGCCCGACCAGGTAAAGGAGAATTGGGAGGCGCTCAAACTCCGCAAGAAAAACCGCAAGAGCGGCACCCTGGGCGGTGTTCCGCAGTCGCTTCCAGCTTTGGTCAAGGCGTTCCGCGTGGGCGAGAAAGCTGCTGCGACCGGTTTCGACTGGCCGCGGCGCGAGGAGGTGTGGGACAAGGTGCGCGAGGAGATCGGCGAGGTGGAGACCGAAATGAAATCGGGGACGCCGGCCGATCTGGAGGCCGAATTCGGCGACCTGCTCTTTGCGCTCGTCAACGCCTGCCGGCTCTACGGCGTCGATCCCGAATCGGCATTGGAGCGTACCAACAAAAAGTTCATCCGCCGTTTCAATTACATGGAGGAGCAGGCCGCAGCCCAGGGACAGACCTTGCACGAGCTGCCGCTCGACCGCATGGAGGAGTTGTGGCAGGAGGCCAAAAAAAGCGAATAAGATTATGGCATTGATTCGAAAAATCCGCGGCCACGAGCCTGCGGTAGGCGAAAATACCTTTCTGGCCGAAACGGCCGTGTTGTTGGGCGACGTGACCGTGGGGCGCGACTGCTCGATCTGGTACAATGCCGTTTTGCGCGGCGACGTGAACAAGATCGTCATCGGCGACCGCACCAACATCCAGGACGGCGTAGTGTTGCACACCATCTACGACGGGGCGAAGCATCCGTCGCAGACCATTATCGGCAACGACGTTTCGATCGGCCACAACGCTGTGGTGCACGGTGCCCGCATCGGCGACAATTGCTTGATCGGAATGGGTTCCATTTTGCTGGATAACGCCGTGATTCCCTCGGGTTGCATCATTGCCGCAGGGGCTTTGGTGCTCTCCAATGCGCAGTTGGAGCCGAATTCGGTCTATGCAGGCGTTCCGGCGAAGAGAGTCAAGGAAGTAACACCCGAGCAGCGCGACGAGATCATCCGGCGCACGGCGCACGACTACATGCTTTACGCGTCGTGGTTCAAAGAGGAGTAGCGCAATGAAACTGCATGCCGGTTCCAACATCTTGTTGAATCTGCTGGTCGCCGTGGCGGTCAGCCTGGTCGTGAATTTCTCCTATCTGCTGCTTCTGCTGGTCGACCAGAAGAACGACCCCGCCCCCCCGCCTCCGCCCGAGGAGGTCTTGCGCAAGGCCGAGCGATTGCAGTGCGGGGCGTTGCATGTCTCGCCCGACGGCCACGGTTATCTGCTTTATTCGGGCGGCGACAGCATCTATGTCCCTATGCAGCGCATTCGCCGGTTGGGCTTGCGCGACGGCGACAGCTTGGTCGCAGAGGTTTCGGTTACGCATGTTCCGCTCGCTCATCCCGTGATGGGCAAGGTGTTGCGGCGCAACGGCGCCGAATTCGACTACGGGTCGTTGTTCAAGCGTCCGGCAGAAAGCGTCGTGTTGACGTTGCAGTTGATTTATTATGTCTTGATTTCGTTCATCTTGCTGTCCATTCTCACACCGGTGCGTTTCCGTTATTCCCGGCGGCGCTTCATCGTGCGCTGCGTCTGGTGTTTGGTCGCGGCCGCAGGACTCTATTTTGTGGCTCCGGTTACCGAATGGCGCACCGGGCGGTTGGTTTTCAATTTCATGACTCCGCGGATGCTCGACTACGTGCTGTTGCTCAAATGTTCGTTCGCCGTCGTAGTGTCGATGCTTTACGGCTGGGTCTATGTGCTCATCATGCAGCAGCAGGCCGTCGCCATGGAGAACGAGCAGCTCAAGAACGAGTACCTGACCACGCGTTACAACATGCTCGTTGGGCAGATCAATCCCCACTTCTTCTTCAATTCGCTTAATTCGTTGTCGATGCTCGTGCGGGAAAAGCACCACGACAAGGCCCTTACTTACATCGACCAACTCTCCTATACTTTCCGTTATATCATTCAGAACAGACAGAATACGTTGATCCCGCTCGGCGAGGAGTTGGATTTCATTCAGGCCTACGGTTATCTGTTCAAGATTCGTTATGCCGACAAACTCTTCTTCGATGTCGACGTGCCCGAGGAGTTCCGCACCTGGCTGCTGCCGGCGCTTTCGTTGCAGCCGCTCGTGGGCAATGCTGTGAAACACAATGCGATCACTACTGTCCGGCCGCTGCATATCGCCATCCGGGTGCGCGATGGTTATCTGGAGGTGGCCAACCCCAAGGCTCCCAAGCTGGAGACCGAACCTTCCACCGGCATCGGACTGGAGAATCTGCGCAGCCGGGTTCATCTGATTACGGGACGGGAGATCGTTGTCGTCGATACCGATACCGAATTCATCGTGCGCGTGCCGCTCCAGAACCCTGCCTTATGATCCGAGCCTTGATCGTCGAAGACGAAACCGCCGCTGCCGTCAATTTGCGGGCCATCCTCCGCGAGACGGCGCCCGACGTGGAGATCGTCGCCACGCTCGAAAGCGTGACGGAGAGCGTCGATTATCTGCGCGCCCATCCGCAGCCCGATCTGTTGTTCATGGATATCCACCTGGCCGACGGCGATTCGTTCCGTATTTTCGATGCCGTGGAGATCGTGGCGCCCGTCATCTTTACGACCGCTTACGACCGGTACGCCCTCGATGCGTTCAAGGTCAGCGGCATCGACTACCTGCTCAAGCCGCTCAACGGCGCCGATGTGCGGCGGGCCATCGACAAGTTCCGGCGTTTGACCGGCAGCGAGCGCCACGATTACGGTGCGCGCGTGCAGGCCATGGCGTCCGGCCGCGAGGAGACGTTTCTGGTGCATGTCCGCGACCGTATCATTCCGTTGCACCGGGACAAGATCGCTTATTGCTATACTTCCAACGAGAAGGTCACGGCCTGCGATTTCGACGGCGAGTCCTATCCGTTGGATCGGACGCTCGAAACTTTGCAGTCTCTGTTGCCGCAGTCCGATTTTTTCCGGGCCAACCGGCAGTTCATCATTTCGCGCCGTGCCGTGCGGGATATCGTCGTGTGGTTCGGCAGCCGCCTGGCGCTCTCCTTACAGGTGCCTACTCCCGAGCGGATTATCATTTCGAAGGCCCGGGTACCCGAGTTCAAGGCGTGGCTGCGGTCGGTTCGCCCCGCCGAATAGTCGGTTGACCCGTGCTTCCGTCCGTTTTACCCGAAGTCCTGCTTCGGGTTTTTTATTCTGGCCCTACCTTTGCATCGGAGACCCGAACTAAAGGGTTTCGAAAATAAACGGACTACATCACTTAAAATTCAGAGTCATGAAAAAGAGTATTTTTGCAGTTGCCGCAGCGCTTTGTCTGCTGGTCGGATCGGATGCTTTCGCACAGAAACAGAACCTCCAGGGCCAGACGATGCCCAAGGAGCGCCCCACGGCCGAGCAGATGGCGCAGCGCCGCACCGAGCGTATGACCAAGGAGCTGGGTTTGAACGAGAAGCAGGCCAAAGAGGTCTACACGATCAATTTGCAGCAGGTGCAGCAGATGCAGGCCATGCGCGAGCAGATGCGCAAGAACCGCAGTGCCGAGGCCGAGAAAATGAAGTCTGTGCTCACTACCGATCAGTTCGTCAAGTGGTCGCAGATGCAAGGCCCCAAGCCGGGTGCGCATCGTGGCAAAATGGGCAAGGACGGCAAACCCGGCTGCTGCGCGCAGCCCAAAGGTTGTAAGGGCCAGGGCGGCAAGGATTGCGCAAAACAGCGTGCTTCCCAGGCGAACAAGTAGCCCGCTTGCGTTGCCAAGGTTGCATCGGGGTGTCGGTTCAGTCGGCTGACACCCTTTTTTTGTCGATTCGCCCCCGTATGGGCCGGATGAAATGGAAATTAAGTTATCTTCGCGGTGCATTTCAGCAACATATCATCAGAAATGAAAAAAATACTGCTTACCACCCTGCTTACTTTGATTGCAGCCGTTACGTTTGCCCAGAAAGGCAGCGTCACGGCGACGATTCTCGACGAAGAGACTGGAGAGCCGGTTGCCGGTGCCGTCCTGACGGTCGCGCCCGTGAAAGCTCCGGAGAAGAAACAGTATCTCACTTCGGCTTATCGGGGTGCGGTCTCGATTCCGTCGCTTCCTTATGGCGAGTATACCTTGTCCGTTTCGTTCTTGGGGTATAATAATTATGATACGACGTTTACGGTCTCGGCTGCGCGGCAGAATATCGGCGACATCCGGTTGAAGCCCGGCGTGCAGATACAGACCGTGGTCAAGGAGGTCAAGGCGCTGCGTACCTCGCAGAAGGGCGATACGGTAAGTTACAATGCCGGGGCATTCAAGGTCGTGGCCGATGCCGATGTGGAGGGCCTTTTGAAGAAGATGCCCGGCATCACGATCACCGACGGCACGGTCGAGGCCCAGGGCGAGGAGGTCAAGAAGATTTTTGTCGACGGCAAGGAGTTCTTCGGCGAGGATGTCACTACGGCCATCAAGTCGCTGCCGGCGCAGGCGGTCGACCGCATCGAGGTGTACAACAAGTTGAGCGATGCCGCCGAATTCTCGGGCATGGACGATGGCGAAGGCTATAAGGCGATCAATATCGTGACCCATGAAAACATGCGTCAGGGGCAGTTCGGCAAGGTCTATGCCGGGTTGGGTTACGATGCCGACACCAAAACCGAGGATAAGTTCAAATACATCGCTGGTGGCAACGTGAATATTTTCAACCGCGATAGCCGCATATCGGTCATCGGGCTTTTCAACAATGTGAACCAGCAGAATTTCTCGTTCGAAGACATTCTCGGCGTGTCGGGCAGCACGGGCGGCGGTCGTCGTCGCGGCGTGGGTCAGTATATGGTGCGGCCGCAGGATGGCGTGGCCAGCGTCAATGCGTTGGGTGTCAACTATTCCGATACGTGGGGCAAGCGCGATCAGGTGTCGTTCCAGGGTAGTTATTTTTTCAATAACACCGATACGGAAAACCGTTCGACGGTCGAAAAATGGTATGCCACGCCGATGGCCGATACGCTTTCGACCAACGGTTATTCCGATACGCAGGCCTACAACCATCGTTTCAACGCCCGTTTGGAGTGGAAAATTTCGGAGAATCAGAATCTGATGATCCGTCCCGGGTTCAGCTACCAGTCCAACGACCCGTGGAGCCGGACGCAGGGGTGGCAATACGGCCAGAGCGGCTACTCCCCCACCGACAATTTCAAAGAGGGAACCCGCCACGGCTACAATATCCGCACCAACGCCATCTACCGTGCCAAGTTGGGCAAGGTTGGGCGTACGATCACTTTGGACGGGATGTTCCGTTATTCGGATTTCACTAATTCCTCCGATTCCTATTCCAACGTTATGGCCGCTTCGCCGGTACGTCCCGACGGTAGCGATGTGCCGTGGGGTTGGAATCCTACGGGGAGTTATGTCGATCCGGTTACCGAGGAGGTAAAAAGCTATACCCAGTTGCGGTATTTGCGCACCTTGGCTCCGTCGCGCAGCCATTCGTTGCGCGGAGAGTTTACCTATACCGAGCCGGTGGCCGAACATGCGCAGGTCTCGGTGCAGTATCGTGCCGAGTACGACCACCAGGAGCGCGACAACAAAAGCTACATCACGGGCGCCGATTTTTCGATCGCAGGTCTCCCCTACGAGCCGTCGTTGTCCAATTCCTACGAGAGCAATTATCTGACCCAGCGTGTCGGCCCCGGTTTCCGCTACTCCAAGGAGCGCAATACGTTCGTTGCCAACGTCTACTATCAGCGTGCGTCGCTCGAAGGTCGGGTCATGCAGACCGATGCCGAGAAAATCAAGCATAATTACAACAATGTGCTTTACTTCATGATGGGCCAGTTGAATATCAACCGCGAGAATTCGTTGCGGCTGTTCGTCTCGTCGTATACCGATAACCCTTCGGTGTCGCAGTTGCAGAGTATTTTCGATGTCTCCGATGCGCAGTATATTTCGAGCGGCAATGTCGATCTGAACCCCTCCTACTACCATCGGGTCAATTTCCATTATACCAATTCCAACGTGGAAAAGGGCCGCACGTTCATGTGGATGTTTTCCATGCAGGCCGCTTCGGACTACATTACCAACGACGTACAGTATAATGGTACGGTGTCTATTCCGGGTGTGAACGATAATTATTCCTATCTTCAGTATTCGCGGCCGGTAAACATGAGCGGTTATTGGAATTTGATGACCCACGTCAGCTACGGTCTGCCCGTCGGGTTCCTCAAGAGCAATTTCAACGTCATGGCCGGCGTGATCTATACGCTCACGCCCAGCCGGATCGACGGCGTGCGCAACGAGACCAGCAACATGGGTTACGATTTCCGGGCCGTCTTGGGCAGCAACATTTCAGAGAATGTGGATTTCACGCTTTCGTGGAACGGCACTTACAACGAGGCTAAAAACTCGCTCAATGCTGCCGCCGGCAAGAACCGTTACTTCAGCCATAAGGCCGAAGGAACTTTGAAAGTCGTTTTCCCGTTGGGTTTCACGCTTACTGCCAGTGCTGCCTATACGCAGTATGTCGGTTTTACCAACGATTACAACGACGATTATTTGTTGTGCAACGCCTGGATCGGCAAGAAACTTTTCCGCAACCATCGGGGCGAGATCATGATCGGTGTCAACGACATGTTCAACCAGAACAAGGCATTCGTCCGCACCGTAGGTTCGGGTTGGACGCAGAATGCGACGAACAGCGTCGTGGGCCGTTATTACATGGTGCAGTTTACCTACAACCTGCGTCACTTCGGCAAGAAAGGGTCCAGGAATATGAAAGACTACGGAATGGAGCAGCCGACTCCGCGCCGCGGGATGATGGGCCCGGGGGCCGGCGGGCCTCCTCCGGGCGGTTTCCGCGGCGGGCCGAGATAGCCGATGCGGATTCGCCGCACCTCCTGCCGGTTCTTATGCTTCGATCATGGAATCGCCCCTGCTGGAAAAATTCCGCAGGGGCGATTGCGTATTGCGATCGTACGACGGACGGTTCTATTCGGCGTCTTGTCCGCAGCGATCCGCTTGTTCTTTTTTGAGCACGAGGTGGATTCCGATGCAGGCCAGACCGCCGTAGACGACTCCCAGGATGACGAGCGCCTTGATTTCGTCGAAAACCTCCGAGAGCGATGCGCCCATGGTCTGTATGCGGATGAATGCGTTCACGCCGTGGCTGCTCGGAAATATCTGACCGAAGTTGTAGAGCCAGTCGGGCATGCCTTCGCGCGGATACGATACGCCGCTGAGCATCAGCAGCGGGATCGAAGTCCAGAGCAGCAGCAGCAACGAGTTTTCCCGATAGCGGAACAGCGTAGATACGGCGATGCTCAAGGCGATGCAGGCGATCATGTAGACGGCCAGGAACAGCAGGATGGTTCCTGTCGCGCCGTTCATCGGATAGTGGAACAGCCGGTAATGCAGTGCCAGCACATAGAAGCAGGTAACGGCATAGATCGAGAGGTAGACCAGACCGCGCCCCACCACGATCGGCAGCGTCGACATGCGCCGGCGGGCCGGCGGGCAGAGCTTGTGATAGAGGCCGTGTTCGCGCCACGTGCCGCCGATCATGCCGATGCCGATGAGCATCGTCTGTTGAATGATTACCATGATGATCGCCGGCATGACGAACGTCCCGTAGCCCAAGTAGGGATTGAAGATGTTGTGTGCTTGGTAGATTACCGGTTGGGTAACGGCCTGGGCCTGCGGAATGTTGGCCCCTTTGGCGATCAGGCGTTGGAATTCCACCATGGCTCCCGTTTTGCCGATCGAGGTAACGACTTCCTGGAACACTTGGCGGTACATCAGGAAATAGCTCGCATCGCAGTAGATCGCCACAACGGCTTGCTGTCCGCCGAGCAGTTTCTCCTCGTAGTCGGACGGAATGTAGACTACGCCGTAGATCTTGCGGTCGAAAAACAGGTTTTTGGCCTCTTCCATGTCCGTAGGATTGTAGGCCACGTAGGTGTTGGGGCCGGCGTTGAACGATTCGACCAGACTGCGGCTCGTGGAGGTCTGCGATTGGTCGATCACGCCGATCGGCACGTTGCGCAGGACTTGCGGTGCATAGGCCAGCGAATAGGCCGTGGAATAGATCAGCAGTGCGAAGATCAAGATCAACATTGCACCGCCGTCCGAGAAGATCGTGCGGTATTCGTTGCTCATGACCGAGCGCAACTGTTGCCAGTAGGATTCGATTTGTCTTAAGAAACGGCTCATGCTACGACCTCCCCCAGAATTTTTCTTCGGTGCAGATGCGCCGCAGGCGCGGCAGGCACAGAAGCGGTAAAACGATGAACAATGCCATACCCCCCAGGTCGGGCAGCGAGCAAATGGCCGGTGCGCCGCGCAGCATCTGGTCGACGAACAGATCGGTGTAGTAGGTAAACGGGAAAATCTTGCTGACGACCCGCATGGCAGGATACATGGCCATGATCGGGAATGTGAGACCCGAGAACGTGAAGGCCAGCACCGAGTATCCGCCGCCCAGCGAGAGCGACAGCCGCAGGTTGGCCATCAGCGAGACGATCGATACCGAGATCGACTGATAGCTGACGATGAAAAGCAGCGTGCCCGCAAGAATCAGGGTCAGACTGCCGTTGAGCGGTACGCCTACGACCTTGAAAATGATCGTGAACATGACCAGCGACAGCAGGAACATCGCCGCCGTCACGGGCAGCAGTTTGCCCAGCAGGGCCGCACCGACCGAATCGTCGGCCGTGCGGAGCCATTCGCGGGCCGTGCCGTTTTTCAGCTCGGTGCCTATCGAAAAGACGGTTACCATGACGATGAAGATAAGCATCATCATGGGCATGAAGCTCGGCGAGAGGTAGTACCCGTAGTTGATGTAGGGGTTGAACAGCACGTGTTTGTCGAACCGCACGGGTTGCAGCTGCGCCATGGCCTGGCGTTCGGTCAGCCCTTGCTTGGTAAGCAGCTGGATCTGAATGCCCGCTCCGAACATGGTCACGGCGGTCTGTATGTCTTTCGACAGCAGGCCGTTTACCGTGATGTTGCTGCCCGAGATGTAGGCTTCGAGATGGGTCTGCG
The DNA here is from genome assembly GCF_910580175.1 of uncultured Alistipes sp. Classification (GTDB taxonomy): domain Bacteria; phylum Bacteroidota; class Bacteroidia; order Bacteroidales; family Rikenellaceae; genus Alistipes. The sequence goes on from NZ_CAJTXD010000001.1 coordinate 51,983, forward strand.
TGTTGCTCAGTATGTTTTTTTCGAAGAACGCCGGAATCTGCACGACGGCCGATATGCGTCCTTCGCGCATCAGCCTTTCGCCTTCCTCCATCGACTGGATGCCGTAAGCTATCTGGGCCGTGGGTGTGTCCTCGATCATTTGGGTAACCTTGCGCGAAAGCGTCGAATGGTCTTCGTCCAGCACTGCGATCGGAATGTCGCGCGCCACGCCCTTGTGGAAAAGGATCGCGAAAAAGATGAACGACGTCAGCGGCAGCGCCACCATCAGCACCCCGTACATGGGTTGACGGCGCAGGCGTCGCATCTCGCGCTCCACCACTGCGAAAGTATTGCGCAGGAAGCCCATCCGCCTATTCGTTGAATTGATCCCAGTCGACCAGTACGCTCATGCCCGGACGCAGGTTCATGATGCCGCCCACCGGCTTGGCCTTGACGGCGAACGTGCGGATGTCGAAACCGCCCTGCGTGCGGGTCGCAGCCCAAGTGGCGAAGTCGGCCTGCACCGAGATGTAGGTCACTTCGAATTCTACGGTGTAGTCCAGGGCCGGGATATATCCGCACATGCGGGTGCCGATCTTGATTGCCGGCAACAGGGTTTCCTTGATGTTGAAGGTTACCCACATGTCGCTCGTGTCCAGGATGGCCACCACCGGATAGCCGCTGCCGACAAGCTCGCCCGTCTCGGCGATGATCGTCGACACTTCGCCGGTCACGGGCGAATAGACCATGGCATCGCTGATGTAGGATTCCACTTCGTTGACGGCACCTTCGGCTTGCTGCACCTTGGCGGCCGCTGCGGCCTTGTCTTCCTTGCGGGCGCCGTCTTTGGCCATGTCGTATTGTGCCTTGGCGGCTTGTGCCGTGGCTTTCATGGCGTTGTAATTGGCCGAGGCTTCGTCGAGTTTCTGGGCCGGTACGACACCTTGGTCATAGAGGTTCTTTACCCGTTCATAGGTCTTGCGCGCCAGTTCCAGCCCGGCCTGCGCCTTTTCCCACATGCTCAGGGCCGCTTCGATCTGTTGGATGCGGGCACCCGCTACGGCTGCGGCGTCCAATGCCGATGCGGCCGTTTTCACAGCTTCGGCTTGTTGCAGTTTGGCGTCCAGTTCCGGTGTCGAAAGCGTGTAGAGCAATTGTCCTTGTTCGACGTGTTGTCCTTGCGTTACTTTCATGCAGTCGATGCGTCCGGGAACCTTGGACGAAGCTTTGTAGGTCGTGCATTCGACCGTGCCTTGAATCAGCATCGGGGTGTGCTTGGTCAGATAGCGGCTGATGAGCACGACCGCCAGAACGATGACCGCTGCTGCGGCTACGATTCCAATGATGTTTTTGCGTTTCATATCGTTTGTCTTTTATTTTTTGTCGAAAAGGATAGGCCGGGCGTCGCTGCGGCGCGCATAGGCGGGGAATTCTTCGCTCAATCCGGCGGCTTCGAGCAGCTGCGCCAGAAGTTTGTCATAGTTGAAGGCTGCCTGCAACCGTTCGGCACGTACGCCGGCCAGGTTCAGTTCGGCGTCGATCAAGTCCGACGAGGAAGCCATACCCTCCAGGAATGCGGCATTTTTCATGCGCAGATATTCTTCGGCGAATGCCAGCGAGGCATCGATCGAGGTCATTTGGTTGCGGTAGTTCTGCAATTGGTTGTAGAGTTGCTCGACCAGCACCGAGATGTCTTTTTCAGCTTTGTTCTGCAACTCTCCTACCCGTCGTACGGTCTGCTTGGCCGCCGAATATTTGTATTCGCGGTTCAGACCGTCGAAAATCTTGATGTTCACTCCTACGCCCACGGCCCAGCGGGGCACCAGACCGGCCACTTGATAGTTGTAGAACGAGCCGCCGCCCATCGCCACGACTTGCGGCAGGAAAGCGCTGCGCTGTACCTTTACGCCTTCTTGGGCTAGGTCGCGTTTGAGCGTTACCTGGTTCAGCAGAGGGTTGCGGTCTGCGGCTTGCGCTTGATAGAACGTCAGGTCTTCGATCTTGTCCACGATGAACATCGAGGTAACGGGCAGCAACTCTTGGTTGCGGTTGAGCGTGTTTTGCAGGGCGCTCGATATGGTCTGCACCTGTAGGCGCGCATTGGCCAGTTCGCGTTCGGCTTCGGCCAACTTGAACTCGACATAAAGCCGTTCGCTCTTGGCGATCATGCCGTTCTGTTCCAGGGCTATGGCATCTTGCAGGTGTTTGCGTACGCCGTCGACTACCTGTTGGCGGACGTCGACCACTTGCATGGCCAGCGAGAGTCCGAAATAGCGTTCGACCAGTTCGGATATCAGGGCGTTGCGCGTCTGGTTGCCTTGTTCGATGGCTGTGCGCTCCTGAATCTTCGCGGCGCGGCCTGCGGCGTTGATCTTGCCGCCCAGCCAGATGGGCATGGTCACTTGTCCGCCTACGAAGCCCAGACTGCGGTCTTGTACCTTAAGAAACCAGTCGGCACCCAGAATCGGGTCGATGAGTTGCTGGATCGGCGGGATGTACTGGGGCGGCACCATGCCGCTGCCGAGCACCTGGCCCGCAAGATTCTGCACCGGGCCTTTCATTTCGTTGAAGTCGAATCCGATGTCTTTGGCCATGTAGGCATAAGCGCCCGTGACGCTGATCTGGGGCATGCGCAGACCGATGGACGCGCGGCGTTCCTGTTGGGCGGCCCGTTCTTCGTATTCTGCTGCCTTCATGGCCGGATTGTCGGCCAGCGTGACGGCGATCGCTTCGTCGAGCGACAGCGTGGCGGCAGGTTGCTGGGCCGCTGCTTGTGCGAAAAACAGAAGCGAGGCTGCCGGGACGAAGGTCTTGACTGCTATTTTCATAGTGTTCATTGAATTGTAGGTAGCAAATATAGCGATAACTCCGCAGGTTGCGGCACTTATCGGTAGTTTAGACCATTTTTATGTCCTTATGGAAACAAAATACGTCTGTTTATTGCCATAGGTGAGCATTCGCCCGGCGCACTTGTTCGGCCAGTTCCGGATAGTATTGCACCCGTACGCCTGCTTCGCGGAGCGTGAGTGCTCCCCGGCATTCCGCAAACCGGTCGGGTTCGTAGAGGGCGAACGCTGCGTGGGCGAATCCGTGGCGCAGAATCATTGCGGTGCAGCTTTCGGGTTCGCTGGCCCGGGTCGAGCAGGGTTCCATCGACGAATAGATGGAGGCTCCGTGCAGCGAGACCCCTGCCGCTTCGGCCTTGGCTATGGCTTCTTGTTCGGCATGGTGCGTGGGCGATGTTTCGTGGGTATGGCCCCGGAAAATTCGGCCGTCGGGCGTCACGACCACAGCACCTACGCAGTAGGATGTGGCGCAAGGCGTGCACTCGAGACTTTCGTTCACGGCCATGCGCAGAAAATGCAAGTCGTCGGCCGTGGTGTCGGGCCGGAGCCGCCAGGTGCGGACGTCCATGTTGCCGAACTTTTCGTATGTGCAGGGCGTGCCTTCGGGCGGTTCGAATGCGAAATGTGCCCTGCCCTGCCCTGCCCCGAGTCGTAGTGCCGGATTTACGGCTATCCGCAGCGTGTCGGCCAGACCTTCGCGCAGGAACATGCCGAGCACCTGCGCCCCGCCTTCGACGAAAAGCCGGCCGATGCCGCGCTTTTCCAGTTCGGTCACGATCCGGCAGGCCGACAGAGGCTTCGGTGCAGAAATGACGGTCGCCGCATGGGCCAGTTCAGGGAGCGGCCGGGGGGAAAAGACATAGCGGTCGGCATCGCCCGTAGTGAAGAAGCGCAGGGTCGCATCGAGCCGCCCGGAGCCGGTAAGCGTGACTTTGGTCAGATCGGGACGCAGCCCGCGGGCTGTGCGTTGCTTGCGGGCCGTTTCGTCGCGCAGAAGCAGCGACGGATCGTCGCGCCGCAGGGTTTCGGCACCCGCCAGAATGGCGTCGTATCCGGTGCGCAGACGGTAGACTTCGGCCAGGTCTTCCGGCGTGGAGACCAGCAGCCGTTCGGAGGAGGTGTCGTCCATGTAGCCGTCGGCCGTGGTGGCGACAGAGAGGGTCACGAACATTTCCGCAGGGTAATTAGCGTGATTTCGGGCCAGGCGCCGAGTCGCATGGGATAGCCTACGCAGCCTATGCCGTCGTTGATGTAGAGCGTGCGGCCGTCTTGTCGGTAGGGGCCGCTCCAGCGTTTATAGAGCCAGGATGCCGGAGAAACCGAATGGCCGAAAAGGTCGATCTTCATCTGCATGCCATGCACGTGTCCCGCCAGCGTGAGGTCGCCGTGCCCGGTTTCGAGAATTTGCGGCCACAATTGGGGAAGATGCACGGCCGTGATGTTGAAAAGCGAGTCGGGCACGCCTGCATAGGTCTTGTCCAAGGTCGCGACATGCAGTTGCGAGGCGTGGCGTTGCCGGTGTAATGCCGGATCGAACGAGATGCCCGACAGCGAAATGCTGTCTCCCTCGCGGTGCAGGTAAACGGTCGTGTCTTGTAGTACATGCCACCCTGCCTGCGTCTGCCGTTCGATCACTTGCGCCAGACTCTCGTCCGCAGGTTGCGCAACCGTATCCTTGATGTAGCGGCCCGTGTCATGGTTTCCCGTGACCGAGTAAACCGGCGCTGCAAGTGCGCCCAATTTTTGCAGGACGGCAGGTGTCAATTCGCTCGAACGGATGTTTACCAGGTCGCCCGTGAAGAGGATCAGGTCGGGATGCAGGGCATTGATGCTGTCGATCAGCCGGTTCAGTTCGCGGTCGGGGTGTACGAGCGTCCCGACGTGGAGGTCGGAAAATTGGACGATCCGCAGCCCGTCGAAACCGGCCGGCAGCCGGTCGGAGCATACTTCTATCGCGTTTATATGCAACGTCGTACGTCCTGCCGTAGCGCCCCACACCATGATGCCGGCGATGCCGAGGCCCGCCAGTACGCCGAGCCGGGGCCGATGCAATGCGTTGAACGCGTAGAAGCCGATCCGTGAAAATATGGCGACCATCCAGGCCCAAAATATCCACATCGTCCAGTGTATGTAGGCGGTCGAATGGTCGCGGAGCAGCAGGCCGGCGACGGCCACGATCAAAGGCAGGGAGTCGGTCAGCGCAGCCCATGCGATGAAGAGCCTGCGGCGCAGCGGGCCGACGCCTTCGCGCTTCAGCCGCCGGAGGTGGTGGCGGTCGGCTGCCACGGCGCAAAGGGCCAGCAGAATGACGATCGAATAGAGCATACCTATAAAATAAATATAACAGGAGCGGTTGCAAACCGGATGCCGGAAGCGAAGGTCGTGCGGCTGCGGCCGGTCTGCCGATGCAAAGATAGCGCAAGCCGCTTGCAAAAGCAAGTCCGCTCACGGTTTGTTCTCGGGCATCGTCATGCAGTTGTGCGGAAGAACGCAATTTTTGGGCATCCTCCTGCGAATCCGATTCGTGCTGCTGTCCTTTGGCATACAACTTGCTAATTTGCGGGATGAATATTAACCCGTTGTATTCCAAAAACTAAAAACGAGAAAGCTTTATTAAAAAACCAAATTTTATTCGGCTTATGAAAACATTTCGACTTTTGACTGCGGCTTTGCTGCTCGCGACTTCCGCATCGGCTCAGCGCTATCCGAACCAGGCCCAGGAGGGCGAGTATGCGCCCACGGTCTATCTGATCGCCGCCCAGGAGACCGAAACCATCGGCTGCGGCTGCGCGTCGCGCGAGACCGCTGCACTCCACCGCGCAACGGTAACCAACGCCACGCAAGACTATATCGACACCCATCGTCCCGGGTTCCAGCAGGTGGAAAAACCGCAGTTCGTCTTCGCCACGAAGAATAACCGTTTCTCGTTCGCCGTGGGCGGTACGGTGGCTCTGCGCGCCGGTTACGACTTCAAGGGCATTTCGGACAACATCGATTTCGTGCCTTACGACATTCCCATTCCGGGCAATTACAGCACGCGCCAGAAGCTGATGATGGACGCCACCACCTCGCGCGTCTTCCTGAAAGCCATTACCAATACGGGTGCAGGCCGTGTCGTGGTGTTCTTCGATGCCGACTTCCGCGGCGGTCGCGAGGGCAGCTACACGCCTCGTGTGCGTTCGGCTTATGTATCGGCCAAGGGCTTCACGTTGGGTCGTGACGTGACGACGTTCTGCGATTTGCAGGCGGCGCCCACGACCATCGATTACCTGGGTCCCAACGCCTACAACTTCAACTTCGCCACGATGATCCGCTACGAGGTAACGTTCGCCCGCGACCGGCTGACGTTCGGTGTGGCTGCCGAAATGCCCCATGTGAGCGGCACTTACAACGATAACTTCTCTGCGCTGCGTCAGCGCGTGCCCGACTTCCCGGCATTCCTCCAGCTTTCTTGGGGCAACAACCGCGAGAGCCACATCCGCGCTTCGGGTGTCGTCCGCAACATGTACCTGCACAACGTGCGCACCGGCAACAACACTTCGTTGTTGGGTTGGGGCGCTCAGTTCAGCGGCCGCATCAAGGTAGCTCGTCCCGTCGTACTCTTTATGAACGGCGTCTACGGCCAGGGCATCACGCCTTACATCCAGGATCTTACCGGTTCGGGTCTCGACTTCACGCCCAATCCGCAGAACGCCGAGCAGATCCAGACCATGCCCATGTGGGGTTGGCAGGCCGCCGCACAGATCAATCTCTCGCGCAAGGTCTTCCTTTCGGGCGGTTATTCGATGGTGCGCGTAGAGCATAAGCACGGTTATTTCTCCGAGACCGAGTATCGCCAGGGCCAGTATATCTTCGGCAATATCTTCTACAAGGCTTCCGCACGCTGCCGTCTGGCCGCCGAATACCTCTACGGCCGTCGTTACGACATGAACAGCGTCCAGAACCACGCCAACCGTGTCAACGTGATGGTGCAGTACAACTTCTGATTTCGCATCCTATTCCTTTTTTGCGAGCGGTTCCTCTTGGAATCGCCCGCTTTTTTATATTTTGGTTCAGCATAAGATACTCGCGCTCGGCAAAATGCAAGCGAGCTTGCTTTGGCTCTCGCTTATTTGTATATTGGCTTTGCCCAAGATACTTCGCCTCGGGCAAACAAATTTTATTTGTTTGCCCCTCGGCTTATTATTATCTTTGTACGATTCAGCGGGGGTGCTCACATCCGATCGTCGGTCGGCGGACATGCCTGCGGATTTTTATTCGAATATTCGATTATGGATTTTTTGGCTCAATATAATTTGACCGGATTGGTCATCGGGGTGGTTACATTCCTCATCATCGGGTTGTTCCATCCTTTGGTCATCAAGGGGGAATATCATTTCGGCGTGCGGTGCTGGTGGGTTTTTCTCGTGATGGGCATCGCGGCTGTCACGGCATCGGTCGCCGTGCGGCATATTCTGTGGTCGACGCTGCTGGCCGTGTGGGGCGCTTCATCGTTCTGGTCGATCGGCGAGTTGTTCGAGCAGCGCCGGCGCGTGGCCAGGGGGTGGTTCCCCAAAAAAGAAAAACAAGGTTGAACGGAGTGAAATCCATCGTTTGCAGGAGGATGAAACCAGGATGTCTGTCGGTTGGCTTGTGCCTGTTTTTCTGTTGTTTGGTCGGTTGCGGCCGGTCGTCGCCGTCCGGAGCGTGTCGCGAAGCGGAGGAGCCTGCGCCCGTGCAGGTCAGGTTGCTTTTTACGGGCGACGTGATGCAGCACATGTCGCAGATCGCTGCTGCCCGGCGGGACGACGGATTCGATTATGATGAAATGCTCGCCGCCATGTTGCCTCGTTTTCGGGCGGCTGATTTGGTGGTGGTCAATCTGGAGACCACGCTTACCCGTTCGTCTCGTTATACGGGCTACCCTCTTTTCCGTTCTCCTGTTGCGTTGGCCGATGCTCTGGCCCGGGCCGGAGTCGATGTGGCAACGCTGGCCAACAACCATTGTTGCGATGGCGGCGGTGCCGGGGTGCGGACGACCGTCGAGGAGTTGACGCGCTGCGGCATGCGGCATACGGGCGTTTTCGCCGACAGTCTCGACCGGGCGGTAAATCATCCGTTATACGTTGAGCGTCAGGGTATACGCTTTGCCTTTCTCAACTATACATACGGCACCAACGGCATGCCGGTGCCGCGCGGCACGACGGTCAACTTCATCGACACGGTGCGTATGGCTCGCGATTTGGCCGCCGCCGGTCGGGAGGGTGTCGATTGTACGGTGGTTTGCATCCACTGGGGCAACGAGTACCAGCGGCGGCCCAATGCTTCTCAACGGCGTTTGGCCGATTTCTTGCGGCGGCATGGAGCCGACCTTATCATCGGCCACCATCCCCATGTGGTGCAGCCCTGCGAGGCCGATTCGACGCATGTCGTGCTGTTCTCGCTCGGCAATTTCGTCTCGAATCAGCGTAAACGTTATTGCGACGGAGGGTTGGTGGCGGAGATCGATGCCGTGCGTCATCCCGACGGACGGATGACCTATGCGCTGCGGACGGTGCCGGTGTGGGTGGCGATGCCCGGCTTTCGGGTGCTGCCTCCCGAGGCGGCCGACACCTTGTCCCTGCCGCCGGCCTATCGGTTGTTCCGCGAAGATACCGGCGCACTCCTCGGAAAGGGTTTATAAGTGCGCCTTAAGGGCCGATGAGGCCTTGCAGGCTTATTGGGCCTTGGTTTGTTGCGATATTTGCAGCAGAGGTGCGTGCAAACATCAACAACCAACATCATCGATCATGGGAAAGAGTATCAAGGGTACCCGCACCGAGCAGAATCTGCTCAAGGCTTTCGCCGGCGAGAGTCAGGCGCGCAGCCGCTATGCTTTTTTTGCGAGCAAAGCCAAGAAGGAGGGGTACGAACAGGTCGCCGGCGTCTTTCTGGAGACTGCCGAGCAGGAGAAAGAACATGCCGAGCGGTTCTTCAAGTTTCTGGAGGGCGGGCATGTCGAAATCACAGCCACCTACCCTGCTGAACCGATCGGCACCACGCCGGAGAATCTGTTGGCTGCGGCGCATGGCGAGCGTGAGGAGTGGGACGTGCTCTACCGCGATTTCGCCGGCACGGCCGAGGAGGAGGGTTTTCCGGAGATCGCCACGGCGTTCCGCATGATTTCGACCGTCGAGGCGCAGCACGAGGAGCGCTATCTGAAGCTGTTGAGCCGTTTTTCGGAGGGCGATTTCTTCAAGCGCGACGGCAAAATCTGGTGGCAGTGCCGCAATTGCGGCTATGTCTGCGAAGCCTCCGAGGCTCCGAAAGTCTGCCCTGCATGTCAGCATTCGCAGGCTTATTTCGAGCCGAAAAAGACCAACTATTGACCCCGTATCCCGTCTGCACTTTTTTGCCGTTGATCCGTGTCGGGCGACGGTTATAAGGAAAGACCTTGCCGCACTGCGGCAAGGTCTTTCTCTGTTTTCGTCGAGCCGCGGGATTATCGCTCGCGGACGGGCAGACTGTATTTTATCTTGACCTTGCGTCCGCGCTGGACGGCGGGTGTCCATGCGGGCGATCGTTTCAGCGTCTGTTGCAGGACGATTGCTTTTGCAAATTCGCAGTTTTCCGTTTTGATGGTTTCTTTGTTATGCTTTGCGTAGTTGCGGCGTTCGTGTCGATAGGCGTCGACCAACTTTAGGTTTGCGGCGTTCGTGTCGATTTTACGGTTCCAGTATGGGGCGGCCCAGGTTCTCCCAATCGTCGAGTATCGCCAAGGCTTGTCCGTATGTCCGGTCTGCCGAGGTGTTGACCACCCGATAATAGGCTTCTGCGCCGAAAAGATATCGGGCCAAGAGCGCTTTCAGATCGGTGCGCATGCGCGGTGCGGCACGGACGAACCCGCTTTCGTCGAAGTCGATGCCTTGTCGGGCGCCGGCTTCTGCCAACTCATAAAGCATGCTGTCGCCGACCGGATAGTCCCGGATAAAAAGTTCTTCCGTAGGATAGGATGTCTCCATGACTCCGCGTTCGCGTTCCATGCGGTCGATCGCATAGTCGTTGACGATGCCGTTTCGCAGCAAGGTCGTATAATATGGCGTGTACCCTGCCGTGTCGGCCGCGATCACGATGTCGGGCCGGATACCTCCGTCGCCGTAGACCGTGCGTCCGCTGTGCAGCGTCCGATAGGCCGGTGCCGTCTGGAGCGAATCGGTCGCCTGCGGATGATCGCGTAGATGATCGAGATAGTATTCGCGCCGGTTGCCGTTTTCGTAGGGGCGTTGGATGATCCGTCCGGAGGGGGTGCGATAGCGGGCTGTCGTAATTCGGATAGCCGATCCGTCGGACAGGCGCACTTGCCTTTGCACCAGTCCTTTGCCGAAACTCGTGCGGCCGAGGACGACGCCCCGGTCCCAGTCTTGGATGGCTCCGGCTACGATTTCCGAGGCCGAAGCCGATTTTTCGTCGATCAGTACGGCCAGTTTGCAGTGCCGGGCCGGGCCGTTGGCCGGTGCTTCGTACATCATATCCTTGACCGCCCGGCCTTCGGTCGAGACGATCCGCGCGCCGCGCGGCAGGAAGAAGCCGGCCAGTTCGATGGCTTGTTGGAGCAGTCCTCCGCTGTTGCCCCGCAGATCGAGAATCAGGCGTTCAGGGGCGCCCAGTTTTTTGTAGGCCTGGCGGAAATCCGTCGAGGTCGTGCGCCCGAAGCGGTTTACCTTGATGTAGCCGATTCCGTTTTCGGTCAGGTAGGCCGCATCGACCGTCCGCAGGGGGATCATGTCGCGTTCGATGTCGAAATGCAGCGGTGCGGAGTGCCCCCGCCGCACGATGTCGATCCCCACGCGCGATCCGCGTTTGCCGCGCAGATGTCCCGGCACGGCGTCTCGGGCGATGCCTATGGCGTCGAGCGTGTCGATCCTTATAATCCGGTCTCCGGGCAGTACGCCGGCACGTTGTGCCGGACTTCCGTCGAGAATACCTACTACGATCGCTGTGTCGCGCAGGATGCCGAACTCGATGCCTACGCCGCTGAATTCGCCTTCGACGCTGGCGTCGACCTGTTGCATATCTTCGGCGTCGATGTAGGCCGAATGGGGATCGAGTTTGCCCAGCATGCCTTCGATGGCCCCTTCGATCAGCGGGCCGGGTTCCACCTCGTCGACATAAAACCGGTTCAGATAGCGGTAGATCTGCGTGAATTTTTGCAATTGTTCGCCAGCCGGGTCGCCCGCGGGCGTCTGGCCATAGGCCCGGAGACAAACCAGGGTCTGCAAAACGAGAAGTGCAAAGATACAGCGCATCGGAGCGAACGGTTAAAGGAATGAAGCGTGGGCGGTTGCCGTCTGGGCGACCCGCAAGCGACTGCCGGACGGTGTATGAAAGCGCAACCACAAAGTTTGCGCTTTCATGGGGCCGGAGTTGCGACGGGCATGTGTCGGCAAACGGCATGCCGCACTTTTTGCCGCCGTCTGCGGTGTGTCCGTTTTATTGGAGGTGTTGCGCCAGTTCGCCGAACGGCACCTGCCGTTGTTCGCCCGAGCGCATGTCCTTGAGCGTTACGGCTTGTGTTTCCAGTTCTTGCGATCCGACGATCGCCACGAACGGCACGGAGCGGCGGTTGGCATATTCCATCTGTTTCTTCATCTTGGCCGCTTCGGGGTAGATTTCAGCCGGGACGCCTGCGTCGCGCAGCCCGCGCAGCAGTTCGAGGCTGGCGGCCTCCTCGTCGGCTCCGAGGTTGACGAACAGCACCCGGGTCGAGTTGTCGACCTCCTCGGGGAAAAGGTTCAGCCCCGTCATCACGTCGTAGATGCGGTCGGCGCCGAACGAAATGCCCACGCCCGACATGCCCGGCATGCCGAAGATGCCCGTGAGGTCGTCGTAGCGTCCGCCGCCGCAGATCGACCCGATGGCGTAGTCGAGCGCCTTGACTTCGAAGATGGCCCCTGTGTAGTAGTTCAGTCCGCGGGCCAGCGAAAGGTCGATTTCGACGGGCAGCTGCAATTTCAGCCGTTCGATGTGGCCCAGGACGGTCTCCATCTCCTCGATGCCTTGCAGCCCGGTTTCCGAGGTGCTGATTGCTTGGCGCAAATGGGTTAGTTTCTGCCTGTTGTCTCCCGTTAGTTCAAGTATCGGTTGCAGCCGATCGATCGCCTGCGGTTCCAGCCCGCGGTCGAGCAGTTCGGCCTTCACGTTGTCCAGTCCGATCTTTTCCAGTTTGTCGATGGCTACCGTGATGTCGGTCATCTTGTCGGCATGGCCGATGGTTTCGGCGATGCCGTAGAGAATCTTGCGGTTGTTCATCTTGAGCGTCACGCGGATGCCCAAGGCCCGGAAGACGCGTTCCACGATTTCGGCCAGCTCCACTTCGCACAGCAGCGACCGCGTGCCGATCACGTCGACGTCGCATTGGTAGAATTCGCGGTAGCGCCCTTTCTGCGGTCGGTCGGCGCGCCATACGGGCTGCACCTGGTAGCGTTTGAACGGGAAGGACAACTCGCCCTGATGTTGCACGACGTAACGTGCGAACGGCACGGTCAGGTCGTAGCGCAGGCCCTTTTCGCAGATTTTCGACGCTTGCCGCACTTCCTCGTCGGCGAGGCCCGCGGCGTAGTCGCCCGAGTTAAGAATCTTGAACAGCAGCTTGTCGCCCTCGTCGCCGTATTTTCCCAGCAGCGTCGAGAGGTTCTCCATCGACGGGGTTTCGAGCGGCGCGAAGCCGTAGAGCCGGAACACCCCTTTGATGGTGTCGAATATGTAGTTGCGGCGCATCATCTCCAGCGGGGAGAAGTCGCGCGTACCCTTGGGAATCGAAGGTTTCTGCATCTTGCTAAATGAACTTTGTGTGCGGACGGAAGTCGGGAGAACCTGCTGTCCGTGGAGACCGGACGCCGGCCGATCGCCCTCCCGCCGCCGAAGAATTTGGATGTCAGTTTTCTATCAGTTTGCGGTATTTCACGCGGTGCGGTTCCGTGTCGCCGCCCTGGGCGCGTTTCCAGGCTTCGAATTCACTGTACGATCCCTCGTAGAAGACCACTTGCGAGTCGCCCTCGAACGAAAGGATGTGCGTAGCGATGCGGTCGAGGAACCAGCGGTCGTGCGAGATGACCACGGCGCAGCCGGCGAAGTTTTCGAGACCCTCCTCCAGCGCCCGCAGCGTGTTCACGTCGATGTCGTTCGTCGGCTCGTCCAGCAGCAGTACGTTGCCTTCTTCCTTGAGTGCCAGAGCCAGATGCAGGCGGTTGCGTTCGCCGCCCGAGAGCATGCCGCACTTCTTCTCCTGGTCGGCTCCCGTGAAGTTGAAGCGGGCGATGTAGGCCCGGGCGTTGATCTGGCGGTTGCCCAGCGTGATGAGGTCGGCGCCGCCCGAAACTACTTCGTAGACCGATTTTTCGGGATCGATCGATTGGTGCTGCTGGTCGACGTAGGCCAGCTTCACGGTCGGCCCCACGCGGAACGATCCTTCCGTAGGCGTGTCCAGTCCCATGATCATGCGGAAAAGGGTGGTTTTCCCCGTGCCGTTGGGGCCGATGACGCCCACGATACCTGCCGGGGGCAGCGAGAAGTTGAGACCTTCGTACAACACCCGGTCGCCGAACGCTTTTTTCACACCCTGGGCTTCGATTACCACGTCGCCCAGACGCGGGCCGTTGGGAATGAAGATTTCGAGTTTCTCCTCCTTCTGCTTCGTGTCTTCGTTCATCATCTTGTCGTAGGCCGAAAGTCGGGCCTTCGACTTGGCATGACGGCCCGAGGGCGACATGCGCACCCACTCCAGCTCGCGTTCCAGGGTTTTGCGACGCTTCGACTCCTGCTTCTCTTCCATGGCCATGCGGGCGGTCTTCTGTTCGAGCCAGCCCGAGTAGTTGCCTTTCCAGGGGATGCCTTCGCCGCGGTCGAGTTCGAGGATCCACCCGGCCACGTTGTCCAGGAAGTAGCGGTCGTGCGTCACGGCGATGACCGTGCCTTTGTATTGTTGAAGGTGTTGTTCGAGCCAGTCGATCGACTCGGCGTCGAGGTGGTTGGTCGGCTCGTCCAGCAGCAATACGTCGGGCTGCTGCAACAGCAGGCGGCACAAGGCCACGCGGCGCCGTTCGCCGCCCGACAGCACGGCGATCTTCTGGTCGGCCTCCGGGCACCGCAGGGCGTCCATCGCGCGATCCAGCACGCTGTCGATCTCCCAGCCGTTGGCGTGGTCGATCTTTTCGTAGAGTTCGCCCTGGCGTTCGATCATGCGGGCCATTTCGTCGTCCGAGATCGGCTCGCACAACTTCATGTTGATCTCTTCGTATTCTTTCAGCAGTGCGATCGTCTCGGCGCAGCCTTCTTCGACCGCTTCGCGCACCGTCTTTTCGGGGTCGAGCTGCGGCTCCTGCTCCAGGTAGCCCACCGAGTAGCCCGGCGAGAAGACCACTTCGCCCTGGAAGTTTTTGTCCACGCCGGCGATGATCTTCATCAGAGTCGATTTTCCCGAGCCGTTCAGACCGATGATGCCGATCTTGGCGCCATAGAAAAACGAGAGGTAGATGTTGTTGAGTACTTTTTTCTGGTTGGTGAACATCTTGGAAACGCCCACCATCGAGAAGATGATTTTTTCGTCTGCCATATAACTGAGGTCGTTGTTTTGTCAGATGGAATAGCTTTGCATATTCTGCAAATATACGACGGAATAACGAAAAATCCGCACGAAACCGGAAAAACTGCATTCCGCCGGCGTGGCGAGGCCTATGCTTCGGTTGCCAGTTCCTGTAACAATCCGATCCAGCGGCGTCCGCATGCTTCGGGCGAAAATTCGGCGGCCCGGGCTTTCATGGCGGGCTGCATGCGCCGGCGCCGTTCGGAATCCTCCATCAGGGCCGCGAGTTCACGGACGTAGGCTTCTTCGTCGAACGGCTCGATCACGATGCCCGTCGTGCCGTCTTCGCCCAGCAGTTCGCGCACGCCGTCCGAACAGCCGTAAGCGATCGGCACGACGCCCGAAGCCTGCGCTTCGGCCAGAACCAGCCCCCATCCTTCGAACGTCGAAGTCATGCACAGAATGGCGGCCGTGTCGTAGTGCTCGCTCGGACAAGTCGAGAATCCGCAGAACTGCACCCGCTGCAATGCGAGTTCCGAGGCCATGCGCTCCAGGTTTCCACGTTCGGGGCCGTCGCCGACGAGTTTGAGTTCCCAGTCCGGAAAGCGATCTTGCACCCGTGCCCATATGCGCAGCAGCCGGTCGATGCGTTTGTCTTCGTAGCTCATGCGGCCCACGTAAAGAACTTCGTGCCGCTTTTCGGGATCGGACTCCGCAACTTCGGAAAGCGGGTTGAGCATGGCGCGGATTTTCGAGCGGGCGTGTTCGGCGCCCACGACCGATTCGAGGGTACGGCGGTAGCCTTCGCAGAGCACGACGAAACGGTCGGTTTGCGCATAGACTCGGCGGTACATCCGTTCGAACCGGCGCGTGTAGATTTTGAAAACCCGTTCTTTGGGACGTTTTATGCAATACCACATGAAGCGCTCCCACAACGATCCGTTTTCGAGAGCTTTTCTCTCTTGCCGGGCCATTTTGCAGTCGACCCACCAGAACGGCATGCCGTGGTCGTGGAAGATGAATTTGCAGTGCGGCCCGACGATGCGGCGCACGAGCGTCATGCAGGGCATCGGGTCGATCGGAATGATGCAGCAGTCGATGTGCAGGTCGCGCAGACGTTCGGCCACGGTACGTGCCCAGGTCTTTTTGCTGCATGACTTTTTGTCCGGCAGCTCGACGAATGTCATGGAGCGCCGGTCTATCGGACGCAGAATCGCTTCGTCGATCTTTTCCGCCAGCAGATATACCTTGTACCCTCCCCCGCAAAGGGCCGCCGCGATGTCGGCGCTGACGCGTTCGGCACCGCCCATGGGGAACGTGCTGTGGATAAATGCGATATTCTTCATAGACAGATTCGGAGTTCCGAAATTGCGAAAGTACGAAAAATGTGCAGAATACGCAAAAAAACTTAAAGCAAGGCTTCAAAAAACGATGCTTAATTATTGATCTTATTTTGCCCAAGAAACGAACCTCCCCCGTCTTCTGTTCTCGGTTTTTAAAAGATACTCTCGCTCGGCAAAATGCAAGCGAGCTTGCTTTTGCCCTCGCTTATCATTATCTTTGTATGTTTTAAATTACGTTGTATCATGAATTTTTCCCGTTTCATCGTTTTGGCGCTCAAGGGGTGCGCCATGGGGATGGCCGATGTCGTGCCGGGCGTCTCCGGCGGCACGATCGCTTTCATTTCGGGCATCTACGAGGAGTTGATCGGCTCGATCCGCCGCGTCGACGCCACTGCGCTGCGGTTGTTGGCTAAATTGCGGTTGGGCGACTTTTGGCGCCATATCAACGGGCCGTTTCTGTTGCCCGTTCTGCTCGGGATCGGTGTCGCAGTCTTTTCGTTGGCCCGGTTGATGACTTATCTGCTTGCCCACCATCCCATCGCCGTGTGGTCGTTCTTCTTCGGGTTGATCGTCGCCTCGGCCTGGCTGGTGTCCCGGCAGATCGGGAAGTGGGACTGGCGGAGCGTTGCCGCGTTGATCGTGGGGGCTGCCGTCGCTTGGTGGATCACGGTCGCCACGCCGGCCGAGACGCCCGACACTTGGTGGTTCGTGATGCTGGCCGGGGCCATAGCCATTTGCGCTATGATCCTGCCGGGTATTTCGGGTGCATTCATCCTCTTGTTGTTGGGCAAATACCAATATATATTGCAGGCTGTCGGCGATTTGAATCTTCCCGTGATCGCTGTTTTTCTGGTCGGCGCCGTGATCGGCATCGTTTCGTTCTCGCATTTGTTGGCTTGGTTGCTCAAGCATTGGCACGACATGACGGTCGCTACATTGATGGGTTTCATGATCGGTTCGCTCAACAAGGTGTGGCCGTGGAAAGAGGTGCTCGAAACTTATGTCGACAGCCACGGCAAGGTGCAGCCTTTGGTCGAGGCCAACATCTGGCCCGGGCGCTTCGAGGCGCTCTACGATCGTCCGGCGTCGGTCGCCGTAGCTGCGGCGTTGTGCGTCGTCGGATTCCTTGCCATCTATGGAATCGAGGCGGCGGCCCGCGCGATGGCGAAGAAACAGCAATGACGATGCGGCGTTTCGGTTTGATCGGCAGGCCGCTGGGCCATTCGGCTTCTGCTGCCTATTTTACGGCGAAATTCGGGCGCGAGGGGATCGCCGATTGCGTTTTCGCGCTCCACGAGCTGCCTTCCATCGATGCGCTGCCCGAGTTGTTGCAGGCGATGCCGGAATTGGAGGGCTTCAATGTGACGATTCCTTACAAGCGCGAAGTGATGCGCTACCTCGACGACCTTTCGTTCGACGCCCGTATGATCGGCGCAGTCAATTGCGTGCGGCGCGAGACCGGCGGGCGGTTGGTCGGGCACAATACGGATATTGTCGGATTGCGTGCCGCGCTCGACGAGTTGTTGGGCGACGAATTGCCCGGGCAGGCCCTCGTGTTGGGTACGGGCGGTGCTTCGCAAGCGGTGCAATATGCCTTGACGGAGCGGAACATCCCGTTTTTTCTGGTCTCGCGCGATGCGGGCAAAGGCAATTATACTTACGACAACCTCCCGTGCGAGGTCGTGGAGCAAAGTCCTTTGATTGTCAACGCCACGCCCGTGGGCACCTACCCTGCCGTCGGCGAGGCGCCGCGCATTCCCTATGCTTATGTCACGCCGGCGCATCGACTGCTCGACCTGGTCTATAATCCGCCGCTTACGCAGTTTCTGGATTACGGGCGGCAGCGTCAGGCCCGGATTTTGAACGGCGAAACGATGTTCCGCGCCCAGGCCGAAGCGGCGTGGGAAATATGGAACGCATGAAAAACAGAATCCGTATGAAACGCATCGCAACTCTTATCATCGCATTGCTTTTGAGTGGAGTAGGATATGCACAAAATGAAGATGTTGTGCCACCTACTTTCAATGGCGGCGAGGTGCGGTTTTTTCGTGCTCGGCTGGCTGCCCGGATCAAGAATCTGGCCGTGGAGAAGCGCTACCCCTATGCCGAGCTGTCCGAGCATGTGGCTGTGGCGTTCCGGGTCGATACGGCGGGAGGCATCTCTTGTTGGCGGTTCGCCGACAGCACGAGCCAGGGGCGCGATCATATCGACATCGAGCCGGCGAGCGCCGCGACGCGTGCACTGGTGGCCGATGCGTTCGAAAGTCTGGAGGGCGAGTGGCAGCCGGCCCGGCAAGGCGATCGCAAGGTGCCCTACCAGGTGCGGTTGCGGCTGCGGCTGCCGCTGGAGCGGATCGAGCAGGCGCTGAATCCCGATCCGCTGCTTTTCATGGGTAAAGATCCGCGCGAGAGTTTTCATCCTTGGCTGCGGAAACATATCCGCTACAACGACCGTTTCCGCAACAATGCCGGCGGCCGGGTGCATGTCCGTTTTTTCATCGAATCCGACGGCGGCATTACGATCGACGAGGTGGTCGAAACGCCCGACGAAAAACTTGCTAAGGAAGTGGTGCGCGTCATTCGCAACAGCCGCGGCAAATGGACGCCCCGCAAGGTCGACGGCATAGCGGCCCGAATGCCCTACGAGATGCTGGTCGATTTCGCGGCCTGGTAATCCGCCGGTGCGGGGATATAGGCGGGCGACGCGGCGTTCGGCGGCTTATCGGTGGCGCAGCATGGCCTGCGCTTTTTCGTAGTCTTCGGAGCGCACGACCACTTGTGCGGGCATCGTGCCCAGGGGATAGATCGACGCCATGTATTCGTTGCGGATCGTAGACCAGATGCCGGCGCTGTCGAGCATCGACTTGGCGATTTCGGCTTCGGTGGGGGTGTTGTATTCCGCCAATACAACCATAGTTTCGTCTTGCATGTCGGTGGGGTTCGATTGGTTACTTGAAGTTAAGCATTTTGTTGATAAATTGCAAGACTCTTGCCAAGGATTCTCGTATAAATTTCCGTATATTTGCAAAAGTTAGCCCCGGCAGCTTTTCTGCCTTTATTTTTTTTGACTTATGCCCGATTTCGTTCATCTGCACGTACATACCCAGTATTCGATTCTCGACGGCGCCGCAGCCATCAAGCCGCTCATCAAGCGGGCCAAGGCGTTAGGTATGAAGGCTCTGGCGATTACCGACCACGGCAATATGTACGGCGTCAAGAACTTCCACGACACGGCCACCGACAACGAGATCAAGCCCATCCTCGGATGCGAGGTCTACGTGGTAAAGAACCGTTTCGAGAAGGACAAAGACGAAAAGGCGGGCGACCACCTCATTTTGTTGGCCAAGAACCTCGAAGGTTATCATAACCTCTGCAAAATGGTCTCCTACTCCTTTACCGAGGGTTTCTATTATAAGCCCCGCGTCGACAAGCAGTTGTTGGAGCAGTACCACGAGGGGTTGATCTGTTGTTCGGCTTGCTTGGGCGGCGAGTTGCCGCAGGCCATCATGCGCAACGACATGGCCGAGGCCGAGCGGGTCGTGGAGTGGTTCAAAGGGATTTTCGGCGACGATTACTACCTCGAAATGCAGCTCCACCCCTCCGGCGATCCGCAGAAGGATGCCGACGTCTACGAGAACCAGGTGCGGGTCAACAAGGCGTTGTTGGAGTTGGCGGCCAAGTACGGCGTGAAATACATTTGTTCCAACGACGTGCATTTCATCCTCGCCGAGGATGCCGTGGCGCACGACCATCTGATCTGTCTCAATACGGGCCGCGACCTCGACGACCCCAAGCGGATGCGCTATACGTTCCAGGAGTTCCTCAAGTCGCCCGACGAGATGGCGGCGCTCTTTCCGGATCATCCCGAGGCGCTGGCCACCACGGTGGAGATCGCCGACAAGTGCGAAACCTATTCGTTGGCCCATGCTCCGTTGATGCCCAACTTTCCGCCGCCCGACGATTTTCCCTTGGTGCTGGACGAGTTGCGCGCTTCGTTCGTCAAGAAATTGGAGGACAAGGAGTTATTGGGCAAGATCGATGCCTGCGCTTCGGTCGGGGAGTTGGAGCGGTTCGTGTCCGACGATAAGGATTTGGCCGACAAATTGATGATCGCCAAGCAGTTCTGCTACCTCAAGGACATTACCTACAAGGGGGCGCACCGCCGTTACGGCGAGGTGTTGGGCGAGAAGGTCGAGGCGCGTTTGAAATACGAGTTGGAGACCATCGAGTGGATGGGATTCCCGGGTTACTTCCTCATCGTGTGGGATTACATCCGTGCCGCGCGCGAAATGGGCGTCTCGGTCGGGCCGGGCCGCGGTTCGGCCGCCGGTTCGGTCGTGGCTTATTGTTTGAAGATTACCAACATCGATCCTTTGCAGTACGACCTGCTGTTCGAGCGTTTCTTGAATCCCGAGCGTATCTCGCTGCCCGATGTCGACGTCGACTTCGATGAGGACGGCCGTGCCGACGTGTTGCGTTATTGTGTGGAAAAATACGGTCAGAAGCGTGTCGCCCAGATCGTCACGTTCGGCACCATGGCTCCCAAGATGGCCATCAAGGACGTGGCCCGCGTGCAGAAGCTGGCCCTTTCGGAGAGCGACCGCCTCTCCAAGTTGGTGCCCGATAAGATCACACCCGACAAGAAGCACGGCGAAACGCCGTTCGATTTCGTCTATAAGGAGTCGCCCGAGCTGGCCGCCGAGCGCGAGTCGCCGAACCAGTTGATCCGCAATACGTTGATGTATGCCGAGAAACTCGAAGGTTCGATCCGCCAGACCGGCGTGCATGCCTGCGGCGTCATCATCGGCCAGGACGACTTGGAGAAGTTCGCGCCTATGGCCATCGCCAAGGATGCCGATCTGAACGTGGTGGAGTTCGAGGGTAAGGAGGTCGAGAGCGTCGGCCTGATCAAGATGGACTTCCTGGGGCTGCGTACCCTCTCGATCATCAAGGATGCCGTCGCCAATGTCAAGTCCGTGCGCGGCGAGGAGGTGGATATCGACGAAATTCCCCTCGACGACGCCCCGACCTACGAGGTCTTCGCCCGCGGCGAGACCACCGGGTTGTTTCAGTTCGAGTCCCCCGGTATGAAGAAGCACCTCAAGAACTTGAAGCCCAACCGCTTCGAGGACTTGATCGCCATGAATGCCCTCTACCGGCCCGGCCCGATGGAGTATATCCCCAGCTTCATCGCCCGCAAGCAGGGTTACGAGCCGGTAACCTACCCCATTGCCGACATGGAGGAGTATTTGAGCGACACTTACGGCATTACCGTCTACCAGGAGCAGGTCATGTTGTTGTCGCAGAAGCTCGCCGGATTCACGGGCGGCGAGGCCGACACCCTGCGCAAGGCCATGGGTAAGAAGAAGCGCGACGTGCTGGACAAGATGAAGCCCAAGTTTTTGTCCGGATGCCGTGAGCGCGGGCACGACATGGCCGTCTGCGAGAAGATTTGGGGCGACTGGGAGGCGTTCGCATCTTATGCGTTCAACAAGTCGCATTCGACATGCTATGCCTACGTTGCCTACCAGACCGGTTATCTGAAGGCGCATTACCCGTCGGAGTTCATGGCCGCGTTGCTCAGCCGAAACTTGGCCGACATCAAGCAGCTGACACTCTACATGAACGAGTGCAAGCGCATGGGTATCCGAGTTTTAGGTCCCGATATCAACGAGTCGATGCGGACATTCTCGGCCAACGAGGCCGGCGACGTGCGTTTCGGTCTGGCTGCGGTCAAGGGCGTGGGCGAGGCGGCTGTCGACAGTCTGATCGCCGAGCGTGCGGAGAACGGGCGTTTCAAGGATATCTACGACTTGATGGAGCGGGTCAACTTCACGGTCATCAACCGCAAATGTTTCGAAAATCTGGCTTATGCCGGAGCGTTCGATTCGATTTCAGGGTTTCATCGCGGCAAGTTTTTCGGGGCCGATCTGCGCGATGCCAACAGCTTGACTTTCATCGAGCTGTTGATTCGTTACGGCCAACGTTTCCAGGCCGAGAAGAACAACGCCCAGCAGAGCCTTTTCGGGGGCGGCGGGCAGGTCGACATCCAGCGCCCCGTGTTGCCGGCCTGCGCCGACTGGACCCAGTTGGAGACCCTCGCCAAGGAGCGCGAGATGATCGGTCTTTACCTCTCGGCCCACCCTCTGGACGACTACAAGGTCATCATCGACCACATGTGCAAGACGCAGCTTTCCGATCTCGAAAACCTCGAATCGCTGCGCGGGCAGGAGATCGCCGTGGCCGGTATGGTCGTGAGCGTGCAGAACTTGATTTCCAAGAGCGGCAGGCCATGGGGCAAGTTCCTGTTGGAGG
The DNA here is from genome assembly GCF_910580175.1 of uncultured Alistipes sp. Taxonomy (GTDB): domain Bacteria; phylum Bacteroidota; class Bacteroidia; order Bacteroidales; family Rikenellaceae; genus Alistipes. The sequence continues at coordinate 74,005 of NZ_CAJTXD010000001.1, forward strand.
ATTACAACGGCACGCACGAATTCACGCTTTTCAGCAAGGATTACGAGAATTTCCGCAAATACCTCTTCCCCGATTATTTCCTCTTCATCCGCGGCAAGGTGCAGCCGCGTCCCTACAACGACCAGGAGTTGGAGTTCAAGATCATTTCCATGGTGCAGCTCCAGGAGTTGCGCGATACGATGATCAAGGAGATGAGCGTTCGGTTGTCTGTCGGCGACGTGACGCAGGATTTGGTACACGACTTGACACAAAAGGTGCGCGAGGCCAAGGGCGATACCGTTTTCCGGGTCAACCTCTACGATCCGGCGACAGGGGTTTCGAGCCGTTTTTTTTCGAAAAGCTATAAGGTAAGCCTTACGCAGTCGCTGATCGGTTTTCTGGACGAGAACGATATCAAGTATTCGATAGCATAAAAATAACAGAACCCCTTTGCCGGGGTCGGATTCAAACATACGTTTTAATTTTTTTAATTATGGCTTTAGCAATCAACAAAGACAATTACCAGCAGATCGTTTCGCAGGAGAAGCCTGTGGTCATCGATTTCTGGGCCGAATGGTGCGGCCCTTGCCGTATGATCGCCCCCATCGTCGACGAATTGGCCGCCGAGTACGAGGGTAAGGTCGTCATCGGCAAATGCGACGTGGAGGACAACGACGACATCACCATGAAATACGGTGTGCGCAACATCCCCACGATCGTCTTCCTCAAGGGCGGCGAGGTGGTCGACAAGCAGGTCGGCGCCGTGTCCAAGGATGTTTTGAAGTCCAAGATCGAAAATCTCTTGTAGGATGATCCGTTGTGTCGATTTCCACGGTTTGCGGGCCGTGGAGTTCTCCAAAGGAGATTACGAGGCGCTGCTCGTTCCGTCGGTCGGCGCCAATCTGGTGCGTCTGGCCAATATCCGGTTGGGGGTCGAGATGTTGCGTACGCCCGCGGCCGACGAGGTGGAGACCTTTTGCAGCCGGCCCCAGATTTTCGGGCTTCCGATCCTCTTTCCGCCTAACCGGATCGAGGACGGGTGCTATACGTTCGACGGGCGCACATACCGCTACCCCATCACGGTGGAGAAAGAGCACAACTACCACCACGGCATCCTTAAGAGCCAGCCGTTCGTGGTGTCGAAAGCCGTCGAGACCGATAGCGAGGTGTTGATCGAGTGCCGGTTCTATTCGAACGCCGCTTGCGACGCTATTTTCCGCGATTTTCCCCACGAGTTCAAGTGCAAGATCATCTATCGGCTCACGGCCGAGGGGTTGGAGCAGGAGGTCGTGTTGGCCAACCGCAGCCGCACGCCGATGCCCGTCGGCGTCGGGTTCCATACGCCGTTGCGCATTCCGTTCGCCGGCGGCAGCGATGCCGATTACGTGATGCGTGTCGCGGTCGGCGAGCAGGTTGAGTTGAACGACCGTAATCTGCCGACCGGCAAGACGCTGCCCTTGTCCGGGCAGTTCGCCAAGTTGCGCGACGGCGGTTTGCGTGTGACCGGTTGCGAGGCCATCGAGGCCGGGTTCACATTGCACGAGATCGACGTCGACGGCAAGCCGTTCCGCGGGGCCTTGGTCGAGAACTTGCAGACCGGCGTCCGCACGTTCTACGAGGTCGATGGGCAGACGACTTATTGGACGATCTGGAACAATGGCGGACAGGTGCCCTATTGCTGTCCCGAGCCGCAGTCGTGGACGACCAATGCCCCCAATGCCGCCGATCCTGCGGCTGCCGGATTCCAGGCCGTCGCTCCCGGCGACAAATGGCGGATGAAGTTCCGGTTGTACGTAAAGTAACCCCTGTACGACGCAAGGTCATTATAGGAGACCGTCCGTTTTCGGGCGGTCTTTTTGTTCCCGATCGCTTCGCTTTCTCGTGTGCTCCTTGCTTCGTCCCTCGTCGGATCGGTCATAATAGGGGGCGGAACGGTTGATTTTCGTGCTCTTTGTCAGTCCCTTCTGCCATTCTGGCAGACTGCGGGCGTTGGCACACCGTTTGTGCAAAAGAAATAGAGACGGGCGCATCTGCCGCATGGGGTTGCCCTGGTGTGCCGGATATGCGCCTCCGAGTTCCCAAAGGGGACAGCCTGGATGTTAAAGTGCTTGAAAACGAACGATAAAACTATGAAAAACGGAAAAATCGGAGTTACGACGGAGAATATCTTTCCCGTGATCAAGAAATTCCTTTACTCAGACCATGAAATCTTCCTGCGTGAGTTGATTTCCAATGCTGTCGACGCTACCCAGAAGTTGAAGACCCTTTCGTCGATCGGCGAAATGAAGGGCGAGTTGGGCGACCTGGCCGTGAGAGTCGCGGTCGACAAGGAGAAAAAAACGCTGACGGTAACCGACCGCGGCATCGGCATGACGGCCGACGAGGTGGACAAATACATCAATCAGATCGCTTTTTCGGGAGCCGAGGAGTTCATGGCCAAATACCAGAACCAGCCTATCATCGGCCATTTCGGTTTGGGTTTCTATTCTTCGTTCATGGTCGCCGACCGGGTAGAGATTTTTACGCAGTCGTTCCGGGAGGGTGCCAAGGCTGTGCATTGGAGTTGCGAGGGTACGCCCGAGTTCGACATGGAGGAGTTGGACGAGCGGCGCGACCGCGGCACGACGATCGTGCTGCACCTCTCCGAGGATGCGCTCGAATACGCCGAGCAGTCGAAAGTCGACGATTTGTTGCGTAAGTATTGCCGTTTCTTGCCTGTGCCCATCGTTTCGGGCAAGGTCAAGGAGTGGAAAGACGGCAAGTATGTCGACACCGACAAGGACAACGTCATCAACAATATCGATCCGCTCTGGACGCGCAAGCCTACCGAGATTACCGAGGAGCAGTACAAGGAGTTCTACCGCGAACTCTACCCCATGAGCGACGATCCGTTGTTCTATATCCATCTGAACATCGACTACCCGTTCCACTTGACGGGTATCCTCTATTTCCCGAAAATCCGCAACAATTTCGAGATTCAGAAAAACAAGATCCAGCTCTATTCCAACCAGGTCTACGTCACGGATCAGGTCGAGGGCATCGTGCCCGAGTACCTCACGCTGTTGCACGGCGTGATCGACTCGCCCGACATTCCGTTGAACGTCTCGCGCAGTTATCTTCAGAGCGACAGCAACGTGAAGAAGATTTCCAGTTATATTACCCGCAAGGTTGCCGACCGTTTGCAGGAGTTGTTTTCCACCATGCGGGCTGATTACGAGGCCAAGTGGGACGATCTGAAAATCTTCATCCAGTATGGCATCCTTACCGACGAAAAGTTCGCGGAGAAAGCCACGGACTTCATGTTATGGAAGAACGTCGAGGGCAAGTATTTCACGCCCAAGGAGTACACCGATCTGGTCAAGGAGAACCAGACCGACAAGAACAAGAATCTGGTGTTCCTTTATGTGGACGATGCCGAGGAGAAGCATACGTTTTTGGAGGCGGCCCGCAACAAGGGTTACGACGTGCTCGAAATGAACGGCCAGCTGGACAATCACTACATCAATTGGTACGAGTCGAAGAACCAAGGTACTCGTTTCGTGCGGGTCGACAGCGACGTGGTGGACAAGTTGATTCAGAAAGACGAGCAGCTCAAAATGGCGCTTACCGAGGCGCAGCAGGAGATTCTCATGCCCGTGTTCGAAAGCCAGATGCCCGTCGACGAGAAAATCCGTTACAACATTTCGTTCGAGGCCATGGCGCCCGAGGAAGCTCCGGTTGTCATCACTCAAAACGAGTTCATGCGCCGCATGAAAGAGATGGCCCAGGTCGGAGGCGGCGGTATGAGCCAGTTCTATGGTCAGATGCCCGACAATTTTACCATTGCCGTGAATGCCAATCACCCGATCGTCATCGATATTTTGTCCGACGTGGAGAAAGCCTACGGCGACAAGCTCAAGACCATCACGAAGAAGATCGACGCGGCCGTGAACGAGGAGAAGCGCTTCGACGAAGTGGTCAAAGGCAAAAAGGAGGAGGAGTTGAGCGCCGAGGAGAAGTCGACGCGCGAAGATCTTTCCAAGAAGATCGTTACCTTGCGCGACGAACGTAACGAGCGTTTGAAGGAGATCGGCAGCGACAACCGGCTGGTGCGGCAGATCATCGACTTGGCGCTGCTGACCAACGGCATGCTCAAGGGCAAGAACCTGACGGACTTCATCCAGCGGTCGATCACTCTGATCGAGAAATAACCCGCTGCCGGAGTCTTGAAAAGTACTGAAAAGAGGGGCGAATATTTCCGCCTCTCTTTTTTTTGTCGAAGGGAAGCGGCATGACTGTCGAGACGGCTATTTTTTTGCGTCGAGCAGTTCCAGAAACCATTCCGGGCAGCGGCAGGGACGGCGCGTGTCGCTGTGGATGAACCCCAGTTGCGTCATGCCCGTGTTCAGCAGTTCGCCGCGTTCGTTGTAGATCTCATAGTTGAACGTGATGCGGGCCGTAGGACGTTCTTCAAGCATGATGCGTACGGTCAGCAGTTCGTCGTAGTGCGCAGGGCGCAGATACTTGGATCGCACTTCCAGAATCGGCATCATGATGCCGCGGCGTTCGACTTCCGCGAACGGCAGTCCCAGGGCGCGCATCCATTCGCTCCGTGCCGCTTCATAGTAGCAGATGTAGTTCGAGTGATGGCAGATACCCATCTGGTCTGTGTGTTTGTACCACACGCGGATATGACAGTCGAAAGAATTCATATCTTTTTTTATTCACGATTGCTCCGATCCGGAATTTGTTTTTGGCAGCCCGGGGGCATCGCTGCCGTCTTGAGTCTCCGATTATGATTTTCTTATGCTGTGCCCCAGCAGCCGTTCGGCTTCCTCGGCTCTGCCTTCGTCGAGCAGGCGGCGGATGACCGTGGAGCTGACATGGCGGTCGTCGACGCGGCATTCGGCTACCCGTACGACCCGGATGATGCCTTGGGCTTCGATTTCGTCTGCGCCGATCCGGTCGTGGCCGAACCGGTGGTTGTAGCCTACGATCAGCGTCTCGGCCCCCACCGTCCCGCAAATGTAGCGTTCGATGAATTCGCGGCCCGAAAGTGCGCTGAACGAGCGGTCGAATGGGATCACGATCAAGTTATCCACGCCGATTTGGGCCAGCAGTTCGATCTTTTCGTCGAGCGGCGTCAGCAGACGCAGCCCGTAGGCGCGGCCCAGCGCTATGCGCGGATGGGGTTCGAATGTCAGCACCACGCTTTCGCCGCCGGTCGCACGGGCTTCGTCCGTCAGCCGTTCCAGCAGGGCGCGATGTCCCGCGTGCACGCCGTCGAACGACCCGATCGTCGCGGCGGCGCGTCCGAAGTCCGGAAGCGAGGCGAAGCCTTGGAAGATGCGCATCGGATCAAGGATTCGAGTTGTCGTTTTCCTTGACCAGGTAGGCGACTTTTTCCAGCAGGGTCGTGATGTCGTAGTTCTCCACCACGATGCCTTGCGGGAAGTTCAGCGGCGTGGAGGTAAAGTTCAGCACCCCCTTGATGCCCGCATTGATGATCGGCACGACCAGCTGGGGCGCGACTTTCGTCGGCGACGAGACGATCACGATCGAAATGTCCTTGTTCTCGACCATGCTTTCGAACGCATTCATGTGGTAGCACGGAATGCCGTCGATGGTCTTGCCCACTTTTTCGGGGTCGATGTCGAACGCCGCCGTGATCTTCAGATTCAGTCCCTTGCCGTTGAAATATTTCGTAATGGCCTGGCCCAGGTGTCCCATGCCCAGTACGGCGATGTTCATCGGGGTCGGGCTGTCCAGGATCTTGCCGATGTAGTCGATCAGCACCTGGACGTCGTAGCCTTTCTTCGTGTCGCTCGAAAATCCGATCAGCATCAGGTCGCGACGCACCTGCACGGCCGTGATTCCGTGGATGCCGGCCAGCACATGCGAGAAGATGTGCGTGATGCCCTGGCGGTGGCTCGCCAGCAGCGTACGGCGGTATTCGCTCAGGCGTTCGATGGTTTTTTCGGGAATTCCGTTGTTCAAAGTTCCCATGTCGTTCTATTCGATGGTTATGGTAAAGTCGGATCGATAGTCCACCCGAGTCCAGTTGCTGTTGATGTGGGTATGGCGCCCTTCTCCCTGGCGGAAAATGTAGGAGGTTTGCAGCGGCGTGTAGCGGCGGCCTTCCAGATCGTATTCGATGTCGTTGTACATCGCCGGGGCAAAGATCATGGCCGTGTCGTAGCCGCGGTAGGAATAGAGCGTAGGCAGGGCGCCGAACGCACGGATGTAGGCTCCGTCGAACATGACCACCTTTTCGGTGTCGCGCTTGGCGTGGTAGGTCGGGATGAATACTACCCTGTCCTTGAAGAACATCGTCCGGTCGATGCTGTTGTAGCGGTTCCAGCGCGCATTGCCCAGCACTACGAAGTCGGGCACCGTGTTCGTGCGGGTGGTAATGCTGGTGTCGGCCGAAGCGATCGCCGCCAGAATCCGATCCACGTCGATTTCGTTGTCCGCCATGATGACGAACACGTTCTGCTTGTCGTTGTGCAGCAGACGCGTCAGGTCGGCCGGGCTGACCGAATAGGGGCCGCGGCGGGCGATGTCGTTGGGGTGTTCGTATCTGTATTTGTGCGTGCGGTATTCCTTGTCGCCCAGCAGGGCCAGAATTTCCGCTTCATACTCTTCATCGGTGTTGTCCGTGTAGATTAGCGTTACCTTGCGGTCTCCGCAGAGCAGTTCCGCCGCCTTTTCATATTTGGTCGTCGGGTCGGGCGCCAGCTGGAACAGCACGTCGCTGTTCATGCGTTCGATATGAGCCAGGGGCGATACCACCGGAATCCCTTTCTGCTCGGCGAACCGCACTACCGGGTAGATGCCTTCTTCGTAAATCGGCCCGACGATCAGGTCGGCTTTTCGGAATTCGTCGGTTTCCACGATTTCTTCGATCTTCTTCGGATTGCGGCCCGTGTTGAAAAGCGTCAGGTCGACCGACCGACCGTGCCGCAGCTTTACGCTGTCCAGCCCCAGGAGGAACCCTTGGTAGAATTCGATGTAATTGTTGTTTACCGTGCTGTCTTCTTTGATCAGCGGCAGCAGCAGGGCGATGTTCAGGGTCTGGGACGGGTGCAGGGCGCGGAATTCGACTTCCTCGACCTGCCGGTCGGCGAACGGATCGGGTGCCTGGGGCTGCGGAGTGTCGGTGCCCAGCGTGTCGGCATCGGGGTGTTGCGTTACGGCGGCTTGGGCCGGAACCCGAAGCATGGCCCCGGCTTTCAGGTCGGCCGGTTGCAGGCCGTCGTTGAGCTGCGACAATTCGGCTTCGCTGATCCCGAAGCGCCGGGATAGCGAGTAGAACGTCTCGCCCGGTGCTGTGATGTGGTAGGCATCGCCCGGAGCCGCCACGCTGTTGAGCGAGGCGCGGTAGCGCTCCCATTGGGCCTGGATGTCCGCCGCATCTTCGGAGCCGATCTGCTTCTTGCGGATCAGAATCCGTTCGCCGGGCCGCAGGTGGATCGGGTCGAGCGACGGGTTGTCCTCCATGATGGTGGGAATCGGGATTTCATATTGGCGCGATACGCCGTAGAGGGTTTCGCCCTTGGCTACATAGTGCATGTCGAATTTTTTGCGGAGCTTCTTCTCGGATTGTTGTTCCGCAACGTCGGCAACGAACGGAATTTTCAGACTTGCTCCGGCCTGCAACCCTTCGGCCGCCGACGGATTGTTCGCCACGATCGCCTTTTCGGCCACAGCATAGGTCTTGGCCAGTCCGTAGAGCGTTTCGCCGGGCTGTACCGTGTGGATATAGTATTTCGAACCGTTGATGTAGACGATCGTACCGGATTTCTCGGCCGCCAAGGCGGCGCACAGCCATCCGATCGTAAGCAGAATCGCCGCACAGAATCGTTTCATGGTCATTGCATTTTCTCGCGCATGCGTATTTCCGTAATTACTTTCTTCGTGTAGAGCGGAAAATCGCCGTTCATCATCCAGGCATAATAGCTCGGTTCGATGCGGAACACTTCGGCAACCGAACGCCCCTTGTATTTCCCGAATCCGAATACTTCCTGGCCCTTTTCGTCATAGAGAATGCGCCCGGCATAGTCTGCCGATTCTGCACGGCACGAGTAAGCAGCCAGCGCATCGACATCGTTTTCGAGGTCGTCGTAGCGTTCCAGCTGCGCCTTGAGCACTTCGTAGGTCGCGCGCGTGTCGGCTTCTGCCGAGTGGGCGTCTTCGAGTTCCTTGTCGCAGTAGAATTTGTAGGCCGCCACCAGCGTGCGCTGTTCTTTCTTGTGGAAGATGTTTTGCACGTCGATGAACTTGCGGCGCTTGAAGTCGTCGACTTCGACGCCTGCACGCATGAATTCTTCGACCAGCATCGGCAGGTCGAAGCGGTTGGAGTTGAATCCGCCGAAGTCGCAGCCCCGGATGAATTGTTCCAATGACCGGGCGATCTGTGCGAACTTGGGTTCGCCGGCCACGTCGGCGTCGGTAATGCCGTGTATGGCTGTCGCTTCGGGCGGAATGGGCATTCCCGGATTGATCCGCCGGGTCTTCACGATCTCTTCGCCGTCGGGCATGACTTTGACCATCGAGATTTCGACGATGCGATCTTTCGAGGCGTCTACGCCCGTGGTTTCGAGGTCGAAGAAGACGATCGGCCGCTTCAGGTTGAGCTTCATATGCGCCCGCTTAAGCGTTGATCATCATGGGCATGAGAAGCATCAGCGACGAGTTGGTCTGTTTCTCGTCGTATACCGGCTTGAACACGCCCGCACGGGTCGAGTCGGCCAGTTCCACCATCACGGTCGGGGTCTCCATGTTCGCCAGGATTTCGACCAGGAACGTCGATTTGAAGCCGATCGAAATAGGCTGCCCGTCGTAGCTGCACGAAATGGTTTCGTTGGCCGATACCGAGAAGTCGATGTCCTGCGCCGTGAGTGCGATCTTGTTGTCGGCGATGTCCATGCGGATAAGGTTCGTCGTGGGGTTCGAGCAGACGGCCACGCGTTTGATGCCGTTCAGCAGCTCGATGCGGTCCACCAGCACCTTGTTGGGGTTATTGTCCGGAATCACGGCGTTGTAGTTGGGATAGTTGCCCTCGATGAGCCGGCAGACCAGCGTGTGGCTCTTGAGCTTGAAGAGCGCGTTTTTCGAGTCGAAGGCCACTTCGATGGCGTCGTCTTCCTTGAGCAGCACCGACTTGAGCAGGTTGGCCGGTTTCTTGGGCAGGATGAACGAGGCGTTCACTTCGTTCTCCATTTCCGATTCGTACTTTACCAGCTTGTGGGCGTCGGTGCCGACGAACGTCAGGGCGCCAGGCGTCAGGCTGATGTAGATGCCGTTCATCACGGGGCGCAGCTCGTCGTCGGCCGTCGCGAAGATCGTCTTGTTGATGCCGGCCACGAGCGTGTCGACATCCAGCTTCAATTCTTTCTTCTCGGCGCTGAGCTGCGGCACGGCGGGATAGCTTACAGCGCTGGCACCCGGGATCGAGAGCGAGCCGCTTTTCCAGTTGATCTTGATCTCCCAGTTTTTGTCGTTCACGTCGATCGTCAGCGGCATTTCGGGGAATTCTTTCAGCGAGTCGAGCATCAGTTTGGCCGGTGCGGCGATGGTGCCCTCGCTCTCTACGCTGTCGACTTGAATCGAGCCGACGAGCGTCGTCTCCAGGTCGGAGGTGGTCACTTTGAGTTCGCCGCCTTGGAGTTCCATCAAGAAATAGTCGAGGATGGGCAGCGTATTTTTGTTGCTGATGACTTTACCGGTGGTGGCCAGCAGCGAAAGCAGTGCAGAACTGGATACTGAAAATTTCATACGTTTTCTTCTGTTTATTCTGTTATGGTTTTTTCTCGTTCAGGGTGTTCTTTACAGGGCCGCGAGTTTGTCCAGCGCCATGGCGATCATCTTCTGCACGAACGGTTTGTAGTCCGTGCAGGCGTCCAGCGCGATGCGTTGGGCGATGATGGTGCAGATCGTGGCAGCCCGGTGGCCCATCAGGGCGGCCAGCCCGGCCAGTGCCGAGCCTTCCATCTCGAAGTTGGTAATGCGGCGGCCGTTGAAGTCGAACGATTCGATCTTCTCGTTCAGCCGGGCGTCATGGGGTTCGAGTCGCACCCAGCGGCCTTGCGGTGCATAGAATCCCGGTGCCGCGATGGTCATGCCCTCGACCGTCGAATCCTTGAAGTGTTCGAAAAGCGTCTTGTCCGCATCGATGAAATAGGGACGCGGCATCTTCTCGTACCAGCCGGTGTGTTTCACAAAGGCTTCTTCCAGCTCCAGGTCGCAAACTGCGTCGCGGCCCTTGTAGTAGCTCAGCAGACCGTCGAAGCCCACCGAGGTGCGCGAGAAAAGGAAGTCGCCCACTTTGATGTCGGGTTGTATGGCGCCCGATGTGCCCAGACGCACCAGCGTAAGTTGTTTTTTCTCGGCTTTTTCCTGGCGCGTGGCGAAATCCACATTGGCCAGCGCATCCAGTTCCGTTACCGAAATGTCGATGTTGCCGATGCCGATGCCGGTCGACAGCACCGTCAGGCGTTTACCCTTGTAGGTGCCGGTCACGGTGTTGAACTCACGGTTCGACACGTTGCACTCGATGTTTTCGAAATGTTCGGCTACGAGGGCCACGCGGCCGGGATCGCCGACCAGAATCACGGTGTCGGCCAGTTGCTCGGGGCGAAGGTGGAGGTGGAAAATCGATCCGTCGTCGTTGATTATCAATTCGGAAGCGGGGATGGTACGCATAATTGTCGGTTTTTTGATTTTTATAATTGGCATAAAAGTAATATATTTACATCGAATAACAAAACTTCGACGCGAATTTTTCATTTATTATAGGTATCCGATTTTGTAACAGCAAACCGTTCGAATATGACGCTTATCAAATCCATTTCGGGCATCCGCGGCACCATAGGCGGCTGCACGGGCGAAAATCTCACGCCGCCCGATGTTGTGAAGTTTACTACGGCCTATGCCCGATTCATCGCCCGTGGCCATGCGGGCAAAAAACTTACCATAGTCGTAGGCCGCGATGCCCGGATTTCGGGCGAAATGGTCGCCGATCTGGTCATCGGCACGTTGTTGGCATGCGGGGTCGATGTGATCGACGTCGGTCTGTGCACTACGCCGGGCACCGAGATGGCGGTCATCGACCGCAAGGCCGACGGGGGCATCATCATCACGGCGTCGCACAATCCTCGGCAGTGGAACGCCTTGAAGTTGCTCAATTCCGAGGGCGAGTTCCTCTCCGATGCCGAGGGCAAGTGTGTCCTGGCCTTGGCCGAGGAGGAGAATTTCGATTACCCCGCTGTCGATGGCATCGGTCATGTCGTTTCGCGCGAGGATTTCAATGGCGAGCATATCCGGCGTGTGTTGGCATTGCCCTCGGTCGATGTCGGGGCCGTGCGCAGGCGGCGGTTCAAGGTCGTCGTCGATGCAGTCAATTCGGTCGGCGGCATCGTCATGCCGCGTTTGTTGCGCGAGTTGGGTTGCGAGGTGGTCGAACTGAATTGCGACCCTACCGGCGAATTCGCCCACAACCCCGAGCCGCTGCCCGAGAATCTTACCGAAATCGCCGAGGTCATCGTGCGTGAAAAAGCCGATTTGGGCATCGTGGTCGATCCCGATGTCGACCGCCTGGCGTTCGTCAGCGAGGACGGCAGCATGTTCGTCGAGGAATATACGTTGGTTGCTGTGGCTGATTATATCTTGTCGCACAAGGTCGGCAATACGGTGTCTAACCTTTCCTCGTCGCGTGCTTTGCGCGATGTCACGGAGCGTCACGGCGGCCGATACCATGCCTCGGCCGTCGGCGAGGTAAACGTGGTGGCCAAGATGAAGGAGGTCGGCGCCGTGATCGGCGGCGAGGGCAACGGCGGCGTGATCTACCCCGAATTGCACTATGGCCGCGATGCGTTGGTCGGCACGGCGCTGTTCTTGACTTGGCTGGCTTCGAAAAATACGACCATGACCGCACTGCGGGCCACCTATCCGGCCTACTTCGCTTCGAAGAATAAAATCGCCCTGACTCCGGCGATCGATGTAGATAAAGTGTTGCATGAGGTAAGGGTTAAATATGCAAGTGAAAATGTGAACGATATCGACGGCGTGAAGATCGATTTTGCGGATAGTTGGGTGCATTTGCGCAAGTCCAACACCGAGCCGATCATCCGCATCTATACCGAGGCGAAATCGATGGCCGAAGCCGACGCGTTGGCCCAGCGGTTCATCGCCGAAATCAAAACGATCTGCAACCTCTGAAACTTCGTGCGATATGGACAAAGTAAAACTTTATATAGACCAGAATAAAGATCGTTTTATTAGCGAATTGTTCGAATTGCTCCGCATTCCGTCGATCAGCGCCGTGTCGGAGCACAAGCCCGACATGCAGCGGTGTGCCGAATGGTTGGCCGCCGCGCTGGTCAAGGCGGGGGCCGACCGGGCCGATGTGATGCCTACCGACGGCAATCCGGTGGTCTACGCCGAGAAGATCGTCGACCCCAAGGCGAAAACCGTCCTGGTCTACGGTCATTACGACGTGATGCCGGTCGACCCGCGCGAGGAGTGGCGTACGGAGCCGTTCGAGCCGGTCATCGAGAACGGCCGCATCCGGGGCCGCGGTGCCGACGACGACAAGGGGCAGTTGTGGATGCACGCCAAGGCGTTCGAGGCGATGTGCGCCACCGGTTCGCTGCCTTGCAACGTCAAGTTCATGTTGGAGGGCGAGGAGGAGATCGGCTCGGCCAGTCTTTACGGCTTCTGCGAGGAGCACAAGGAGTTGCTCGCCGCCGACATCATCCTGGTGTCGGATACTTCGATGTTGTCGATGGATACTCCCTCCATAACCTGCGGGTTGCGCGGATTAACTTATATGGAGGTCGAAGTTTCCGGCCCCAACAAGGATTTGCATTCCGGACTCTTCGGCGGTGCGGTCGCCAATCCGGCCAATGTGCTGGCCCGGTTGGTCGCAGGCTTGATCGACGAAAACGGCCGGGTCACGATCCCCGGGTTCTATGACGACGTGCGCGAATTGACCGACGACGAGCGCCGCGCCTTCAACCGGGCGCCGTTCGACATCGCAGAGTACAAGCGTGCATTGCAGATCGGCGACGTCGAGGGCGAAGCCGGCTTCACTACCTTGGAGCGTACGGGCGTGCGTCCGTCGCTCGACGTCAACGGCATCTGGGGCGGTTATACCGGCGAGGGCACGAAAACCGTGATTCCGTCGAAAGCCACGGCTAAGATCTCCATGCGTTTGGTGCCCCACCAGGATTACCGCAAGATCGCCGAGCTTTTCGAGGCGCATTTCCGCCGCATTGCGCCTGCGAGCGTCCGGGTCGACGTTCGCTTCCTGCATGGCGGCATGCCTTACGTCGCCCCCGTCGACATGGCGGCTTACAAGGCGGCCGAACGGGCCGTCGAGGAGAGCTTCGGATGCAAGCCCTTGCCGTTCTATTCAGGCGGTTCGATTCCGATTATCAGCGGTTTCGAGTCCATTTTGGGTATCAAGTCGTTGCTTTTGGGGTTCGGCTTGTCCGAAGATGCGATCCATTCGCCGAACGAGAGTTACGGCCTGGAGCAGTTTTATAAGGGTTTGGAAACTATTCCGCTGTTTTACAAATATTTCGCACAATAGCGTCCGGAGTTCGATGCGAATTCGGGCCTTTTTGCAGGGTAATTCGGATTTTTTTCTTAATTTAGCACCCCAATTATTGAAACCATATGTGCGGAATTGTCGGTTATGTGGGCGGGCGCGATGCTTGCCCGATCCTCCTCAAAGGGCTTCACAGGCTCGAATATCGCGGTTATGACAGCGCCGGCGTCGCGTTGGTCGGCGCCGACGGCGCGTTGAACGTCTACAAGTGCAAGGGCAAGGTGACCGACCTGGAGCATTTCCTCGAAGGTAAGGATCTGTGCGGGTCGATCGGCATCGCCCATACGCGCTGGGCTACGCACGGCGTGCCCAACGACGTCAATGCCCATCCCCATTATTCCGAGTCGGAAAGCATCGCGTTGATCCACAACGGCATCATCGAGAACTATCGGGTGTTGAAGGACGCTTTGATCGAGAACGGCTATACGTTCCGCAGCAGCACCGATTCCGAGGTGTTGGTCAATTTGATCGAGTACGTGCGCCGGACCAACGATTGTTCGTTGCTCGAAGCCGTGCAGCAGGCCCTCAAGCAGGTGGTCGGCGCCTATGCGATCGCCATCATCGAGAAGAGCAACCCCGATGAAATCATTGCCGCGCGTCAGAGCAGCCCGATGGTCGTCGGTCTGGGCAAGGACGAGTATTTTTTGAGTTCCGATGCTGCTTCGATCATCGAATATACCGAGGATTTCGTCTACGTCAACGATGGCGAGATCGCCGTCATCAACCGGCATAAGCCTTTGAAGGTCGTCACGCTCGACAACCACGAAAGCCATGTCGACATCAAGAAGTTGCAGCTTTCGATCTCCCAGCTCGAAAAGGGCGGTTATCCCCATTTCATGCTCAAGGAGATCTACGAGCAGCCCGGTACGTTGATCGACTGCATCCGCGGCCGCATCAATGCCGATACCTACGAGGTCAAACTCTCGGGCGTGATCGACAACCGCAGCAAGTTCGTCGATGCGCGCCGCATCATCTTCGTGGCTTGCGGCACGTCGTGGCACGCGTCGTTGATCGGCGAGCACTTGATCGAGTCGATCTGCCGCATTCCCGTCGAGGTGGAATATGCCTCGGAGTTCCGCTACCGCAATCCCATCATCCGCAAGGATGATATTGTCATCGCCGTGTCGCAGTCGGGCGAAACGGCCGACACGCTGGCCGCCGTGGAGTTGGCCCGCAAGGCCGGAGCGTTCGTCTTCGGCATCTGCAACGTGGTCGGTTCGTCGATCGCCCGCGCCACCGATTCGGGTGCCTACATCCATGTCGGGCCGGAAATCGGCGTGGCTTCGACCAAGGCGTTCACGGGACAGGTAACCGTCATGGCGATGCTCGCCTTGGCCGTGGGCCGCGAGAAGGGCACCGTTTCGGAGGATTACTACCGCGAGGTCTCCAAAGCCTTGCTGGAGTTGCCCGCAACGCTTACCGAAGTGTTGGAGGTGGGCGGCCAGGTCAAGGATCTGGCGAAGATTTTTACCTATGCCCATAATTTCATCTACCTGGGGCGCGGTTACAACTACCCCACGGCTTTGGAGGGTGCACTGAAGCTCAAGGAGATATCCTACATCCATGCCGAGGGCTACCCTGCCGCCGAGATGAAACACGGCCCCATCGCTCTGATCGACGCCGAGATGCCGACCGTGGCGATTGCCACGCCGGATCATACCTATGAAAAGACAGCTTCCAATATCGAGGAGATCAAGGCGCGTGGCGGCAAGATCATCGCCGTGACGGCACGCGGCGACGAGCATGTCCGCAAGTCGGCCGACTACTGCATCGAGGTGCCGGTTATTACCGAGTGTCTCATGCCGATCGTGGTGTCGATTCCGTTGCAGTTGCTGGCTTACTACATCGCCGTTTACAAGGGGCGCAATGTCGACCAGCCGCGCAACTTGGCCAAATCGGTAACGGTGGAATAGCGGGTTGCCCCGTTCTTGAACGCCGGCACGCCCCGAAAACGGGTTCGGGTGTCGTCTGTAAATTACGAATCGCCCCTGCCGCAATCATGCGCAGGGGCGATTTCTTGGTAGTACCGGTGTTTCTTCTTACATCATCTCTTCATAGGCATATTGCACCGCACGGTTGATGATCCCGATGGACTCTTGCGTCTTTCGGAATTCCGCTACGGCCCGTTGCACGAAATTCTCGGCCAGCAAGAATTTTTCATCGATCGGTTGTTCGACGCACCAGTCTTTCTGCTTCAACAGTTCGGCATGTTCGCTGTCGGCCGGAAATCCCTGGGGTATGCGCTTCAGCTTGTTGTCCGTGTTAAGCCGGAACCCTTCGGCTGCACGAATGGCCTTGGCGAACTCTGCACCATTGTCGAGGATTTCCTCGCGTACGGAGCGCAGCAGCGTGGCATCCGGGCAGTAGATGCCCGAAATGAGCATGTGTTCGCCAACCAGCCGGTCGCCTTTCGGGGCGATATGCAGGTAGTAGCCCGCATATCCCGATTTCTTGCCATGCGGCGCCACGAAGATGCCCAGCCAGTTCTTGTAAGGGCTTTTGTCGTTCGAGAAGCGCGTGTCGCGCGCGATCCGGTAGGTGCAGTCTTGCACGCGCAGGCCCTGCACCGAGGGATCGAACGACGCTATGCCGTCGATCAGTTCTTCGGTAAGTTTCGCCGCACGGGCTTTTACATGAGTCCATTCGCTGCGGTGCGCATCGAACCAGTCGCGGTCGTTGTTGTCGCTCAGCCGGCGGAAAAAGTCGATGATCTCCTCCATGTCCGGACGGATTACCATGCAAAGAGCGGATAGTCGGCCATCAGCGCATTGACGTCGCTGCGTACGGCAGCGATGTTCTCCTCGTTTTCGGGGTCGCTCAACACGCGGTCGATCAGTTCGACGATATACCCCATCTTGTCTTCTTTCAGACCGCGGGTCGTGATGGCCGGCGTGCCGAAGCGCAGACCCGAAGTCTGGAACGGCGACCGGCTGTCGAACGGCACCATGTTCTTATTGGTCGTGATGTCGGCCGCCACGAGGCATTTTTCGGCTTGTTTGCCCGTCAGTTCGGGGAATTTCGTGCGCAGGTCGACCAGCATCAGGTGGTTGTCCGTGCCGCCCGAAACGATCTTGTAGCCTCGCTTGGCGAAGGCTTCGGCCATCGCCCGGGCGTTTTTCTGCACTTGTTTCTGGTATTCCTTGTAGTTCGGATCGAGCGCTTCGCCGAACGCCACGGCCTTGGCCGCGATCACATGCTCCAGCGGCCCGCCCTGAATGCCGGGGAAGACGGCCGAGTTGAGAATCTGCGACATCATCTTGACGGCGCCCTTAGGGGTCGTGAGACCCCACGGATTCTCGAAATCCTTGCCCATCAGGATGATGCCGCCGCGCGGGCCGCGCAAGGTCTTGTGGGTCGTCGAGGTAACGATGTGGGCATATTTTACCGGGTTGTCGAGCAGCCCGGCGGCGATCAGCCCGGCCGTGTGGGCCATGTCGACCAGCAGCAGCGCGCCAGCCTTGTCGGCTATTTCGCGCATGCGCTTGTAGTCCCATTCGCGCGAGTAGGCCGAGGCGCCGCCTACGATAAGTTTGGGTTTGCATTCCATGGCCTGGCGTTCCATCGCATCGTAGTCGATGCGTCCGGTCGCCTCGTCCAGCCGATACCCTACGGCCTTGAAATACTTGCCCGACATGTTTACCGGCGAGCCGTGCGACAGATGGCCGCCATGTGCCAGATCGAGCCCCATGAAAGTGTCGCCCGGCTGCATGCAGGCGAAGAATACGGCCATGTTGGCTTGTGCGCCCGAGTGGGGCTGTACATTGGCGTATTCCGCACCGTAGAGTTGGCAGAGCCGTTCGATGGCCAGGTTCTCCACTTGGTCGACCACTTCGCAGCCTCCGTAGTAGCGGGCCGCAGGATAGCCTTCGGCGTATTTGTTGGTCAGCACCGACCCCATGGCTTCCATTACCTGGTCGCTCACGAAGTTTTCGGATGCGATCAGTTCGATGCCGTGCATTTGGCGGCTGCGCTCGGCGGCGATCAACTCGAAAATCCGGGAATCTTTTTTCATTATCGTAAGTTTTTTTGAGTGTTGGCGTTTCGGATGCGTAAAGATAATCAAATTCGACGAAAATAGCCCCGACGAACATATTTAAAATATTTTTCGTACCTTTGTGTCGCTGAAACAAAATGATTCAACGATAAAATAAATTGAAGACTATGAAATTACTCGAAGGAAAGGTGGCTGTCGTGACGGGCGCTGCACGCGGTATCGGCAAGGCCATCGCGTTGAAGTTCGCCGCCGAGGGCGCCGACGTGGCTTTTACCGATTTGGCGATCGACGAAAACGGCAAGGCTACCGAAGCCGAGTTGGCCGCCCTGGGCGTCAAGGCCAAGGGCTATGCGTCGAATGCAGCCAATTTTGAGGAGACCCACAAAGTGATCGACGAGATCGTCAAGGATTTCGGCCGCATCGATATTTTGGTCAACAATGCCGGCATCACGAAGGACGGTCTGATGATGCGCATGTCCGAGGCGCAGTGGGATGCCGTGCTGACAGTAAACCTCAAGTCGGCTTTCAACTTCATCCATGCCGTGACGCCTGTCATGGCGCGTCAGAAGAGCGGTTCGATCATCAACATGTCGTCGGTGGTCGGCGTCAGCGGCAATGCTGGCCAGTGCAACTACTCGGCTTCGAAAGCCGGCATGATCGGTTTGGCCAAGTCGATCGCCAAGGAGATGGGGCCGCGCGGCATCCGAGCCAACGCCATCGCTCCGGGCTTCATCATTACCGACATGACCGACAAGTTGCCCGACGAGGTTAAGGAGGGCTGGTATAAGCAGATTCCTCTGCGTCGCGGCGGCACGCCCGAAGATGTTGCCAAGGTCGCTCTGTTCCTCGCTTCCGATCTTTCGTCGTATGTCAGCGGCCAGGTAATCCACTGCTGCGGCGCGATGAATTGCTAAGGAGCGGTACGAACAGAGAATCAGACACGGAAAGAAGCCGTTAGGCTTTGATTCGTGCAAAAATGCCTGCCAAGTTTTACTTGAGCAGGTATTTTTGTGCGAAGCGTTTCCCGAAAGGAATTTCCGTGTCCGATTCTTTGCCGCCGCGACGACAGCAAACACGGAGCAAAGCGAGGTAATTGCTTGTTGGAGAAAAGCTCCTGGCGAATTTATTCGGGCGGGTGTTTTTTTATATCCGGCCGTAGATGGTTCGGGGATTTTCGTTTGCAGCATGCCGGCATCGAACCGTTAGTTTGCTTTTGCTCTCGCCTTGCACTTTACCGAAGCTGCACTTCGGTTTAGATCGGCTGCGGCTCGGCCATGCTCAAATAAATTTGGCATTGCTCTCGCCTTGCACTATCTTTCCAGAAGATCGGCTGCGGCTCGGCAAAATGCAAACAAGTTTGCTTTTGCTCTCGCCTTGCACTATCTTTGTATCTTCAAAACTTCCGCATGAAACGTTTTTTCCTCCTTTCGATCTTTGTCTCGATTTTTGTCCCGGGGCGTGCGCAGGTGGCACTCCTCCCCTCGCCCGATGCCAAGTCGCTCGGCATGGGCGGTTTGAGCATGACGACTCTCTCCGGGGCGCATGCCATCTACGACAACCCTGCGATGGCGGCTTTTTCTTCTACACCTGCGCAGATCGCTTCTTCTTATTGCGGTGCCGGCGATGCCGATTATTATGCCGTTACCGGATATTGGCGTTTCGATAATTTCAACTTGACGCAGATCGGTTGGCGGCAGTTTCTCCGCGAGCGGGGCAACAACGATATGGCTGTCGATCTGGGTTATTCGCGGCGTATCGGCGACCGGTGGGCCGTCGGCGCCATTACCCGTTATATGCACCTCAAACGTCCGGAGGGTTCGTCCGATGCCCTCGCAGCCGATTTGAGCGTCGGTTGGATGCTGCCGGTGCGGCTCGGTGCTTTCTCCTCGGTGCGAGCCGGTGCCAAATTGAGTAATTTGGGCGGTTATTTCAAGAAGCAGGATTATTCGTTGCCCATGAATTTCACGGTCGGTGCTGCGTTGGATACTTATTTGTCCGATGCGCATGAAATTACCGTCGGTGCCGATTTCGGATATTGTTTTTCTCCTTCGGCCGCGCGCGGATGCCAGGTCGCCCTGGGCGCCGAGTACAATCTGATGCAGCTCGTTCAGTTCCGGGCCGGGTACCACTACGGCGAGCGGCAGGTCGTTCCTTCTTATGCGTCCGTCGGTGCCGGTTTACGGATTTTGCATCTGCGTCTCGACTTCGCCTATCTTTTCGCCGGGAAAGAGACTTTCTTGCACAATACTTACAGCATCAGTTTCGGGTTCGATTTTTGACCGGATGCCGGTGCTTCCGCCCGACGTCGGGCGCTGCGATGTACAGACCTTCAGAGGGACGGATTCATATCCGCCCCTCTTTTTTCAGTGTTTCCAGCAGCCCCGTGCAGCCGTCTTCCAGCATGTCGAGCACCAGTTCGAAGCCTTCGCGTCCTTCGTAGTAGGGATCGGGTACGTAGCTGCGGTGCGGGTGGCGGCGGCAGAATTCCGTCATGCGGTAAATCCGTTCGGCCAGTTCGCGCGACGGGGCCAGCCGATGAACGTTTTCGTAGTTCATATCGTCCATCACGATAATCCGGTCGAAGCGTTCGAAATCTTCTTCGCAGAGGGGCCGCGAGCGGTGCGTGAGCGTCACTCCCCGGCGGGCTGCGGCTTGGCGCATCCGTGCATCCGGCAGTTCGCCCCGATGTCCTGCATAGGTGCCGGCCGAGTCTATTTCGAGCCGGTCGCCGATACCTTCCCTTTCGGCCATATGTCGCATGATCCCCTCGGCAGCCGGCGAACGGCAGATGTTGCCCAGGCAGACGAATAGAATTTTGTATTTATCGGTCATGGCAATGAAGTTTTCGGAATGCGAAGATACGAAAGGCCGGGAGTAAAAGCAAAACTTGTACGGTTCTTTTCAAGAGCGCCCGGTTTGCTGTGTTGTTCGTGGATATCGGTTGCCGGATGCTTTCTTTTTTTGGAATGCGAATTGCAGCATTGGGCATCATGATGAAGTTTTTCCGCGAATGTATCGCCCGTTCCGGCAGTATGGATTTCGCCGTGCTTTTCATGCGGCTTTTTGCTGGGGGTATGATGTTATTGCATAACATAGGCAAGATTCAGAATTACAACGAAATAATAGGTTCTTACCCATCGTTTCTCTTCATCGAGCAGCAGGCGGTTTTCGCCATCGTTACCACGGTCGAAGTTTTGCTTGCGTTGTTGATCGTCGTGGGCTTGTGGGTGCGTGCGGCTGCTTTCTGGATGGCGGCGGGTATATTGGCCTTGTTGGCATGGAGCGGTTTCGAGGACGGGGAATTAAGGTTCGTGTGGCTCGGAGTTTACCTGTTTTTGGTCATTTCGGGCGGCGGTACCTATGCTTTCGATCGGACGGATTCCGCTCGGGAAGGAGAAAATTGAACTTTCAGAACAATATTCCGGATTCGGATGATCCTTGTTTTCAGGGAAAAATCGTACCTTTGTTGCCATATCCGCCATGCGTGCCGCATGACGTATGAAAGACAGAAGACCATGAAGATGAGACTTATCATGATGCTTGCCGCGGTTTTTTCGCTCCACGCATCGTTCGCTCCGGCCCAGGAATTGCCGCGCAAGGTGCCGAACGTCGAGTTGCTCGATCTCGACGGCACGCCTGCTCGGCTTCCGCATTGGGGCGAAAAGAATCTGATGATATTTTACGTTGATCCCGACCGGCATAAGCAGAACGAGGATTTTACGATCGAGTTGGAGGAAAATCATCGTGCTTCGGGCGACAATCTCTATGGGTTCGGCGTTATGAACCTTGCGGATGCTCCTATGATCCCCAACGGCATGGCCCGCAGCATGGCCAAGAAGCGCACGGCCAAGAACGGCGCTACCGTCCTGGCCGACCAGGCGCATGTCTTGAGCACAGCCTGGGATTTGGGCGATTGCAACAATCGGTTCGTGCTGATGTTGGTTTCCAAGGAGGGCGAATTGGTCTTCTTGCGCAAGGGCCTGCTTTCCGAGGCGGACAAGGAGGCTTTCTATAAGACGGTCGATCAGTACCGATAAGTCCGGATGATCCGTAAGGTTGTCGTATTTTTGTTGTTGTCGGGGTGCTGCGTGCAGGGATATGCCGGCACAACGGATCGCGGCGGACTTTCCGATACGCTTGCTGCGATGGGCGCCGTCCCCCATGTTGTATCGGCCGATACGGTCGTTGCACCGCGTCCGTCGTTCTTCCGGCGGGTCATCGACTATTTCGGCAAGTCGACCGTCGACCGCACGTTCGAGAAGAAGATCGACTTCACGTTCGCCGGCGGCCCGAGTTATTCGAAAAGCACCAGCCTGGGGATCGGCTTGCTCGCCGCAGGGCTTTACCGCGTCGACCGCACCGATTCGCTCACACCCCCTTCCGACATCTCCATCTTCGCCAGCGTCGCCATTTCCGGGTTTTATTCGGTCGGCGTCGAGGGCAACACCTATTTCTCCCGGGGACGCAGCAAGTTCGACTACAAGGCCGTGTTTTCTTCCGCGCCCCGCGATCTATGGGGCATCGGTTACATGGCGGGCCGTTACAACAAGGAGGTCGATTACGTGGAGAAGCAATACAAGATCAACACCCGTTACCTGCATCGGATTCTGCCCAACACTTTTCTCGGCGCCAACCTCAGCTTCGAGCACACCGACGGCAAGAAGTTCGACGCCATGGGCGAGCAGTACATCGATTTCCAGAAACATAGTTATACCGCGACAGGTGTCGGCCTCATCGCCGAATACGATTCGCGCGACTTCGTGCCCAATCCGTGGCGCGGCATCTATCTCAGTCTGCAAGGCACCGTTTTCCCCAAAGGACTCGGCAATTGCGGCTATAACCTCTACCGGGCTACTTTCACGTTCGACGCCTATCGGCGCGTGTGGAAAGATTGCATCCTGGCGTTCGATCTTTACGGCGAATTCAATTCCTCCCACATGCCGTGGCCTATGTTGGCCCGCATGGGCGGCAGCCAGCGCATGCGCGGGTATTATCAGGGACGTTGTACGGACAATTGCATGCTCTCCGCGCAGATCGAGTTGCGGCAGCGGATCTGGCGGCGGATCGGTTGCGTGGTCTGGGGCGGCGCAGGCAACATCTTCAGCGAGCGTACCGACGATCGTTTCGATTGGGCGCATACGTTGCCCAACTACGGCATCGGGTTGCGTTGGGAGTTGAAGAAGCGGGTCAACGTGCGTGTCGACTATGGTTTCGGCCGCAAGACAAGCGGTTTTTTGCTGAACATAAACGAAGCTTTCTAACGGTATGAGTGCCGATCCGAACATAAGGAAAAAAGTGTGGCGCCATAAGCGCAGTCGTTTCACGACCTTGCTGACCATCTATTTTTTCGTCGCGTTGATCATCCCCAATTGCGTCCTGGCCAATACGGAGCCTTATTCCCTATGGACGGTCGAGGCGCTGATCCTCATGCCTTTGGGGTTCTACATGATGTGGAGCGTGTTGTTGCGGCGTTCGGGCGTGATGATCTGGGCAGGATTCCCGTTCATCTTCTTTTGTACGTTCCAGATCGTGTTGCTTTATCTGTTCGGCAATTCGATCATCGCCACCGACATGTTTACCAACTTGCTTACCACCAATCCGGGCGAGGCCGGCGAGTTGTTGGGCAACATCTACCCTGCCGTGGTGCTGGTATTGGCGATTTATTTGCCGTTGTTGTGGTTCGCCGCCCGCGAAATCGGGCATAAGCGTTACATTTCGCGCACGGCCCGCGTTACCATCGGGTTGACCGGCGCGTCTTTGTTTGTTCTGGGAGCCTTGGCGTTGTGGCCTGCTTACCACGTCAGCGAGCGCAAACACGTATTGCGCGACGAGATTTTCCCGGTCAACGTGCTTTATAACATGGGATTGTGCGGTTCCGAGTTCCGCAAGGCCTACCATTTCGACAAGACCTCCGAGCACTTTGCTTATTCGGCCGTGCGGCCCGATACGCTGCCCGCCCGGGAGATCTACGTATATGTCATCGGCGAGGCGTCCCGGGCGATGAGCTGGCAGTTGTGGGGCTACGACCGCCCTACCAATCCGCGCCTGTCGCAGGAGCAGGATGTCGTGCTTTTCCGCAACATGCTTACCCAGAGCAACACCACTCATAAGAGCGTGCCGTTGATTCTTTCGTCCGTCGCTACCGACGAGCACGAGGAACTCTTTCGCCGCAAGGGGTTGCCGGCGCTTTTCAATGAGGTCGGGTTCGAGACCTGGTTCATTTCCAACCAGTCGCAGCAGGGGGCGATGATCGACCATCTGGCCCACGATGCGCAGCACCTGGTCTATATCCGGTCGCCGCGCCACGACATGCAGTTGTTGGAGGAGATGCAGAAGACCATCCGAAAAAGCACTTCGCCGCGCTTGTTCTTCATCCTCCATTGCTACGGTTCGCATTTCTGTTACCATCAGCGTTATCCTCGGTCGTTCGCTCGTTTCTTGCCCGACGACAACGTGGCGATCGCCGAGCAGAACGCCGAAATTTTGCGCAATGCCTACGACAATTCGGTCTTGTATACCGATCATTTCCTTACCGAGACTATTTCTTATCTGCGTTCGCTCAGCGGCGTGTCGTCAGCCGTTCTCTATTGCGCCGATCATGGCGAGGATTTGTTGGACGATGAGCGGGGGCGTTTCCTCCATGCCTCCCCCACGACCACCGTCTACCAGTTGTGGGTCGCTTCGCTGGCTTGGTTCTCCGAGGATTACAAGGCCGCGTTTCCCGGCGTCGCCGAGATGGCCCGAAGCCATTCCGACGCTCCGGCCAACACCCATGCCTTGTTCCACACTATGGCCCGCATCGCTTCGATCCGCAGTCCTTATATCAAGAGGTCGGTGTCGTTGGTCGATGCCGAATTCGACCGTTCCGCGCCGCGTTATTATCTGAACGACCACAACGAGGCCGTGCCTTACTTAAGTACCGGATTGTGTTGGCAGGACAGGGAGTATTTCGAGCGTTGCGGCATCGAATTGTAGTTTCGGACGCGCATCTCCGATAATCCGGGCCGAACGCATGCGGCCCGTGGAGAGCGCTTGCGTTTCCGGATTTTGCTTGTCGGTTGCAGTTCTTTCCGAGATATGCAGGTCGTTTCTATCCTCATTTATGGGGCCTTGTCTGCAAGCAGTCCCGCCGCGTTTTGCACAAACCCCAATCAATAAAGGCCGTCCCTAAGGACGGCCTTTTTGGTCGCTTGTCGATGAGAGGGCGAATTATTTCGCAGCCTCTACGGAAACCTTGCGGAATTCCTTCATCAGCTTCGAGAGTTCCAGGGCCGATTTGCGGGCGCGCGTACCTGCGGCCTTGTTGCCTTTCTCTACCTGAGCGGTTGCGTTAGCGGCGAATACCTCGAACTCGGCATTGATTTTTTCTACCAACTGTTTCATGACTAATGGTTTTTGGGTTTGTTTTCTTCGCAAAGATATAAAAATTATCTAAATATCTAATCCCGAAGCAAAAAAATAGCGTTTTTCATGTAAAAAAATGCAAGAAAAACGTTGTTTTTTCTTTCCTCTTCCTCCGAAAAACGCTTTTTATCTGCTTGCTCCGCCCCTTTCCAGGAACCGTTCCACCGCGTTGCTTTGCCGGCGGTAAAGGCGCAGATTGTAGGTAAATTGCACAAGATAGCAGCGGCCCAGTCCCAGATGGGTCACATTGCGGATGTAGGTGCCTGTGATCGTCCTGCGGAATGTCGTGCCGTTCCGGTCGAACAGGTCGTTGACTCCTGCCGTCACTTCGCCCAGCCGGCCGCGGAATAGTTTGCAGCCGATTTGCAGGTTGCAGATCAGCCGTTCTTCGCGGAAGGGGTCGGTCAGGCCTTCGTAGTGGGTGTAGTTCGCGCTTCCGCGCAGGATGATGCGCTGTCCCAGTATGAAGTTCGCTTCCGCGTTCAGATATTGGTTGAAGTAGTCGTTGTCCGTCGTGCGGATCTGCGAGTCGTTGCGGCTGGTGTTGTAGCACGCCGTGTAGCTTATGCGGAAGTCTGTTTTTTCCGAAATGTTGCTTCCGAGCGTCAGCCCCGCATTGTAGGAGTTGCCTTTCAGCCGGTTGCGCATGCCGTTGATGATGCTCGGGAGTTGCCCCGTCGTGATCCCTGCCTTGACATTCAGATTGCTGCGCAGCCATCGCACCGGGAATCCATAGTTGAGCGTCGTCCGCAGGTTCCAGTAGCCCGATAGATTGATCGGTCTTACATATTGGTTGCCCGCGCCCAGTTGCGTGCCCTCCTTGTCGACAACGAACGACGGAACGTCGATCACCAGCGAGTCGGCTATGGTGTTGGGACTCGCCGAGAAGCGCATGGCGACAGTGAATGTCCGGCCTTTCGCCGCGTTCGTCCTAATGTATTGTGCCGCGAGGTCATGGGTGTAGACCGGTTGCAGCCCTGGATTTCCCGCAAAGATGTTTTGCCGGTTGGTCATGTTTACCACGTTTTGCAGGTCGGTCGCGCGCGGGTGCCGCGTGCGCGACGATGCGTCTATCTTCAGTAGGTTGCGGTTGTCGAAATGGACGTTGGCCGTCACGTTGTAGGTCAAGTTGTCGAACGACGACGACGTGTGCGCCGGCACGGGCAGCATGTAGTTGCCGCGGAAGCCTGCATGTTGGTAGTAGACCGATGCGGCGACCTTGGTTTTCTTGAACAGATATTGATAGGTTCCTCCGATCCGGTGCGTCAGGTAGCAGTAGTCGTAGACCGTCGATTGACGGGGATCGGGTTCGGGTTCGAACGCTTCTTGTTTGTTGTCGAATTGCAGGGTGCGGCGGTCGACGTCGTTTTCAGCAAGGGAGAGCCTGTATTCGATGCTCATGCGCGAGCGGCGGCCGAGGGCTTGCGTGTAGGTCGCGCTTCCGTTGACCGCATGGCCGGGTTGCCGGCGGTCGGTGCGCGTAATGTTGCGCGAGCTGTAATCGGCCGTGTCGGCCAGCAGGTCGTCCGGATCGCGGAACGTGTATTGCCGCGGCCGGTTGCGGGCCTCGCCGTCGCTGTATCGGCCTCCGATGCTGAACGTCAGGTTGCGCATCGTCTTTCCCGGCAGGCGGTATCGGTAGATCAGGGTGCCGGAGAGGTTGTAGCCGAGGTTTTCGTTGTGCGCGAAGTTGCGGCGGCGGTAGACGAACCGTTCTTCGCCCGTTGCAAGCCGGTTGTCCGTGCGGCTGAAGGTGTTGCTGTTGAGCCAATGATTCTGCATCGTGAAGGCCGAACGGAGCATCAGCGAATGGTTCGCGTCGAGTTTGTAGTCGAACCGCAGGTTGAACCGGTGGTTGGTGTTTTTCATATGCGCGTCGCTCGTTCCATTGTAGAGCACCAGTTTGTCCGACGAGGTAAAGGACTGCCGGTCGGTAACGGTCAGGTCGCGGTTGTCCGCCCGGTTGAAGAAGTAGCTCGCTGCGATCTTGGCTTTCTTGCCGTATTCGTCGCTGTAATTCACTCCTACGGCCTGCACCGTCGATATGCCGTCCAGCGGACGCACCATGAAGTTGTTGTTGCCGCTGCGGGCTTTCTCCTGCCCTTGATCGGTCGCGCCCAAAATGTCTTCGAACGAGAAGTTCTGCACATTGATGTTGTTCGCCAGTCCGATGACCGACAAGCGCCGGGTTTGGTCGAACAGATTCATGTTTCCGCCGCCTATATATTTGTCCGTAAGGCCGTATCCGGCGAACAGACGGCCGAATGCGCCGCGCCGTTTGTCGGGCTGCGTCACGATGTTTATCGCCGTGTAGCCGTCGCCCAAGTCTACGCCTGTGAATTCCGATTGGTCGCTTTGCGAGTTGTAGACATTGATGCTTTCGATCATGTCCGCCGGGATGTTGCGGATGGCCGACATCACATCGTTGCCGAAAAATTCGCGGCCGTCCACGAATACGCGTTGCACCGTGCGGCCTTGTGCTTCGATCACGCCGTCGGCGATCTCCAGTCCCGGCATCTTGCCGATCAGCGCTCCTGCGTCGGCTCCGAACGCCACTTGGTAGGCCGAGGCGCGATAGCTCAGCGTGTCGCCGCGGATCGACGAGCGCAGCGCCGGAACTTCCAGCACCACGCTTTCGATCGCTTCGGCTCCGGGCGTCATCTCCAGCGTGCCCAGATCGAGCGGCGCACCGCCCATGTCGAGCCGCCGTTCCAGCGGATCGTAGCCCAGCGACGAGATGCGCATGCTCCACGGCCCTGCCGCCACCCGTTGCAGCCGGGCCTCTCCGTCGATGTTGGAGGCCGTGTGGAGCGGTGCCCGCAAGGTGTCGCTCTGCGAGCGCAATTCGACTACCGCTCCCACGATCGGTTCCTGCCTTTCGCTGTCGACGAGCCGCAGGCGCAGCGAGCCGTTTTGGGCCGATGCGTTCCGCATGCCTGCCAGGGCTGCCAGTAACAGAAAAAGGTGCCGTCCCATCGTCAGCGGGAGCTTCCGAGTTTCAGGTAGCGCGCATAGAGCCGGTCGTAGAGGGCGTGTCGTGCAGGATCGGGCCGGTATTCGGCCGAGAATCCGGGACACATGGCCTGCTGTGCGGCCGCTGTCGACGGATGGATGCCTGCGGCCACCGCCGCGAACATGGCGGCTCCCAGCGCGCAGGCCTGATCGCTGCCGGTTACCCGGATCGGCACTCCGATGACGTCGGCCATCGTCCGCATGACGAACGGCGACTTGCGGGCGATGCCTCCTATGGCTATGATGTTGTCGATGGGCACCCCTTCTTCGAGCATCCGTTCGTTTATGGCACGCGAGCCGAAAGCCGTGGCTTCGACCAGCGCCTTGAAGAGCGCCGGCGCCGAAGTGGCCAGCGTCAGCCCGTCGAGCGCCCCGCGCACCCGGGGATCGGCATCGGGCGTGCGGCGTCCGTTGTGCCAGTCGAGCGCTACCGGATCGTCGATCGTCAGCGGAAGGTGTTCGGCTTCGGTCGTCAGTTCTCCCAGAATGCGTTCTTCCAGTGCCGGGTCGCTCTGCGCGATCCGTTGCAGCGGCCATGCCAGCAGCCGGCGGAACCATGCGTAGATGTCGCCGAAAGCGGCCTGCCCGGCTTCGAACCCTTCGTATCCGGGCAGTACCGAACCGTCGACTTGTCCGCAGATGCCCCGCACGGCCTTGTTGCCTATCTCTTCGTGGCGGCCCACCAGAATGTCGCAGGTCGAGGTGCCCATTACTTTTACCATCGTGCCCGGCACGATGCCGGCTCCCACGGCGCCTACATGGCAGTCTATGGCTCCCATGCCGATGGCTATGCCGGGTTTCAGTCCCAGCCGTGCGGCCCATTCGGCGGAAAGGTTGCCGATGCACGTGTCGGCAGTGACCGTGCGGCGGTACAGATGGCCTCGGAAGATGCCCAGCAACGGATCGACCGCCGTGAGGAATTCGAACGAGGGCAGTCCGCCCCATGCTTCGTGCCACATGGCTTTGTGCCCGGCCGCGCAGCGGCTGCGGGCGATCGTCTCCGGGGTCGTGTCTCCCGCCAGCAGGGCGCAGATCCAGTCGCAATGCTCCACCCACGAGTAGGCTTTCGTCTGCAACGAGGGGGTGTTGCGCAGGCAATGCAGCATCTTGGCCCACACCCATTCGCAGGAGTAGGTGCCGCCGCAGTAGCGGGTGTAGTCGACTTCCCAGCGGGCGGCCAGTGCATTGATCGCATCCGCTTCGGCCAGGGCCGTGTGGTCTTTCCACAGCACGAACATCGCGTCTGGATTCTCGGCTTCTTCCGGAAGCAGGGCCAGCGGGGTGCCTTGTTTGTCTGTCAGCACAGGTGTAGAGGCCGTGGTGTCGAACGAAATGCCGCAGATGTTGTCCACGACCGTTCGGTCGCACATCGCCAAGGCTTCGCGCACGCACCGTTCCAGCGATTCGATGTAGTCCAGCGGATGCTGACGGTAGCGGTTCTGCGAGGAATCGCAGTAGAGTCCGGCTTTCCAGCGCGGATAGGCGCAGACGGCCGAAGCCGTTTCGCGGCCGTCGGCCGTGTCTACGACAAGGCATCGTACGGAGTCGCTTCCGAAGTCGACGCCTATGGTGTAAGTTGCGTTCTTCATGGTGTTATATCGTTTTAGCAGTTGAACGAATTTTTAATCTTTCCCAGGTTGGCGGACAACAGCTCCCGTGCGATTTCTGCGAGCGCCTGCTCCGGGCCTTGGAAATGAAATACCTCCTGTGTGTGGCATAGTTCGCCGCCCGGGTGCAGGAAAGCGGCCGGCGAGGAGGTCTCGATTTCGAAGAACGGCCCCATCACTTCGCCGGTCTCGGTCGGGCCGTCGTTGTAGGCGTTTACCACATCGCCGCCGAACGGGTCGGCTTGGTCGCCCCATCGGCTTTCGACATAGCGGTCGCCAGGGCGCGAGCGTTCGTAGCGGATCAGAGTCAGCGTGCGGGTCATCGCATCGTAGCTGCCGCAGATGCCGCGATCCCGGCCGCACGGCAGACCGATTTTGGAGCGGAAAGCTCCGTCGATGCGCAGGCAGACCAAACCGTCTCCTACGGCAAGCCGGTCTGCGGGAAGCGCGCCGAAATAGTCGCTGTTGACAATTGTTTTGCCCGGGGCCGTCGGGTCGTAGGGCAGGAAGACAGTCGTCGCGGGCGACGGCGGGAACATGCCCAGCATCCAGATCGAGGGGGCGCCGCTTCGGGGCGTCCACGATTCCGCACCTCGATTGATGATGCGGTTTTCGCTCCGATACCCTACCGCATGCACTTCGGCGGGCCATTCCATGTTTGTTTCTTCGGGCAGCAAAAGGGTCACGCGGCGGTCGATGCCCGCATCGAAACGGGAGCCGGAAGCATTTCGGAAAACAGCCCTATGGGTAAAGCGCACATGCTTGCGACTCTGCTCGGCCACTTCGAACGACTCCCTGTCCAGAGCTGCGGGAACTTGCCATTCGGCATAGGTCTGAGCCGCGCCCGGTGCAAAATAGAGCGAGAAGGGGCCGCCTTCGGGGCCGAGCCAGAAGCGCTCTTCGCCGCCCACCGGATTGAACTGCGGCCTTACGGCGCCGGATGCGATCAGCGGACGGTTGAGCCAGCCGAAGCTGCTTCCGCTCCGCCCGGCCGCTGTCGAAGTCATCACGCGTCCCTGCCAGGCAGGGACGAGACACACCCGCGCTTCGCCTGCCGGATCGGTCAGTTCGATCGTTCCGATGGCGTGGACGGCCAAAAAATCGAGGTCTCTCGCGTAGTCGTTCATGGAAAGAAAAGTCCGAATGAAAAAAAGATCGGAAAAAATTTGTTGGTTAAAACGTTTTAATTACCTTTGCAAAGGTAAGAGAATTTCCAGATTTTGCAAAAAAAAGCGAAAAATATGCGGACACGCAAGGTTACTATCAAAGATATTGCTACGGAAGCAGGGGTTTCGATCGCCTTGGTCTCGTTCGTCATGAATAACGAAGCCTGCGGAAAGGAAAACTATCGGGTCAACAAGGAGACTGCGCAACGCATACTGGAAATCGCGGCCAAGCTCAACTATCAGCCCAACAATGCGGCCCGCACGCTGCGCAGCGGCAAGACGAATACGATCGGTGTGATCGTCTCGGACATCTCGAACAAGTTTTTCGCTGACATCGCCCGCTGCATCGAGGATCGGGCATATAAGCATAAGTATACCGTGTTGTTCGGCAGCACGGACGAGAATCCGCAAAAGTTGGAGAACCTCATCAAGGTATTCCGCAACAAGGGAATCGACGGACTGATCGTGGTGCCCTGCGAGGGCGCCGACGAGGTGATCCGCAACATAGCGCAGCAGAACATCCCGCTGGTGCTGCTCGACCGCGAGGTGGCGGACACCGAACTCAGCAGCGTAGTGCTCGACAACCGTCGGGCCGGTCTGCAAACTACGGCGGCGCTGCTTCGCCAGGGCTTTACCCGTATCGAGATGATCTCCTACGCCATGTCGCTGTCGAACATCCGACAGCGCGAAGACGGTTACCGGGCCAGCATGACGCGGGCCGGGCTGGAGGATCATATCCGCATCCACCATTTGCGTCACGACAAGCTCGGCTGGATCGAAAAAGTGATCCGGGAGGCGAAAAGCCGGGGTGTCGAAGCCTTCGTCTTTGCGACCAACACGCTGGCGACCGTCGGTCTGACGACGATCTTCCGCAACGGCTGGCAGGTGCCGCAGGATTTCGCCATGGGCTGTTTCGACAGCAACGAGACGTTCGACATCTACAAGACGGCCGTAGCCTATGTGCGGCAGCCTATCGAACGCTTCGGAACAGAAGCGCTCGACCTGCTTATCAAGGCGATCGAACAGAAGGACGGGCCGGCAGCCGACTGCACGCGGATCGTATTGACGCCAGAAATCGTGGAATGCGGTATGCCGGAGGTTTCCCGCAAGGAAACGAAAGAATCCGTATAGCGATTTTTTCGAGCGTATTGCTAAAACGTTTTATATAAAATATACGAATAGAGGAAATCTTCAAAGATTGAGCAAGAGATACTTTTGTCAGGATGCTAAAACGATTTAAATAATATATACGATTATAAAATGAAAATTTGCAACCCTTTTCTGCGCACGGCCGTTTTTGCGGCAGGCGCCCTGCTTTTGCAGCCCATGATGCCGGCGGCGGCGCAAACATCGCAGCGCCCGGCCACGAACGCCGCCCTGCAATCCCCCCCCCGGTCGGATGAGCGCGTAGAGCCGCTTCGCTACAACAATCCGGGGCTGGCAGTCGACTTGGGAGTCGGTCTATGGGGCATTCCGCTCCCCTACGACTATGACGGCGACGGGCTGAAGGATCTGCTGGTCTCGTGCCCCGACCGACCCTACAAAGGGCTTTACTTCTTCAAGAACATCGGCACGGCGAAGAAACCGTTCTTTGCGCCGGCGGTGCGTATCAGCGGAAAAGGAATGAACAACATCCGCCTTTCGGAGGTGGACGGAAAAGCCCATGTGCTGTCGAAAGAGACCGAACACCTCGGTTTTTTCGAGGCTCCCTATGCTCGGAAACGGAAGATCAAATATGCGGGCGAAGTCCTGGGCGCCACCTACAACAAGTCGCGCAGCAACATGTGGAACTATGTCGACTGGGACAACGACGGCGACAAGGATATCGTGGTGGGGATCGACACGTGGGACGACTACGGCTGGGACAATGCGTTCGATGAGCAAGGGCGCTGGACGCGCGGCCCGTTGCACGGGTATGTATATCTGCTTGAAAACAAAGACGGAAAATATGTGAACCGCGGTAAAATCGAAGCCGGAGGCAAGCCGATCGACGTATACGGCGCGCCGAATCCCTGCATTGCCGATTTCGACGGCGACGGCGACCTCGACCTGATCTGCGGCGAATTCGTCGACGGACTGACTTGGTTCGAGAACACGGGAACCCGCAGCGAACCGCGCTTTGCCGAAGGGCGGCGTCTGGCAAACAAAAAAGGCGAAATCCGTCTCCATCTGGAGATGATCGTGCCGGTGGTGTCGGACTTCGACGGCGACGGCCGTCCCGATCTGGTGGTGGGCGACGAAGACGGCCGTGTGGCGTGGGTGCGCAACACGGGCAAAGTCCGTGGGGGCATGCCGCAGTTCGACGATCCCTGCTATTTCCGCCAGGAAGCCGACCTGGTAAAATTCGGCGCGCTGTCCACGCCCTGCGCATTCGACTGGGACGGCGATGGAAAACAAGACATCATAGCCGGAAATTCGGCCGGCGAAATAGCGTTCATCCGCAACCTTTCGGGCGGGGAAAATCCGGTGTGGGACGCGCCGAAACTCTTTAAGGCAGAGGGGCGGCCGCTCCGCATACAAGCCGGCGAGAACGGCTCGATACAAGGGCCTGCCGAACGCAAATGGGGCTACACGGTACTCTCGGTGGCCGACTGGGACGGCGACGGACTTCCCGACATCATCGTCAACTCGATCTGGGGCAAAATCGAATGGTTCCGCAACCTCGGGGCCAAAGATGGCCTGGCGCTCGCTCCGGCGCAACCTGTACGCGTGGCCTGGGAAGGCGAAGCACCCAAGCCGGCGTGGAACTGGTGGAATCCCGAACCGGGCACGCTGGCCACGCAATGGCGCACGACGCCTGTGGCGATGGACTGGAACGGCGACGGACTGACCGACCTGATCGTACTCGACCACGAAGGCTATTTGGCCTATTTCGAACGTTTCCGGGCTTCTACCGGGGAACTGCTGCTCAAACCGGGCCGCCGCATATTCCATGCGACCAACTGCTCGCTCTACAACTCGAAAAAAGGGGTGCTCGACGCTTCGGAAGGGGTGCTGCGTCTGAACGACGGCATCGGCGGTCAGTCGGGACGCCGCAAAATCTGCTTCACGGACTGGGACGGCGACGGCCGGCTGGATTTGATCGTGGACAGTCAGAATGCGGCGTGGTTCCGCAATGTCCGTGAAGAAAACGGCGAAGTGCGGTACGAATACATGGGCAACGTGAACGACCATGTGCTGGCGGGACACACGACCTGTCCGACGCCCGTGGACTGGAACAACGATGGCCGGCCCGAACTGCTGCTGGGCGCCGAAGACGGGCACTTCTATTTGGTACCCAACAACACGAAATAAGATGAAGATACTGCTATCGATCATAGGCGCGGCGATGGTGTGGACGTCGCTGCCTGCCGCCGAACCGCTGCGGATAAAACTGTTCCCTGAAGGCACGCCCTCGTCCAACGGGCTGGAGACGACGCCCGAGACGGTGGATGAGCGGGGCTACTATTTCTCGGTAAGCGATCCCGAACTGGAAGTCTTTCTGCCCGATGCGGCGACCGCGACGGGGCAGGCCGTGCTGGTGGTGCCGGGCGGCGGCTACGAAAAGGTGTGCGTGACCTACGAAGGCTACAAGACGGCCGAATGGCTCAACGCCCGGGGCATTGCGGCGATGGTGCTGAAATACCGGATGCCGAACGGCCATCCGCAGACGGTGCTGGAAGACGGTGCGCAAGCGATGCGGGTAATTCGCCGCAATGCAGCGCAATGGAATGTCGATCCCCGGAATATCGGGGCGATGGGCTTCTCGGCCGGGGGCCACTTCGTGTCGACGCTCATCACGGGTTATCCGGACAAGGAGACGCGGCCCGACTTCGCCGTACTGGTCTATCCGGTAATCTCGATGGACTATTCGAGCGCCCGCTCGCGGGAGAATCTGCTGGGCGCAGCAAGCGAAGATATTCTGAGCTGCGACCGACACTCGACGCACAAGCGAGTGCACGAAGACATGCCCGAAGTGCTGCTGGCGCTGTGCGACAACGACAAGACGGTGGTGCCGGAGCACAGCTTGCTGTTCTACAAAGCGCTGAAACAACACGGCATAAAAGCCGAAATGCACATCTACCCTGCCGGAGGCCACGGCTTCTGGATGCGGGAGCGCTACCGCTACGGCAAAGAGACCTACGGAACGATCCTGCGATGGATCGAACAACACAAAACGAAACGAACAACCAAATAACCGAAGAACATGAATCCAATCAAAGGCATCATCCCCCCGATGATTACCCCGCTGAAGGGGAACGACGAACTTGACCGAGAAGGAACGATCCGTCTGACGGAACATCTGATAGCCGGCGGCGTACATGCGATTTTCATCCTGGGAACGACGGGCGAGGCGCAGAACCTGACCTATCGGCTGCGCTACGATTTCGTGAGTCTCGTCTGCGGGCAGGTGGCAGGCCGCGTACCCGTGCTGGTGGGCGTGACGGACACGGCTTTCGACGAGAGCGTGCGGCTGGCTCGACATGCGGCCCAATGCGGCGCGGTGGGCGCGGTGGCGGCTCCGCCCTACTATTTTGCACCCTCGCAGCAGGAGCTGATCGAGTATTATACGGCGCTGGCCGATGCACTGCCCTTGCCGCTCTACCTCTACAACATGCCCTCGCATGTGAAGGTGTTCCTGGAGCCTGCGACCGTGAAGCGATTGGCCGACCATCCGAACATTGCGGGTTTGAAAGACAGCTCGGCCAACATGAACTATTTCCAGACCCTGCTCTATCATCTGGGCGGCAAACCCGAATTCTCGCTCTATGTAGGCCCCGAGGAACTGACGGGCGAAAGCGTACTGCTGGGAGCCGACGGCGGCGTGAACGGCGGAGCCAACATTTTCCCGGAACTCTATGTAGAGATGTACGAAGCGGCGGCGAAACACGATGTGGCCCGCGTACGGGAACTGCAACGCCGCATCATGCAGATCAGCACGACGATCTACACGGTGGGGAAATATGGGTCGAGCTATCTGAAAGGCGTGAAGTGCGCCCTTTCGCTCCTGGGCATCTGCGACGACTTCCTCTCCTACCCCTATCGGAAATTCCGCACCGAAGAACGTGCTCGCATCCGGCAGGCGCTCGAAGCGCTGGGCGCGAAATGCGCGGAATAGAGAGAAGATTTTCGGCAAAGCCGAGCGAAAAGCGAGGCCGAGACGAGAAAAACAGCATGAAAAAGAACGACTATGGAAATTACATTACTTGACTATCTGGTATTTTTCATCTTTGTAGGCGGCGTGGCCCTCTTCGGGTGCAGCTTCTATTTCCGCAGCCGCAAAGGGGCCGCGGCATTCACTGCGGCGGAAGGCTCGCTGCCCACGTGGGTGGTGGGCATGTCGATATTCGCGACGTTCGTGAGCAGCATCAGCTTCCTGGGGCTGCCGGGCGATGCCTATAAAGGCAACTGGAATCCGTTCGTATTCAGCCTGTCGATACCCATCGCCACGTGGCTGGCGGCGAAGGTCTTCATTCCGCTTTACCGCAACGTGAACAGCGTATCGGCCTACCA
This sequence comes from uncultured Alistipes sp., assembly GCF_910580175.1. Lineage (GTDB taxonomy): Bacteria > Bacteroidota > Bacteroidia > Bacteroidales > Rikenellaceae > Alistipes. Next base: position 110,251 of record NZ_CAJTXD010000001.1, read on the forward strand.
CTACCTGGAACTCCGCTTCGGCTACTGGGCGCGCGGCTATGTGGCGGTGTGCTACCTGCTGACGCAGCTGGCCCGCATCGGCTCGATTCTGCTGCTGCTGGCCCTGCCGCTGAACACGATGTTCGGGTGGGACATTCAGACGATCATAGTCTGCACGGGAATAGCGACCCTGATCTACACGCTGTTGGGCGGCATAGCGGCCGTCGTGTGGACGGATGCGATACAAGGCATCATATTGATATTCGGAGCGATAGCATGTGCGGCGATATTGACGTTCACGATGCCCGAAGGCCCCGGGCAGCTGTTCGACATCGCGGCGGCGCACGGGAAATTCAGCCTGGGCAGCTTCTCGCTGTCGCTGACCGAACCGACGTTCTGGGTGGTGCTGATCTATGGCCTTTTTGTGAACATGCAGAACTATGGCATCGATCAGAACTACGTACAACGCTACATGACCACCAAGTCGACGGCCGAAGCCGTGAAATCGACGCTGTTCGGCGGCCTGCTCTACATTCCGGTGTCGCTGGTGTTCGTATACATCGGAACGGCGCTGTTCAGCTACTACATGGCGCAGCCCGAACTGCTGCCGGAAGGCGTGCCGTCGGACCAGGTTTTCCCGTGGTTCATCGTACACGGACTGCCGACGGGGCTGACGGGACTGGTGGTGGCGTCGCTCTTCTCGGCGGGAATGAGCACCATAGCGACGAGCATCAACTCGTCGGCGACCATCGTGCTGACCGACTTCGCGAAACGGCTGTCGAAGAAAGAATTCACGGAAAAACGGAGCATGACGACGCTCTACGGAACGTCGTTCGTCATCGGAGCGCTCGGCATCGTAGTGGGCCTGCTGATGATGCGCATAGACGGCATCTTGGATGCGTGGTGGAAGCTGGCGTCGATCTTCAGCGGCGGCATGCTGGGGCTGTTCCTGCTGGGCGTGGTGTGCCAGCGTGTGAAGCGACCGCATGCCGTGGCGGCGGTAATTCTTGGCCTGCTGACGATCGCCTGGATGAGCCTCTCGCCGCTCATCAACGACGGATCGCCCTTCTACGTGCTGCGCAGCTCGCTGCACACTTATCTGACGATCGTATTCGGAACTACGGTCATCTTCCTGACCGGCTTCCTGCTGACCCGATTTGCAACAGCTAAACCGACAAAACGATGAAACCGCAATTCAAAACCGGCATGCTGCTTTGCGGCAGCATGTTGAGCAGCACCGTCATGGCGGCGGACGACCGTCCCAACATCTTGCTGGTGTTGAGCGACGATCAGAGTGCTTTTGCCGTGGGGTGCTATGACAACAACGATATTCTGACGCCGAATCTTGACCGTTTCGCATCGCAGGGCGTGCGGTTTACCCGCGCCTATGCGACCTCGCCGCAGAGCGTGCCGTCGCGCGCCTCGATCATGACGGGCCGCTCGCCGGTGGCGGTAAACATGACACGCTTCAACGTGACGCTGGCCCGTCGTTTCCGGGCATTTCCGGAGTATCTGCGCGAAAAGGGCTACTACACGGGTGTGGCAGGCCGCGGCTACCATCTGGACGGCGCTGTGAGCGGCCGTGTGGGCAAGATCAAGGAAGTGGAAATCTACTACCGGGAACACGGCTACAAAACATTCCCCGACCGGCTGGACACCTGCATGGTGGTGGCCAACGCCAACAAAGGGGCCTATCATGGACGGATCAACGCCCAGTTCCGCACGTTCATGGAACGCCGGGACAAGGAGAAGCCCTTCTTCCTGCAACTCTCCTACTCCGATCCGCATCATCCCTACGATGCGCCCGAGGTGCACGATCCGGCGACGCTGACGCTGCCCGAATTCTATCCGGACACGCGGGCGGTGCGCGAATACCTGGCTGCCTACTATGATGAAATCCATCGGCTGGATTCGGATTTCGGCGAGGTGCTGCGCTATCTGGACGAACATGGCCTGGCGGAAAACACGATCGTCATTTTCATGGGCGACAACGGCGGCGCACAATTCATGGCCAAGGGCACGCTCTACGAAAACGGCATCCGGGTGCCCCTGATGATCCGCTGGCCGGGACGTGTTCCGGCAGCCGTGAGCGACGCGCTGGTTTCGAACGTCGACCTTGCGGCGACGTGTCTGGCAGCGGCGGGTTTGCCGGTGCCGGAGGAGATCGAAGGCGAAAACCTGCTGCCGCTGCTGACGGAAGGCAAAACGCCGGGCGAACGCCATGTCTATTCTATACGCAGCTGCCACGCGACCAACTCGCTGCCCAAGAGCACGGCCGTATTCGACCAGATGCGCTGTATCGTGGGCGAACGCTACAAACTGATCTACAACCTGCTGCCGGGGCAACCCTGGGTGCCGGTGGATTTTTCGGGCACGGCGATGTTCCGGGAGCTGGCGCGCATGAATGAAAGCGGCGAACTCGAAGCCCGGTTTCGAAAACTCTATTTCTCGCCCACGCGCCCCATGTTCGAACTCTTCGATCTGGAAAACGACCCGTTCGAACAACACAATCTGGCCGACGACCCGGCAATGCGGAGCGTACGCGACGAATTGATTCTGAAACTGACCTACAAGATGATCGAAGACGAAGATTTCGCCACGCTGCCCCACCCGAAAATTTACGAATAGAAAAACCAACCTATAAACCTTCGACAAATGAAAGACCTGAACCAATCCGATCGGCATCCGAGAATCGGAATCCGACCGATCATCGACGGCCGGCGCGGCGGCATCCGCGAGTCGCTCGAAGCCATGACCATGGGCATGGCGGAGCGTGTGGCCCGTCTGTACAGCGAAGAACTTCGCTATGCGGACGGCTCGCCGGTGGAATGCGTCATAGCCGACACGACGATAGGCGGCGCAGCCGAAGCGGCTGCGGCGACCGAGAAATTCCGCGACAACAATGTGGGAGCCGTCGTTTCGGTAACGCCCTGCTGGTGCTACGGCGCGGAGACCATAGACATGGATCCGCTGATGCCCAAAGCCATATGGGGCTTCAATGGCACGGAACGCCCGGGGGCGGTCTATTTAGCCTCGGCGCTGGCGGGCCACAATCAGAAAGGACTGCCGGCATTCGGTATCTACGGCCGCGACGTGCAGGACATGACGGACACGACTATACCGGAGGACGTGCGCGAGAAACTGCTGCGCTTCGGACGTGCGGCGCTGGCTGTCATGCAGATGCGCGGCAAATCCTACCTCTCGATCGGCTCGGTGTCGATGGGGATCGCGGGGTCGATGCCCGATCCGGACTTCTTCCAGGACTATTTAGGCATGCGCAACGAAGCGGTCGACTGTTCGGAAATCGAACGCCGTGTGGAACTGGGCATCTATGACAAGGAGGAATTCGCGCGGGCGATGCAGTGGGTGGAAAAATACTGCAAACCCAACGAAGGCGCCGACTGCAACCCGGAGCACCTGAAATACAGCCGCGAAAAGAAAGATGAGGTGTGGGAGTACGTAGTGAAGATGACGATGATCTTCCGCGACCTGATGCACGGCAATCCGAAGCTGGCGGAAATGGGCTTCGAAGAAGAAGCGATGGGACACAACGCCCTTGCGGGCGGATTCCAGGGCCAGCGTCAATGGACGGATTTCCGTCCGGACGGCGACTTCGCAGAGGCGATCCTCAATTCGTCGTTCGACTGGAACGGAATCCGGGAAGCCGTGACATTCGCCACGGAAAACGACACGCTCAACGGTGCCTCGATGCTGCTGCTGCATCTGCTGACCAACCGGGCGCAGCTCTTTGCCGACGTGCGCACGTTCTGGTCGCCCGAAGCGGTGGAACGCGTGACGGGCCGCAAACTGACGGGCAAGGCTGCGGGCGGCATCATCCACCTGATCAACTCGGGGTCGTGCACGCTCGATGCTACGGGGCGGCAGTCGGACGCGATGGGCAGTCCGGCGATGAAACCCTACTGGGAAATTGCGGAGCAGGAAGCCGAGGCATGTCTGAAAGCCACGACGTGGTATCCTGCGGGCCGCGAATACATGCGCGGCGGCGGCTTCTCGTCGCACTTCCTGACGCGCGGCGAAATGCCGATGACGATGTGCCGGCTCAACCTGGTAAAAGGCTTAGGCCCCGTGCTTCAGATCGCGGAAGGCTGGGCCGTGAATGTGGACGAAGAGATATTCGACATTATCAATCGGCGTACCGACCGCACGTGGCCGACGACGTGGTTCGCACCCCGCCTGACGGACCATGCTGCGTTCCGCGACGTCTACTCGGTCATGAACAACTGGGGCGCCAACCATGGAGCCATCAGCTACGGGCATGTAGGCGCCGATCTTGTGACGCTGGCCTCGATGCTCCGCATTCCGGTGGCGATGCACAATGTAGCGCCCGAGAAATTATTCCGTCCCTCGGCCTGGGGTGCGTTCGGCTCCGACCCCGAAGGCGCCGACTACCGCGCCTGCCGCAACTACGGGCCGATTTACGGATAAAAGCACAACCTGAAAACCAACCTGACCAAAATGAAACGAAGAATACAAAATGCAATGAGCTGCGTCATGCTGGCCCTCCTGCTTTCGACAGGAAGCGGCCAGCTGGCGGCGCAGCCGGCCGCACGAACCGGAGAAGTCGGCGGCAAAGTGATCGACCCGGCCGGGCAACCCATAGCGGGGGCCGTGGTGCTGGTAAAAGGAACGGCCCGGGGCACGACGACACGCGCCGACGGCTGCTTTCTGATCCAAGCCAAACCAGGCGACGTGCTGGTTTTCTCGCTGCTGGGATACACGGAAAAGGAAGTGGCGGTAGGCAGCCGCACCCGCTTCGAAGTGACGCTTGAGGAGGCGGTAAACTCGATCGACGACGTGGTAATCGAAATCGGCTACGGCGAACAGGCCCGTAAAGACATTACGGGAACGCTCAGCACGGTAAAGATGGATGATCTGGTAAAGGCTCCCGTGGTGGGATTCGACCAGGCGCTCCAGGGCCGTCTGGCGGGTGTCTCGGTGTCGTCGGCCGACGGACAGCCGGGAGCCGAGATGGATATTGTGATCCGCGGAGCCAACTCGCTGACGCAAAGCAACTCGCCGCTCTATGTGATCGACGGATTCCCGATGGAGAGCTTTTCGAGCGCGGCGATCAACTCGTCGGACATCGCCTCGCTTACGGTGCTGAAGGATGCCTCGGCGACGGCGATCTACGGTGCCCGCGGCGCCAACGGTGTCATTATCATCGAGACCAACAAAGGCAAGGAAGGCAAACCGGTAATCACATATAACGGCACCTACGGATTCCAATCGGTGGCCAAGAAAATGGAGATGATGAACGCGGCCGAATTCGTGGAGTATCAGATCGAGCGCTCGCCGTCGAGCGTAGATACCTATCTGAACAACCTCGACCGGACGATGGAAGACTACGTGCGCATGGGCAAAGGCATAGACTGGCAGGACAAACTGTTCCGCAATGCCCCGATCCACATGCACAACCTTTCGGTAACGGGCGGCACGAAGCAGACCAAATATGCGGTGTCGCTGTCGATGGCGAGCCAGGACGGTGTAATCATCTATTCGGGCTACGAGAAGTATCAGGGCCGCCTGTCGCTTACCCAACAACTGAACAAACGTGCGACGCTGACCGTGAACGCCAGCTATACGGGCGACAAGACCCACGGACAGACCTCTTCGGCGGCGCTCTCGTCGAGCAACGCCTATGCTTCGTATCTGATGTACCGCACGTGGGCGTTCCGTCCCGTGATTACGGGACAATCGAACGATGAAGAACTTTTCGACGACTATTTCGACGGCAACAACTCGGCGGTAATGAACCCGATCCTGTCGAGCAAGAACGAAGACAAGGTAACCCGCAAGCAAACGTTCATCTCCAATGCGAAGCTGGAATACAAACTCCACAAGAACCTGAAGTTGAGCGTCAGCGGCGGCTATTCGGCTTTCACGACCCTGGCTACCGAATTCAACAACTCGCAGACCTACAAGGGCTATCCGATGCTGACCAACACCAAGGGAGTCAACGGCTCGGTGCTGAACACCTCGCGGGCCGACTGGATGAACGAAAATACGCTGACCTACACGAAAAACTGGAAGAACAGCCGGCACAAACTCAACGTAGTGGCGGGTTTCACGATGCAAGGCACCCAACAGAAAAGATTCGGATTTTCGAGCATGCACATACCCAACGAATCGCTGGGCATCAGCGGCATCGACGACGGTCTGCCCGACTCGATGTCGGCCCTGCTGACGGAAAACTACCTGATGTCGTGGCTCGGACGCGTGAATTACAGCCTCAAGTCGCGCTACATGTTCACGTTCTCGTTCCGCGCCGACGGATCGTCGAAATTCACGCGCGACCATCGCTGGGGCTACTTCCCCTCGGGTGCGTTCGCATGGCGTCTGGGCGAGGAGAAGTTCATGCGGCGTCTGACCTTCATCGACGACGCCAAGCTGCGCGTGAGCTACGGCGTGACGGGCAACAACCGCGTGGGCGACTTCTCGATCCGCCCCTCGCTGACCCTTTCGGACTACTACTCCTTCAACAACGGACAACCGGGCGAAGCGATGGTAACCGCCAGTCTGGGCAACAGCGATCTGACGTGGGAGAGCACCGAACAACTCGATGCGGGTATCGATCTGCGGCTTTTCAAGAACCGCATCGGTCTGACGGTGGACTGGTATCAGAAGATCACGCGCGATCTGCTGCTGAACAGCAACTTGCCATACAGCTCGGGATACCGCACGGTATACAAGAACGTGGGCAAAATCCGCAACCGCGGTCTGGAAATCACGCTCAGCACCGTGAACGTGAAGACGAAGAGCTTCGAATGGTCGAGCGATTTCAATATCAGCTTCAACCGCAGCCGGGTGCTGGCGCTGGCCGAAGGCGAGGAAAACTACCTTTCGAAAGTGGGCTTCACGGGCGACTTCAACTCGACGTATCTCTATCTGGCCAAGGTCGGACAACCTATCGCTCAATTTTATGGCATACAATGGGCCGGCGTTTACGGCTATGAAGATTTCGACCGGGATGCCGCCGGAAACTACACGCTCAAGAAAGGTGTGCCGACCAATGGCAACGACCGCAACGCGATCCGACCGGGCGACATCAAATATGTAGACCAGAACGGCGACGGCGTGGTCAACGACCAGGACATGGTGGTCATCGGCCGCTGCGAACCGATCCATACGGGAGGATTCAACAATAACTTTACCTACAAAAATCTGAGCCTCAACATTTTCTTTCAATGGCGCTACGGCAGCGACGTGATGAACGCCAACCGCATCATGTTCGAGGGCAACTATGGTAACAAGTCGATCAACCAATATAAAAGCTATGTCGATCGCTGGACTCCCGAGAACACCGACAGCCAGAACTTTCGTGTCGGCGGCCGCGGCCCTGCGGGCGTTTACAGCTCGAAGACCATCGAGGACGGCTCGTTCCTGCGTCTGAAAACCTTGCAGCTGAGCTACACCCTGCCGAAAAAATTCACACGCAAGATCCATCTGAACACTATCCAGGTGTTCGTCTCCGGGCAGAACCTCTGGACATGGACCAAGTATACGGGTCTCGATCCCGAAGTGTCGACCCGCAACTCGGCGCTGACGCCCGGATTCGACTACTCGGCCTATGCCCGCAACCGGATTTATACGGCAGGCGTGAAAATCGTCTTCTAATCTTTAACCGGAAGAACTACCATGAAAAATATTATCAGAACACTTTTTGTTATCGGAGGCGTCTTCCTGGCTTCGTGCAGCCTGCTGGATACCGAACCGCAAGATTTCGTGACTCCGGAGAACTACTACAACAACGAGGACGAAATGAATGCTGCCCTGAACGGCGTTTATGCCACGCTGGCGAACACCACGCTTTTCGGAGGCAACCTGCTGGGCCGCATGGGCCTTTCGGCCGACATCGGCTATGAAAGCTATTCGTCGGACTACGGCACGGTGGGCGACTACGACGTAGCGCCGACCGATGCGAAAATACTGACCTACTGGCGCGACCTCTACGACGGAATCGGCCGTGCGAACATGCTGATGAAATACATCGACAAACCGCAGCTCGAACAGGCGACCCGCGACAACATCTACGGGCAGGCGCTCTTTCTGCGAGCCTACTACCACTTCCTGTTGGTCGTGAGGTTCCATAACATCCCGCTGCGCCTTACGGTGCCGGAAAACGGCAACAAGGACCAAGTGCAGATTCCGCAAAGCAACATGCGCGATGTCTATCTTCGGATCATCGAAGACATGGAAGAAGCCGCCGAACTGGTGCCTACTGCGGCCGAACTGCTGTCGCCGGGGCGGGTCAGCCGCTCGACCGTCTACGGCATGCTGGCGCGCGTAGCCCTCTACATGGCGGGCTATCCGCTCAACGAACCGGGCATGTATGCCAAAGCCAAGGAATATGCACAGAAGGTAATCGATACGGGAACGCACGCCCTGAACCCTTCGTATCAAGAACTTTTCCTCAACTACATCCAGGATCGCTACGATGTGGCCGAAAGCCTTTTCGAAGTGGAGTTCTACGGCACGAACGAAGGCACCTACACCACGACCGCCGGCATGGTGGGCCGCAACAACGGCATCGGCTGTTCGAGCCAGAACGTCACGCCGTCGGGACAGACGATCGTGGAGATGTACGGCTACTCGATCGGCGCGATCCGCACGACACCCTATTTCTACGGGCTGTTCGAGGAGGGCGACCTGCGCCGCGACTGGACGATCGCATCTTACACCTACAACACGACTACGGGCGAAAAGAGCGAACAGACCTCCAACATCTGGGTGCGCTACTGCGGCAAGTTCCGCCGCGAGTATGAACTTACGACGCCCCGCGCGACGAACTATACGCCGATCAACTTCCCGCTGCTGCGCTATGCCGACGTGCTGCTGATCTGGGCCGAGGGCGTGGCGGCCGATCCCTCGAACAACGACGGAGAAGAACTGCGGCAGGCTTACGAATATGTCAACCAGGTGCGCCGCCGCGGCTATGGTCAGAATATATATGCCCCGAGCGAGAAGGCCGATCTGGAGCAGGGAGACAAAAGCATCCTGCTGGACGTCATCAAGGACGAACGCGCCCGCGAATTCGGCTTCGAACTGCTGCGCAAGGATGACATCGTGCGCTGGGGCGAATTCTACGACCGCATGCGCTACATGCGCAGTGTGGCGGCAGCCATTCCGGATACTTTCACTTCGTCGTACTATGTGAACGCCCGCCGCTACTACAACAATGCGAGCCGCCGGGACGAGATATGGCCCATTCCGACCTACGAACTGGGCGTGAACCGCAATCTGGTACAGAACAACGGATGGTAGAACCCTTAAACAAGACACGAACATGAAAAAAACCATAAGATATTCCGCCTTGCTGGCTGCATGTACCCTGCTGCTGGCCGGCTGCCGGAAAAGTTTCGAAGAAGTCGGGAACGTGAAATTCGGTGTCTCGATCCATTCGGAGACGTTCAAAGTGGGCGAACCCGTGCGGTTCGATTTCGACGGCAACCCCGATTTCATTTCGTTCTACTCGGGCGAGCGGGGCAACGCATATGCCTACAAAGACAAAGACCGCATCGTGGAGACCGAGATGACTTTCTCGTTCCTGACCACCACGACGGCGGGTGCGGCCGGGCATCCCAATCCGGCGCGCGTGCCGGTGTGCTATTCGACCGACTTCTCGGGCGAATACACCGAAGAAGCCGTGCGGGCCGCGACGTGGGTGGAGATTACCGATCTGTTCAGCATGCCGACCGACACGGGGGTAACGGACTTGATGTCGGGCGACGTGAACATCACGGAGTTCTATCCCGACGACGAGACGCCGCTGTACTTCAGCTATCATTATCTGGTGGAGGCTTACGACAGCCAGATTAACAACGGTCGCACGCAGTGGAACATCAAACAGACGAAATTCAACGGCATCGCGGGCGAATCGTCGACGGTGCTTTACGACCTGCAAGGCGCGAACTGGAAAATCGTTCTTGGCGCTTCGTACGAAGGTGCGACGTCGATGCCTGACATCAACTCCTCGCGCATCCTGCTGCGAAGCGAATTCCAACCGACAAGAGACCGCGAATGCTGGGCCGTTTCCGGGCCGATCGCCAAGATGAACTACATCAACGACGGTCCCGACAAGGGCGTGGGCATCAAGGCGATGGCCGAAGCGACGCACCGCAGCTATGAATATACCTATACTGAACCGGGCGAATATACCGTCACGTTCGTGGCCGCCAATGCCAGCGTATACGGCCGCAAGGAAGTAGTGCGCGAGGTAAAGATCGAGATCGTGGAGGACGAGGGCGGCATCACGCCGCCGCAACCCGGGGAGTGGAACCAATAAAATGCAATGACAATGAAAAACCGCATAACTTACATGATTATGGCTGCGGCCGCATGGTTTGCAAGTTGCAGCCAGGAATTTCCTGCCGACACGGTGCTTCCTGACGGCGAAGTGGTGCTTTTCACGGGTGCCGGGCCTGCATCGACCCGCACGGCGATAGACCTCGATGCCGACCGCGGACTGACGATCGCTTGGGCCGAAGCCGACGAAGTGGGTATCTACGGCATGAGCAACGGTCTGCCGACGGGCAACAACTTCGCCTATGTTGCCGCGCCGGCCAAAGACGATCCTGCCCGCTGCACCTTCTCGGCGAAAGATCCCTATTCGATGTTCAAGTGGATCAACAACGCGGAGCAGGGGTATTATGCCTACTACCCTTATGTTGAAATCAAGGATCGGGAACTCGACGTTGCGGCGCATCCCTTCTCGCTGCCGGCCGAACAAGTGCAGGCCGGGGCGGATTCGCCGGCCCACATCGCCCGTTACGGCGTGATGACAGCCGCACCCGTGGAGATCGAAGCCTCGGAGGAAAATGCAGGAGGGGGTATCCGCTTCCAGTTCGCCAACATATTCTCGATTGTGGAACTCCGCTTCAAGATGAGTGCCGACTGCCCTGTGGCTTCGGTACCCGTGAAGCAACTGGAACTGGTCTCGGAGGCGGCCGATCTGACCGTTCCGGCGGGAACGATCGACCTGACGCAAGCCGATGCGAGGCAGGCGATCACGGTCGAAGACGGAAGCCGGAGCGCGACCGTGAAGTTCGAGACCTATCCCGGATTGAACAAGAACGGCTACACGAGTATCTGGCTGGTCGTGGCGCCGGGTCTCCACCCTGCCGGATCGCTGCGGCTCGAACTGACGGCCATCGACAACTCGCGGAACGCTTTCACGATACCGGAAGCGGTCGAATTCAAACCCAACAGACACTATGTGCGGGAATACGAACTGTCGATCGACGGATTCGTCCAAGCCGACGTGTTCGATGCGGAAATACCGGTATTGGAATGCAAGGCGGGCGAACCGCTGACGGTAAAGATGACCGGTGTTGCCGAGAAGATCGACTTCTGGTCGGGCGAGGAAGGGCACGACTATGCGTATTCGGACAAAGACCGGATGCAGGAAGCCTCGATGAGCTTGAATTTCAAGATGCTGCTCAATAGCGGCACGCAACGCCGCCCTGCGAAAGTGAAGTACTCGACGGACTTCGACGGCACGATGACCGAAGCGGGAATCCTTGCTGCGACGTGGACGGATGTGACCGACGAATTCGACATGACGACCTATATTTATGGCACGGATACGAAAACGACCGTCGGGGCGACTACCGTACCGCACGATGCCGGAACCGTGGACTGCACGGCATGGTTTACGGGCGAAGGCCGGAGCTGCTGCGTGGCATTCTTCTATACGGTGGAGAAAAACGATCCGGCGTATGTCGACCCCGACACGGGAACCAAAGAGAAAGGCCGCACCTACTTCTATCTCCACGACAGCTGGGTGCGCGCCGCCTACAAATCGGAATCGTCCTACACGGAAATATACAGGCAGACCTACACGGAGGGCAATACGACCGATCCGACCATGCCCATCGTGGTGCTCGATTCCAACTTCGGAGCGGAAGACGGCACCAATCCGGTACGCAAATTCGCCTACGGAGGCTACACTTCGGTCATCCGTCTGGGGGCGGTCTTCAAACCCGCGGTCGACAAACATTCCTGGCTGGTATTGCCGAAATTGGTGCGGCCCGAGGCGAAGAACGTGGGCAAGGATTCGCCGATTGTCGTGAAAGGGGCGGCGGATGTGCAGCCTGCGACCTATGAATATCTTTTCACTCAGCCGGGGACGTATGAAGTGGCCATAGTGGGCACCGTGCCGACTCTTGCAGGCGAAAAGAAAATCGTGAAACAAGCTACCGTCACTGTGACGGCAGAATAAACCGAAGCGAACATGAAAAATCATCTCAAAATAACGTTCTTGCTTGCCGCCGCCTGGGCTTTGGCGGCCTGCGGGAAAGAGGAGGGCGGACACGATGCGCCCCTGGCGGCCGGCGCGATGGAAGTGCGCGGGAACCTGGTGGATATCCGCACGCTGGCGGCCGGAGAAAAAGTATTTCCGCAACACGACGACTATCTTTTCGACGAAGATGCCGGCATGCTGTTCGAAGAACCGACCGCGTATGCTGCGGGACTGATGGAGTCGCGGGGGGCCGAAGCCTTCCGTTGCGGCAGCGCCGGAACCGTCCGCCTGGCCACGGACTGCGCCGACATGCAGGCCGAAGGGTGGGCCGGCACGGACGAAGTGCTGATGGTGGGCGACATCCCCTATCGCATCTACACCCATGCCTATGCAACGCCGGGCAAATGGACTCCCGTGCCCGATCCGGAAGGCCGCAAATACACGACGCTGCTGTTTGCACCGCAACTGCGCGTAGCGGACGTGCGAACGCCGGGCACGGTCATCGCGCAAGTGCCCGAACTGCGCGGCCGGACGATCAGCAACGTCTCGCTGGCGATTCTGCCCAACGGCGACTACCTTGCATCCTGCACGGGCGTCTCGCAGGGCGCATCGCTCTTCGTATCGGAAGACCGAGGCGCCAGCTGGCGGATGCTCGTGGAAAACGTTACCGAACAAAACGGCATTGCCAACTACTACAACTTGTTCGTATGGGAGGGGAAACTCTATATGATGGGGTGCGGCCGCGGCGGCGCGAACCTGATGATCGCCTGCTCGGAGGACAACGGACTGAACTGGACGTCGCCGACCGTGATCTTGGAGGGCGGATTCCATTCGGCGGCGGTGCCTGTGGTCGTACATGACGGCCGCATTTGGCGGGCCTGCGAAACGCAAGGTACGGATACGTCGAAGAAACGCCCGTTCGTAGTCTCGGCGCCGGCAGATGCCGATCTGCTGGATGCCGCCAACTGGACGAAATCCGCTGAACTGGCCGTCGACAACGACATTACGGTGGAGGATAAGACCGTGACCGAGCTGATCGAGGGCAATATGGTGGCGACGCCCAATGGCAAACTCTACAACATCCTGCGGGCCAGCAGCAAGGTAACCAGCCAACTGGCGGCCCGCATATCGGTCGAAAACGAACATACGCTCCGGTTTACTGTCTCGAACGACATGATTACGCTGCCGGGCGGCGGCAAGAAGTTTACCATCCGCTACGATGAGCGCAGCAAACGCTACTGGGCCATTACCAACCCGGCATCGGCGAACATGAAAGGACAGAAGCACAACGGCATCTATGCGAACGGGATTACCTATGACTTGGTGCGCAACCGCATGGTGCTGTGCTATTCGACCGATCTGAACACTTGGGTGCAGTATAAGGAGATCGTATACGATCCCGATCCGTTCTTCCATGGGTTCCAATATGTCGACTGGGTGTTCGACGGCGACGACATCGCGGCCGTATGCCGTATGGCCTGCCCTGAAACCCGGGGGCTGCCTGTGCGCCAGCACGATGCCAACTTCATGAGCTTCTTCCGTATCCGCAACTTCCGCAACCTCTGACTGCCATGAAGCCTTGGCGCTACATATGCGGATTGCTCTCCGCCCTGCTTCTGTCCGTGCTGCCGCCCGACTGTGCGGCAGCGCCGGACGGCGGCATGGTGGAAGTTCGGGGCCGGCTGATCGACATCCGCACGGCGGAAGCGGGCGCGGAAGTCTATCCGCAGTACAGACGCCACCGCTTCGGCCGCTCGCTGCCGCAGCGGCTCGCGGGCATGGACTATGCGGTCGGTCTGCGCGAATTCGCCGGCCCGCAGGCCGTGAGGGCATCCCGAGAATGCGACTTGCTGCTGGCGGTCGCCGACACGCTGCCGGACACCGTGCTGTGGCGGGCGACGGGCGAAGCGTTTTTTGTGAACCGCACCCGGTATCGGCTTTTCACGCGACGCTACGATACGCCGGGCGAGTGGATGCCGCTTCCGGCGCCGTGCGAAGGAGGCCCCTCGGCGATGCTTTTCGCCCGCGAACTACGTGTTGCACAGACGGCGAAGGTGCCGGGCGTCGTGATCGCCCGGGTGCCGGAACTGCGCCGAACGCACATTACCAACCCGAATCTGATCGTTCTGCCGGACGGCAGCTATCTGGCCGCATGCAACGGTGTATTCAAACCGCGGCATGCGACGTTGTTCCGCTCGACCGACCGCGGTGAGAGCTGGAAGCGCTGGGCAGCGAGTCCGTGCCCGATCAATTTCTATTCGCTGTTCCTGCACGACAAGGCGCTCTACATGATGGGCACCTCGATCCCGAAAGGCAACGTCATAATCTGCCGTTCGGACGACAACGGACGCACGTGGTCGGCACCGGACGAGGAGACGGGCGAAGGAATCGTGCTGCGCGGGCGCTATCATTCGGCACCGGTGCCGGTGGTGGAACATGCCGGGCGCATCTGGCGGGCGATGGAGACCAATGAACCGGGCGAACCGCGCCGGGCGTTCGTGCTGTCGGCTCCGGTCGGGGCCGACCTGCTGCAAGCCGTGTCCTGGACAGCCTCCGAAGCGCTGGCCAGCGTACCGGAATGGATTGCGGAGAGCGACGAAAGAGGATTCCGCCAATGGATCGAAGGCAACGTGGCGATCGCGCCCGACGGAAAACTTGTCAACGTACTGCGGGTGGATGAACATCTGTACGGCCGTTCGGCGGCCATCGTGCACATCAAGAATCCGCACAGACTCGCATTCGATCCGGCCCGGGACATCGTTGAAATGCCGGGCGGCGGGAAGAAATTCACGATCCGCTACGATTCGCTCTCGCGCCGCTACTGGGCGCTGGTGTCGGCCGTCGGAGAGGAATACAGAGGCGCCCGGCACGGAGGCATCTATGCAGACGGCATCCATTGCGGCCTGATCCGCAACACACTGGCGCTTGCCAGCTCGCCCGATCTGCGGGAGTGGCGGATCGAACGGATCGTAGTGGAGAGCGACAACCCCTTTTTCGACGGCTTCCAATATGCGGACTGGCGGTTCGACGGCGACGACATGGTGGCCGTGGTGCGGCTGGCCATGGAGGAAGAACGGGGACTCCCGACCCGACAGCACGACGCCAACTTCATGAGCTTTTTCCGCATCCGCAACTTCCGCGAACCGGGGCTTCCGGAGCGGATCGTAACCCTGCACAAACCATAAAACCCTACTGAACTATGAAACCAGCAATTCGAAAGCTATTCTTTCTGGCGGCGGCCTGCGTGCTGGCCGTTGCAGAAATTTCGGCGCAACCGATCTTGCGGCTGCCGTCGGTAATCGGCGACCACATGGTGCTCCAGGAAAACACGACCGTGCGGCTGCACGGCTGGGCCGATCCCAATGCGACGATCACGGTAATCCCCTCGTGGGGCGAAGCCGTGACGGCCAAGGCGGGCTACGACACGAAGTGGGAAGTCGAATTCCATACTCCTGCGGCGACGTCGGAACCCTGCTCGATCACGTTCAAGACCAATAAAACGGAAAAGACGATCAACGATGTGCTGATCGGCCAGGTGTGGCTGTGCAGCGGCCAGTCGAACATGAACTGGAGCGCTGCGAACGGCATAGCCGACATGAAGCAGGAACTGACGCAACCCCTGAACCCGCAGATCCGTCTGTTCACTGTGACGAAAAACAGTACACCCCATCCGCAAGACGACTGCGAGGGCCGCTGGGAAATCTGCGACGCGGAGAGCGCCCGCTATTTCAGTGCGGTGGGCTACTTTTTCGGCAAGCGCTTGGCGGCCGAGCTGAATCGCCCGATAGGACTGGTCAACTCCTCGTGGGGCGGCACGCCGGTCGAAGTGTGGACGCCGGCCCCGGCGATGGAGAAGGAGGCGGAGATGGTCGCCTCGTGGAAAGAATACGCTCCGGCCCGCCCGGGCTGGCGGATCGGCTCGATCTACAACGCGATGATCCACCCGCTGCTCAACACGACGTTTGCGGGCGTGATCTGGTATCAAGGCGAATCGAACAAGAGGAATGCTGCGCTTTATGGCGAAGAATTCGGTATGATGATCGAGAGTTGGCGCAAGGCGTTCGGCAAGCTGCTGCCCTTCTATTTTGTGCAGATCGCACCCCATGCCCGCACGGAAGGCGGCGTCGACGGCGCTCTGGTGCGCGAACAGCAGGCGCTGGTGGCCGCGACGGTTCCGGGCACGGGCATGGCGGTCGTCTCCGACCTGGTGGACGATGTGACGAATATCCATCCCCGCTACAAGAAAGGAGTCGGCGACCGGCTCGCGGGCTGGGCGCTGGCCGAGGTGTACGGCCGTACGGGGAATAAATACAAGCATGCCTCGTTCCGCTCGGCGGAATTCAAGCGATCGCAGGCGATCGTGACGTTCGAAAATGCAGAGGGCGGCATCAACTGCAAGGATGATGCGATCGTCGGGCTGGAGCTGTGCGACGCTTCGATGAAATTCGTGCCGGCGCAAGGGATGATCGACGACAAGAACAACACCCTGGTGGTGTGGAGCAAGCAAGTGGCCCGTCCGGTGGCCGTGCGCTACTGCTTCAGCGACGGAGCCATCGGCAATCTGTACGATGCGGCAGGACTGCCCGTAGCGCCGTTCCGCAGCGACTCGGACAACCAGGCCGCACCGGCCAAACGACCCAACGATGCGACGACCCGCATGACGGTAAGGGCGCAGGGCGAAGGGTTCGAACTGCACAAACTGAACATGGGCGCGAAATTCTTCGTCAACCGCCCCTATCCGCTGGCGATGGTGCCCGAACGTTTCGCAGGCTTCGACCTGCTGGTGCACTCGGCCATCAAGAACGAGGTGCAG
The DNA here is from genome assembly GCF_910580175.1 of uncultured Alistipes sp. Classification (GTDB taxonomy): domain Bacteria; phylum Bacteroidota; class Bacteroidia; order Bacteroidales; family Rikenellaceae; genus Alistipes. The sequence continues at coordinate 127,302 of NZ_CAJTXD010000001.1, forward strand.
CACTGCAAAGTGACGGCGACCGAAAAAGGCCGCATCTATATTGCGGTGCGCCGCAACAACGTCACAGCAGCCGATCTCGACGGCTGGAAACCGGAGCGCAACTCGGAAATACGCTACACGACCCACGACAAGAACAAACCGGGGATTCTTTATGTCTACTATAAGGAAGCGAAGGCCGGACAAACCATCGTATTGCCTCAAACCAAAGATTTCGCGGGCGTGACGCTCCTTGCAGCGAAGATCGAATACGAAAAATAAGATGAAAAAAATGCTTTTGCTTTCGGCTTTGTGCGGCTTGACCCTGCAAAGCCTGGTGGCGGCCGAACCGCTGCAACATGCCCGGCCGGTAATGGCGGGCGGCGCAGAGGGACTGGCTCCGATGTCGTTCGGACTGACGTACAGCAACGCTCCGCGAGGCTTCGCCTACATCTCGTCCGAAGAATGGCCCGACCTCTTCGTGCTGATCCAGCACGGTGCGGCGGGAGCCAAAGGTTTCTGGCGCTGCGCCTACGACTGCACGGCCGACGACGGGTCGCTGGTTTACCGCGAACCGGTGCGCGTGACGACGCCGTGGGACAAAGAGAAGAACCTGCCGTCGATGATTCGGGTTTTCCAGGATGGGAAAGATGTCTATCTGCTGCGTCTCTCGACGAAGAAACTGGTGGTGGCCCAATGGGACGGCTCCCAAGGCTTCACGAAGATCGCCGAAACGGAAATTCGCGGCCTGAGCTATCCGGTAGCGTCGTTCGACTGCATCCGTCGCGGTAAACGCGACCTGGAACTGGCGGTGTTTTGCCACGACGGCCGATCGTATCGTCCGGAGACCTTCAAGGGCGACCGCCAGTCCTATTACGACGGGGCTGAAATCTATCGTGGGGCGCTGCCCGGATCAGGACTGTTCCGCCTGACGCTGGATGCCGGAAACTGGCGGCAGATTACCGATACGGAACGGGTGGGCTGCGACATGAATCTGGTAATCGGAGCCAGCGAACTGGCCTGCGTACGCTCGGCGGACGGAGCCTACGACGGGTATCTGTTTACCAACAAACTGGGCAGCATGAAATTCATCCCCTATCGGAAGAAAATAGCGCCGACGGGATTGGCGCCGATCCATGTCATGCGAGACTCGCTGAATATCCGGGTGCACACGGCTTACAGCGCGCGCGTCATCCCCTATCCTGCGCAGCCGGGAACGACGCAAGACCTGGTAATCGGCGGCGAATCGGCCATGTACCGCTACCGCTACATGGGCAGCACGCCCGACGGAGCGCCGATATACGACGATCCGAAGCCTATCCTGCAACGCAACGCACCCCTCTACGGCGGCTCGCTCACGGTGCCGAACGTGGTGGACTGGGACGGCGACGGCAAGCTGGACATCGTGGCGGGCAACTCGGAAGGCCGCCTGCTGTTCTTCAAGAACAACGGCACGAACGCCTGTCCGGACTACGCTATGCCGGAGGAAGTGTGCGCCGGCGGCAAGCCGATCTGCCTGCGCCCGGGCTATCATGTGGTGCAGGGGCCGTTCGAAGCCTCGTGGGGGTATCTTTGTCCGACGGTCTATGACTGGAACGGCGACGGATTGCCCGACGTGATCGTGGGTGGCTCGCGGGCCAAGTTCGAAGTGATGCTCAACCGCGGCACGCGCGAAAAACCCCGGCTCGACGCACCGGTTCCGCTGAGCGTGGATAACCTCGAACTCTACGGCACGTGGCGCGTGCGTCCGGCGATCGCCCGGGCTGGCGGCCGCAATGTGATGGTCATCATGGACAGCGACAATGCACTGCACATGTACGGACAAGTGGACGACTACAATGTGGAAGACCTGGGGAAACTGCGGCTGACGGACGGCTCGCAAATTACGGGACACAACAACGCCATGGAAGCGCTGGGGCAGATGGGCCGCGGGAAACTGCGCTTCGTGGACTGGAACGGCGACGGAAAACTGGATCTGCTGATCGGCTCGATCAAACGTTCGTCCTACCCCTCGCCCGACCGCGGACTCCCCTACGCGCGCTTCGCGAAGAAACAATACGGCTTGCAGGTCATGCTGCTGCTCAATGCAGGCACGAACGAACGGATGGTCTTCAAGGAACCGGTGCAGTTCCAGGTGGACGGCAAGGATTTCCCGCTGGGCGCCCACTCGAACGCTCCGGAACCATGCTGGCTGGGCGACACGTCGCACGGCCCGAACCTGATCGTGGGGTGCGAGAGCGGCAAATACTACTTCTTCGAACACGACCGGCTCAACCCGGTCGGAATCGACGACTGACGAACGATGCGGGCAGGGATTTGAAACCTGCCCGCATTTTTTTACGAAGCGGAGGCGCGGGAGAAAAATACCCAGAAATGGGGATTGTGCATTCGGAGCAAAACAACTATCTTTGTTCGCTCGAAAATCAACAGAGTCTTACTATGCGTCTGTCCGAATTGAAGACCGGAGAATCGGCCGTTATTCTGAAAGTGCTGGGCCATGGCGGGTTCCGTCGCCGGATCATGGAGATGGGGTTCATCCGCGACCAGCGGGTCGAAGTGATTCTGAACGCACCGCTCAAAGACCCGATCCAATACCGGATCATGGGATACGACGTGTCGCTGCGACGCAGCGAAGCCGACATGATCCAGGTGCTCTCGGACGACGAAGCCCACGAACTGATGTCCGGCCCCCATCCGGTTGCGGCGGCGCCTTCCGAACGTCCGCCGATGTACGAACCGAAACAAATGTGCTGCCGGTCGCTCGACGAAGTGGTGCGCACGCACAGCCATACGATCAGCGTGGCGCTGGTGGGCAATCCCAACAGCGGCAAGACGTCGCTTTTCAACGCCATTTCGGGCGGCCACGAGCATGTGGGCAATTACAGCGGAGTGACGGTGGGCGCCAAAAGCGGCGTACGCAGCTACCGCGGCTATCGTTTCCAGATTACCGACCTGCCCGGCACCTATGCCCTGTCGGCCTACACGCCCGAAGAACGTTTCGTGCGCCGGCACATCGCCCGGGAAATGCCCGATGTGATCATCAATTCGGTGGTGGCGTCCAACTTGGAGCGCAACCTCTATCTGACGACGGAACTGATCGACATAAACCCGCGCATGGTTGTGGCGCTCAACATGTTCGACGAACTGACGGCCAGCGGTGCGCAACTGGACTACGAAAATCTGGGACGGATGCTCGGCGTGCCGATGGTACCGGTCGAAGCGCGCAACAACCGGGGAATCGACGACCTGCTGGACACGGTAATCGCGGTCTACGAAAACCGGGACGAACGCGTGCGCCACATCCACATCGGACAAGGCGCAGTGATCGAAGAGGGGTTGCGCCGCCTGAACAGCGACATGAGCCTTCATGCCGACCAACTGCCCAAGAGTTTCCCTCCGCGCTATTTTGCGATGAAGATGCTGGAGGGAGACCGACAGGTAAACGAGCAACTGCGTCTGTGCGAACGCTATCCGGTGTGGGCCGAAATAGCGGCCCGCGAGTCTACGCGTATAGTCAAAGAAGCGGGCGAAGATGTCGAAACGGCATTCGCCAACCGCAAATACGGCTTCATTTCGGGCGCGCTGAAAGAGACCTACACCCCAGGCCGGAGCGAAGAAGCGACGACCACGGCGCTGATCGACTCGCTGGCGACGCACAAATTATGGGGATTTCCGATCTTCTTCTTCCTGATGTGGTTCATGTTCTGGTGCACATTCTATCTGGGGGCTTATCCTCAAGCATGGATCGAAGCTTTGGTCGGATGGCTCGGCGCAGGCGTCGATGCCCTGCTTCCGGCCGGAGCGCTGCGCGATCTGTTGGTCGACGGCGTGATCGGCGGCGTAGGGGCAGTGATCGTATTCCTGCCCAACATCATGGTACTGTATCTGTTCATCTCGTTCATGGAAGATTCGGGCTATCTGGCTCGTGCAGCTTTTATCATGGATCGGGTAATGCACCGCATCGGACTGCACGGCAAGTCGTTCATTCCGCTTATCATGGGCTTCGGCTGCAATGTGCCGGCCATCATGGCGTGCCGGACGATCGAAAGCCGGAGCAGCCGGCTGATAACGATCTTGATAACGCCGTTCATGTCGTGCAGCGCCCGGCTGCCGATCTATATCCTTGTTGTCGGAACGTTCTTCGCCCCGCATGCCGGATGGGTCATGACGGGACTCTATCTTCTGGGCGTAGCGGCAGCGGTCGTGACGGCACGGGCGATGCGGCGCTTCTTGTTTCCGGTGGACGAAACGCCGTTCGTCATGGAACTGCCGCCCTACCGGCTGCCGACGTGGCGGGCAACCTTATCGCACATGTGGGACAAGTGCGCGCAATATCTGCGCAAGATGGGCGGCATGATCCTGGTGGCGTCGATAATCGTGTGGTTTCTGAGCTACTATCCGCGGCCGGAACGGCCGGCCGACCCGACACCTGCGCACTATGAATCCTCCTATCTGGGACGTCTGGGCAAAGCCTGCGAACCGGCATTCGCCCCCTTGGGGCTGAACTGGAAAGCGAGCGTGGCGCTGCTTTCGGGCGTAGCAGCCAAGGAAATCGTAGTGAGCACGCTCGGCGTGCTGTATACGGAGGAGACGCCTCATGGAGGCGCAGGCCGTGGAATGGCCGGGATGCAGGGCGCGACCGGCAGCAGCCAGGGCGAAAACGCCGAGGTGGCCGCAATCGGGATGCCTGGAACGGATACCGCAGCCGGCACAACAGATGCAGGCGATCCGGCTGTGCGCACCCTGTCGGAACGGATCGTGGAGAGCGGCGATTTTTCGACGGCCGCAGCGATGGCCTTCCTGGTGTTCATTTTGCTCTATTTCCCGTGTCTGGCCACGGTGGCGGCCATAGGCGCCGAAGCAGGCTGGCGGTGGGCGGCGGCGGCCGTCGCATACGATACCCTGTTGGCCTGGCTGGTCTCATGGGGCGTGTATAACTTGCTGCAACTCTTTTGATCGGTATGGACTGGCAGGATTGGGCGGTAGGGATCATCATGGGCGCTGTGGCGCTGCTGCTGTTGCGACGGCTGGCGTGCATGTTGCGCGGCTGCCGCAAGGGCGGATGCTCGGCGTGCAACGCCACCGGCTGTCCGCTGAAAACAAAGAAAAAAAGAGATTGCATCTGAAATCGGAAATTCATGCTCGGACTTTTCTACATTTTGCTTTGCTGGCTTGTCGGCACCCTGCTGAGCCGGCTGACGGGCGGATATGTGTCGGGAAACATCATCGGCATGATCCTGCTTTTCGCGGCGCTGTGCCTGCGATGGGTAAAGGCCGAAACGGTGCGTCCGGCCGCCCGGTTTCTGCTGGGCAGCATGGCGCTTTTCTTCGTGCCTTACGGGGTGGGACTCATAGAATCGTATCGTGTGATTCTGGACAACTTGTGGGCGATCGTGGTATCGGGCATCGTATCGACGGTGGCCGTGCTTTATGTAGCGGGCCGCACCTATCAGAGTCTCAATCGAAAACAATTGCACAAAGATGAATGATTTCTTGACTTCCGATCTCTTTCTGCTCACGCTGACGGTGGGGCTTTTCTGTCTGGGCGGGGTTATCTATCGCCGCACGCGGCTGGCTCTGCTCCATCCGGTGCTGCTGACGTTCGTATCGGTAATCGTTTTTCTGAGCGTGACAGAGATCCCCTACTCCCGCTACAAGGAGGCGACCGGGATGCTCGACTTTGCGTTGGGGATGTCGGTCGTCGCGCTGGGCTATCTGCTCTATGAACAAGTCGAGCGTCTGCGCGGAAGCCTGGTTCCGGTGGCTGCGGCGACTCTGGCGGGCTGCATAACGGGCGTATTGAGCGTGGTTTATCTGGCCATGGCACTGGGCGCCGAACGCCCGATTCTTAACTCGATAGCTCCCAAATCGGTAACCGTGCCGATCGCCGTGTCGGTGTCGGAGCCGCTGGGAGGGAATGTCTCGGTAACATCGGTCGTGGTGTTTTGCGTGGGGATTTTCGGCAGTATTTTCGGCGAATGGATCTTGCGCCGCTGCGGCGTTCGCGATCCCGAAGCCCGAGGTTTCGCGCTGGGGGCCGCCGCTCACGGGATCGGCACAGCGCGCGCCATCGAAATGGGAGCGGTCGAAGGGGCGCTGAGCGGACTGGCGATGGCCTTGATGGGACTTGCCACGGCCCTGCTGGCTCCGCTGATGGAAAAATACCTGTATTGAATATCCGGATTCCGTAAAAAAATTCGTATTTTTGTGCTCGGTTAGGTTTCCCAGGTTAAACAGCACAAAAACAGACAGATAATGGAGTGGCTCCATGACCTCTTCTTCGGCGGGGGCATCGCGCATGCGGTGCTGACGTTCGCACTGGTCGTCACGCTGGGCGTGCTGCTCGGCAAAATCAAGATCGGCGGCGTCTCGCTCGGCATCACGTGGATTCTTTTCGTCGGCATCGTTTTGAGCCATCTGGGCATGACGGTCGACGGCGAAGTCCTGCACTTCGTCAAGGAATTCGGATTGATCCTCTTCGTGTTCTCGATCGGCCTGCAAGTGGGGCCGGGGTTTTTCGCGTCGTTCAAACATGGCGGCATGACTCTGGTATGCTGTGCCGTGGCGATCGTGTTGTTAGGCGTGGCGACGGCCTATGTCCTGCATCTGACGACGGGAACTCCGGTGCCGACGATGGTCGGCATTCTATCGGGTGCAGTGACCAACACGCCCGGGCTGGGCGCCGCACAGCAGGCCTATGCCGATGCGACGGGGATCAACGATCCGACCATCGCCCTGGGTTATGCGGTGGCCTACCCTCTGGGCGTGGTGGGCATCATCCTCACGATGATCTGCATCCGCTATGTACTGCGGGTAAAGTTCGAGAAAGAAAACGAAGGGCTGGCAGCTCTCTCGCAAGAACATAAGTTCGCCGACAAGGTATCGGTGGAGTTTACCAATCCGATGCTCGACGGTCGGACGGTAGAATACATACGCGATCTGATAAACCGGCAATTCGTGGTTTCGCGCGTCATGTCGACCGACGGCGAAGTGTCGATGTCCGATGCCGACTCGGTGCTCCATACGGGCGACCGGCTGTGCGTGGTCTGCCAGACGGAGGATACCGAGGCGATCGTAGCCTTTCTGGGACGGCGCGTGAAGATGACCGACGAGCAATGGGGCAACAACACGCCGCATGCCGAGCTGATCTCGCGCCGCATCCTGATTACGAAATCGTCGATCAACGGCAAGAAATTTTCCGACTTGCGGCTGCGCACGAAGTACGGCATCACGCTGACGCGCGTCAACCGGGCGGGCGTAGATCTGATCCCCTACCAAGGACTCGAATTGCAGGTCGGCGACCGGGTAATGGTCGTCGGCCCCGAAAAGGCGGTGGCCCAAGTGGCCGACGTGCTGGGCAACTCGCTGAAAAAACTGGATCAGCCCAATCTGATCACGCTTTTCGTGGGTATCGCTCTGGGGGTGCTGCTGGGATCGGTCCCGCTGCTGAACGTACCCCAACCCGTGAAACTGGGCCTGGCCGGCGGCCCGCTGATCGTAGCGATACTCATCGGCCGCTTCGGCACGCACTTCCATCTGGTAACCTACACGACCATGAGCGCCAACCTGATGCTGCGCGAAATAGGCATTGCGCTGTTTCTGGCGGCCGTGGGCATCGGTGCCGGCGACGGATTCGCGGATGCGATCGTCGGGGGCGGCTACCGGTGGATCGGCTACGGCGCGGTCATTACGGTGGTGCCGCTGTTGATCGTGGGCATCGTGGCGCGCGTATGGCTGAAAATGAACTACTATACGTTGATGGGACTCATAGCCGGCGCAACGACCGATCCCCCGGCATTGGCCTATGCCAATGCCACGGCCGGAAACGACATGCCTGCGGTGGGCTATTCGACGGTCTATCCTGTGGTCATGTTTTTGCGCGTGCTCACGGCGCAGATATTCATTTTGTTCGCGCTCTGATCCGAACGGGCATGGGGAGACGCTTCGCCCCGGAATCCGAAGCAGGATATTTTCGCGAATAAATTTGCTTTTGCGCCCTGGGTGCGTTATCTTTGTAACACCAAACTTTCTATTATGGCCAAAGCAGTCAATATTGCCCGTTCGCATCGGCTGGACGGCATCGGAGAGTACTATTTTTCGCGCCGCCTGCGCGAAATAGCCGAAATCGAAGCGGCCACAGGCCGTCAGATCATCAAACTTGCGATGGGCAGTCCTGACCTGCCGCCCCACCCCTCGGTAATCGAGCGGCTGGCGAAAGAAGCGCAACGCCCCGACGTGCACAAATATATGTCCTACAAGGGGGAACCCATCTTGCGGAAAGCCTTTGCCGACTGGTACAAGAAATGGTATCGCACGGAGCTGGACTACAACTCGGAAGTGCTCCCGCTGATCGGCTCGAAAGAAGGCATCATGCACATCTGCATGACGTTCCTCGACAAGGGCGACAAGGTACTGGTGCCGAACCCGGGCTACCCCACCTATTCGTCGGCCGTGCGGCTGTCGGGCGGCGAGATGGTAACCTATGCGCTCAACAAGGAGACGAATTTCTATCCCGACTTCGACGCGATCGAACGCGCGGGGCTGGAGGGTGTGAAGATGATGCTGGTCAACTACCCCAACATGCCGACGGGCCAGACGCCCTCGATGGAACTGATGCAGAAGATCGTGGATTTCGGTGCCCGTCATAATATCTTGATCGTGCACGACAATCCGTACAGCTTCATCCGCAATGCCGAGGCGCCGATTTCGATCATGGAAGCCGAGGGCGCGCGCGACGTGGCGCTGGAGATGAACTCGCTCTCGAAAGGCCACTCGATGGCCGGCTGGCGCGTGGGCGTGGTGGTCGGCAAGAAAGAGTGGATCGACGCGATTCTGACGTTCAAGTCGAACATGGACTCGGGTATGTTCTATCCGATCCAGGCGGCGGCCGACACGGCGCTGGCGCTGGGCGACGAATGGTTCGAGGAGCTGAATGCGATCTACTATGGCCGCGAAAAACAAGCCTATGCGCTGCTCGATGCACTGGGCTGCCGCTACCGCGAGCATCAGGCCGGCCTGTTCGTGTGGGCCGAACTGCCGGAAGACTACGAGGGCGACAGCTTCGCGTTCTCGGACGAAGTGATGGAGAAGTGCGACGTATTCCTTACGCCGGGCGGCATCTTCGGCTCGGAGGGCAAACGCTACATCCGCATCACGCTGTGCTGTCCGGAAGAACTGCTGAAAAAAGCGACGGACAACGTGGTGGCGAAGCTGCACAAATAAACGAACCGGAAGTCGACCGGACGAAAGCGGGCGGGCGTCTTTTTCAAGACGCCCGCTTTTTTTGCTGCCGATTTTGAACGCCGGCACGGCCCTCCCCCGAGGCCAGTTGGGCCGGTCGGCGCCGACAAACCGGCGCTCATCGGCTTTCGGATTTGTTTGTGTTCCCTGACAGAAGCACCGCCCGATGGAATGGATACACGGCCCGAAACAGCGAACTGCGACGGTTCGGATTCGGGGTTCTGTTTCTTGAACGCAGATAGATTGAAAAAAATACCCCTGCTGCATGGTGTTGCGGCAGGGGCAATCTTGTAGGGGGCTTTTACTCTTCGACGATGCGGATCGAAAGGATCTTGTCGCCGGGACGGATGTCGTCGATCACGTCGAGACCCTCCACGACCCGGCCGAAGCAGGTGTGACGGCCGTCGAGGTGCTGCGTATTCTGGCGGTTGTGGCAGATGAAGAACTGCGAACCGCCCGTATCCTTGCCGGCATGGGCCATCGAGAGCACGCCGCGGTCGTGGTACTGCCGCGGTGCCGAAGTCTCGCACTTGATGGTATAGCCAGGGCCGCCCGTACCGTCGCCGCGCGGGCAGCCGCCCTGGATGACGAAATCGGGAATGACGCGGTGGAAAGTCAGGCCGTCGTAAAAGTTGTGCTCGGCGAGCTGGACGAAATTGGCCACCGTGCCGGGTGTTTCTTGGGTGTAGAGTTCGGCTTTCATCGTCCCTTTCTCGGTGGCGATGACGGCATATTGCATTTTCTCGGACATAATGAATGGAATTTCTTGGCTGTAAAAATAAGCATAAAAAAACGAAACGGCAAACGAACGAACCTTGATCCGGGGAAAATCCGTTTCGGTCGAAGAGCAAGCACCGGCAAGCCTCTCCTGGCTGTATAAAAGTAAAAAAGACAGACCTTTCCGTCTGTCTTTTCCGTGGAGGTGGCGGGAGTCGAACCCGCGTCCAAACAAGGAACCCGAGAGCTTTCTACACGCTTAGTCGCCGTTTCGTCCTTCTCCCCGAGTCTGGCAGGCGACGGCCGAACCCGGGTCCCAGTTCCTTGAATTTCGCACGGCAGTCGGAACAACCCGCCGCACTATCTCCGAATCGATGATACCCCGTATGGAAAAGGATTAGGGAGCGGAACCCTCCTCCGGGATACTCGTCGCTGCGGCGCCTTGGCCGCGGCGATTAAGCCAATTTTCCTTGAAAATTAGGCAGCGAGTGCATAGCTGTTATTGCCATTTGTAGTTCGAGCGTCGATATTTACGAGCTGCCGCACAGCGCTCGGCGTGCTTACAATCGAACTCTGCCTGCTGTCAAAACCGGGCACCCCCAGATCGGACGGCCGCAAAGCCGCATTGGAAACGGAGCAAAAATAATACATTATTTCGAAATATCCGCATGGAATGGGCGGATAAATATCTGCGCAGCCCCGTCGGGCGGGAGCAGCAAGGTGCGGGAGCGTCTCCCGAAACAACCCGAAAGGCGGAAAACGGTTTTTCGGGCATCGGGAGTGGGGCATGATGAATTTTTTATTATCTTTACCCATTCAAATTCGGTGACCGCTATGAATCGGAAATTGGTCGTGAGTCTTCGTCGTGCAGCCATCTGCCATGTCAATGACGCCCTCGGGCGCAAGTCAGCCAAACGCCTGCTGCGCGAAAGCGAAATGGTGCTTTCGGATGTCGATCTGGATGTGAGCGCCGGCGAATTCGTCTACCTGATCGGCCGCGTGGGATGCGGGAAAAGCACCCTGCTGAAAACCCTCTATGCCGAAGTCCCGCTGCTCACGGGCGAGGGCACCATCGCGGGATTCGACCTGCGTACGCTGCGCCGCCGCGACATTCCGTATCTGCGCCGTCGCATCGGCATCGTATTCCAAGACTATCAACTGCTGACCGACCGCAACGTCTTCATGAACCTCTACTATGTGATGAAAGCGACGGGCTGGAAGCGCGAAGCGGAAATCCGCGAACGGATCGATCATGTATTGCAGGTGGTCGATCTGGAATCGAAGAGCTACAAGATGCCATTCGAACTCTCGGGCGGCGAGCAGCAGCGTCTGGTCATCGCCCGGGCGCTGCTCAACGATCCGCAGGTGCTGCTGGCCGACGAACCGACGGGCAACCTCGACCCGGTAACGGCCGACGGGATCATGAAGCTGTTCCGCGAAATCGCACGCCGCGGCTGTGCGGTGGTCATGTCGACGCACAACACCTCGCTGATCGAGAACTACCCTGCCCGGGCCGTGCTTTTCTCGAAAGGCAAGATCCGCGAAGTCGATCTCGAAGCGGAGCTGTCATAACGAATCGCTGCACCCGGAGACTCCTCGCCGTGCGGACTCTCCCGGTCAGGTTGGCGCAGCGCTCCGGGGCAGAGAATGCCCGCAACCGACGACAATTTGCTGCTGCCGGCACCTCGGCACCGCGGGGAATAGCAAAAGGACGGATAGCAAAAAAACGATCCGGAGGCGCCGCGCCGCTGCTTGTTTTATTCGGGAATAATCACTATATTTGTACGATATTTTAAAGTCAACAAATGAGTACTGAACAAGAAAACGTGAAGAAGCAGGAAGAAGCCTATTCGGCGTCGAACATCCAGGTGCTGGAAGGACTCGAAGCCGTGCGCAAGCGTCCTGCCATGTATATCGGCGACATCGGCGAGAAGGGCCTCCATCATCTGGTGTACGAAGTGGTGGACAACTCGATCGACGAGGCGCTGGCCGGATACTGTACCGATATCGACGTGACGATCAACGAGGATAATTCGATCACTGTGAAAGACAACGGTCGAGGCATTCCGACCGACTACCACGAGAAAGAGGGCAAGTCGGCCCTCGAAGTGGTGCTGACGGTGCTGCATGCGGGCGGCAAGTTCGATAAGGGCAGCTACAAGGTGTCGGGCGGTCTGCACGGCGTGGGCGTGTCGTGCGTCAACGCATTGTCGACCCTGCTTATTGCCGAAATCCATCGCGAGGGCAAGATTTACCGTCAGTCGTACAGCAAGGGTACGCCCACCTCGCAGGTCGAAGTGGTCGGCACGTGCGAGGATCGCGGTACGACCGTCACTTTCAAACCCGACGGCGAAATCTTTACCCACACGACCGAATATAAATACGACATCCTGGCCAACCGGCTGCGGGAACTGGCGTTTCTGAACAAGGGTATCCGGCTGAACCTCTACGACCTGCGCAAGGACGAGGAGGGCAAGACCCGCGAAGACCACTTCTACTCGAAAGAGGGACTCAAGGAGTTCGTGAAGTATCTGGATGCCACGCGTGGCGAACCGATCATCGACTCGATCATCTATCTGGATACCGAGAAGAACGGCGTGCCGGTGGAAGTGGCCATGCAATACAACGACTCCTACTCGGAGAACGTGCATTCCTATGTGAACAACATCAACACCATCGAGGGCGGTACGCACTTGACGGGTTTCCGCCGTGCGCTGACCCGCACGCTGAAGAAATATGCCGAAGACTCGGGCATGCTCTCGAAGGTCAAGTTCGACATCAGCGGCGACGACTTCCGCGAAGGTCTGACGGCCGTGGTCTCGGTAAAGGTTGCCGAGCCGCAGTTCGAGGGACAGACCAAGACCAAGCTGGGCAACGACGACGTATCGGCGGCCGTAGACCAGGCGATGACCATGGCGCTGGGGCACTATCTGGAGGAGAATCCCAAGGATGCCAAGGCCATCGTGCAGAAAGTCGTGCTGGCGGCTACGGCCCGCCACGCAGCCCGCAAGGCCCGCGAAGCCGTGCAGCGCAAAACGCCGCTGTCGGGCGTGGGACTCCCGGGCAAGTTGGCCGATTGTTCGAGCCGCGACCGCTCGATCGCCGAAATTTTCTTCGTCGAGGGCGACTCGGCAGGCGGAACGGCCAAATCGGGACGTGACCGCAACTTCCAGGCTATCATGCCCTTGCGCGGTAAGATTCTGAACATCGAGAAGGCGCAGGAGCATCGCATGTGGGAGAACGAAGAGATCAAGAATATGTTCACGGCGCTGGGCGTGACGATCGGCACCGAAGAAGACAGCAAGGCACTGAATCTGGAGAAGCTGCGCTACGACAAGATCATCATCATGACCGATGCCGATGTCGACGGCAGCCACATCGCTACGCTGATGCTGACGTTCTTCTTCCGCAAGATGAAGGAGCTGATCGAAAACGGCCACGTCTACATCGCTACCCCGCCGCTCTATCTGGTCAAGAAAGGGAAGCAGGAACGCTACTGCTGGACGGACAAGGAGCGCGACGCCATCACGGAAGAATTCGGAAAGGGCACGCATGTACAACGCTACAAAGGTCTGGGCGAGATGAACGCCCACCAGCTGTGGGAGACGACAATGAACCCCGACACGCGCATTCTGCGTCAGGTAAACATCGAGAATGCTGCCGAAGCCGACCGCATTTTCTCGATGCTGATGGGCGACGACGTGCCGCCCCGCCGCGAATTCATCGAGAAGAATGCCCACTACGCCAACATCGACGCATAATGAAGACGAAGCAAAAGGATCACTCTTGTAAGTGATCCTTTGTTTTATATAACCACCTCTAACATCTCTTTCTATGCAAGTTACGGTAATCGGAGTCGCCGGAGGAACCGGATCGGGAAAATCGACGCTTGTCAAACGTTTGCAGGAAGCGTTCGAAGGCGACGATGTAGTGACGCTGTGTCATGACTACTATTACAAGGCCCATCCCGAATTGACGTTCGAAGAACGCACGAAACTGAACTACGACCATCCGCAGGCGTTCGATACCCACATGCTTGTGGAGCATATTAAGGCGCTGAAAGAAAACGTGCCGATCGAACACCCGGTCTATTCGTTCGTCGACCACGACCGCCTGCCGGAGACTGTGAGCGTGAAACCCTCGAAAGTAATCATCGTGGACGGCATCCTGATCTTCGAGAACAAGGAACTGCGCGACCTGATGGATATTAAGGTTTTCGTCGACACCGACGCGGACATACGCCTGGCCCGGCGCATCTTGCGCGACGTCTGCGACCGCGGCCGCACCATGCAGTCGGTCATCACGCAGTATACGTCGACGGTAAAACCGATGCACGAAGAATTTGTGGAACCTTCGAAGAAGTATGCCGATGTCATCATCCCCGAGGGCGGGTTCAACTCGGTGGCCGTAGCGATGTTGATTCAGAATATCAGTTCGCTTATCAACAAATGAAGCGTCCGATGTGATAACGGTATTCCTGTACAAAGAAATTTTGTATTATTTCTGAAAGACGCTTTTGCAGCTCTCCGAATCCAAGGCGTGAACGCAACAGCCCGGACAATTGTCCGGGCTGTTCTATATCCGATGCGAAAAGGGAGGGCTTAGAGTCCCGTGATCTTCTTGATTTCGTTGAGCTTGTTCAACGCTTCGAGCGGTGTCAAGGCATCGAGGTCGAGACCCTGTATCTGGTCGCGGATCTGCACCAGGACGGGATCGTCGAGCTGGAACATCGAAAGCTGCATGCTCTGCGGCATGGCGCTTTCGGCCGCCTCACGCACCGACTGCGAGGACGACTTGCGGCTGCGCTCCTTGGGACTGCGGTTCGGGACGATCTGGTTGCTGCCATAGACCAGCTCCAGATTGCGCAGAATCTCCTCGGCACGCGACACGATCGCACCCGGCATGCCGGCCATGCGGGCCACATGGATACCGAACGAGTGCTCGGTGCCGCCCCTTTCGAGTTTGCGCAGGAAGACGATCTGATTGTCGATCTCCTTGACGGCCACGTGGTAATTCTTCACGCGCGGGCACATCTGCTCCATCTCATTCAACTCGTGGTAATGGGTGGCGAAGAGGGTCTTGGCATGGACTTTCGGATGGTTGTGGAGGTATTCGACCATAGCCCAGGCGATCGAAATGCCATCGTAGGTGCTCGTGCCGCGCCCGATCTCGTCGAGCAGGACGATGCTGCGGTCGGAGATGTTGTTGAGAATGCTGGCCGATTCGAGCATCTCGACCATGAACGTCGACTCGCCCTGCGAGATGTTGTCGGAAGCACCGACACGGGTAAAAATCTTGTCCACAACGCCGATATGAGCAGACTCGGCGGGCACGAACGATCCCATTTGGGCCATCAGGATGATGAGCGCCGTCTGCCGCAGCAAAGCTGATTTACCGGACATGTTGGGGCCGGTAATCATGACGATCTGCTGCTCCTGGTCGTCGAGCATGATGTCGTTGGGAATATATTCCTCGCCGACAGAAAGCGTGGTTTCGATGACCGGATGGCGCCCCTGCCGAATCTCGATGCGCTTGCCCTCGTCGAGCACGGGGCGCACGTAATGCCGTTCGCAAGCGATGCGGGCGAAAGACTGGAGACAATCGAGACGGGCGATGACGGAAGCATTCTGCTGCAAGACCTTGAGTGCCGTACGGATGAAAGCCATCAACTCGTTGTAGATGCGCAATTCGAGTGCGAGCATCTTCTCCTCGGCACCGAGAATCTTCTCTTCGTAGACTTTCAGCTCTTCGGTAATGTAACGCTCCGCATTGGCCAGGGTCTGCTTGCGTATCCAAGTCTCGGGCACCTTATCCTTGTGGGTGTTGCGCACCTCGATGTAATAACCGAAAACGTTGTTGTAGCTCAACCGGAGCGACGGGATGCCCGTAGCCTCGCTCTCGCGCTGCTGGAGCTGCGCCAGATAATCCTTGCCATGCAGGGCGATGCGCCGCAGATCGTCCAGCTCGGGGTCTACCCCGTCGGCGATGACGCCGCCGCGCTGGATCTGGTTATTGAGCGGATCGGGATAGATTTCGCGGGCAATGCGGTCGCGCACCTCGGCGAGCGTGTCGAGTTGCCCGGCCATCTCCTGCAAACGCCGGCTGTCGGCCGACGCGAGCACGGATTTGAGCGTCTCGATGGCGGAAAGCGAATTCTTGAGCTGCACCAACTCGCGGGGCGTGACCTTGGCGGCGGCGATGCGCGAAGCGATGCGCTCCAGGTCGCCGACGAGGGTTACCTGGCTGCGGACGGTCTCGAAACACTCGGCATGCTGCGTGAAATATTCTACGACATCGAGCCGCCGGTCGATGAGGGCCGGCGACTTGACGGGCATGGCGATCCAACGTTTCAACAGACGCCCGCCCATGGGCGAAAGCGTGCGGTCGATGACCTCGGCGAAACTCCCCTTGCCTCGGGCGCCGTTCGAGGCGAAAAGCTCCAGATTGCGGATGGTAAACTTGTCGATCCACACGTAGTCGTCCTGGTCGATGCGGGCAATGGAACGGATGTGGGCTATATCGCGGTGCTCGGTAAATTCGAGGTAATGGAGAATGGCTCCGGCGGCGGAAATACCGCTGGTAAAGTGGTCGATGCCGAAGCCCTTGAGCGACGAGGTGCCGAACTGCCGGCACAACTTTTCGCGGTCTACGTCCTGAGAAAAGACCCACTCGTCAAGCCGGTAGGTATAGAGCCGCGAACCGAAAGCATCGGCAAAACGATCCTCGTAGCCGCGCTGGAAAATTACCTCCTTGGGCGCGAGGTTGGAAATGAGCTTGTCGACATACGTATCCGATCCCTCGGCCACGTAGAACTCGCCGGTCGAAATGTCGAGAAAAGCGACACCGGTCTCGCGAGTACCGAAATAAACTGACGCGAGGTAGGTATTCTCCTTGTTAGAGAGGATGTTGTCGCCCATGACGATGCCCGGAGTGACCAGCTCGATGACCCCGCGCTTGACCAGTCCCTTGACCGTCTTGGGGTCTTCGAGCTGCTCGCAGATGGCCACACGCTCGCCGGCCCGCACCAACTTGGGCAGGTAGGTGTCGACGGCATGGTAGGGAAACCCTGCCAACTCGACATACGAAGCCGACCCGTTGGCACGCCGCGTGAGGGTAATGCCCAGGATGCCGCTGGCCTTGATGGCGTCTTCGCCGAAAGTCTCGTAGAAATCGCCGACGCGGAACAATAATACAGCGTCGGGATGCACCGCCTTGATGGCATAATATTGCTTCATGAGCGGCGTTTCGACGTATTTTTTATCGGTTTTCTTTTCAGCAGCCACAATAAGATATTGTATAAATTGGTCTGACAAAGATAACGCAATTTGCCAGCTCCGCCAAGTCGGGAGGAAAATATTTTTTCAGTGTTCCGAATGTTTCCGGGAAGTGGGATTTCTCGATTGCCCTACTGCTGAAACACTTAATATGTGCTATATTATCCCGCAATCACTGAATGCCTTACGATAAAATTCAGCTTTCCACTCGACGGGCCGCGGATAGGCCCTCGACGACGAAGGCATGCGCCAGAAACGGAGCTTCCGATCCGCGAAATCGGTCTCCACGAAACCACCCACGGGCGGCTCGGCGCATCCGATGACGGCACACAGCGTGTCGGTGGCTTTCTGACCGGTGGTAATGAGGGTGCGGCAAGCGGGAATCCGAGCGAGCAAAGCGGCTATATCGACCTCGCGCACCACTTGAAGAAAATTGTCCGAAGCATTGTTTTTCAGTCGAATGACTTCCGCAGCCGTGTCGTACAGGGCGATACCCCGTTTGCGGCAGAACACCTCGATCCGCTCCCGGTCGAAGCGCTTGGCATCGGAAGAGAGAAAATGGCTCTTGTCGCCCGTGGCGAGGTAACCCACGATGCGCCACATGTCATTTTGCAGATTGGGATAGAAAAACTCCATCGACCAACGATGGCGCTGGGGCGGGAAACTGCCCAGCATCAGCAGACGGGCACCAGAGGGCAGAAAGGGTTCGAGCGGATGGCGCTCGCAGGAATTATTGTCCGGTTTCATTCGGACAAAGATACGAATAAGCCGAGCGCAATGCCAAATTTATTTGAGCATTGCCGAGGCGGAAGTATTTAAGACGGAGTCAAAGATACGAAAATAAGGTCAAAATTGAATGGTTCAAAAGCGGGCCGTAGCCAGCGGTGGCGAGACACGAAGTGCGAGCCTCCGCATCCGGGAGCTGCGGCTCGCCCGCCCCCAAGGGTCGGATAATCGACACAAAACAAAGCCCACTGCGTCCACAGCGGATAAACACGAAAGATAATGCGGACTTTTGCCTGCAATATCCCGCCGAGTGCTTGTTCGTCGGGAAAATATTTTCTATTTTTGCGGTGCTGACGGCTTTTGCCCGCAGCGACATATTTGAAAGTGTTTTCGCACTGTCCTTTCGTGAAAATGTGGAAGTTTTCAAGTGCAAGAGGACGACGAACGGCACTCATTTCTTGTTCGGATCATGGCAACAGATGCGTTCTGCACCTCTACCCCATCGTCTGTTCAAGTGTGGGGTATTGCATCGTTTATTCTTGCACAGGTCTTTCCACAACCTTCACGGAGATAAACGAAAATCGGCTCCACACTTTCTTTTTGCCCCATACCCCTAACCCGCCGCAGCGGAGCCGATACGGCAATAAAATTTGAACACAAGAACTCAAATTTATATTGCTATGAAAAAACTATTTCTTTTAACCGCGTTATTCGTCGCAGCAGCGTTCCCGTCGTGCAGCAAGCACGACAATGAAATCAACGAACCGCCCGTTCCGCCCGAAACCACACCACTTGACATTGCATTTGCCGAGGGCAATTCGTTGCAGTTCGATGTCGACGAGACCAAGACCGTCCACTACACGATTACGGGCGGGAGCGACAACACCGTCGTGAAAGCCGAGATGCAGAACCCCGACGATGCCTATACCGTAGAAACGACACCCGCTTCGGCAACCGAGGGAACGATTACGATTACAGCCAAAATGCCGGAGAGCGAGAATTGCGTTGTTGTCACTGTATCGGACGGCTCGCAGACCGTTACGGCCGAAATCGCCGTATCAACAAACCCCATTCCCGAAGAACTTGCTATTACATTTGCCGAGGGCAATTCATTGCTGCTCAATATAAATGAGCCAAAGACGGTTAATTATACCATCACGGGTGGCAGCAGCAACACCGTAGTGACAGCCGAGCTGCAAACCCCCGACGATGCCTATACCGTAGAAACGGTGTCAACTTCGACAATGGAGGGAACGATTACGATTACGGCCAAAAAGCCGTCGAACGAGAATCGTATAATCGTCACCGTGTCGGACGGCTCGCAGACCCTTACGGCAGAAATCGCCGTTACACTTAGAGCATTCGATGGCAAAACAGTCGTGGTCGTAACTCCGGGCACGCTGTCGCAACTGCTGGCCAACTACGACGAAAGCTCCATTACCGAACTGACCGTTATCGGCAATCTGAATGATGAGGATATTGCGACGCTGAAAAGTCTTCCGAATCTCGCAATCCTCGATATGGAAAATGTGAATTTGGAGGAGTTGCCGGCTAATGCATTCTATAACAATAAATCGTTGACCTCCGTCAAGCTGCCGAAGACACTGAAAACTATCGGGGACAGAGCATTCGAGGGTTGCAGCAGCCTGACAAGCATCACGATTCCCGGCAGTGTGACGTCAATTCCGATACAGACATTCGACGGTTGCAGCAGCCTGACAAGCGTAACGATTCCCGACGGCGTAACAACAATCGGGAGCAGCGCATTCAATGGTTGCAGCAGCCTGACAAGCGTAACGATTCCCGACGGCGTAACAACAATCGGGAGCAGCGCATTCAATGGTTGCAGCAGCCTGACAAGCGTAACGATTCCCGACAGCGTGACGGAGATCTATAACTATGCATTCTACGGTTGCAGCAGTCTGACAAGCGTCACGATTCCCGACAGCGTGACGTTGATCGATGAAAACGCATTCCGCGGTTGCAGCGGCCTGACAAACGTAACGATCGGCAACAGCGTGAAGTACATCGGGAACTACGCATTCGACGGTTGCAGCGGCTTGACAAGCGTAACGATCGGCAATAGCGTGACGTTCATCGATAGCGATGCATTCCGCGGTTGCAGCGGTCTGACAAACGTAACGATTCCCGACAGCGTGACGGAGATTGGAAAGGAGGCATTCAGGGGTTGCAGCCTGACAAGCGTAACGATTGGCAACGGTGTGACGTCGATTGGGTCCTACGCATTCTACAATTGCAGCAGCCTGACACGCGTCTATTGCAAGGCAATCGTTCCGCCGATTATCGTAAACAATACCTTTGATAAAGTTAGTGCAACCGCAACGTTATATGTTCCGACAGGCTGCAAGGCAGCTTATGCTGCGGCTGCCGGATGGAAAAATTTTAAAACAATCGAAGAAACCCAATTTTAAAACATTCATATTATGAGCAACCCGAACATGTACAAGCAGGCGAGTTCCAATAACATAACGCTGGAGCCGTACCCTTTTCCGAGCGAGCTGGGCATGGAAGCCTACCTGATGGATAATCCGTCCATCCTCAAACTCGACGACCGCAAATACGGCGAGCCGCAGATCATCGAGTGCGAGATGAGCATCGGCAAATGCACGAACCGGAAAACGCGCGGCCGAATCGATATGGTCGTCCGGTACGGCGAAGATCTCTTCGGGATTTTGGAGCTGAAGAAACACGCACTCGACAAAGATACCCTGTTCCAGCTGTGCGACTATCTGGCCGAACGCGAGAAAATAGTAGAGGCCATCAACCAGAGCGACGCTGTGGAGGTAGACCTCGACCCGGAGAACGTGAAGTTCGTGGGCGTACTTGTCGGCGGGTATATCGACGATGAACTGCGGAAAGAGATGCCGATAACGGATTTGAAAAACAATAATCTGCTGAAAGAACATCCCCGGCAGCAGACTATTCAGGGATATACCGACCAAATATCGGCCATCATGCTCGAACGCTTCCGCAATCCGCACACCTGCGAGATCGTCGTCATTTCGACGCCGATCGTTAAAACGAGCGTCAAAGACACGACGAAATACCAAATCGACGGCGAAGGACGCTACGGCAAAGCCAAGCTGGTGCACGAGATTGTCAAACGCTATGTAAAACAACATCCGGAGGCAAGCATCGACCGACTGGAAAAAATATTCCCGACGCCGAGATTGATTCGGACTTTGGGCGTCTTTGCCGAAGCACAGGTCGCGAAAAAGAGAGCCGACCGCTACTATGCCGACCGGAAGATGCTGATTGCGCTGGGCGACGGTGTGAAAATCGCCACCTGCAACCAATGGGCGAAAGAATCGATCGACGAATTTATCGCGAACGTCGAGAAACAGAAGCTCGGATTCGAGATTGCGGCGCTGTAAAATCGCCTCGCATGGGTTGCCGAAAGAGGTTGCCGAATGTTCGGCGACCTCTTTTTTATGGGCATTGGCTGCTTGCGGAACGATGCGAGAGCCGGCCGGTTATTCGAAAAACTGCTCGTCGAAATTGACCAAATAGAGTTTTTCCGTAGCGCGCGTGAGGGCCGTATAGAGCCAGCGGAGCATGTCGCGCGTCATCGGCTCGTCGCCGAAGAGACAGCGATCGATGAAGACGGCCTTCCACTGCCCGCCCTGGGCCTTGTGGCAGGTAATGGCGTAGGAAAACTTTACTTGCAAAGCGTTAAAATGCGGATTTTCACGAATTTCCTTGAAACGCTTGAGCTTGCTTTTTATCTCTTCGTAGTCCTTTTCCACTTCGTAGAAAAGCCGCTGCGACTCCTCGCGCGTGAGCGACGGCGACTCGGAAGCGAGCGTATCGAGCAACACCTTGCACGCGATGCTTGTGTCGTCGTAGTCGGGAAATTCCAGCACGGCGTCGGCGAAGCGGAACCCATAGAAATCCTCGAAACGCCGGATGCGTTGCAAGCGAGCCACATCGCCGTTGGCAATGAAGTTCATGGGGCAGTCGTCATCGCTGGCGAAGAAATAATTGTTTTTGACGACCATCAGCATGTCGCCGCTCTCGATCTCCTCCTCGGCATAAAGCACGTTGCGGCGGATGCCCTCGTTA
This sequence comes from uncultured Alistipes sp., assembly GCF_910580175.1. Lineage (GTDB taxonomy): Bacteria > Bacteroidota > Bacteroidia > Bacteroidales > Rikenellaceae > Alistipes. The sequence goes on from NZ_CAJTXD010000001.1 coordinate 149,318, forward strand.
TAACGGTTGGCCCGCTTGTTCGAACGGGTAATGACGATGGTTTCGTCGCGGCCGTAGAGGGCATAGCAATCCTGCAACTTTTCGAGGAAATCTCCGCCTTCGACGGCCTCGATGTCGGGAAAATCCATCCGGAACCGGGGAATTTCGAGGATGCCGTTTTCGAGCATGCAGCGCACCAACGTAGCGTTGAACAGAATGCCCGACTCGGCCTGCTGGCGCACCACCTCGTCCAAGGTGTTGTAGAGCACCGATCCATGAAATTCCAAGGCCGCCGGATCGAGCGCGGGACTGCAATCGCTGCCCACGGGCGGCAACTGGGCGTTGTCGCCGACCAGAATCAAGCGGCAGGCCCGCCCGCTGCGCACGTAGGCGACCAGATCGTGCAACAACGACCCGCTGCCGAAGAAAGCCCCGTCGGACGTGCGGTCGGAGAGCATCGACGCCTCGTCGACGATGAACACGGCGTCGCGCTCGGAATTGATGTTGAGCGAGTATTTCGACTCGTAGTCGGCATTGGTCTGCTGGCGGTAGATGCGCTTGTGGACGGTAAGCGCCTTTTCGTGGGAGTAACGGGCCAGCACCTTGGCGGCGCGGCCTGTGGGAGCGAGCAGCACGGTCTTGATGCCCAAATCCTTGAGTGCGGCGACCAACGCAGCGATGAGCGTAGTCTTGCCGGTTCCGGCGTAACCGTTCAGCACGAAAATCTGCGAAAAATCCTCGTCGGCAAGGTATTCGGATAACTTTTCTATAATTTTTTTTTGCCCGGGAGTTGTTTCGAAACAAATTTTAGCGTAAATTTGGGACGCAATACGTGTGCTGAACATCATTATTTTATTATTCGACAAAATTAGCAACAAATACTTGAATTAAAAAATGAAAAGAATCATCCAAATCGTTCTTGCTCTTGTGATCGTGGCGTTGGTCTATGTGATCTACGACCAGATCTCCACCCCGATCCGTTTTGACAACGAACTGAAAACCCGCAAATCGCAGGTCATCGAACGCATCAAGGACATCCGTACGGCACAGCGCGCGTTCAAGTCGAAGTACCAACGTTTCACGAGCGACTTCGACTCGCTGACCGCGTTCATTCTGACCGATACGCTGGAACTGGAGCGCAAGATCGTCGACGAAGACGACTCGGTGGGCATGGCCCAGCTCAAGAAAGCGGGCAAGAAAAACGTGGAGAAGTTCAAGGTAGCCGTGATCGACACGATCTTCGCGCCGAAGGTGCTGACCGCAGACGAAGTGGCGCAGCTGCGCTATATTCCCGGGACGAACGACCAGGCCCAGTACATCATGGAGGCCGGCATCATCACGACCGAATCGAAAGTGGTAATCCCCGTCGTAGAGTGCCGTGCACCCTACAAGATGTTCCTGGACACGATCGAATACCGTCAAGACATCATCAATCTGATCGACGACGAAGTGAACAACTTCAACCGCTACCCCGGCGTGAAGTTCGGATCAATGGAAGCAGGCAACAATGAAGCCGGCAACTGGGAATAACGCATTGTACGCAACGAACAAGGTGTCCATTCAGCAAGCGTTGGATGGACACTCTTTTTCGGTTCCGAAGCCCGAACGGCTTTCGCCGGAGGCGGAACGCATCGAAGCGGAGGTGCTGACGCCCCAGACGGTGCTTGTACCGCGCGAACTGTTCGAGGCGGCCTCGGCGGCGGAACTGCTGGCTGCGGCGGGACTGGCGTGCCGGGAAAACCAGGAAGCGGTGTGGAGCGCTCCGCGATCGCTGGGGCCGGAAACGGAAGCGATAGCCGTGATGGCAGTCGACACCCATATTTTGCAGGCGATTCTTGAACGCGCAGGCGACCGGATCGTGTTTACCACCCCGCTGCTCGAAGGACCGACAAGCGGCGAACCGACCCTCTGGCTCTGCCGCAAGGCGGGCGTGCTATATATAAAGGTGTTCGATCGTTCGCTGCGCATGGCAGAAGCGATTCCTGTGACCAACCAAGCGGACATATTGTATTTCATCGAACGGATCGGCCATACTTTTCCGCTGGACGAAATGCAGCTGCACCTGACCGGCGAAGAGACGGCGCTCCTTCGCAAACTGATCGGCAAGCGTTTCAAACAAGTGGCATGCGAATCGTAAGCGGCAAATACAAGGGACGGATCATCGATCCGCCGCGCAACCTGCGGGCACGTCCGACAACGGATTTCGCCAAGGAAAATCTGTTCAACGTACTGGACAATCTGGTGGACTTCGAACAATGCGATGTCCTCGATCTGTTTGCCGGCACGGGATCGATCGGCTATGAATTCGCATCACGCGGCGCCCGGAGCGTTACGTCGGTAGAGATCAATCCGGTGCATCATAGTTTCATCCGTCGGACGGCCGAACGGCTGGGCATGGAAAACTTCTATGCGGTCAAGGCGAATGCGTTTTTGTATGTGAAAAACTGTTCGAAGCAGTTCGATGTGATTTTCTCGGACGCTCCCTACGATCTGGAGGGCAGCGAACGGATCATCGACGCGGTGCTGGAAGGCGAATTGTTGCGCCCGGACGGCATATTCGTTTTCGAACACTCCCGAAAGGCCGATTTTTCTTCTATTCCTGCATTCTGGCAATTAAGAAGTTACGGAAGCGTCCAATTTTCTTTCTTCAAAAAATAACAAAATTATTTGGAGTTAACGGAATTTGTATTACCTTTGCATTCGCAATCAGCAAACGGTGCGTTAGTTCAGCTGGTTAGAATACGTGCCTGTCACGCACGGGGTCAGGGGTTCGAGTCCCCTACGCACCGCAGGAAATCGAAGGCAATTTCGATCAGAGTCCAGAAAGTCAATCTTTCGGGACTTTTTCTTTGTTGCATTCAATCAGGCGACAAGCCGAAAGACGTTACCGTAAATTCGCCCGACGAACCGAAAATTTCTCGAATCATGGCGGACAACTATCTGGAGAAAAAGATGGAAGAATACCGGATGCGCACGGCCGTGGGCCGTGCGCAATCGAAACCTCTTGCCACGTTGAGCCGGCTGCTGCTGAAAAACCGCAGCTACCGAGGTTACGACGCACGCTTCATCGTCCGTGAAGATCAGCTCCGCAGCATCATCGCAGTGAACGCCTGCATCCCCTCGGCCCGCAATCAACAAGCGCTGCGCTTCCGTCCGGTACTGGCCGATGAAGCCGCTAAGGTAACGCCCCTCATTCGTCTGGGCGGCGCATTGCCGCACCTCGGCCTGCCTCTGCCGGGCACGGAACCCAACGCTTATATCATCGTATGCTCGACGATCGCGGAAGACCGCTATGTCGACATCGACCTGGGGATTTCGGCCCAAAGCATGCTGCTGCGGGCTGTCGAACTGGGATTGAACGGCATTTGCATCGGAGCGTTCGACAAACAAAAGATCGCGGAGACCTTCGGGTTGAAGTGGGAACCGCTATTGATCGTTGCTGTCGGCAAAGGAATCGAACGAATCGAACTGGAGGAGATCGGCGTAGAGGGCGACCGCAACTACTATCGGGAAGAGGGCGTGCACTACGTGCCGAAAATCCGGGCCGAAGAACTGATAATCAAGTGATCGTCCGATCCGAATGCGAAACTACCCCTGGGCGCATGCGTGCCGCAGGGGTAGTTTTTCGAATGCTCCGTTATCCGGGCTATTGCATGGAGAACAAGACCTTTTCCAAGGCCTGGGCGGCCCGGCGGCCTTCCTGCTCGCCTACCCGCGTCTGCAATGTGACGACGAAATGCTGCAACTAGGCCGGGGTCAACCCGACGTTCAAGCAAACCGACAGATGCGAGACAAGCTGCGGCTCCAACCCCTCGACAGCTGCCAAGGCGCCGATCGTTGCCAGCTCGCGGCTCGGAAAATCGAGGTTGTCCCGGGCGAAAATATCGCCGAAAAGGTGGGATTGCAGATAATGGTTGATGACCGGTGCGAAGTCGAACACCCCGCCCTCGACCGGATGGCCGACCAGGCTGGTCTGGACGCGGCGGCCGGCGTCGGGCGCCGAAAAATCGGCTGGCAGCGGTGCGGCATCGCGTCCCGCCTGGTCGCGGATACCGCGGTCAACTGCTCGTCCAGCCCCCGGTGCAACGCGGGTTTCAAACGCTCCATATCGCTGCTGGAAGCGAACGCGGCGATTACCGCGATATTCTGCTGACGCAAGGTCAGCGAATCGGCTGCCGAAGCCGCAGAAGAAACCCAATAGATACGGATTCCGGAATAAGCAACCCATATTACGGATTCTGAAAAAGAACGGATGGAATAACGGATCGAAAGCCATATATTTGCATGGTTGAACAAAATTCCAACCTTATAATTATGAAACATATCCGTATTTTTAGCACCCTGCTCCTGCTGCTGACGGCAGGCATCGCCGGCTGCGCCGGCACGAACGGCGCTCCGCAACGAGCCGTCGTCTACATGACCCGCGACATCTCGCCGGCAGGCCTCGACGCTGTTTACGAAGCGCTGGGCCGCAAAGCGGAAGGCAAGGTCGCCGTGAAGATTTCGACCGGCGAACCGGGCGGCAACCACTACCTTAAACCGGCGCTGATCGGCGGCTTGGTACAGAAAGTCGGCGGCACGATCGTCGAATGCAACACGGCCTACGCCGGCGGCCGGGCCGCCACGGCCGATCATCTGAAAGCAGCCGAGGCCCACGGATTCACGGCCATCGCCCCTGTGGACATCATGGATGCCGACGGCGAAACGGCCCTGCCGGTCACGGGCGGCAAACATCTCAAGGAGGATTTCGTCGGTTCGCACTTCCTCGCCTACGATTTTGCGATCGTGCTCTCCCATTTCAAGGGCCATGCGATGGGCGGCTTCGGCGGTGCACTGAAAAACATTTCGATCGGCATCGCCTCGTCGGCGGGCAAAGCATGGATACACACTGCCGGCAAAACCAAGACCGACCTATGGAACAACCTGCCCGAGCAGGACGCATTTCTGGAATCGATGGCCGAAGCAGCCAAGGCCGTGGCCGACCATTGCGGCGACAAGATACTCTACATCAACGTAATGAACAACCTCTCGGTCGACTGCGACTGCGACGCGCATCCGGCAGCCCCGCAGATGGGCGACATCGGGATTCTGGCTTCGCTTGATCCGGTGGCGCTGGATCAGGCCTGCGTGGATCTGGTCTATGCGTCGGAAGACCCGGGCAAGGTGCACCTGATCGAACGCATGGAGTCGCGCCACGGCATCCGCACCGTCGAACATGCGGCGGCACTCGGCGTGGGCAGCCGCGAATACGAGCTGGTCATATTGGACGAAAAACCGGTGGAAAAATGAAATATCGTTCGCAGGGCCGCACCGGACTGGAAGTAAGTGCCATAGCGCTGGGCTGCGAAGGTTTCGCCGGGATGGCTTCAGACAAACTGCGCGCCGAAATCGACTACGCCCAACAGGCAGGGATCAATTTTATTGATCTTTATGCTTCCGACCCCGAACTGCGCTCCAACCTGGGGCATGCTCTGGCCGGGCGTCGCGAGCAGTTCGTGATCCAGGGCCACATCTGCTCCGTGTGGGAGAACGGCCAGTATCTTCGCACGCGCGAGCTGGCCAAGACCGAAGCGGCGTTCGAAGACCTGCTGGCGCGACTGGATACGGATTATGTGGACATCGGCATGATCCACTACGTCGATCAGGAAGAAGATTTCCACCGGGTATTCGACGGCGAAATCATCCGCTATGCACAGCAGCTCAAGGTCGATGGGCGCATCCGGCACATCGGGCTGAGCAGCCACAACCCTGCGGTGGCGCGCATGGCTGTGGAAACGGGGCTGATCGACGTACTGATGTTCTCGATCAACCCGTGCTACGACCTGCAACCGGCCGGCGAGGATGTCGATGCGCTATGGGCCGACGAAAGCTATGCCCGGGCGCTGCATAACATCGACCCCGAGCGGGAACGGCTCTACGAACTCTGCGCCCGCGAAGGAGTGGGGATCGATGTGATGAAAGTATACGGCGGCGGCGACCTGCTGAACGACGAACGCTCGCCGTTCGGTCGTGCGCTGCCCCCCGTGCAATGTATGGAATATGCGCTGTCGCGGCCCGGCGTGGCAGCCGTGATGGTGGGAAGCCGGTCGCAGCAGGAGATGCAGGCCGCTCTGGAGTGGTGCACGGCTTCGGATGCGGAAAAAGACTATGCGTCAACTCTTTCGGGTCTGGATAAATTTACCTGGCACGGTCATTGCATGTACTGCGGCCATTGTGCTCCCTGCACCGTAGGGATAGACATCGCATCGGTCAATAAATTCCGCAACCTGTGTCCCGCCGAAGGCCCGATCCCCGAAACCGTGCGCGAGCACTACGGCGCGCTGTCGCACCACGCCTCGGAATGCGTGGCCTGCGGCGCCTGCGAAAGCCGCTGCCCGTTCGGCGTGGAGATCGTCGCTGCGATGCGCCGGGCCGCCGAATACTTCGGACAGTGAACGGTAAAAATGGTAGCCGATCCGGTAATGCGTATACGACGCCGACGCCGATCGTCCGCTACCTTTGCCATGCAAACAGAAAAACGAACAGAAGATGAAAACCCTCTCTTTCCTGATGGCTTTTGCGGCCATAGTCGCGGCCGGCGAGAGCGCCGGTGCGCACTCCCTCTCTCCTGAAAAAGCCTTGGTCGTCTATTTTTCGCATAGCGGCAACACCCGCACGCTGGCCGGACAGATCGCCCGGGCCGCACATGCCGACCTGCTTGAAATCGTGCCCGAAAAACCCTATCCGACAGTCTATAACGAAGTAACGGACCAAGCCAAAAAAGAGATCGAGGCCGGATATCGTCCGGCGCTCGCCACGAAGATACCCGACGTATCGGCATACGACGTGGTGTTCGTCGGATCGCCTTGCTGGTGGGGCACCATCGCACCGCCCGTGGCGGCCTTCCTGGCCTCGTGCGACCTGACGGGCAAGACCGTGGCGCCCTTCATGACGCACGAAGGCAGCCGAATGGGCCGCAGCGCGGCGGACATTCGGGAACTCTGCCCGAAGTCGGCTCTGACCGAAGGGCTGTCCGTGCGCGGCAGTGCGGTGTCGGGCGCGGCTGCCGAAGTGGAAAAATGGCTGAAAAAGATCGGCAAATAACATGGCAGCCTATCTGACCGACGCCGAACGCAAACGGCTGATCGACCGTCTCCACGCCGAAGGGTGCTCGTGCGTGATCCGCAACGGCGCGCAGACGCGCTTGTTCCATGAACGGGGTGTCAAAGACCTCTATCGCCTGCTCAACGAGGAGCCGGCCCTGCTCGACGGCGCTTTCGTGGCCGACAAGGTGGTGGGCAAGGGTGCGGCAGCGCTGATGATCGCAGGCGGCGTGCGCGAGGTATATGCCGACGTGATCAGCACACCGGCTCTCGAACTTTTTACCGCACGAGGCGTCCGGGTGGTGCATACCCAGGAAGTGCCGCATATCATCAACCGCTCGCACACGGGGCTGTGTCCCGTGGAGACGCTCTGCCGCGACTGCCGCACGGCCGAAGAGTGCCTGGAACCGATCCGCGAATTCATCGAACGCTGCTGATCCCACTCCCAAGCACATCGAACAAGCAATCGACTATGAAACGACTACTTTCTATCGCAACCTTGCTGCTCGCCCTGCCGGCACAAGCCGTGCAGCCAGCCGAAGAACAGATGCCGGCCACCCACCCGATCGACAGCGTGGTGGTAACGGGTTCGCGCCACCGGATCGACGTCCGGCACTTGCCGATGACCGTCTCGACGATCGACCGCCGCCGCATCGAACAGAGCCACGAACAATCGCTGCTGCCGCTGCTGACAGAGCAGGTGCCGGGGCTTTTCGCCACGGGCCGCGGCCTGATGGGATACAGCGTATCGACGGGCGCGGCAGGCCAAATGTCGCTGCGCGGCATAGGCGGCGCCCCGCAATCGGGAATGCCGACCACGGGGCTGCTGGTGCTCATCGACGGTCATCCCCAATACATGGGACTCATGGGCCACCCGATCGCCGACGCCTGCCAGTCGATGCTGACCGAGCGGGTCGAAGTGCTGCGCGGCCCGGCCTCGGTGCTCTACGGATCCAATGCCATGGGCGGAGTCATCAACATCGTGACCCGCAAGATGCGCGACGAAGGGGTAAATACGGGCGTCAACATCGGCTACGGCTCCTACAACACGCTTCAGACCGAGGCCACGAACCGTGTAAAGGCTGGGCGTTTCACAAGCGTTGTGACAGGATCGTACAACCGCACCGACGGCCACCGTCCCCGCATGGGCTTCGGGCAATACGGCGGCTACGCCAAGATAGGCTATCAAATCGCGGCGGCCTGGCAGGTCGAAGCCGACGTCAACCTCACGCACTTCAACGCCTCGAACCCGGGCAGCGTGACCGATCCGATATTCGACAACGACACGCATGTCACGCGCGGCATGACCTCGGCGGCCATCCGGAACGAATACGACAAGACCTCGGGCACCCTGAGCTTCTTCTACAACTGGGGCCGCCACAAGATCAACGATGGTTATTCGCCCGGTCAGGCACCGCTCGACTACCGCTTCCACTCGCGCGACGAGATGCTGGGCATCTCGTGGTACCAGAGCGCCCGGCTTTTCGAAGGCAACCGGCTGACCGTGGGGCTGGACTGGTTCCGCTTCGGCGGCCGGGCCTGGAACCAGCCGCTCGACGGCTCGGCGCGCACGATGCTGGCCGACAAGACCCTGCACGAGGTGGCGGCCTATGCGGACTTCCGCCAGACGATCGCCGGCTGGATAACGCTCGATGCCGGGGTGCGCATCGACCACCACTCGCACGTAGGCACAGAGTGGGTGCCGCAGGCAGGCATCTCGCTGCTGCCCTCGGCCGATGCCGAAATCAAACTCTCGGCAAGCAAGGGATTCCGCTACCCCACCATCCGCGAAATGTACATGTTTCCGCCCCAGAATCCCGATCTGAAACCCGAACGGCTGTGGAGCTACGAAATCGCCTACTCGCAACGCTTGTGCAACGGGCGTATATCCTACGGCATCAACGTGTTTTATATCGACGGCGAAAATCTCATCATGCGGGTGCCCGTGAACGGACGCCCGAAAAACATCAACACGGGCCGCGTGGAGAATGCCGGCGCCGAGGCACAGATCGCCTGGCGAATATCCCCCGCGTGGCTGCTCGACGCCAATTACAGCTATCTGCACATGGCCTATCCGGTAATAGCGTCGCCCGAACACAAGCTCCATGTCGGAGCTGCGTTCGCAAAAGGCCGCTGGAACGTATCGACCGGCATGCAATATGTCGACGGACTCTACACCGAAGTGAAAGTCGCCGGCAACGGACGATACGAACAAGAAAATTTCGTGCTGTGGAATCTGCGCGGAAGTTTCCGGGTCTGCCGGATTATGGATATTTTTGTAAAAGGCGAAAACCTGCTGGCACAACGCTACGAAATCAATGCAGGCTACCCCATGCCCAAAGCCACGGTAATGGGCGGCATCGACTTGAAGTTCTGATACAGATTACACATAGCACAACTTAATAAATTGGAAACCGAATGCAAATATTGACTGCAAAATTCCGTACGCTGGAATTCAGCGAAACCAAAACCTATCTGGCGGCGGCGCTTTTCGTGCTGGGCAACATCGCCCTGCCGCAACTCTGCCACATGGTGCACGCGGGCGGCCCGACCTGGCTGCCGATCTACTTTTTCACGCTCGTAGCAGCCTACAAATACGGCTGGCGGACGGGACTGCTTACCGCCGTAGCATCGCCACTGGCCAACTCGCTGCTGTTCGGCATGCCGGTAGCCGCGATGCTTCCGGCCATCCTGCTGAAGTCGGTCGTCCTGGCCCTCGCAGCGGGTTGGGCTGCCGCCCATTACCGCCGCGCGTCGCTGCTATTGCTGGCGGGTGTCGTGCTGGCCTCTCAAGGCATCGGCACGCTGGGCGAATGGGCGCTGACAGGCGATCTCCAAGCCGCTGCGCAGGATTTCCGTCTTGGGCTTCCGGGCATGCTGTTGCAGGTTTTCGGCGGCTGGGCCGTCATCAACCGCATGGATATGCAACGCCTACCGAAACGTCGCCGCGACGAAAAAACGAACCCTTCGAACCGCAAATAAGATGACGGAAAAGAAATTAGGATTCGGCTGCATGCGCCTGCCGCTGGCCGATCCGTCGGACTTTGCGAAAGCGGACATCGCCCAGGTCGAAAAGATGGTGGACACTTTCCTGGAAAGAGGATTCACCTATTTCGATACGGCCTACATGTACCACGAATTCCAGAGTGAGAAGATCATGCGCCAGGCCCTCGTCGAACGCCATGACCGCAATGCCTACACGCTGGCGACCAAACTGCCGACGATGTTCCTGAAGGCAGAGGGCGACCAGGAGCGCATTTTCGCGGAACAACTGGAAAAATGCGGCGTGGAGTATTTCGACTACTACCTGCTCCACAACCTCAATGTGTCGAACTACCGCACGGTCGAACGATTCGACAGTTTCGGATTCGCAGCCCGCATGAAAGCCGAGGGCAAAATCCGCCGCATCGGATTCTCGTTCCATGACAAAGCGGAACTGCTGGACGAAATCCTGACTGCCCATCCCGAGACGGAATTCGTGCAGCTGCAAATCAACTATATGGACTGGGACAACGAGAGCATCCAATCACGCAAATGCTACGAAACGGCACGCCGCCACGGCAAACCGGTAATCGTGATGGAACCGATCAAGGGCGGCACGCTGGCGCAACTGCCCGAAGAAGCCGAACGGATGTTCCGCACGCTCCGGCCCGAACTTTCGCCGGCATCGTGGGCCATCCGCTATGCCGCGAGTCTCGACGGCGTGATGATGGTGTTGAGCGGCATGTCGTCGCAAGAACAACTGGACGACAACACCTCCTACATGAAGCATTTCGAGCCGCTGAATGCGGAAGAGCGTGCAGCCGTCGAAAAAGCGGTGGAAATCATCAACCGCTCGATCGCCATACCTTGCACGTCCTGCCGTTACTGCGTAGAAGGATGCCCGAAACAAATCGCCATACCGGAATATTTTGCACTTTACAACAACGTGACGCAGTCGCTGAACAAGGGATTTCTGGTGCAAAGCGTCTACTATGCCAATCTGACGCAGAATCATGGCCGGGCGTCGGACTGCATAGCCTGCCGCAAGTGCGAAAAGAGCTGCCCGCAGCACCTGCCGATCGTTGAACACCTGCGGCAGGTAGCCCAGAAATTCGACCAGCCGGAAGCGTAGCGGACGATATACGAAACCGAAAAAACAGCAGAAAGTGCAAGCCGTCGGACTACCGAAACCGACGGAACAGGGCACTAATTAACGAGCGCCGCCCCATCAAAACGGGGTAAAACGGCCCTTGATATCTCCATATCGCCCCTATGAATAAGCCGCCCTGCCGCATTTTTGCGGCAGGGCGGTGTTTATGCAAGGAGTAACGGTCTCGGTTAGTTGGGCATTCGGTATTCCTTGGGAGTCAATCCGGTAACTTTCTTGAACAGCCGCGTGAAATGCTGGGGATAGCGGAAGCCCATTTCGTAGGCGATTTCGCTGACCGACTTGCGGGTGTCGAAAATCCGCTCCTTGGCGATGTCGATCAGTCTGGACTGGATATGTTCCTGCGCTGTGCGGCCGGTCTCTTTCTTGATAAGGTCGCCAAAATAGTTGGCCGACAGATGCAGCCGGTCGGCACAAAGTTTTACCGATGGCAGCCCTTCGATCTGAGGTCGTTCCGAAGCAAAATACTCGTCCAGCAAAGCCTCGAAACGAACCAGAATATCGTTGTTGGCATTGCATCGCGTGATGAATTGCCGCTCGTAGAAACGCACGCAATAATCCAACAACAATTCGATGTTGACCGCAATCAACCGCTGGGTATGTTTGTCGACGGTATGTTCGGTCTCGGTGCGGATCTTGTGCAGGCAATCGAGAACGATCCCCCGCTCCTGCTCCGAAAGATGCAACGCCTCGTTGGCCTCGTAGGAAAAGAAACTATAATTGCGGATGTTGCGTCCGAGCGACGTCCCGCGCAACAACTCGGGATGGAAGACGAGCGCCCAACCTTTGGGCTGGAAAACCTCGCCGTTGTCTTCCACACCGGCGACCTGACCGGGCGCAATACTCACGATAGTGCCTTCCTGGTAATCGTAATACTGACGGCCGTAGATCAGGTTGCCGCACTTGACATCCTTGAGAAAAAGCGCGTAAAACCCGAACGTATGGCGCATGTGGCGGATTTTGCGGGCCTGCGACAAGTCGATGACGCTGACCAGCGGATGCAAGGTTTCGACGCCCAGCAGCTCATTGTATTCGAAGACGTGCTCGAAATGTTCGATCGTATTCATGGATTTTCAATGTCTTGACACAAAAATAACGATAAAATACCCGATTGCAAGCGACACCGGTAATAATGGTAACAAGACCCGTAATCGGTATACGGAAAACAAAGCCGGAAGCGGGTAATTTTGCCATACGAAAAGTGAAAACTCGAAGCATGAAACAACTCTTTCTGCTTTCGGCCTTGGCAGTGCTGCTGGCCGGATGCGCTCAAAAATCCGAAAAAACGATGAAACAATCTTTCGAACAAATCTTCCCGCAAGGAGAGAAACTCCCCGAACAATTTTCGGCCTATTTTATCGGTCAGGCCTGGCTGGCACCACTGACACACGATGCGACGCTCGGCTGCCCGATCGCGAACGTGACGTTCGAACCGGGCTGCCGCAACAACTGGCACAGCCACTCGGCCGGTCAAATCTTGGTGGTAACAGCCGGGCGCGGCTACTATCAGGAAAAAGAGAAGCCGGCACGCGAACTCCGCCCCGGCGACATAGTGGAAATTCCGGCCGATGCGATCCATTGGCACGGCGCCGCGCCCGACAGCTGGTTCGCCCATCTGGCGATCACGGTCGACTCCGACAACAACCGCAACACCTGGCTGGAACCGGTCGACGACGAACAATATGCAGCAGCGACAGCGAAGTAAAACCCGCCGACCCCAGCATGACAGCGGCCCGGATAGATGTCCGGGCCGCTTTGGTTTCATCTACCCCTGGTACTCCTCGCCGCGCAGGAACACCCGCCGGATCAAAGGCGTCTGGTAGGCATAGGAGAAGAACTCGACCGACGGCATCGGGTCGGTAAGGAAGAAATCGGCCGCTTTGCCGAGAGTAATCGAACCGTGATCCCGGCTCAAGTCCATCGCATAGGCGCCGTTCAAGGTCGCGGCGTTGATCGCCTCGGCGGGCGTCATCTTCATGCGAATGGAAGCCAGCGAAACGACCATGCGCATGTTGCCCGAGGGCGACGATCCGGGGTTGTAGTCCGACGCCAGGGCGACGCCCAACCCCGCGCGGATCATCTCGCGAGCCGGAGGATAACTCATGCCCAGAAAGAACGCCGCCCCGGGCAAAAGAGTGGGCATGGTGGCCGTGCCGCGCAAAACCTCGATCTCCTCGGCGCCCATGCGTTCGAGGTGGTCGACCGACAAGGCCCCGTGAGCCACGCCGACCTGCACGCCGCCCGAAACGGCCAACTCGTTGGCATGGATCTTGGCACGCAGGCCGAACCGGCTGCCCGCCTCGATGATGCGGGCCGTTTCGCCGACCGTGAAGAAGCCCTCGTCGCAAAAGACATCGACGAAATCGGCCGACCCCTCGCGAGCCACGGCAGGCAACATTTCGTTGCAAACCAAATCGACATACTCCGCCTGGCGGCCAGCATAAGCCCGGGCAACGGCATGCGCTCCCAGAAACGTAGCGCGCACGGTCAACGGAGCCGTTTCGCGGATGCGGCAGATGACGCGCAACATCTTCAGCTCGTCGTCGGTCGAAAGACCGTAACCGCTTTTGATCTCCACGCAACCGGTACCCATGCGGATGATTTCGTGTACGCGCGCCATGGCCTGGCGGTAGAGTTCGTCCTCGGAGGTGTCGTGCAGCCGGTCGGCCGAATTGAGAATGCCGCCTCCGCGGCGGGCGATCTCCTCGTAGCTCAAGCCGTTGATCTTGTCGAGAAACTCCTGCTCGCGGCTCCCGGCATAGACCAGGTGGGTGTGGGAGTCGCAGAACGAGGGAAACAGCATTCCGCCGGACGCATCGACGATCTGCGCGCCCTCGCCCGAGGGGCATTCGGACATGCGGCCGAACGCCGCGATGCGTCCTTCGTCGGCCAACAGCCAGGCATCGCCGAGCGTCTCCAACCGCCCCATCTCCCCGCCGCACACGCGCAGACGTCCGGCAGGCTGGATGCCGACGATGCGGCCGATGTTCCTAACAAGCAGTTTCATGGCGCAGGAATTCGACCGACGATTCGATATGGGGATACATCACGGTGTCGTCCTCGATGAACGGCACATGCTGCCGATAGGCGGCCAACAAACCCTCCAACACGGGCGAAGTCCGCAGCGGACGGCGGAACTCGAACGCCTGGGCGGCGTTGAACAACTCGACGGCCAGCACCCGCCGGGTGTTGTCCACGACACGGTAAAGTTTGGTGGCGGCATTGGAACCCATGCTCACGTGGTCTTCCTGCCCCTGCGACGAGGGGATCGAATCGACCGAAGCGGGCATACAGAGGCCCTTGCTCTGGCTGACGATCGACGCCGCGGCATATTGCGGAATCATGAACCCGCTGTTCAACCCGGGTTTGGCCACCAAGAAACTGGGCAGGCCGCGCGTGCCGGAAATGAGCTTGTAGATGCGGCGCTCGGAAATATTGGCCAGTTCGGCCACGGCGACAGCCAGAAAATCCATGGCCAGCGCGATGGGCTGCCCGTGGAAGTTGCCGGCCGAGACCACCATATCTTCGTCGGGGAAGACGGTCGGATTATCGGTCGCAGAATTGATTTCGGTAGTGAGAATCTGCTCTACATAATCTATCGTATCTTTTGAAGCTCCATGCACTTGCGGAATGCAACGGAACGAATAGGGATCCTGCACGTGCTGTTTCGGCCGAACGATCATCTCGCTGCCCTCCAGCAGCCGGCGGAAGTTGCGGGCCGTGGCGATCTGCCCCTTGTGCGGACGCACGGCGTGCACCTCCTCGCAAAACGGCTCGATGCGGCCGTCGAAAGCTTCGAGCGACAAGGCGCCGATCGCATCGGCCCAGTCGCTCAACTTCCGGGCCTCGATCAACGACCATACGCCGTAGGCACTCATGAACTGCGTGCCGTTGAGCAAGGCCAAACCCTCCTTGGACTGCAACTCGATGGGCTGCCACCCCATTTCGGACAATACCCCGGCAGCATCGCGCACCTCCCCCTTGTACTCCACTTCGCCGAGTCCCAGGAGCGGCAGGCTCATGTGGGCCAGCGGCGCCAGATCGCCCGAAGCGCCGAGCGACCCCTGCTGGTAGATGACGGGCAGTATGTCGTTGTTGAAGAAGTCGATAAGACGCTCGACCGTAGCCAACTGCACGCCCGAATGGCCATAGGCGAGCGACTGGATTTTCAGCAGCAGGATCAACCGCACGACCACGGCGGGCACCCGCTCGCCTATGCCGCAGGCATGCGACATGACGAGGTTCTTTTGCAGAGCGGCCAGGTCGTCACGCCCCACCGAAATGTTGCACAGCGAACCGAACCCCGTGGTAATGCCGTAGATCGGCCGCTCGGGGTTCTCCATCTTGCGGTCGAGGTACTCGCGGCAGCGGACGATGCGCCGGCGTGCGTCGTCGGAAAGCGCGAGATGCAGATGCTTTTCGACGATTTCGCGGACACGTGCAATCGACAGATGCTCGGCGGAAATATAATGAAGCTCCATAGATAAACTTTAATTTATTATATGTTTTTCAACGTATTACGTATCATATCCTCATCTGCTTGATTAGGTAAGGTAACCCGCAGCTCGGGCGTGCGCTCCATCTGGCGCCGGATAGCCGCCAAGGCGCCTTCGTTGCGCGCCCAGCCGCGGCGGGCGATACCATTGTTGACGTCCCAGAAAAGCATGTCGCGGATGCGGCGGTCGGAGTCCTCCGAACCGTCGATGACCATGCCGAAACCGCCGTTGATGACCTCGCCCCAGCCTACGCCGCCGCCGTTGTGGATCGAAACCCACGTGGCGCCGCGGAACGAGTCGCCGATGACGTTCTGCACGGCCATGTCGGCCGTGCAGGCCGACCCGTCGTAGATGTTCGACGTCTCGCGGTAAGGCGAATCGGTGCCCGACACGTCGTGGTGGTCGCGCCCCAACACGACGGGTGCAGAAATGCGCCCCTCGGCGATGGCCCGGTTGAAAGCCTGCGCGATTCGGGTGCGCCCCTCGCAGTCGGCATAGAGGATGCGGGCCTGCGACCCGACAACCAGCTTGTTGCGGCCGGCCTCGCGGATCCAATGGATGTTGTCGTCGAGCTGGCCCCGAATATCCTCGGGTGCCGTGCGGCGGATCTCCTCCAGCACTTCGGCGGCCAGGCGGTCGGTCAGCTCCAAATCTTCGGATTTGCCGGAAGTGCAGACCCACCGGAACGGGCCGAACCCATAGTCGAAGAACATCGGCCCCATGATGTCCTGCACGTAGGAGGGATAGCGGAACCGTCCGCCCTCGCCCACGACCGCCGCACCGGCCCGCGACGCCTCCAACAGAAAAGCATTGCCGTAGTCGAAGAAGTACATGCCGCGTGCCGTGAGCTTGTTGATGGCATCGGCCTGGCGGCGCAGCGACTCCTGCACGCACTCGCGGAAGCGAGCCGGCTCCTCGGCCATCATCTTGTTGGAAGCCTCGTAGCTCAACCCGACGGGATAGTAGCCGCCTGCCCAAGGGTTGTGCAGCGACGTCTGGTCGGAACCCAGATCGACGGCGATCTCTTCGGCCGCAAGACGCTCCCAGAGATCGACAACATTGCCGACGTAGGCCAGCGAGACGACCTCCTTCTTGCTGACAGCCTGACGGATACGCGGGATCAACTCATCCAGGGATTCATGCAGTTCGTCGACCCAGCCCTGCTCGAAACGCTTCGTTGCGGCCTTGGGATTGATCTCGGCGATCACCGACACGACGCCCGAGATGTTGCCGGCCTTAGGCTGCGCGCCGGACATGCCGCCCAGACCCGACGACACGAAAAGCATGCCGCGCGTATCCTTGCGCCCTGCCGTGAAACGCTTGCGGGCGGCGTTGAGCACCGTGATGGTCGTGCCGTGGACGATGCCCTGCGGCCCGATGTACATGTACGATCCGGCGGTCATCTGCCCGTACTGCGACACCCCTAAGGCGTTCATCCGCTCCCAATCGTCGGGCTTCGAATAGTTGGGGATTACCATGCCGTTGGTAACGACCACGCGCGGCGCATCGGGATGCGAGGGAAACAACCCGAGCGGATGGCCCGAATACATGACGAGCGTCTGCCGGTCGGTCATTTCGGACAAATATTGCATCGTCAGCCGGTACTGCGCCCAGTTCTGAAACACGGCGCCGTTGCCGCCGTAGGTAATGAGTTCGTGGGGATGCTGCGCTACGGCCTTGTCGAGGTTGTTCTGGATCATCATCATGATGGCCGCGGCCTGCCGGCACTGCGCAGGATACTCGTCGATAGGCCGGGCATACATTTCGTAGTCGGGCCGCAAGCGGTACATGTAGATGCGTCCGTATTTGCGCAACTCCTCGGCGAACTCCGGAGCCAACACGGCGTGGTGCTTCTCAGGAAAGTAACGCAAGGCGTTCTTCAAAGCAAGCACCTGCTCCTCGGGCGAAAGAATTTCCTTGCGGCGCGGGGCATGGTTGATCTGCTTATCATAAGGTTTGGCGGCAGGCAGCCTGTCGGGGATGCCTGCGCGGATGTCGGCTTGAAATTCCGAAACGGTCATGCTACTGGATTTTTGATTCGACAATGGCTATTACTTCCTCTTCGCGGCGGCGCGCTTCGACGGCCAACGCCTCGGCCTCGGCGACGAGAGCATCGGCCGCAGCGCGATCCTTCAATCCGGCGGCGTTGATCTTGACGTTGAGACAAGCTCCCAGCACAGCGCTGCGGGCGGCCAGAGCGCCCACCCCGGCATCGGAAACCGAATTGGGATTGCCCTCGGCGGCCATAGCCTGCACAAGGTCGAAGACCCCGCAGGCGGCTTTCATCGTACGCAACGGCACCTGTGTAGCATAGAGCGTGGCGGCTTGCAACGCTTGGCTGCGGGCGGCTTTCTCCTCGTCGGTAGACTTGGGCATGGCGAAGACGTCCATGATGCGGTTGAACGCAGCAGTGTCCTCGTCGACCAGATGCAACAACTCGGAGAGGAGGGCCTGCCCCTTGTCGGCCCAGTCGGAAAACTCTTTCCAACGCTCATCCCACCCGGCCTTATGGGCCGAAAGGTTGGCGACCATCGTCCCGAGGGCAGCGCCCAGAGCGCCCATATAAGCCGAAATCGATCCGCCGCCCGGCGCCGGAGACTCGCTGGCCGTCTCGTGAGCAAAAGCCTTGCAGGTCAGATCGACAAGCCGCTTGCCGGCACGCTCTGCGTCCAGCAAATATTCGATCACTTTCTCCTCGGGCACGAAAGGCTTCAAATCGCCCAGCCCCATCGACTTGACGGCCACGCGGACGATCTCCTCCTCGGCGATGCCGGTCGAACGCTGCTGCTTGCGCAGGAAATGCTTACCGGCCTCGACAAGCGCCCGTTTGGGCACCAGGCCGACGATCTCGGTACCTGTGACGCGCACCCCACGGGCCTCGGCCTTGCGGCACACCTCGTCGAAAGCGACATGCAAGGGCGTGACGGCGATGTCTGTGATGTTCATCGAGACCTGGGCGATGCCGTACTCCTCGATGAACCAGCCGATGGCCTTGGTGGCCTTGAGCGTGCCGGGCCGCATGACGGGATTGCCCTCGGCATCCTTGACGATCTTGCCGACGATGGGGTTGCCCTCGCGGACGGGGCGCCCTTTTTCGCGGACGTCGAACGCAATGGCGTTGGCGCGGCGCGTAGAAGTGGTATTGAGGTTGAAGTTGACAGCGATCAGGAAGTCGCGCGCCCCGACGGTCGTGGCTCCCGTGCGAGCGATCCGCTCGTCATAGGGCCGGGCACCGAAATCGGGTGCCGACTCGGCATGCGCCAGCTTTTCGGGCAGCGCCTCATACTCGCCCGCCCGGCAGACGGCCAGGTTCTTGCGCTCGGGCTTGAATGCGGCGGCCTCGTAGCAATAAGTCGGGATCGACAGCTCGTCGGCGATGCGCTTGGCCAAGTCGCGCGACAAGGCGGCGCACTCCTCCAGTGTAATGCCGGAAATAGGAATCAACGGCAGAACGTCGGTGGCGCCCATACGCGGGTGGGCACCCTTATGGTGCCGCATATCGATCGATTCGGCCGCCTGTCTGACGCCTTGGAAAGCGGCCTCGACGACCGCCTCGGGCGATCCGACGAACGTGACGACCGTGCGGTTGGTCGCCTCGCCGGGATCGACGTCCAGCACCTTGACGCCACCCGAACGTTCGATGGCCGAGACGATCCGCCGGATCGTCTCCTGATCGCGCCCCTCGCTGAAATTGGGGACGCACTCAACGATTCTTTGCTCCATAGCTATGATTTTTTCGATTCAATGATTCAAAACGCGACGACAGCCATCGGCCCAGCTCCGTACTCTACAAATATAACGGTTTTCCGGCAGAAAAAAGCAAGGATCGTTAGGAAAATAACAACGAATTCCGCAGATTCATAACAAACCGGCCCGAACAAGAAGCACAACTACTCTGAACCCAACGGCGCCTTGCGACACCAAAACAATTAGCCCGGAGCCTTGCGGCTCCGGGCTGAAAACGCAGCCGGAAAAGGGAGATCAACGCCGCCCGATGGTCAGCACGACGCCTCCCGTGACCCACACGCCGGGCAGCGGGATGCCGCCCATGTCGCAATGGTGCGCATCGGTCAGGTTGGTGCCGTCGACATAGAGCCGGCAGATGCCTTTCTCCCAAGCAAGGCGCGCATCGAGCAAGAAATAAGGCTCGTAATCGCGTATCACGCTCACGGACGCATCGCCGGACACGGGATAGTCGGTATAGCTGCCGTTGCGCCGAGCGACCGACGCCGTGAAGGCGAACGTCATGCGGCGCAGGAAATGCACCTCGACGGACAACGCCGCCTTATGGCGCAGAAAGTCCATGGCGCTTTTGGCGATGACATCCGAAGTGCGATCGGTGGAGACGAACGCATAGGAAAGGGTCGCGCGCCGCAAAAACCCGTCGGCAGCGACATACCCTCCTGCCAGCTCGACGCCGTAGGTGTCGAGTGCGCTCGACTGCTCGGAATGCCATTTGCCGCGCCATGCCTCGACCGGATCGTCGTCGGCATGCCACACCCAGTCTATGATGTCGCGCCCGGCACGATAATAAGCCGTTGCCGAAGCATTCCAATGCCCCTTGGCATAGCGGGCGCCGGCATGCACCGTGACGGCCTTCTCGGGCATGAGGTCGAGGTTGTTGATCTGGGCGGGCGACGAATAGTAAAGATCGGTAAACGTCGGCAGACGCATCGACTGCGCGGCGCCGACGCCGACATGCCATCCCGGAGCAGGCGCATAACCTCCGGCGACACTCCACAAAGCAGTTTCTCCGTAGGGCGTGAAGCTGACGCCGCCCGAAGCGGCCGCATCCCAGGCCCCCCGCTGCCAAGAATGCCGCAAGAAAAGGTTGCCCGTATGCCGGGCCTTGGCCCGCGTATAGTGGCCGTTGGGCACGGCGAGCAAGTCGCCCAGGTTGGAACTGTAAATGTGGTTGAATGCGTAATCGCCGCCCAACGTGGTGGTGCCGCCGGCCCAATCGCAATCGGCCCAAAGTTTGGCCCCCGCGTTGTCGGTATTGTGCCGGTTCATGGGCGTACCGCGCGTCCAGTCGTAGCGGTCGAAGTTCTTGCGGTAACTGATCGCCGCGCCCAACGAAAAACGCCCGAAACGCTGCAACCACCTTAACGATGTCAACGCCGTCGTTGTGCGCTCCCACTGCTCGGGGTTATAAACGGCGTAGAACCCGTTGGAACCGAACGAACGGCGCTGATAACCGGCCTGGAAATCGAACAATCCCCCCTGCTGGGTCTCGTACGTGGCACGGACGAAAGCGTTGTATGTGTCGAAATCGGTATTATGGCGGTAACCGTCGCTGCGCCGGTAAGAAACGGCGGTCTGGACAGTAAAGCCGCCGACCGTGACGGCCCCCGAGAGGTTGCCGTAGGCATAACCGTACTGCCCGCCGACGCCCTCGAACCGCAGATAACGTGCGGCGAGCGGTGCCGTGCGAATATTGACGGCGCCGGCATAAGCCCCGACACCGGGGATGCCGTCGAGCAACTCAATGCCCGAAATGCAATCGAGGTCGACAGGCAAAGAATGGGATTGATGACCGGTGCGGGCATCGGTAAAGTCGATGCCGTTGAGCAGCACCATAGTCTGATCGAACGAACCCCCGCGGATGGAGATGTCGGCTTGCGTACCCTTGCCCCCGCGCTCGCGGATATCGACCGACGGAGCAGTGCGCAAAGCCGATTCGAGCGTCTGATAAGGCGCTGCGGCCTGCGCTTTCCGGTCGAAAAGCGGGGTTTGCGACACAACGTTGCGCACGGCCGCCGAACGGCGGCCTGAAATGCCGACCTCGGCAATGCGCAGCTCGCGCAACACCACGGTGGTGTCGGCCGGCTGCGCTGAAGCGCGTTGCGTAGCAAGCAAGAGCATGGACATCACCACCGAGAGCACTCCGATCATGACAAGACGGTGGAAACTGGCGAAGGCCGACCAGCCTTTGCGGTTCCAGCGCTTGAAACAGAAGATCTGTTCCGGATAGGATTTTTTCATGCTTGGATTAGAATTGGAATGAAACAAAAAACGACGGTCAACGCGAAGTCCGGCTGCGAAACTCATGTTGACCGTCGAGAGGATGAACCGAAAGCAGGCGCAAAGTAAAACACCGCCCCGATTTTATAACTTTATTTTACCTTTTCGATTTTAGCAAGCCATGCGGGATACTTATCCAACACCCAGTTGCCCCACACGCCGTACCAGGCGTAGCCCAAGCGCCGTTCGGCCGGCACCTCCTTCAACGAATAGACCTTGACGCTCGCGCGGGTGGCGAAGAAGAAGCCGTCGCTATCCAATTCGTAGTAACGCGCCCAGATGGGAGCGGCATCGGGATCGTCGACCAGAATCCGGTCGGCCTTGATATTCGGATCTTCGGCCAATCCCTCGGGCACGGAGACCGTAACGATCTTCTTGCCCTCGATCTTCGTGCGGTCGAACCAGGCGACAGCCGACTTCACGGCGTCGATGACTTCGGGCGAAGGGTTCTCGATACGCATCAGCAGCATGACGACGGTCGTACTCTCGTTGGTTACCAACCCGGGCAGCTCGAACGCCCGGGCCTTGACCGGGAGCAGGGTCTCGTGGTCGCACTGCTGCGGCCAGATGGTTTTCACGCCGTCGCGCACCCACTGGCAACGGAGCAGCAGATCGAGGCCCCGATCCCACGAATGGCGGATGCGCGTGCGCAGCTTCTTGTCGACCCAAGCATAGCGCGGCTGCCCTTCGAGAATATCCAGCCACAACCACAGCACGCCGGGCATAACGTTGTCGTTGAAAGTGATGGCATCGACGTCCCAGCCCCGCCAGCCGCCGTTGGGATATTGAGCAGCGAGGATCCACTCCACGCCCTTGCGGGCTGCGTCGCGGTAGCGCTTGTCGCCCGTAACCCGATAGGTTTCGGATAGATAGGCGATCTGGGTATAGATGTTGTTATTGTCGAGCGTACTGGTGCGGTAGCGCGGCGTCAGCGACATGATGACCGAATCAGGATCGGCGCAAGACATCATGTCGAGGTTCTTGGCCCAGCCGCCGTCCGTGTTCTGGTAAGCGATGATGTTATCGGCGATCTCGCGCACCTGTCTGGCTGCGAAACGGGGGTAGGCCTTTCCGCGGTTGGCCTTCAACCAACGGTTGACCGACGAATCGAACTCGGCAGTCTGCTGAGCGACGGCAGGGACAACCGACACCGCAAAAACAAGCGCAACAAGTAACTTTCGCATGCTATATAAAGTTTTACTTGAATAATTCTTCGACCTTGGCGACCACCTCGTCGACATCGGGATCGAGCGGAAAAACCAGATCGGGCTGCAAATACCAAAGCTCCTTGCCCTGCTTGAACAACTGCTCGCCGCCGCCCGTGATGTTGAGCATGACGGTGGCATCCTTCTCGACCTTGCCGTCGGCGACGGCCTTGATGAGCGAAGCCGTGGCGACACCGGCGGCCGAATAAATATCGACGCCCTCCAGTTCCTGGAAGAGCTTGCCGGCCTTGCGTGCCTGGGCATTGGTGGCGACGAAAACATCGCCTCCGGTAGCTTTCAACGCATCGTAGAGACCCCCGACCAATCCGTAGGGCGGGCGCCGGTTGGACAAGACCTTGGCATCGATGATCTCGGCATCGCGCCGCGCCTTGTTGTCGTCGTAGGGCAGCATGACCCGCGAATCGGCACGCCAGGCATCGTACATGGGAACGAAAGGCGCATTCTGCGACACCATCAACTTCATGGTATTGCTGCCGAAACGTCCGTCCTCGATCAACCGCATGTTGGCCTCCCAGGCTGCGATGGCTCCGGTGCCGGAACCGACGGCCTGGAAGTAGTAGTCGGGAATGCGGCCGATGGTCGTCACGGCGGACAGCACGGTGGTGGCCATGCCGTCGCGGCGGGCGACGTTCTTCGCTCCGCCCTCGGCATAGAACCCCTGCCCTTTCAAGGCGAGGTTGGAAAGATGGATGGCATCGAAATAATCGCCGCCCTTCTCGCACGAAATGAGTTTGACGCAAGGATTCAACGGTTGGTCGAACCACAAAGCACCGATGTTGTCGTAAGGCACGGCGAGCAACAACTTGATGTTGTTGTCGGAACAAACCTTGGCGAAAGCCCGGGCGGTGTTGCCAGCCGAAGCGACGACCAGCACGCGGCTTTCATCCTCGGCGGCACGGGCGCAGACCGAATAAGCCTCGGTCTCCTTGAACGAACAAGTGGTCATCGAAGCTCCGACGGCGGGATAATAGCCATTGAAGGTAATCCAAAGATTCTCCAGACCGAGATACTTACCCAACCCCTTGCTGCGGAACGTGACAGGAGCCGAAGACCCCTTGAGCATGCGGCGAACGGGCAGCCAATCGCAGAACTTGTAAAGCCCGAACTCGGGCGACTTGACGCCGAGCTGCGTCCGGGCATACTTGGTACGCACGAGCGACGGCGTTTTGCAGGCCCGGTCTTCGAGCGTCCAACCCTCGTCCTCGAACTCCCGGCCCGTGGCCACGCAAGCAAGCGTATAGGATGTAGGCGTAAATTTTTCCATTTATTTCAAGTTTACGGTTATGACATGCGGTTTTTGAAATCTTCGTAGCCGAAGCGGCGTACGACTTCGACGCTTCCGTCGCGGCGGACGATGACGATGGCGGGATGGTGCACCCCGTTGAACATGGTGGTCTTGACCATCGTATAGTGAATCATGTCCTCGAAGACGATGCGGTCGCCGACCTGCGGATCGCGGTCGAAAGCCCATTCGCCACAGAAGTCGCCGGCCAGACAGCTGGCGCCGCCCATGCGCCACGATTTTTCGCCCTCGGCAGGTTCGTGCGCCCCGACGATGGCGGGTTTATAGGGCATTTCAAGACAATCGGGCATGTGGCAGGCGAACGACACATCGAGCATGGCGGTGTTGACGCCGCCGTTGACAACGATGTCCTCGACGGTGGCGACCAGATAACCGGAGCGCCACGTAAAGGCGCTGCCCGGCTCAAGGATGAGCCGCAAGCGAGGGTAACGGGCCTTGAAATCGCGGAGGATACGGATCAATTCGTCGCAATCGTAATCGGCATGCGTCATGAGGTGGCCGCCGCCCATGTTGAGCCACCCGATCTGCGGCAGGAGATGCCCGAAGCGTGCCTCGACAGCTTCGAGCGCCTTTTGCAAATGCTCGGGCCGCGACTCGCACAAGACGTGGAAATGCAGCCCCTCGACACCGGCGGGCAGCCTCTCCAGCTGCTCGGGCGGGATGCCGAGCCGCGATCCGGCGACGCAGGGATTATAGAGGTCGGTTTCGACGGGCGAATATCCGGGATTGACCCGCAATCCGCACGACACGCCGTTGATGAGCGCCCGCTGCCCGAAGCGCTCGAACTGCGCAACGGAATTGAACGTGATATGGTCGCTGCAACGTAGGATTTCGTCGAAATCGCGCTCGCTGTAAACGGGCGCATAGGTATGGGCCGGGCACCCGAACTCCTCGAAGACCAACCGGGCCTCGGCGGCCGAAGAAGCGGTGGCGCCGTCGGAATGCTGTGCCAACTCGGGGAAGATGCTCCACATGGCGCACGCCTTGAGGGCTACGATGATCTCGGCGCCCGATTCGCGGCGAACGCGATCGATGACGGCGAGGTTGTCGTACAACAACTTCTCATCGAGAACATAACATGGAGCGGGCAGCTTGCTGAAGTCGATCATCCGAAAAGAAATATCAATTCAAAAACAGATGCAAAAATAACAAAATCGCGAACAAAACCTACGGGACGCAGGGAAAAATAAGTATTTATACCCAATAAAAGGACACCGGGCTACGCCGGCCGGAGTGCGGAGCAGAAGACCGGCGGATTCGGATAAGTCGCGAGTTCGGGCAAACAAAGCATCCGGACGACCGACAGATTCGAATGGACGGCGAGTTCGGGCGAACAAAGCGTTCGAACGGACATAGGTTCGGACGGGCGCCGCATCCGGGCAGTCTCTACACAAAAAGCCCCCTCCTATACGGAGAGGGCTTGTCCGACAATCCGGAAACTCCGGGCGGGCAGAGGGATATGCCCCTCCTGCCGACGAGCTACACTTCGATATCGACGTCGAACAACTCGTGCCACGGAAGACCCTGGGGGCCGAGTTCGGCGAGGAACGGATCGGGATCGAACTCCTCGACGTTGAAGACGCCGGCGCCGCGCCACAGCCCCTTGGCCCACATCGAAGCGCCCAAAGCAGCCGGCACGCCGGTAGTGAAGCTGACGGCCTGCGTACCGGTCTCCTTGAAAGCGGCCTCGTGGTCGCAGTTGTTATAGATATAATAGGTGCGCTCTTTACCGTCCTTGACACCACGGATGCGGCAGCCGATGGAGGTCTGCCCATGATAATTGGCGCCCAGCGACTTGGGATCGGGCAGCACGGCTTTGAGGAACTGAATGGGAACGATCTCGACACCGTTGTAGATGATCGGGTCGATGCGGGCCATGCCGATGTTCTGAATGACGCGCAGGTGCGTGAGGTACTCTTGGCCGAAAGTCATCCAGAAACGGGCGCGCCGGATGGTGGGATAATTCTTGACGAGCGATTCCAGCTCCTCGTGGTAAATGACGTAGGATTCGCGCTCGCCGATGCCGGGATAGTTCAACGGACGGTGTATCTCGTGCGGCTCGGTAACGACCCACTTGCCGTTCTCGTAGTAACGCCCCTTCTGGGTAACCTCGCGGATGTTGATTTCAGGGTTGAAGTTGGTGGCGAAAGCCATGCCGTGGTTGCCGGCGTTGCAGTCGACGATGTCGAGGTAGTGGATTTCGTCGAAATGGTGCTTGGCGGCATAGGCTGTGAAGATGGCCGTGACGCCCGGGTCGAAGCCGCAGCCGAGGATCGCCGTAAGCCCTGCGGCCTTGAACCGATCCTGATAGGCCCACTGCCACGAATACTCGAAATGCGCCTCGTCCTTAGGCTCGTAGTTGGCCGTGTCGAGGTAGTTGCAGCCGCACTCCAGGCACGCGTCCATGATCGTGAGATCCTGGTATGGCAGGGCAACGTTGACAACGATGTCGGGCTTGAAAGCGCGGAACAGCGCGCACAACTCGGCCACGCTGTCGGCATCGACCTGGGCGGTCTTGACGCGGTTGCCGCCGATGGCTGCGGCCACGGCATCGCATTTGGATTTGGTGCGGCTGGCGAGCATCACTTCCGTGAAGACAGGATTGGCGGCGATCTTCTGGGTAACGACCGTACCGACGCCTCCGGCACCGATGATTAAGGCTTTACACATAAACGTATGAACTTGTAGGTTGCGAATAATTGCGTTTGATTTCTACAAAAATATCGTTTTATTTTGGTAAAACAAAAATAATCTCTACATTTGCACCACCAAAACGGCAACCATGCCCGATTGGGACACGGAGAATCCGTAGCTCAGCTGGTAGAGCACAACACTTTTAATGTTGGGGTCCTGGGTTCGAGCCCCAGCGGGTTCACGAAAGAGGAGAATATCAATTCTCCTCTTTTTTGTTTTTTAACGGGTTATATTACCATCAAGAATGGCAATGTATCCCGTTGTCGCAGTCTGTCGCACAACGACATTTTGTGATCCCAACCGGTTCACGAAAACAGCGTTATTTGTTGCAGCCCAACAAGTAACGCTGTTTTTTATTCGACAATATCGGTAACTTGCCGTTGAGACATCCGAGAAAGCGCCAGAAGCTTCGGCGAAAAGGCCGGCCGAACTTGCAGCAGATCGCGCCCTTACTTCACATCGACATCGACGAAGATGCGCCAGGGCCGGGCTGCGCCGGCGAAACGGATGTCGAGACTCTTGAATTGCCAGCCCCACAAGCCGCGGGAATCGAACGTGAGGGTCAGTTCCCGGGTCTGGCCGGGCAGCAAGGGAGACTCCTCGAACGAAAAAGCGACGCATCCGCAACTGCGCTCGAACGAGGAGATGACGACAGCCTGCGGAGCATGGTTGGCGATCTGCAAACGAGAAACGGCGACTTCGCCGGAATGCAGTTTCCCCAGACGAACGGTATCGCTCCAGCCGCAGGCAAGCAACGAATCGGTCAAGGAGACGACGCGCCCCGCATATCCGACCGGGGTGGGCCGAGAAACGCAGGCATTCAAAGCGACGCCCAGCCAACAAAGAAACACGACACGAAGCATGGCGCCGCTAAATCAAACCGCGGCCGGATTTCTTGATCCGCCCCTGGTCGGCAAGCGACGCAACGATCTTGTCCAACACGCCGTTGATGAACGTGCTGCTGCCGGGCGTAGAGTAATACTTGGATATCTCGATCCATTCGTCGAGGGTTACCTTGACAGGAATCGATGGGAACTCGATGAGTTCGGACATGGCGGTGCCGATGATGAGGTTGTCCATGAAAACGATACGCTCCACGTCCCAGTTGGAAGTGAACTTCTCGATCTGCTCCTGGTACTTGTCGTAGTTGACCAGCGATTTCTCGAAAAGCGTCTTGACGAACTCGGGGTCGTCATCGCACTTGAACTTGGGCAGCACCTTCATTTCGGCATGCGAAGGCCGCAGAGACGACAGCGTTCGCTGGATCATAATCAGAATATAGGGCAGATCGTCGCTCCAGAGAACAGACATCTCCTCCAACACGTCGTCCAGCTCGTCGCAATTTTGTATCTCGATGAAAAAATCCTCGACAAAACGGCGATCCTCGTCGAACGACCGTTCCTCGCGCAACATGTATTCCTTATAATAGTCGCTCTCAACGAGACGCCCATAAAGCGTACGGATCAGATCGGGATAACGCTCCCAGCCCAGCTTGCGGGCCGCAGCATAGTCGTTCACGGCATCGCTGTTGGCCATGATGCGCAGCACGACGTTGTCGACGAATTTGGTGTTGGGGTGCAGGTCTTCGTAGGTAGGCAGCTTCTTGGTCTTGGCCATCTCCAAACGCTGCCCGGCGTAGCGCACCAGTTCGACAGGCAGCAACATCATCTGGAAATAAAGATCGTAGGCCTTGTCGACGGAAGCCATGAGCGTCTTTTCCGAAGCGATCATGTTGTCGGAATCCGACTTGAAATGGGCGAACAACGCCTTGACAACCTTTATACGAAGTAATCTTCTGCTCAACATAGGTAGAACGTTTAGAACGGGCGCAAAAATACGATTAAAAATCAAGAATCGAAAATACACCAACAGATTTTTCGACAAACAGGAATGACTTTTTTAGCGGGCGATTGTGGATTATGAATAGCGAAATCCGTATATTTGCGTCCGTATGGAACAAACCGAAACAAAACAACCTGAAGAACGACGCCCCTACGACGTGATCGTCATCGGAGCCGGAGCCGCGGGCATGATGGCGGCAGGCACGGCGGCGCACGCCGGGAAACGGGTGCTGCTGCTCGAAAAGATGGAGAAGTCGGGCCGCAAGGTACGCATCACAGGCAAGGGACGCTGCAACGTGACCAACGCGCGTCCGGCCGAAGAATTCGCACAACAAGTACGCACGAACGCCGAATTTTTTGCACCGGCGTTCGCTGCATTCAACAACAAGGCTACGATCCGCTTCTTCGAACGCCAGGGCGTGAAACTGGACGTAGAGCGCGGCGAACGCGTGTTCCCGCACAGCGGCAAGGCCTGGGACATAGCTAACGCCCTGCTGGAATATTGCGTAGAGAACGGAGTGAAGATACTCTACGAAACCCGGGTCACGGGCATTCTGACGCTCGGCGACCGGATTTTCGGCGTCCGCTATATCAACAAACGAGGCTTCGAACGCAAGGAAGAGTGCCGTCAGGCGATCGTGGCGACGGGCGGCGTCTCCTACCCCGCCACCGGATCGACGGGCGACGGCTATGCCTTTGCGGCCGATCTGGGACACACGATCGAACCGCTGCGGCCTTCGCTGACCCCGCTGGTCTCCTCGCATCCGCAGATCAAATACATGCACGGCCTGTTGCTGCGCAACGTCAAAGCGGTGCTTTACATCGACAACGAACCCGTGCGCGAAGAATTCGGCGAAATCGGATTCTCCGAACGCGGCATCGAAGGGGCCGTGGCGCTCCGCGTAAGCCGCGATGCGGTCGATGCGCTGATCGAACAACGGCGCGTGAAACTGGTCCTCGACCTCAAGCCGGCGCTGACCGCAGAGATGCTGCGCGAACGCATCGCCCGCGAACGTGCCGAAATGGGCAAGACGGACTTCTTCGGGGAACTGCTGCGCAAGCTGGTTCCCAAGGGGCTGGTCATGCCCCTGGCGCAGGAGCTGGACATCCATTCGAAAAACTATCTTTCGAAAGTGACCGATGCCGAAATCGACCGGCTGATCCGCACGCTCAAAAGCATGACGTTCCCCATAACGGACTATGCCCCGTTCGAATATGCTGTGACAACGGCCGGCGGCGTGCGCTGCGACGAAGTGAATCCCCACACGATGGAATCGCTGAAAGTCCAGGGGTTGTATTTCGCCGGCGAAGTGCTCGACCTGGACGCCAACACAGGCGGCTACAACCTCCAGATCGCTTTCTCGACGGGCCGGCTGGCGGGCATGCTCAAAAAATAAGACGATGAAGATCGCACTGTCTCAATGGAAACCGGGATGGACGGCGCGACTTGCCGCCGCAGGCATCCGTCTGACGCGCGCGCGCCACTTCCGGGGACACGGGGTGCACTCGCCTTTCGTCTATGCGATCGTCCGCGAAGTCTTCATGCGCACGACCCTGCTGCCGGGCGACCGCACGCTCTACGAAGCCCTGCTGGCAGCCGGAGTGAGCGAACGCCGGGCCATGCAGTTGCAGAATCTGGCGATTCATGCGGGATACGGCACGTTTGGCCTGAATCGTGCGGATGCGGCATTCTGCATAGCGACGCACGACGTGCCGCGGGCCGAGCTGCTGGCTCTGAACGCTGCAGCCCTACGCACGGGGGCGACTCTGGCGATACTGGAACCCAACGCCGAATCCGAACGCCGCGCACTATGCCGGCAGATCGTGGCCACGCACCGCTCCACGTCGGTGGACAATCGGGCCTATCTGCTGCTGTTCAACAATCATTTGCCGAAACAGCACTTCATATTATGAAAGTATATACCAAGACGGGCGATCGGGGCATGACCTCCCTGATCGGAGGAGAACGGGTCTTCAAGACCGACAGCAGAGTGGAAGCCTACGGCACGGTCGACGAACTGGCCGCATTCGTGGCGCTGCTTTCGGATCGTCTGCGCGGCGATGCGGGCTTATCGGAGCCGAACGAAGACCTGAAACGCATCCTTTCCCGCCTGATGACGGTCGAAGCGCTGCTGGCCGTGGGCGAAGCGGGCAGCTCCCACGTGCAGCCGCTGGCGCCCGACGCCGTGGAAGCACTGGAGCAGCGGATCGACGCCATGCAAGCGGCACTGCCGCCCATCGACAAATTTACCCTGCCGGGCGGCCATGCGGCGGTTTCGCTCTGCCACATCTGCCGCACGATCTGCCGCCGGGCCGAACGGGCGGCGCTGCGGGCCGACCAGGAACATGGCGTGGATGCCACGGCGCTGACCTGGCTAAACCGGCTTTCGGACTACTTTTATCTGTTGGGCCGCACGTTGACCGCCTACTATCGAGTGGACGAAACGCTGTGGATTCCGTAAGAAACCGCCCCATCTCACAACGCCCTGCCTCAGACAACACGGTCTCCAAACGGCGCACGCCCCGAATACGTCTTCGGACATCCGCTCCATCGAAGGTGCACCCGTCGTCCTGAAAAATTCGGCAAATCCGACAGAGTTCCTTTTTCGTTCGGCCGCGGCTGGAAAACTCCGCCCACCTGCGGCAGCCGCTACGCCCATTTCGGGGTTTCGCGTGCCGTAGCCGTCCCCCGGCAGTAAGATATAATTTCGAAAAAATTTGTTTTTATCGTTTTTTTTATACTTTTGCAAAATCGCGCCGCAAGGCGCAAGATCGGCCGCCGGGCGGATCAACGATTGCGTAAACTCAAAAAAACTGATATTATGTACTGGACGCTTGAACTGGCATCGAAACTTGAGGATGCCCCTTGGCCCGCGACGAAAGACGAACTGATCGACTATGCGGTGCGCTCGGGAGCACCGCTCGAAGTACTCGAAAACTTGCAGGAAATCGAAGACGAAGGCGATATCTACGAATCGATCGAAGATATCTGGCCCGACTACCCCTCGAAAGACGACTTCTTCTTCAACGAGGAGGAATACTAAACCTGTTCCGGAGGTAAATACCTCGGGATACGTCTTTTGAAAACTTTCTAATGCGACCTGCGGGTCGCATTTTTATTTGAAACCGGATTTGGAAGATACGGCAGTCGCAACTCTGCAACAAGATCATCCTATTTCCAAGAAAGCTTCGATCAACTGCGAAGCCTCGGCAACGGGATCGCCGTGCATGTCGAGCCAATGGATCGACGGATCCTTGCGGAACCAGGTCATTTGCCGCTTGGCGAACTGCCCGATGGCAATCCTGAGTTTCTCGACGAACTCGTCATAACTGCCGAACTCGCCGTTAAGATAACGCGCGATGAAACGATATTCCAGTCCAAGATTGTAGAACACATCGTAGCCGACACCGGCATCGAGTCCCTGCTTCACTTCGTCGATCATACCCTGCTCCAGCCGCTTGCGCAACCGCTCCTCGATGCGCTGCCGCAACAAAGGACGCTCCCAGGTCACGCCGATCTTCAGCACGTCGCACCGCGGACTGCAAGCACGGGTTTCGGTCAGCGAACGTCCCGAAAGCAACACTTCGCAAGCCCGCACCAACCGTTTTTTGTTGTTGAGATCAAGGAATTCGGGCACCTCGGCAGTCTTTTCCCGAAGCAGCTGCACCAGTTCTTCGGCGCTCATACCCTCCAGCCGTCGGCGCAATGCGTCGTCCGGCCCGGCGTCGACCAGTTCGTAACCGTCGGCAACAGCATTGACATACAACCCGGTACCGCCCACAAGAAACGGCACCTTGCCCCGGGCCACAATATCGTCGATGGCCGCATAAGCCTGCGCCTGGTAGTCGGCCAGCGAGAAATAAGTGCCGGCATCGGCTATGTCCAGCAGATGATGCCGCACAGCCTGCCGTTCTTCGGCGGTTACCTTGCCCGAACAAAGATCGTAACCGCGCAAGATCTGCCGCGAATCGGCCGAAAGGATTTCGCCGCCGTAACGCCGGGCAAGTTCCAACCCCACGGCGCTTTTGCCCGAAGCGTTGGTGCCGACGATGGCTATCAATCGAGGTTTCATAACATGCAATCGTTCGTAAGAAAAATCGGGCCGCGGCCTCTCTTGGGACAAAGATACACAATTCATCGGCTTGTCGCTCACAATCGAAAGCCAAAATGTCGCTTCGCCCCTCGTAGCGGACAAATTCTTGGCAGCGCACGATGCCCCGGCACCCTTTTTGCCGCGCGAACCCCGAAAATATTCGTTTGCACCATGAACAAAACCCCGCAACCCACCTCCCCGCAGGACGCATCGGCCCAACGTCGTGCATTCGCCATCCGCGCAACGGCCTGCCTGCTGACAGGCATCAGCATAGCCGCCACAACGATCAACCTGCTGCGCCGCAAAAAGATGAACCAACTTGTCCGGCGGGGTTTCGAAGTCATGCCGATGCTTGCGCTGGCCTACCTCGGCCAGCGCAACGAACGCAGAGCTGCTGCCGAGATACCTCCGGCACCCCTGCCGTGGTTCCGTCGTTCCCCCTGGGCCTATATCTGGCCGATAATCCTCTGCCTGGGTGTGGGCGCACTGGCCGGCTGGCTGCAACGGGATGCGATGACCGCATGGTACCCCGCGCTGCTCAAGCCGGCAGGCACGCCGCCCAACATCCTCTTTCCGATCGCGTGGGGCATCATCTACATATTGATGGGCATCTCGGCCGGCCGCGTTCTGACGGCGCCGGGCGGGCCGCAGCATGAAACAATGACGATATGGGGCATTCAGCTGGAAGTCAACTTTTTGTGGAGCTTGCTTTTCTTCCTGTGCCGCAGCCCGCTGCTGGGCATGATCGACATCGTGGTGCTCGACGCCTTGGTCGTGCTTTACATGGCTCGCAGCCGGCAGGTGCGCCAGGACGCGATGTGGCTTTTCGTCCCGTATCTCTGCTGGCTGCTTTATGCGACCTATCTGAACGCCTGGATTCTGGCGATGAACGGGCCGGGCATCTGATCGGCACCCCGCTATTGCGCCTGACGGCTGAGATCGGCCGGCGTGGCGCGGACGAATGCCATCAAATCTTGCGGGGCGAGCTTCAGCTGCAACCCCCGCACGCCGGCACTGATGTAGATGAACGGATGTTCGGCAGCCGAAACATGGATGAATGTTGGCAGCGCCTTTTTCATCCCGATGGGCGAACACCCGCCGCGAATATACCCCGTAGCGGGCAGCAGCTCTTTCATGGGGATCAGGTCGGCCTTCTTGTTGCCTGAAACCCGTGCCGCCGCCTTGAGGTCGACCTCGTGATCGCCCGGCACGACGCAGACAAAAAGTCCGTTCCGGTCGCCCCGCAAAACAAGCGTCTTGAAGACGCATTCGATCGGCTCTCCGAGCTGTTCGGCCACATGCACGGCCGCCAGATGCTCCTCGTCGACCCGATAGGGCACCAGCTCGTAGGCGATCCCGGCCCGGTCGAGCAGACGGGCGGCGTTGGTCTTTTCGATTTTCGTATGCGCCATGTTAGCGATGATTGAGTGGCGCAAATGTACGCCATTTTTTGCACAAACGCATGCCCATCGACTGGCCGGACGCAAAAAATCACTACCTTTGCAACACAAAAACTGCAAACCGATGATAAAAGGGGCATTGTTCGACATGGACGGCACGCTGGTGGACAACAGCGCCGTACACGTCAAGGCATTCGAAATATTCTGCGCCCGCTACAACGTGGAGGGATGGCAGGAGAAGCTGACGGGCGTATTCGGCATGGGCAACGACGACATCATGCGCCAAATCATGCCCGAGGAGATCATCCGCGAAAAGGGACTGGCGGCGCTGGCCGAAGAAAAGGAGGCGATCTATCGCGAAATCTATGCACCGACGATCCGTCCGGTCGAGGGGCTGGCCACCCTGCTGAAGCAGCTGCACGAAGCGGGCATACGCTGTGCGGTCGGCTCGTCGGGCTGCCGCACGAACGTGGATTTCGTGCTGGAGAAATGCGGCATCGGCGCCTTCTTCGAACAGATCGTCTCGGGCGACCGGGTAACGCACTGCAAGCCCGATCCGGAAATCTATCTGACGGCCGCGGCTGAACTGGGACTGAATCCGTCGGAATGCGTCGTATTCGAAGACGCCCGCGCGGGCATCGAAGCGGCCCGACGTGCGGGAGCGGGCCGGATCGTGGTGCTGACCACCACCCTGCCGCGCGAAGTGCTGTCGTCGGAAACTGCTGCCGACACGATCATAGACACCTATGCCGACATCGACGATCTCGGCGCAATCTTGCAATAGGATGTTACGAGGAATCGCTGCCGTGGGGCTGTTGGTGGTGTCGAACGCGTTCATGACACTGGCCTGGTACGGACATATCGCATTCAAATCGCGCTTGGAACGCTTCGGCATGGCGGCGATCGTGGTGTTGAGTTGGGGCATCGCCCTTTTCGAATATTGTTTCCAGGTGCCGGCCAACCGCATCGGCTCAGCCCAGTTCGGCGGCCCGTTCTCGATCTGGGAGTTGAAAGTGATCCAGGAAGTGGTTTCGCTGTCGGTCTTTACCCTTTTCGCACTGGTCTTCATGAAGTCCGATTCGCTCCGCTGGAACCACCTGGCAGGATTCGCCTGCTTGGTATTGGCCGTGTATTTTATTTTCCGGAAATAACGCAATACGAACTCTGACGCAAAATGAAACCCTACATCTTGCAAACGGCCGCCCTGCTTACGGCATTCGCCATCGGACTGGCCATCAATTTCTACGGCAGGAAGAGTGCCGAAAAGGCACCGTTTGCCGATCAAGAATTGGAGAACACGATACACGCACTGCGGGCTGACATCTCGAACCTGCAAGAAGAAATAACCTGCCTCCATTCGGAAATCGACAGCCTGAATGCAGCGATCGTCCCAGAATTCGCAGGCGACCGCAACCTGCCCGGGGGCGAGAAACTCGTCGACGGTCTCTATTTCAATCGCACCGGCCATGTGTCATCGAGAATCAAACTCATAGAAAGCCAGCAGACCGCAACGGATCACATCTACGACGAACAAGGACGACTCTCGGCTGTATGCACCGCACCAGTCAACGGCACCTCCTCGGTCACCACCTACGAATATTCGGGGAAAGTAGTTACCTGCACCTACAACATCCTATACGACAAGGACATCCACCCCGACAAGGAACCGGTGTCGATCACGACCGTATATGAATATTATTAATCGTTCCGGACAATAAGGAGCTACTTTGAAATAATATTTATATTTTTGCATTCGGATAGAGTCCGCTCTTTCCAGACATATTGAGAAGAAGCGTTATGCTCATCTTGTAACTTGAAAACGTAGGAAATTT
Source organism: uncultured Alistipes sp. (assembly GCF_910580175.1). Classification (GTDB taxonomy): domain Bacteria; phylum Bacteroidota; class Bacteroidia; order Bacteroidales; family Rikenellaceae; genus Alistipes. The sequence goes on from NZ_CAJTXD010000001.1 coordinate 185,439, forward strand.
TCAATTAGATGCAAGGATGGCATAGTGGTTCTCACGCTTTAGCGTGGGCTGCTATTACTACATCTGCATCTATAGGTTTCCTACGACCTTCAAGTTAAGACGTGGCATTGCAGTTCCACGCTTCGTGGTTTTAATAAGGGAGAAAGTCTTTGAGGAACTGGAAAGACTCGAAGACATTCATGGACAAAAACGATTTGCGCTCACAAAGTTTAGATTTGTTGCGCTTCCCTTTGGCGGTAGTCGTGTTGGTCATCCACACATTCAGCACGTCCGGATTCAAGCTGCAAGGAGTTTCCATCTCGCTGGCCGATGCACCTGTTCTATTAGAAGTGAACCACTTTATAGACGGGTTTCTTCGAGGACAGAGCGTGCCGATATATTTTTTCATTTCTGGGTTCGTATTCTTTTGGGGTGTGGAACTGACCAAAGAAAAATACTTGCAGAAACTAAAAAACAGAGTAAAAACTTTATTGATTCCCTACGTAATATGGAATACAATATTCGTTTTGAAAGCATTCTTCCTGCATCTTCCATGCTTTTCGTCTCTTTTCCCCAATCTTCATAAAGTTCACTTCGACTTCAGTCTGTCGGCAATATTGGAAACCTTTTGGGACAACTCAAAAGGCATATTGACAATGCCTGCGTCTGTAGATGACGCGGCTTCGGCAGCTATCTATCCGGCTGACGTTCCTTTGTGGTTTATTCGGGATTTGATGATCGTAATATTGTGCACACCCATACTTTATCGGATATTGAACCATACACGCTGCTATTTTGTATGGATGTTGGGCGGTCTGTGGTTTGCTTTAGCTTATCGGGACTTCGGACACGCCTATCAATTGCTGACCGCTTTCTTCTTCTTTTCATGGGGTGCATACATGAGTGTAAACAAAAAAGATATGATGCACGAATTCAGCCGTTTCTTCAAGGCATCCCTATTGCTCTACCCGCTGTTGGCTTTACTATTCGTTTGGTCTGTACATTATTTTCCCAATGCTTCGGATACGATCAAAAGATTGAATGTTGTTGCAGGCTTGTTCTTTGCCTACAACACATCCTCCTGGCTATTAGCACATCACGTCTGCAAAGTCAGCCCTTTCCTCGCATCTTCGAGTTTTTTTATTTATATCGCCCACGCCCTAATATGCGGTAATTGTCTGAAACTTTTGTTCTCCATATTCCGCCCGGCTACAGATTTCGGCATGCTTTCGATTTACATTTCGGCAGTTGCAGCCACTTTAGCCATGCTTTTATTGAGTTTCTACCTTTTGAGACGTTATACGCCAAAGCTCCTGAAAGCGATAACCGGAAGAGAATAAAAAATCAACATATCCGTACTCGGTTCACATACTGAAAACGGCGATGTCAATAGATATGACACCACCGCCCCAACCGACAGATTTATATTTAATCTTTCTTTGTTTCTCTATCCTTTTTGTAGATTTGATAGCTGTTCACGAAGTTCTGCCAGACAATATAGGCCGTAGGAGCGATGGAGGAAATGGGATCGAGGAACGACTGGGCCATCCATACGGCGAGGACAGTATTTTTTTGTCCGAGGGACTGTCCTCCGGCGGCGGGATCGCCGAACCGGCGCCCGATGCGCCGACCGACGACGAACTGAATAAGGCAAATCGCCAGAGCCACGAGAGCGAGCCACAACTCCACAGACCGCGAAACATCGCGTAAGTCGATGATGAAAGCCGTGGTACGGCCGATCGTGACGATCAGAGCCGCCAGCCACATGTAGAACGAAATCTGGCCGTGCGCCCCCACCCAACCGGCGAATCGGGGCACAACGAACCGGCAGCACTGAGCGGCGACGAAAGGCATGATCAGCAGCGGCGCAATGCGCGAAAGAATCTGGACGAACGAACAGACACCCGTACCGGCGAACGTAAGCACCGCCGGCGCAATGACCGCAATGGCCATATTGCACACCAGACTGAAAGACGCCACCGTCGCCACGTTGGCCCCCAGCATGCCGGCAATGACCACAGCCGCCATGGCGACGGGTGCCAGCACGCAGATCATCGCTCCTTGCGCCACCGTCGCATCGAGAGGCAACAAAATAAAATAGACCGCGGCGCACGCTGCCAGCTGAAAAAGCAACAGCCACACATGGAGCATCGAGAAACGCATTTCGCGGGGCCGTACACGACAGAATGTGACGAACAGCATCAGGAAGATAAGCGTCGGTGTAATCATCCGCCCCGACCACTCTTCCAGCGCCGTGGCAGGACGACACAGCAGCGCCCCGACGACCATAGCCAACGGCATGGCAATGCTTTTCAGATTGCGATGAAACAATTCGGACAGACGCATAGAACTACACGATTTTTATCGGAACGCTCGCACATTCCTTCACATATTTGCTGTATTCGATCCGGCTGGGTAAGTAAAACCGCCCAGCCTGTTGGCAGTCATGGCAGTCCTGCACTGCGGCCCGCACATTAAGAAGCGTCAGCCGCCGTTGCATGAAAGCCGTCCTACCCCAGCAACTCCTTGACTTTGGCTGAAATGTCCTTGCCATCGGCACGGCCGGCCAGCCGCTTCGAGGCCACGCCCATTACCTTGCCCATATCTTTCATGGAGGTAGCTCCGACCTCGGCTATAACGGCCTCGACTTCGGCAGTCAATTCTTCGGACGAAAGCTGCTTGGGCAGAAAGCCCTGAAAAACGGCTACCTGCGCCAGCTCCTCCTCGGCAAGATCAGGGCGATTCTGCTGCGTAAAGATGGCGGCTGAATCGGTTCCCTGCTTGGCGAGTTTCGCAAGAATCTTCAGCACATCGGCATCGGGCAGTTCCGTAATTCCAGGCCCGGAAGTCTTGGCTTCGATGATATACTTTTTTGCATTGCGCAAGGCGGCAAGACGCACGGCGTCCTTGGCCTTCATGGCATCCATGATGCCCTTGGAAATCTGCTGTTCGAGAGACATAACAAAAAATGTTTATGCCCCAAAGTTACGATTTTTCCGCAACATTGTCCGCCTTTTCGCATCCTATGGAAAGCAAAAACAGCCCCGCCATCACGAAAAGCGCATTGTAGACCAGCAGTTCGAACCCGATGCGGTAGTCCCACCATTGGACCGCGGCATACTGCAACAGCGCGCTGAACACCGGGCCGGCAAGCGCCACGAGCGGCACCCACCGGTCGCGCACACGCCGCCGCGAGCACATGCCGAAAAGGAACAGCCCCAGAATCGGGCCATAAGTATAGCTTACAATACGGAAAAACAGATTGATGGCGTTGTCGTCGGCGAAGTACCCCACCCCAAGGATCACGACAGCCATGCAAACAGCCATCGCCCCGTGCACCCAGCGGCGCACACGGGTAAGCCGCACCTCGCCGAAGCGCGCCGGGCCGTCGAGCAGATCGACCGTAAAGGAGGTCGTCAGCGCCGTCAGGGCCGATCCGGCGGACGAATAGGTGCTGGAGATCAGCCCGAGCACGAAAACGATGCCCACCACAGCCGGCAGACCGCCGTCGACAGCCACCAGCGAAAAAAGCTGGTCGCTTTTGGGCGGAAGCGCCAGCCCGGCACGATCAACATATAAATATAGGAGCACGCCCAGCACGAGGAAAAGCAGGATCACGACGATCTGACAAAAAGCGGTCAAAACAATATTGCGTTGGGCATCGCGCGGCGTGCGGCACGATAGGTTGCACTGCATCATGTCTTGATCGAGGCCGGTCATGGCGACAAGTACGACGATGCCCGCGATGAACATCTTCCAAAAATAACGATCCGAAGCGGGATCGTCGAAGAAAAAAATACGCGACATGGGCGATGCAGCAACTTCGTGCATCGCTCCGCCGCCATCCGCCCCCAGCGTCCGGGCGATGAAAACGATGGTCAGCACCAGACTGCCGACCAGGCAGAGCGTCTTGAGCGTATCGGTCCATATCAACGACCGCACGCCCCCTTGCCGCGTATAAAGCCACACGAGCAGCACGGTAATCGCAGCGTTGAACCAGAAAGGCAGCCCGTAGTGATCGAAAACGAGCAATTGCATGACGGCACAAACGACATAGACACGCAAGGCAGCCCCCAGCATCTTGGAAACGAAGAAAAAGCAGGCACCGGCCCGATGGGTAACCGTGCCGAAGCGCTCGTCGAAATATTGGTAGAGCGACACGACTTTCAGCCGGTAGAACATGGGCACCAGCACGAAAGCCACAATGAACTGTCCGATGGTAAATCCGGCGACCATCTGCATGTAGGAAAACGAATCGACGGCGACCGAGCCGGGCACCGAAATGAACGTGACGCCCGACATGGCGGCGCCGATCATGGCCAAAGCGGCCATGTACCACGGTGTGCGGCGGTTGCCGGTAAAAAAGCCGGCGTTGTCCGCACGCCGGCCCGACAGCCAGGCGACGAGGAACAGCACGGCGATATAACCTAAAACCGTGAGGATGACAGCAATCGGAGTCATAGAACTATCAACATTGCAACCTAAAAAAAACACGGACACGCTTCAGATCGGAACAACCAATAAATTTCATCGGCGGCCGCGGCTTATCGAGCTGTGCAGGCCACTGCCGACAACAGCCCACAAACATCCCCGCAGGCCGCAAGAGTGTTTGCGAATAAACATAAAAACGATGACAAAGATACGAATAAGCGAGGGCAAAAGCAAGCTCGCTTGCATTTTGCCGAGCGTGAGTATCTTGGGCGAAGCCAAAGTTCGAATAAGCGAAACCATGTGCGCTTGCATTTTGCCGAGCGTGAGTGTCTTCAATCTTCAGCAAAGCCAATGTGCGAATTTCGACGCCCCGGCGCCCCCGATCGGTAAAAAACGCATCGATTAGTTGGAAAGTTAGGCGCGTTTGTTTATTTTTGTTTGCCGAACAGCACCTCGAACATCGAGAAACGAAACATTTCAAACCATAGATTTGTATGGCTAAAAAACTTAAAATCAGAGACCTTACACTGCGCGACGGACAACAATCTTCGTTCGCCACCCGCATGACCCAGAAGCAAATCGACCGCTGCCTGCCCTATTACAAGGAAGCGAACTTCTATGCAATGGAAGTCTGGGGCGGCGCCGTGCCCGATTCGGTAATGCGTTATCTGAACGAGAACCCTTGGACGCGTCTGGAGACCATCCACCAGGCCGTGGGCAGCGTATCGAAACTCACAGCGCTTTCGCGCGGCCGCAATCTTTTCGGTTATTCGCCCTACACGGACGAGATCATCGACGGATTCTGCCGCAACGCCATCGAGAGCGGTCTGGGCATCATGCGCATCTTCGATGCGCTGAACGACGTGGATAACGTGAAGTCGACGATCAAATATGTCAAGCAATACGGCGGCATCGCCGACTGCGCCGTCTGCTACACTGTCGACCCGAAATATCCCGAACCGGGCTTCCTCCAGAAGTTGTTGGGCAAGAAAAAGCCCGCTCCGGTCTTTACCGACGCCTATTTCTTGGACAAGGCCAAACAGATGGCCGCGCTGGGCGCCGACATGATCACGATCAAGGACATGTCGGGTCTTATTCCGCCGCGCCGCGTTGCCACGCTGGTCAAACTCTTCAAGCAGCACCTTTCGATTCCGGTGGACTTCCACACCCACTGCACCCCGGGCTACGGCCTGGCTTCGGTGCTGGCGGCAATCGTCGCAGGCGTGGACATCGTGGACACCAATTGTTGGTACTTCGGCGGCGGCACGGGCGCTCCGGCCATCGAACTGGTATACCTGTTCTGCCAGAAGCTCGGCATCGACACGGGCGTGAACATGGAGGCCGTAGCCAAGATCAACACCCAGCTGCGCGACATCCGCAAGGAGTTGAACCAGTCGGTCTTCGGCACGGAGAAACCCGAACCCCAACCGTTCAACCCGCTGACCGACAAGCTGCCCGCCGAGATCGACGCGCTCTTCGACGAAGCGATCCGCGCGGCCAAGGCCGACGACGAGCAGGCCACGATCGACGCCTGCCGCAAGATCGAGGCTCATTTCGGCTTCCCGGCCCCCAACGAGTTGGTGCAGAAGGCTGAAATCCCGGGCGGCATGTATTCCAACATGGTGGCCCAGCTCCAGCAGCTCAAGGCCGAAGAGATTCTGCCTCGCGCCATGGAGTTGATTCCCTCGGTGCGTCTGTCTGCCGGTCTGCCGCCCTTGGTAACGCCGACCTCGCAGATCGTCGGCGCCCAGGCCGTGAACTGCGCGCTCGACGAAAAGGCAGGACGCCCGATGTACTCGAACAAGAGTTCGCAGTTCGTGGGCTTGGTCAAAGGCGAATACGGCAAGACTCCCGTGAAGATCGACCCCGAATTCCGGTTCAAGATATGCGGCATCCGCGAGGAAACGCCCTACGACACGTCGAAATACCAGATGCAGCCCAATCCGGAGCTGCCCGAGGCCGGCGGTGCGAAGTTGGCCGCCACGGAGAAAGAGGTGTTGTTGCTGGAACTCTTCCCGCTGGTGGCGAAGAAATTCCTTACCGACATGAAAGTCAAGGCTTATGAAGCCCAGAAGCCGGCTGCTGCGGCCGCAACGCCGACAGCGGCTCCGGATGCCGAAGCACAACCGGCGGTCGCCATCACGGGCAACACCGTGAACGCGCCCCTGCCGGGCCGCATCATCGAGGTGCTCGTCAAGGTGGGCGATACCGTCAAAGCCAACGACGAAGTGGTCGTGCTCGAAGCCATGAAAATGGAAAACTCCATCACGACAGACTATGCAGGCAAGGTAAAGCAGATCCTCGTCGAGCCAGGTCAGACGGTACCTACGGACGCCGTATTGCTCGAAATCGAATAAAAACAGCGATAAGCGAAACGAATCGGGTGCGGAAAAGAATTTCTGCACCCGATTTGCTATTCCATGCAGAGGTTAAATACAAAATCTGTTATGGCATTTTTCAAGGAATTCAAAGAGTTCGCCATCAAAGGCAATGTAATGGACATGGCCGTGGGCGTAATCATCGGCGGTGCTTTCGGCAAGATCGTCGCATCGCTGGTCAACGACATTCTGATGCCCCCGATCGGCGCGCTGCTCGGCAACACCGACTTCTCGCGGCTGCGCGTGGATATTTCGAAAATGCGCGACGTGACTTCCAGCGCCGTGCAAAGCGTGGGCAGCGTGGTAACGGGCAATCCGGCTGCCGGAACGCCGGCCGCAGCGGCAGAACCCATCTACTGGAACTACGGCGCCTTCATCCAGCAATGCGTAGACTTCACGATCCTGGCTTTCTGCGTCTTTTTGATGGTCAAGCTGATGAACAAATTGATCCGCAAAAAAGAGGCGGCTCCGGCCCCTGCGCCCGCCCCCACCAAAGAAGAACTGCTGCTTGCGGAAATCCGCGATTTGTTGAAGAACAGCAAATAACGGCTTCCGTCGCCAGGCATCAAAAAAGCTCGTTTCCGAGCTTGTTCGAGCGGCAGGAGCAAACAAAAATACACCCCGAAAAGTATCTACAAAAAAAAGAGGCCGATCTATTGATCGACCTCTTTCTTATGCGTATACTCCTGCAAGACGTAGGTAGTGAATATCGGGAAGAACATCATGCCCAACGACGGCAACATGACACAAAAAATCTTGCCGATGGCTGTAACCGGGAAGATCTCGGCCCCGACGGTCGTCACATTCATCCAGGCCCACCAAAGCGCGTTGCCGAAACCGTGCAATTTGGGATTGACAGCCTCCTCGTACTCATAAAAGACCAGCCCCGAAATGTAGGTAAACACAACGACCGTAAAAACATAGGCTACCAGCATGCGCCGCATCTTGTTGCTGCGGACAAGCCAGCGCACGATAATTACCATAGCCAGGAAAGCCCGCAGCACGGGCATCAGCCCCACGATCACACCCCAGTCGCGCGTTACCTCGATGCCGCTCCAATTCAGGATGTTCAGCCAGGGGATCGAAATCAGCAGAAAAAGCAGGTTGCGCCAAAAGAAACGACTCCTGCGCTCGGCCGCGGCCCACTCGACAACAAAATCGAGCAGAAAAAGCAGGCAGACAGCGAACTGCACCTCAAGATAAACGGGCGAGAAATGGTTCTCCCTCCCACCGATGATTTCCCACGAGAGCGCGGCAAGCAAGACCACGCCCGCGACAACGGCCAACATCTCCAACATGTTGCGCATGCGCGTATAACGCACGGGCGAATGCGGCAACTGTTTCTGTTTGTTCTTCATACAACCGAATTTAAACACACGGACAGCATGTCCGCACACGACGGCCTCGAAGACAAAATCGATGCCAGAACAGCGAATCGCAGTTTTTCGGCCATTTTCTCCGCAAAAGATTTTGCACGATCGAAAAATTCTGTTATCTTTGCACTCGCTTTCAGCAATGGCGGGATAGCTCAGCTGGTTAGAGCGCATGATTCATAATCATGAGGTCGAGAGTTCAAGTCTCTCTCCCGCTACAAATTCGAAATCAAGCACTTGCAGTTTTGCAGGTGCTTTTTTCTTTCCGATTTTTCGCTGAATCCCGAAAAATAGACCGCCTTTGTATGGCATTCGGTGGCATCTGCATTCCGGATGCACTCGCAAAAAACTTGCAAAAAATGGCTGCTATTTCTCTGAAATCGGATCGGAACCGGGCGGCCGCACCTCATCGGCAACAGCACAAAAGATCACTTCCTTGACCGGCCAGGCTGGACCGAAAACGCCGTCGGCTCGCACAAGAAATGGAAATCGTGCAACATGTCGTCATCAAGCCGCAACGCTACCTTATAGCATCCGGGCCGCAAAGCAGGCAGTCTGAAAAAGGCGCGACTGCGAAAACGATTGTCGTGATCCGTCGAATCGCGCGCAAAATCATAGGACGCGATGAACGCAACAACCGGAACGCCGCAATCGGACGCCACCTCCATGCGCAAAATCCCCGATCCGCTGCCTTGGGCCGCGGTCAATTCGGCCCGAAACTCGATCGGCCGTCCGGCATCGAGTACTTCTTCGTGCCTGGCCGGAATCCGCAACCGCACCTCCCGGGACGGCTGCGCGACAACAAGCGGCGAGCCGCACAGCACCAAAGCAAAATACGACGACAGCAGGCTGCGGCGCAAACGAATCGCCTGGCAAATATGATCGTAAAAACAATTCGATTTCATTCGACAAATAAGTTTGACGGCTGCAAATATAGACAAAATCGCATTACTTAATCGAAAAAGTAATATATTTGCAAAAAAAAATCGGTATTGTAAATTTCCATGTCGACAATACAGCCGCCCCTGCGGGCCGCGACCCGACCAGAAAAAAAATCCGACCGGCCCGGCGAGTCGATCTTGCCGCCCCGAACTATAAAAACTCTGTTTTCTCCGATGAGGGGCGAGCCGGATACGAACCCGTGCGGCGGTGTCCTTCAAGATAACCGCGTTTGAAAAGATCGACGCAAAAGATGAACATCGCCAACATCAGCGGCCCGAAAATCACTCCCATGAAGCCGAACAGAGACAATCCGATCACCACCCCGAAAATGGTTACCAGCGGGTGGGTATCGGCCAGTTTCTTCTGCATGATGAAGCGCACTACGTTGTCGACATGCGTCACGATCAACATGCCATAGGCGCAAAGCCCCAGGGCGGCGCCCCAATTGCCGTCGAGCGCCATATAAGCCGCCAACGGCAGCCACACCAATCCCGTGCCGATGATAGGAATGATGGTGGCAAAACACGTGGCCACGCCCCAGAACAGCGGACTGGGCGCTCCGAAAAGCAAATACCCCAGATACGCGACTACGCCCTGCACGATCGCCAGCAGAGGGATGCCGATGGCGTTCGAGCGCACGATCAGGTAGATTTCGCGCATGACCTTGCGGCCGGTCGATCGGTTGAAAGGCAGCATCTCGCGGACATAAGCCTCCATGCGTCCGCCGCCGATAAGCATAAAATAAAGTACGAAGAGCAGGACGACCATGCTGAGCGCAAAATCGAGAATGCTTTTGACGATCCATTGTCCGATCTTAGGCAGATAGGCCAAGAGCGCCCGCAGGTTGTCCTCCTGCCACAGATCGTAGCCCGTCCGTTGGCGGATCAGATCGGCGAAATGTTTCAAAGGAGTAAGAATCGACTGCGGATCTACCGTGATGTCCTGCACCCGTACCACCAGCATCCAGATAACCAGGCTGATCGGAATCAAGAACAACACGATGCTTTCAGCCAGCAGCACCGAAGCCGCCAGACTGCGCCGCCAGTGCCGCCGCTCGGTCAGATACCACATCTGCCCCCGCAGCAGCACATAGATCGTGGCCGCGCCAAGCAGTCCGCCCAAGAAAGGCACCAGCTCGACGAAGATGGTCACGCCCAGCCCCACGATCAGCACGAACAGCGAATAATGCCAATATTTTTCACGAAACGACATCGTGGCCGCCGTCGCAAGGAATGTGCCGCAAACCCGAGTTCTGCACAAGCCCCCCCCTGCCCTTGCGCCCATCCGGATGCTCCGGCCCTGAAATCAGCGAGCGTCAATTCCGAAACAATCTCGCTGCGCCCCGGCGCCCGAACTGCAAAAAAAAATCGACAATAGCCCACGCACGCCGCATATTTTTAAGGAATGAAGATAAATTGTTGAAAAAATTTTCGCATATTCTTTTCCGTCTTATTGATAATCAAGCTATATTTGCAATATGAAACGATCGGATCATATTTCTCGCAGTTCGGTACTTCGGAACAGCAAATACCGATGCTCAAGAGAAAATATGCACATCCGACAGCGATACGCATCGTTGCAACCGCATGACGATACAGACAAGGGGAAATTCCGCCAGGGATGTTTCCCCTTGTTGTTTTTTCAGGCCGCCGCAAGCACTGCCCGACTCCCGCAAACGGGACTCTGCGCGGCATCCTGCTGCGAACCCTTTCTATTCACTAAATATCAAACCGTATGAAGAAACTTTTACTTTCGATGCTCTCCCTCTTCGTTGCGGCGGCGGTCTCCGCCCAGGTAACGACCTCGGGACTCAACGGTACGATTACCGACCAGCAGGGACAACCGCTGGTGGGCGCTACCGTAATCGCCGTGCACACCCCCTCGGGGACGCAGTACGGCACCGTGAGCGACACGAACGGCCGCTACAACCTTCAGGGGCTGCGTCCCGGGGGGGGGTATACGGTAACGTTCTCCTACGTGGGCTACCAGAGCGTGGAATTCCCGGGTCTGACCCTATCGCTGGGCGAGACGCTCAAACGCGACGCCTATCTGCGTGACAACCAGGAACTCGAAGTCGTGGTCGTCACGGGCGACGGCGCCAACAGCTCGATGAACATCAACCGTGCAGGCGCCGTGACGAGCGTTTCCAACGAGCAGATCGCCATGCTGCCCTCGGTAAACCGCAGTCTGAACGACGTGATGAAACTCACGCCGCAGGCTTCGACGACTTCCTCGGGTCTGGCCATCGGCGGCGGCAACTACCGCCAGTCGTACGTGACGGTCGACGGCGCCTCGTTCAACAACATGTTCGGCATCGGCACCAACCTGCCCGCCGGCGGTTCGCCCATCTCGCTCGACGCCTTAGAGCAGGTGTCGGTAGCCGTGACACCGTTCGATGTACGCCAGAGCGGCTTCACGGGCGGTGCGATCAACGCCGTGACCAAATCGGGCAGCAACGAAGTGAAGGTCTCGGTCTACGACTTCTACCAGAGCGACGCATGGCAGGGCCGCCGTTACAAGGACAACGGACTGCTTCCCGTCAACGAGGACATCCGCAACACGCTCGGCGTGTCGGTGGTCGCCCCGATCGTGAAGAACAAGTTGTTCGTCTTCGCCAACTTCGAGTACGAATGGAACAAGACTCCGGGCATCACACGCCTGGCCCGCCCCGACGAATCGCAGAAAGAATGGGGCGGATCGACTTCTTTCAACCGTCCGACGGTGGGTCAGATGGACGAAATGAAAAATTTCCTCGGCGAGAAGTTCGGTTACAACCCCGGGCGCTACGCCGACTACTCGCTCAACGTCCCCAACTGGAAGTTGATGGCCCGCGCAGACTGGAACATCAACCAGAACCACTCGATGAACGTACGTTTCAGCACCACCAAATACAAACGTTCGTCCGCCCCCTCCAGCTCGATCAGCCCGATTACCAGCAGCAACGCGACGACCTACGACAACCGCAATGCCGGCCGTCTGTCGTACTGCTCGCTCTACTATGAAAGCGCCCGTTACTACCAGGAGCAGAACTTCACGTCGGTTGCTGCCGAGCTGAACTCGCGCTTCCTGGACGGCAACCTGACCAACACGCTGCGCTACACCTACTCGCACCAGAACGAGCCGCGCAGCTTCGAGGGCGACCTCTTCCCGACGGTCGATATTCTTCAGGACGGCGATCTGCTGACCACGTTCGGCGTCGATCCCTTTACCTACGGCAACCTGCGCGAAGTAAGTTCGCACATCGTCACGGACGAGGTGGGCTACATAACGGGCATCAACCGCTTCACGTTCGGCTACCAGTTCGAGCATGACAACACCAAAAACGGTTACATGCAGGGCGGTGCCGGCTACTACATCTACGAGTCGTGGGACGACTTCGTCAACGACCGCTCGCCGCTGGCATTCGCCATCACGCACGCCAACCGCACCGACCTGAAGCAGGTGTATCCTTCGTTCAACTACATGCAGCACTCGATCTATGCGCAGGACGAACTCTCGATCAGCAACCGTTTCAAGGCCACGATCGGTCTGCGTCTGGAACTTCCGGTCTATCCGACGATCGCAGGCAACGAGAATGCGGAATTCACGCAGCTTTTCGCCGACAAGGGCGGTTACAAGACTTCCGACATGCCCAAGGCTCGCCTGAACTTCTCGCCCCGCATCGGTTTCAACTGGGACATGACCGGCGAGCGCAAATACATCTTGCGCGGCGGTACGGGTATCTTCACGGGCCGTGTGCCGTTCGTATGGATCGTGTCGGCCGTGGGTAACAGCAACTGCATGCAGGCCCAGAGCGTCCTCTACAAATACTCGGCGGACAAGGAGGGCAACCGCGTGCCGACCGGCACCGTGATGCCCGGCTTCCACACCAACGTCAACGACATCCTGGCCGACCTCTACGGCGGCTCTTTCCAGCAGAAGGATCTGCCCGCTCCGGCCCAGCCTACCGTCATGGACAAGCATCTGAAGATGCCGTCGACATGGAAGACCTCGCTGGCTCTCGACCTGAAGCTCCCTGGCGACGTGAACCTGAACATCGAGGGTATCTACAACAAGGACATCAACTCGGTGGCCGTTACCAAATTGGGCCAGGAGGAAGTCGAAGGCGGCATCCAGCTGCCGGGCGAACCCGAGGCCCGCAAGTTGTGGACGTTGCAGAGCGACAAGCAGCTCTACCCCAAGCCGGACGCCAAGCCGGGCATTCTCAACAGCAGCAACCAGAGCGTGACCCCCTATCTGATCCACAATACCGACATCGACGGCTACTACGCTTCCGTGACGGCCCAGCTCTCCAAGACGTGGAACTTCGGTCTCTCGGTAAGCGCAGCCTACACCTATGCCGCATCGAAAAACGTGATCGACGGCATCGGCGACCAGGTAACCTCGGCCTACAACACCAACACCTTCTGCCGCAACGGTTCGAACACGCCTGAATTGGGTTACTCGTCTTTCGTATCGCCCCACCGCATCATGGTAAATATCGGCTACCGCCTCACGGCCCCCAAGTCGGCCACCACGTTCGGTCTTTTCTATGAGGCTTACCGCCTGGGCTACATCGGCAACTACTCCTATTCGCGCTACTCCTACACGATGGGCAACGTGACGGGCGACGGCGGTGCCGACGTCCTGCTCTACGTGCCGACCAAGGAGCAGCTCGACGGCATGACGTTCGCCAAGGAGGGCCAGAAGGAGGCATTCTGGGAGTTCATCAACCAGGACGACTACCTCTCGAAGCACATCGGCGAATACACCACGCGCGGAGGTGCCGTGATGCCGTGGCGCCACGAGCTGAACTTCAAGTTCGCCCACGACTTCTATTTCAACATCAAGGGCAAGCGCAACGCGCTGACCGTGGGCGTCGACGTGAACAACATCGCCAACCTGCTGAACCGCAACTGGGGCAATGTGGAACAGATCAGCTCCAGCCGGCTGCTTACCTACAAGAACGGCACCTACACGTTTACCCTGCCCAAGTGGTCGACCAAGGCCAGCTCGGCATCCACGTGGTCGGCTCTGTTGAGCATCCGTTACACGTTCAACTAAACATCCCCTGCGGGATAATACGACACAAGCAAGCGACCTGCCTTCGGGCAGGTCGCTTTCATTTGCAGGCATCCGATTCGTCCGGCACCCGCCTCCCTCACTTTCGGCTCGCGCCGCTTTCGAGAATCGAAACGATCGAATAGAGCGTGAAGCAGATGGCCCCGAAGCCGGTCAGCACACGGGCCGGCACGAAATATTTAGGTGCGAAAAGCGCCGCTTCGAAAAGGAACGCAGCCATGAAAAGGCATGTCAGGGCCGTCAAGATGGGGATGACAGGTATCCGCTTGGCCAACGGGAAATCGGCGTGCCAGATTTTGGCCAACAGAATGACCTTGCTCGATATGCTCCAACAAATCAAGGCCAGGCCGAAAAGTACGAAGCCGACGAAGTTGATCGGCTGGCCCCGCAACACGATAAGCATGATAACGCCAAGCGCGAAAGCCAGGAAACCCATGACGAGCGCCAGACTCTGCCACCGCGACTTCTCGCGCATGGTATAGCTGCCGCGAATCTGCCGGGCGATGCTGGCAACCAAGCCAATAAGCGCCGTGCAGACGCATGCGATGCCGAACATGACACTCCCGGCAACAATATGGGCGGGCAGCGTGCCCCGCACGAACAGCAGGATGCACCACACCCACGCGGCGAGGGCTGCCACGACGACTATGCCGATCAACGTAGCAGCCTGCCCCACAGAAAAGCCCTCCGGATTGATCGAGAACGAGGCATCGGCGGAGTTATGCGGAATCAATCCGAACCGCGACGACGACGTAGCGGCCGTCGAGACGCAGACGGTAATCAAACCCAGACCGCAGACGACATGTCCGGTAATCAACGAACCGGCCATGTGCGAAGTGAGGATGAAGATGCCGCACACGAACGTGGCCAGGGCGAATGAATAGCCGATGGCCGGGAAGATGTACTTCGAAGCCTCGTTATAGGTGCCGATGATCTGCCGGATGATGGTGGCGGCAGTAGAATAGAGCGCCATGCAGATCGCCCCCAGAAAAAAGACGACCGGGCCGGCCGTAAGACGGGCCGGATCGGAACCTGCGGTATAGATATAAGCACCGTAGGCGAAGCAGAAAGCGGCCATCGCAAGAGGAATGGCGCGAAACAGAACGCTGATACCGTGATTCATAATCGTATATGGATTTTCCGGCCCCATCCGCAAATACCGGGCCAAGACTGCCCTGCCAAGCGGTCGGCACCCGACCGCAACGTCCCATCCCGAACCGGTGCGTCGCAGCAGGAACCAAGGTTGTTTTTGCCTCCCCATTGCAGGGATCGGATTTCCGCTCAAACAGGCGCCGCCCTGCAATATCCAAATAAATTTGGCATTGCCCGCGCCTTGCACTATCTTTACCGGGCAAAACCTGATGCAACCATGAAAAATATCGTTTTCGATCTGGGCGGCGTACTCTTTGCACGCGACAGAAACAAATGCACCCAGGAATTCATCGATTTCTTCGCATTCATCCGCTCCGAACGGATGCCCCGTTTCTGGGAGGAGTACGACCGCGGCACCTCCACGCTGGACGAAGTGACCGACACGTTATGCGCCATGCACGGCTGTCCGAGAGCCGAATGCGAGGCCAACCTGCGCCGCTCGATCGACCTGCAAGAAACCGTAAAGCCCACCGAACGACTGGTCTACGATCTGAAAGCGGCGGGCTATAAACTCTACGTACTATCGAACATGTCGCGCGAATTCATCGACTTCCTGCGCCGCTTCCCGGTCTACGAACTTTTCGACGGCGAGGTGGTCTCGTGCGAGGAGGGCACCGTGAAACCCGAGTCGCGCATCTACGAAATTCTGCTCGAACGCTACGCGCTCGACCCCGCCGAAACGCTTTTCATCGACGACCGCTCGGCGAACATCGAAACCGCCGAGCGTCTGGGCATCCGCGGACAGGTGTTCGACAGCCACGACCCGGAAAAGACCTGCGGCGAACTGCGAAACATCTTGCTAAAGTAGCCGGACGGCGCCCACCGGAAACAGAACTGCCATACCGGTTCCGTTCCATAGTTCCTGCCCCCGCATGTAAAATCACTCCTGTTCTCCGCTTATAAAGATCGCCCCTGCCGCATATCCATGCAGCAGGGGCGATTCTTTTCATAAAAGAGCTTCTCACTCTCCTTGGCGCCCGCTACGACCCGAAATTGTCGTAGAGAATATTTTCGGGCGGCACGCCGAGGCTGTCGAGCATCTTGACGACCGACGCGATCATCATCGGAGGGCCGCACATGAGATAGATGCACCCTTCGGGTTCCTCGTGGTTCTTGAGGTAATTCTCGAACAGCACGTTGTGCACGAAACCGGCCGTATACTTCACGCCTGCGGCATCCGCCTCGGGATCGGGACGGTCGAGCGCCAGGTTCATCTTGAAGTTGGGGAAATCCTTCTCGATCTGGTGGAACTCGTCGAGATAGGGCGCCTCCTTCAAAGCGCGGGCACCATACCAGAACGAGACGGGGCGCTTGGTCTTCTCGGTCTTGAAAAGGTGCATGATGTGGCTGCGCATGGGCGCCATGCCGGCGCCGCCGCCGATGAAGATCAACTCCTGCGTATCGGGCAGGTCATCGGGCAGGAAGAACTCGCCGTAAGGCCCCGAAATGGTTACCTTGTCGCCCGGTTTGCGCGAGAAGATGTACGACGAGCAGATGCCCGGGTTCACTTTCATGAACGAACCCGCAGCCCGATCGAACGGAGGCGTGGCGATGCGGATGTTCAACATGATGATGTTGCCCTCGGCCGGGTGGTTGGCCATCGAGTAGGCACGGAACGTCGGTTCGGGGTTGGTGGTTACCAAATCCCACATCTTCATCTTGTCCCAGTCCTCGCGGAACCGCTCGTCGATCTCCATGTCGGAGAACTTGATGGCGTCGTACTTCGGGATGTCGATCTGGATGTAGCCGCCGCTGCGGAATTTGAGGTTTTCGCCCTCGGGCAGCTTCACGACGAACTCCTTGAGGAACGTCGAGATGTTGCGGTTCGACACCACCGTACACTCCCACTTCTTGACGCCCAGAACGGCCTCGGGAACCTTGATTTTCAAGTTTTCCTTGACTTTGACCTGGCAACCCAGGCGCCAGTGATCCTTGGCCATCTTGCGCGAGATGAAGCCCGTTTCGGTCGGCAGAATGTCGCCGCCGCCCTCCAGCACCTGGCACTTGCACATGCCGCACGAACCGCCGCCGCCGCAAGCCGAAGGCAGGAAGACTTTGTTGTTGGCCAGAGTCGAAAGCAGCGTGCCGCCGCTCTCGGCCGTGATGATCTTTTCGCCGTTGTTGATGTCGATCGTCACATCGCCCGACGAAGTGAGCTTCGCCTTGGCAAAGAGAAGCAGAGCGACCAGCACGAGCGTAATCACCAGAAAGGCGACGATCGCAATTAAAATAGTAGTAGTCATTTTTCCGAATCTCTTTTAACGGTTAGAACTGAATACCCGAGAAAATCATGAACGCGATGCCCATCAAACCCGTGATGATGAAAGCGATACCGGGGCCTTTCAGCGCGGCAGGAATGTGCGAATAGGTGGTCTTCTCGCGAATGGCAGCCATCATGACGATCGCCAGCCACCAACCCAGGCCGGAACCCAGACCGTAGACGATCGACTGCCATACGGAAGTCAGCTGCATGGCGTCGACTTTCTGCTGCATGAAAAGCGAGCCGCCCATGATGGCGCAGTTCACGGCGATCAGCGGCAGGAAGATGCCCAGCTGGCTGTATAGCGTCGGCGAAAACTTCTCGACGATCATCTCCACGAGCTGCACGAAAGCGGCGATGGTGGCGATGAAGACGATGAACGACAGGAAACTGAGGTTCACATCGGAAAGTCCGGCCCAGGCGAGCGCCTGGGGTTTCAGTACGAACTGATACAAAAGATAGTTCAGGGGCACGGTCATGACCATCACGAACGTGACGGCGGCACCCAGTCCGAGGGCCGTCTTGACGCTCTTCGACACGGCGATGTAGGAACACATGCCGAAGAAGAAAGCGAAGACCATGTTGTCGATGAAGATCGACCGGATAAATATGTTCAACATTTCCATATGCTATCCTCCTATTTTTCTTGTAAGTCCTTGTTGCGCGAACGATGCACCCAGATGATGCAGCCCACGATGATGAGCGCCATAGGCGGGAAGAGCATCAGACCGCAGTTGGAATAGAAACCGCCCTCGGCGATGTACCAACTTTCGGGCACCACGCGGTAACCCAGCAGGCTGCCCGACCCGAGCAACTCGCGGAAGAATGCCACCACGACGAGGATCAGACCGTAGCCCAGTCCGTTGCCGATGCCGTCGAGCAGCGCCGGCCAGGGCTTGTTGGCCAAAGCGAACGCCTCGATGCGTCCCATGACGATGCAGTTCGTAATAATAAGACCTACATACACCGACAGCTGCTTCGACACTTCATATACATAGGCTTTCAGCACCTGATCCACAAGGATTACCAGCGCAGCGATGACCACCAGCTGGACGATGATGCGGATGCGGGCCGGCACGCCGTTGCGCAACAGTGACATGACAAGGTTCGCAAACGCCGTGACGACGGTTACCGACAAGGCCATGACGATGGCGGGCTTGAGCTGCACCGTGACGGCCAGGGCCGAACAGATGCCCAATATCTGCACGATTACCGGGTTGTTCGCCGAGAACGGCCCCGTCAGATATTTGAAATTCTTGCTACTCATGGTTCTCCACATTTTCTTCGTTAGACATTTCGTCCTGGCCCGCAGCTTCGGGCCCCGTCTGCGCGGCAGCACGGCGCGCCTCCAGCAGCGGCAGATAATGGCCGATGCTGGTGCGGAGCATGGCCGTCACGCCGTCGGAGGTCTTCGTACCTCCGGTAATGGCGTCGACCTCGTGGGCCGTATCCTTGGCACCGCCCTTGCGGAGCGACACGGAGACGAATTCATCGCCCTCGAAAATCGTCTTGCCGACGAAGTTCGACTGGTACTTCTCCGTAGCGATCTCGGCACCCAGACCCGGAGTCTCGCCCTTGTGGGCCATGACGATGCCCGCCACGGTGTTCATGTCGTTCTCCAACGCCACATATCCCCAGATCGGGCCCCACAGTCCCGAGCCGGTCACAGGAATGACCACGCGGCCGTCTCCGGCCTCGAAGATCGGGAAGCGGCCCGCATCGAAAGACCCCTGCAAGTCGTTGAGCATGGCGAAGACATCGCCGCCCTCGACCGTTCGGCCTTCGACATCCAGCACGCGCGCTTCGATGAACTCGTCGTAATCCCGGTCGGTAGCCGAGAGCGACGCCAGGATCGACTGTTTCTTCTCGTTCAGCTCGTTGGCATACTGGCGCTTCTGCAATGAAAGCGCAGCTACGGCCAACAACAGCGCCACCACCACGACCATTACCGTCGAGTAGACGACGATATATACGTTACTGTTCGTATTGAATTTTTTCATGGTTGCGTCCTCCCTATTTTGCCAGTTTAACACGTTTGTTGCGGCGTCGGATGTTGGCCTCGACCACATAGTAGTCGACCAACGGGGCCAACGCATTCATAAAGAGGATCGAAAGCATCATACCCTCAGGATAGGCAGGATTGACCACGCGAATCAGCACGGCCAGCGCGCCCGTCATGAAGCCGACGATGTACTTGCCCGTGTCGGTCTGGGCCGAAGTCACGGGGTCGGTAGCCATGAACACGGCACCGAACGCGAAGCCGCCGACAATCAGATGCCACCAGGCCGGATAAGCTGTGACACCCGTCCACTGGAACAGATAGCCCATCGCCAGACCGCCGACGAACACGGAAACCATCGTGCGCCACGAAGCGATGCCCGTGAAGAGCAGCACGGCTGCACCCAAGAGGATCGCCACCGTCGAAGTCTCGCCGATGCAGCCCGGAATGAATCCGAGGAAAGCATCGAGAGCCGAATAGCCCAGCGTGCCGTCGACGGCCATGTGCTCCAGCGGCGTAGCGCCCGAGAACCCATCGACAACGCCCTCGCCCGACCCGAGGCCGGCGATCCACACCTCGGCGCCCGAGATGAAAGGCGTATAGGCGAAGAAGACGAACGCACGCGCCAGCAAGGCGGGATTGAAGACGTTCATGCCCGTGCCGCCGAAGACCTCCTTGCCGAAGACCACGGAGAAGGCCGTGGCGACGGCGACCATCCACAATGGAATGTCGACCGGCATGATCATCGGAATCAGCAGGCCGGTAACGAGAAAGCCCTCGTTGACCTCGTGGCCGCGCACCTGCGCGAATCCGAATTCGATGGCCAGACCCACAACATAGGAAACGACGATCAGGGGCAGCACTTTCAGAAAACCGAACCACAACGAGGGCCAGAACTCGGGTGCGACGCCCAGCGAAAGGAAATGCTGGTAACCGGTGTTGTAGAAGCCGAACAGCAGCGCGGGCAGCAGCGCCGCGACCACGACGATCATCGTACGTTTCATGTCGTTGCAATCACGGATGTGGGCGCCCTTCGAAGTGGTGGTGTTCGGCACGAAGAGGAATGTTTCGAACGCATCGAACGTCGAGGCCAAGAAGCCGAACTTGCCGCCCTCGGAGAAGGCGGGCTTGAGGTTGTCAACTATTTTACGCAGTCCCATCGTTATGCCTCCTTAATCATTAAGTTAATACCGTCGCGGATGATCTGCTGGATCTCGATCTTCGAGGGATCGACGAACTCGCACAACGCGAAGTCCTCCTCGACCACTTCGTAGATTCCGAGGTTCTCCATCTTGTCGATGTCGCCCGCCAGGCAGGCTTTCAGCAGATACATCGGATAAATATCCATAGGCAGATACTGTTCGTAGAGACCCGTTACCACAAACGGACGTTCGCCGCCGTTCATGTTGGTGTCAAGTTTGTAGGCTTTCTTCGGGCAGAGCCACGAGAAATAGGCGCGCGACACGGAGAATTTCTTGAACCGCGGCATCGCCCAGCCCAGCAGCTCATATTTATCGCCCTCGGGGATCACGGTCAGCTGGTTGGCATAGTAGCCCAGGAAGCCGTCCATTGCGGTTTTGGTGCCCGTGAGCACGTTGCCCGAGATGATGCGGACGCTGTCGCCCGCTTGCTGTTTCTTGATGTTGCCGCCCAGGATCGAATCGACGCAGGCACCGGCGATCGTACGCACGTAAGCCGGCTTCTCGACCTCGGAACCCGTCACGGCGATGGTGCGGGTCATGTCGACGCGGCCCGTGTTGAACAGCCGTCCGATGATGGCCAGATCCTGGATGTTGACCGTCCAGACCGTCTCGCCCTTGTTGACGGGATCGATATGATGGATCTGCACGCCGACGTTGCCCACGGGGTGCTTGCCCGCGAACGTGTGCAACTCGACGCCGGTCAGCGACGGCATGTCGCCCTCGGCCTTGGCACGCACCGAAAGATGCACCTTGCCCCCGGAGAGCTTGCGCAACACCTCGATTCCGGTCTGCAAATTGTTCTTCTCGCCCTGCAACGCGAAGTTGTAGTCGGGAGCCAGCGGCGCCGAATCGAACGCCGTGACGAAGATCGCCTTCGGCGTTGCGGAGGGATCGGCGATGATCCCGTAGGGACGCTGCATGAACATCGGCCAAAGACCGCTGCGCAGCAGCAGCCCGACAATCTCCTCGCGCGAAGCCGTCGCCAGGTCGGGACGTGCGAACTCCTCGTACTGCTGCTCGGCATCGGGCACGACCGTCACGGAAAGCACCTTGCGCTTCTCGCCGCGATTGACGGCGGCCACCTCGCCGCTGACCGGCGACGTGAAGAGCACGCGCTCGTCGTTCTTGTTGAAAAACAACGGCGTGCCGGCTTTTACCCGCTCGCCTGCCTTGACCAGCAATTTGGGGGTTACCCCCTCGAAATCGAGAGGCGAAACCGCATACGCCGCCGCCAGCGGCGCATCGGAAAGATGGAGCTGAGGCTTCCCCTGAAGATTGATGTCGAGACCCTTGCGTAGTGTAATGATTTTCGACATGATTATAAATAGGTTTGTATGAATGATTTCGAACGATCCGGATCAGCTGTTAGCAAACTAACAATCTAATCGCGTGCGAAAGTACGAATTTTTTCCGGAAAAACCGTATGCGCTGCCCAATATTTCCTAAATATCCTTAAAAATTTATACATTTGCGCCGCTGCCATTGCACGCCGCCCCGAAAATGCCCATTCCTTTCGTCAACATACACACCCACCGCCCCACCGGCTGCGGCATCGAACTGCGCACCGCGGGCATCCATCCGTGGGACGCAGGGCAGCGGCCCCTGGACGAAGCGCTGGCCCGCCTGGAAGCTGAATTGGCACAAGGCGCCGCACAAGGCGCCGCACAAGCCGTAGGCGAAATCGGATTGGACTTCGCACGGGCCGACAGCCCGCAACTCCGCGACGCACAGACCGCTTTGTTCCGCGCCCAGCTCGCCGTGGCCTGCGAACGGCGCCTGCCTGTCGTGCTTCACTGCGTGCGGGCTTTCGAGGAGACGATGCGCATGCTGCGCGAGCAGGAACCGCGGGCCGTGATCTTCCACGGGTTCATCGGCTCGCCGGAGCAAGCGCGCCGGGCGCTGGAGCGGGGTTACAGCCTCTCGTTCGGCGAACGGACATTCTGCTCGCCACGCACCGTCGAAGCACTGAAAACTACGCCGCTGTCGCAACTTTTTCTCGAAACCGACGACAGCGAAACACCGATTAAAACGATTTATATGCACACGTCCGATCTTTTAGCAATCGGCATCGACTGCCTGAAACGTGCGACTCTCGAAAACTACGAACGAATCTTCATCCATGAATAATAACTGGCTGGAACGCACCGCCCTGCTGCTGGGCGACGAGAAACTCGACCTGCTGCGCCGCGCCCACGTGCTGGTGGTCGGGCTGGGCGGCGTAGGCGCCTATGCAGCGGAGATGATCGCCCGCGCGGGCGTGGGCCGCATGACCATAGCCGATGCCGACACGGTGGCGGAGACGAACATCAACCGCCAGCTCGTCGCCCTGCATTCGACCGTAGGCCGTCCCAAGGCCGAGGTGCTGGCCGAGCGGCTGCGCGACATCGATCCTGCGATCGAACTTACGGTCGTCAACCGCTACATCAAGGACGAGACGACCTACGAACTGCTGGATGCGGCCCGCTACGACTATGTTGTCGACGCCATCGACACCCTCTCGCCCAAGCTGGCGCTCATCCTTGCGGCGCTCGAACGGCATCTTCCGCTCGTCAGCTCGATGGGCGCCGGGGCCAAGACCGACCCCACGCAGCTCGAAATCGCCGACATATCGAAGACCCACCACTGCCCGCTGGCCCACATGCTGCGCAAGCGGCTCCACAAGGCGGGCGTCCGCCGCGGCTTCCATGCCGTCTTCTCGCCCGAGCCGATGCGCGAGGGGGCGATGATCCTCTGCGAAGAGCAGAACAAGAAGTCGAACGTCGGCACGATCTCCTACCTGCCCGCCCTCTTCGGCATAGGCTGCGCCTCGGTCGTCGTCCGGGGATTGATCGGCGAAATGGACAAGTGACTCCCCGCATTGCGGACGACGGCAGCAAGCATTCGACTTTCTCGATGCCACCGACAGCCGACCATCCGCGCCCGGAAACCCCATCCGGGACAAGGACGCCTCCGGTTCGCATCTCCCATTCTTACCCATGTCGCGGCACTCCCGACGGATCCTGTCGGATTTCCGCCCGACCCGAACGTCCCCGAATGAACAAGCCCCGATCTCTTACCGAGATCGGGGCTTGTTCGCAGAACGCAATGCCGCGGCGCTACTTGAACTCCACCAGACTCTTGCCAGTCATTCCGGCAGGCTGCGCCACGCCCATCAGTTCCAGCACGGTAGGTGCCACGTCGGCCAGAATGCCGTCGTGCACGGCCTTCACGCGGTCGGACACCACCACGATGGGCACCGGATTGAGCGAATGGGCCGTATTGGGCGTGCCGTCGGGATTCACAGCGTTGTCGGCATTGCCGTGGTCGGCGATCTGCACCACCTCGTAGCCGTTGCGCTTGGCGGCCTCGACGACCTTCTCCACACAGCTGTCGACCGCCTTGACGGCCTTGACGATGGCATCGTAGACACCCGTGTGGCCCACCATGTCGCCGTTGGCGAAGTTGAGACAGATGAAATCGAACTTCTGCTCATCGAGCGCCGCGACCAGCTTGTCGGCCACCTCGGGCGCCGACATCTCGGGCTGCAAGTCGTAGGTCGCCACCTTGGGCGAAGCGACCAGAATGCGCTCCTCGCCCTCGAAAGTCTCCTCGCGGCCGCCGTTCAGGAAGAACGTGACGTGGGCATACTTTTCGGTCTCGGCGATGCGCAGCTGCTTGAGTCCCTGCTTCGACACCCACTCGCCGATGGTATCGGGCACGTTCTCCTTATCGAAGAGAATGTGCAGCCCCGTGAACTTGGCGTCGTAAGGGGTCATGCAGCAATAGTAGAGCGGCAGGGTGTGCATGCCGGCCTCGGGCATATCCTCCTGCGTCAGCACAACGGTAAGCTCCTTCGCGCGGTCGTTGCGGTAGTTGAAGAAGATTACCACGTCGTTGGGCCGGATCGTGCCCACGGGCTTGCCGTCGGCGTCGACCCGCACGATGGGCTTGATGAACTCGTCGGTCACGTCGGCGTCATAGGATTTCTGTACGGCGGCGGCCATGTCGGCAGCATGCTCGCCGATGCCGTCGACCAAGGCGTCGTAGGCGACCTTCACGCGCTCCCAACGCTTGTCGCGGTCCATGGCGTAATAACGGCCGACGACCGTAGCGATCTTGCCCGTCGAAGCGGCCAGATGCTTCTCCAGCTGCTCGATGAAGCCCTTGCCGCTGCGCGGGTCGGTATCGCGGCCGTCCATGAAGCAATGGACGAACGTATTGTCGATCTTGTACTCGGCGGCGATGTCGCACAACTTGAAAAGATGCTCCAGCGACGAGTGCACGCCCCCGTCGGACGTAAGACCCATGAAGTGGATACCGACGCCGTTCTGCTTGGCGTACTCGAACGCGCGGACGACCTCGGAATTCTCCATGATCGAATTGTCGCGGCAAGCGCGGTTGATCTTTACCAAATCCTGGTAGACGACGCGGCCGGCGCCGATATTGAGGTGGCCGACCTCAGAGTTGCCCATCTGGCCGTCGGGCAGGCCGACGTTCTCGCCGTCGGTGCGCAGCTGCGCGTGGGGATATTTTTCGGTCATGGCCGAAATATAATCGGGATGAACGGTGGAAATGACATCCGCCTTGTCATGGCGGCCGTTGCCCCAGCCGTCGAGAATCATCAACAAAACTTTGTTTGCCATAGTCGTAATTTATTAATAGCCGATCCGTAAGATGCCATGCCGAACAATGCGGGAAATCGGCCGAAAAACCGGATTCTTCACTGCGTTGGGAATGACAATACGATAACGTTGTTTACTTGAGTTGGGCGAGAATCAGTTCCACGGCCTTGTCGATGGCCGCCTGCAGCCCGTCGGGGTTCTTGCCGCCGGCCGTGGCGAAGAACGCCTGACCGCCGCCGCCGCCCTGCATCAGTTTGGCGGCCTCGCGTACCACCGTGGCGGCATTGACGCCCCGGGCGGCGATCTCGTCGCCCAGCATGATGGTCAGCGAAGGTTTGCCGTCGCACACCGAACCGATGACCAGCACCAGCTTCGAAGAACGCGCCCGCAGGTTGTAGGCCAGATCCTTGACAAGGTCGGGACGATGGTCGACCTGCGTGGCGATGAGCTGCATGCCGTTGCGCTCGGGCACCGAGGCGCTCAGCTTCTCGGCCCATTGCGACACTTGCTCGCGGCGCATCTGCTCAAGCTCCTTGGAGAGGGTCTCGTTGCTTTCGATCATCTTCTTGACGGCCTGCACGATCTGCGTGTTGTTCAGGTATTCGCCCACGCTGCGGATCGTATCCTCCGCCACGTAAAGCATCTTTTCGGCCTGCTCGCCCGTGACGGCCTCGATGCGGCGTACGCCGGCCGAGATGGCGCTCTCGTTGAGAATCTTGAAGAAGCCGATGTTGCCCGTAGCGCCCGTATGCGTACCGCCGCACAACTCGACCGAATCGCCGAAGCGCACCATGCGCACGCGGTCGCCGTACTTCTCGCCGAAAAGCATCATGGCCCCGGCTGCCGCGGCCTCCTCCTTGGTGGCGTCGCGCTTCTCTTCGAGCGGATGGTTGGCACGGATGGCCTTGTTGACCAGCTTCTCCACCTCGCGCAGCTCCTCGCGCGTGACTTTCTGGAAGTGCGAGAAGTCGAAGCGCAGGATTTCGGGCGTGACCATCGAACCCTTCTGCTCGACGTGGTCGCCCAGCACCTTGCGCAATGCGGCGTGCATGAGGTGCGTGGCCGAGTGGTTGTTGGCCGCCGACTGCCGTTTTGCAGCATCGACACGCGCAGTAAAAGTCGCCGCGGGGTTTTCCGGCAGTTTGGCGACGATATGGATAATCAAGCCGTTCTCCTTTTCGGTGGCTACCACCTCGACCCGCTCGTTGGCGCTCTCGATGGTGCCGATGTCGCCGATCTGACCGCCCGAATTACCGTAGAACGGCGTGCGGTCGAAGACCAGCTGGTAGGAAGCCTTGCCCTTGCTCGTGACGCGACGATAGCGGGCGATGCGCACCTGGTCAACGAGCGTATCGTAGCCCGTGAAGACGCTTTCGCGCAGCGGGAACAGCTCCACCCAGTCGTCGGTGTCGACGGCCGCCGCGTTGCGCGAACGCTCCTTCTGGGCCTGCAACTCCTTGTCGAAGGCTTCGAGGTCGACTTCCACGCCCTGCTCCCGGGCAATAAGCTCCGTGAGGTCGATCGGGAAACCGAACGTATCGTACAACTCGAAAGCATCGGCGCCGGAAATCGCCTTTTTACCCTCGGTCTTCGTGCGCGCGATCACGCCGTCGAGCAGGTTGATGCCCGTAGCCAGCGTACGCAGGAACGAAGCCTCCTCCTCCTCGATGACTTTCTCGATCAACCCCTGCTGGGCCTTGAGCTCGGGGAACTGGCCGCCCATCTGCTCAACGAGACCGGCGACCAGCCGGCAGAGCGTCGGCTCGGTAAAGCCGAGGTAGGTATAGCCGTAGCGCACGGCACGGCGCAGGATGCGGCGGATGACATAGCCGGCCTTGACGTTCGACGGCAGCTGTCCGTCGGCGATGGAGAACGCGATGGCGCGCAGGTGGTCGGCGATGACGCGCATGGCCACGTCGGCTTTCTCGTCGGCACCGTACTGCTTGCCCGACAAGGCGGCGATGCGCCCGATCGTAGGCTGGAAGACGTCGGTATCGTAGTTCGATTTCTTGCCCTGCAAGATCATGCAGAGACGCTCGAAACCCATGCCCGTGTCGACATTGCGCGCGGGCAGCTCCTCCAACGAACCGTTGGCCTTGCGGTTGAACTGCATGAAGACCAGGTTCCAGATTTCGATTACCTGCGGATGGCTCTGGTTGACCATTTCGCGGCCGGGCTTGAGGGCGATTTCGGCCTCGTCGCGCAGGTCGAAATGGATTTCGGAGCAGGGGCCGCAGGGGCCGGTTTCGCCCATCTCCCAGAAGTTGTCGTGCTTGTTGCCGCGGATGATATGATCCTCGGGCAGGAAGCGCTTCCAGTAGTCGTAGGCCTCCTGGTCGAACGGCACGCCGTCCTTCTCGCAGCCTTCGAAGACAGTGGCGTACATCCGCTCGGCCGGCAGCTTGTAGACCTCGTGCAGCAGCTCCCAGGCCCATTCGATGGCCTCTTTCTTAAAGTAGTCGCCATACGACCAATTGCCCAGCATTTCGAACATCGTGTGGTGGTACGTATCGTGTCCCACCTCCTCCAGGTCGTTGTGCTTGCCCGAAACGCGCAGACACTTCTGCGTATCGGCCGCACGCGGGTATTTGCGGGGGGCGTTGCCCAGAAAAATATCCTTGAACTGGTTCATGCCCGCGTTGGTAAACATCAGCGTCGGGTCGCCTTTGACGACCATCGGCGCCGACGGCACGATGGCATGTCCCTTACTCTCGAAAAAATCCAGAAAAGCCTGGCGAATTTTTACAGATTCCATTCTATATTGTTTGATTCGATTTTACCGTTATTCTGTATCGGGTTGCAAAATTACACAATTAAACTTAAATTTGCATCGTAGACCGAACAGTTTTTTACGAGCGATGACGCAAAAACCAGATACTTCCGGACAGCGGACGTTTCCGCCCAAGCCGGCGCACGAAGCGGCACGAACGCCGTTCCGCCTGCGCATCTACCGCCTGCTGCGCAAGATTCTGATCGGCTTCATCCTGGTATCGATCGCCAACGTGCTGTTCTCCCAGTTTTTCCAGACGCCCAAGATGTACCGCATCGACCGCGAGAACCGCGAGCTGATCATCAAATACCGCATCCTGCAAGACCGAATCCGGACGGCCCAGCGGCAGGTGGACGAAATCCGCCACCGCGACAACCACGTCTACCGCACGCTCTTTTCGACCGACACGCTCTCGATCGACGGGGTATGGCAGCCCTATCCGGACGAAAAATACGCATCGGTGGCCGACGACGAATTCGCCCCCCTGATGACGGACACCTGGCGGCAGCTCGATGCACTGGCCCGCACGCTCTATCTGGAGTCGGTGTCGTTCGACGAGTTGCAGGCCCTCTCGAAAGACAAGGCACGCCTGGCGGCGGCGATTCCGGCCATCTGGCCCATCGACCGCAAAGCACTGCACAACAACCACATCGGCGCATTCAACCCGCGCCGCATGCACCCGATCTACCACCGCATCATCGCCCACCAGGGCATCGACCTGGGCTGCGACCGCGGCACGCCGGTCTACGCCACGGGCGACGCCGTGGTGCAGCGCACCGACCGCGGCGAACCCAAGCGCGGCTACGGACAGCAGGTGCTGCTGAACCACAAGTTCGGCTACCAGACCCGCTACGCCCATCTGAGCAAAATCCTGGTTAAGCCGGGCGATAAGGTCATGCGCGGCCAGATCATCGGCGAGGCGGGCAACACGGGCGGTTCTACGGCCCCCCACCTCCACTACGAAGTGATCCACATGGGCACGCCCGTCAACCCGGTAAACTATTTCAACCGCAACATGACGCCCGAGGAATACGACAGGTTCATGGAGCAGATGCGCGAAACCCATTTCGAAATGTTGTAACATGGTCGGCAAAAAGGACATAGAGAAACTCCGCAGGCGCAAACGCCGCAAACAGAACATCATCCGCGCAACGGTGCATTTCTTCGTGTGGACGGGCGTGGCCATGCTTTACTACATGGGATTTTCGATCTTCTTCGACACCCCGGTGGAATATTCGCTCAAGCATTCGACCGACGGCCTGCGCCGCGAATACGACGTCCTCACGCAACGCTACGACTCGCTGGCTTCCGTGCTGGACAATCTGTCGGCCCGCGACCGCAACGTCTTCCGCATCCTTTTCGAATCGGATCCCTACGACTCCGATGCGGCACCCGACCGCAAGCAAGCCACGACCTACGAATCGCTCATAGGCCGCACGCCCCGCGAACTGAAATACGAACTGCGCGACCGCACCGACCGATTCGAGGAGCGGCTCGCTGCACTCAATGCGACCTACCATGGCATGCAGGCGCAGGTCGACTCCATCGGCCGCCTCTGCAACAACATCCCGGCCGTCCAGCCGGTCATCAACAAACGGCTGACGCTGCTCACGGCATCGTACGGCATGCGTATCCATCCGTTCTACAAGACCCTCCAGTCGCACCAGGGCGTGGACTATACCGTGCCGGAGGGTTCGCGCGTCTTCGCCACGGCCGACGGCGTGGTGCGCGACGTGGCGCTGCGCAACTCGACCTCGGGACAGACCGTAGTGATCGACCACGGCAACGGCTACGAAACCTCGTACAGCCACCTGTCGAAAATCGACGTCCGCAAAGGCCAGCAGGTCAAGCGCGGCGACATCATCGCCCGCTCTGGCGACACGGGCCTTTCGCTGGCTCCCCACCTCCACTACGAGGTGCGCTTCAACGGCATGCGGGTCGACCCGGTACACTATTTCTTCATGGAGCTTACCCCCTCCGAATACCAGCGGCTGATGCAGATCGCCCAGTCCGGCATGCAGTCGTTCGACTGACGCACGGCACGTTTTCCCCGCCACGATGAACGGCTCGCCCATCAAACTCATCTTGCTGGATTTCGACGGCACGCTGGTCGACACCCGTCGTGCCAATGCCCAGGCTTACGTCGCAACGATGCGCGAAGCGGGCTACCCCCTTACCGAGGAGGAATATCTCGCCCGCTATTTCGGCATGCGGTGCGACGAATTTCTGACCGCCTACGGCATTGCCGATGCAGCCGAGCGCGAAAGACTGCGCCTACGCAAAATAGCCCTCTACCCCGCTTTCTTCGACTCCGTGCAGCTCAACCGGCCGTTGTGGGAGTTCTGCCAGCAGTTCCGCAGGCAGGGCGGGCGGGTGTGGATCGTCTCGACGGGCAGCCGGGAAAACATCGACAACGTGATGCGGCACTTGGGCCTCGGTCGGGTCGACGGCATCTTGGCCGGCCCCGACATCGCGCGCAGCAAACCGGCTCCCGACTGCTTTCTGGAAGCCATGAGGCGCGAAAACGCCGCACCCCACGAAACACTGGTCTTCGAAGATTCGGCCGTAGGTCTGGAGGCGGCCCGGCGGAGCGGAGCGCCCTATTTCAAGGTTACGATGAAATAGCAGGAAAACCCGCAGAACGTCAGTGCGTGGCCTGCCACCACTCGGTCTGCCGGTTTTCGGAAGGATAAACATCCGACGGCGCGCTGCACGTGACCCCCGAATAATAGTCGATCGGAATCAAGAGGGGACGGCTGTACCACGAATAAAAACTCGGCGTGTTGAAACGGCAGGCGGGCGGAAAGGTCAAGTCGAACTGCCGGCGAAAATTTTCCAACGCGCCGGCGTCGGTAGCTATCTGCTCGGCATACTGCCGGAAATCGTAGAACAAATGACGCGAAAGCCCCTCGTAGTGCTGCAACTGCGCAGGATCGCAAGTGCCTGAACCGCTGGCGAAAAGCTGACGCGAAACGGCGGCCAGCGCATCGATCTGCCCGCAGTCGGTCATGGCAACGCACCCCGACGGATAGCGGGGATCGTATTCGTGCAGGTAGAAATCGTAGTATTTCTCGCAGACCTGTTGCAAGCGATCTTCGAGCAGTGCTTCCGGGGCGAGCAACGCAGGAATCACATATTGATAGGGAAAACCCTTGTCCATTACCTCGCACGGCGAAGCCAGAATATAGCGCGCCGTATTGCGCATGACATAGAGCGTCTCGATATTGGACATGAAACAATCGTCGAAGATGATGTAATCAAAACGGATGCCGGTAGCCTGAAGACTGCCGGCGATTTCATCCACATCGAACGCGGAACCGCTCTCGCCGTAATAACGTGTCAACGGATAGCCGTCCGTGGCGATCTTCTGCTCGGCGAAGCCGCTTCGGAACGCGCTACGGCCATAGACCGAATATCCGACGGGCAGCCATCCCGTACCGTGGCCCCCGATGGCCAGACCGTATTCCCGGGCAGGGAAATAGTGTTTCATCCACCCCAACACCTCGGTAATGAACGCCGGATCGCTGCGATCGACCTGCGGAAAAGTCCGGATCGGCGTCTGCACGCCCTTGCCCTGCTCCGGATCATAGTCGAGCCGGACGATCTGCCACACCCCGCCGACCCGGCAGAAAGCAACCACATGGCTGTCGCCGGGGATGGAGGGATTCATGACGTTCAGGGCCTGCTGAAGATTGTAATCGAAGAACGACTGCAAGCTGGTGCCGATGAAGAACATGAAGAATGCCCGCGGCGCCGCGTCCGGCAACTGCACCACTTCGATCTCTTGCGGCGTCTGGCTCCGTTCGGGCCACACCCGGATGCTGCCCAGAGCGCGCGGGTTCTTTCCGATGTTTCCGACCGTCGAAGTGATCGTCACGACCGTTTCGCCGGCCCCTCCGCTGAGCGGCTCCGCCAGAAATCCGTCGCCCTCGACGGAGAGCGTCCAACCGCCCTGTGCCGCCGTTATCAGACAAGTGGCCGCAGCCCCTTCCTGAAACGAAAGAAATACCTCCGTCTGCCCCGGCTCGAGCATCACAGGAGGAAGTGCCTCTTTCTTGCAGGCCGTCAGGGACAACGCAAGCATCAAAAGACAAAACAGACGTCGGATCATTTGTATTCGCGGGGTTTGAGGTTGTTGAACTGCCACGTCCGGTCGCGCTTGTAAGTGTATCCTTCAGGCTTGTTCCAATAGACACGGCCGAAATCGAAATAGAAGCCGCGGCGCTTCTTGCCCTCCAC
This sequence comes from uncultured Alistipes sp., assembly GCF_910580175.1. Taxonomy (GTDB): domain Bacteria; phylum Bacteroidota; class Bacteroidia; order Bacteroidales; family Rikenellaceae; genus Alistipes. The sequence goes on from NZ_CAJTXD010000001.1 coordinate 217,826, forward strand.
CACATAGGGCGCAGCAAGAGGGATGAACTCTACCGTGCGGCTGATGATGCGGGCCTTGCCGTAGGCCAGGCCCTCGACATCCATAGCATCGAGCGCATGGTCGAACATCAACACATGGCGCGGAGTCTTCTGCGTCAGGCCGTCGCCCGATGCAAGGATCGCGCGCAAGACACCGTTCATGCGGGCCGAAAAAGCTGCGGCCTGCTCCTTATCGCCCAAGGCATCGTAGGCGAAGGCCATCAAGTTGAGCACCTTGGGGCTGAACGGATCGCGCGCCAGCACATCGCGGCCCGTGGAAATCACCGATTCCAGCACCGCGCGGTCCGGCTTGTCGGGATCGAGACCCGAGACCAGCAACAACAACTTGTCCAGCTCAGGATTGGCCGCCAAAGGTTTGTAACCGTCCTGGTAGGCATAGCCATAATAAAGATAGTGGTAATCGTCGTCCGTCATCGTCCGGTCGCCGGCATTGTAGCGCATCATCAGAGCGGTATGATAATAAGGCGACGACGAATCGAGCGTCCGATCGATGATATCCTGCTCTACGGGAGTCTTGGCAGCCGCGACCAGCGGAAAAAACAGCAGCAATTGCAAAAATCGTTTCATCGGCAAGCGTTTTCCTCGACTAACGGATAATTTATCGCAAATCGTATTCGGCAATCAGAGTTCGGAACCGCTCGCGCAGCTGCGCCGACCCTTCGACCAGCGGCAGACGCACCGTGGAGCCGATCTTGCCCAGCACCGAAAGCGCGCACTTCACGCCTACGGGATTTCCCTCGGCGAAGAGCGCCTTGACGGCCTCGTCGAGCGCCGCGAACTCCTTTCCGGCTTGTTCGAAATCCCCCGTCTTGGCATGGTTCGCACACTGCATGAAACGCTGCGGGAACGCGTTGGCCGCCACGGAAATAACCCCGTCGCCGCCGCGCTGCATGATGGGCAGCACCATGCCGTCGTCGCCCGACAAGACCAGGAAATCCGCCGGCCGGCCGGCGAGGATGCGCTGAATCTGTCCGATGTCGCCCGAAGCCTCCTTGATGCCGATCACGTTGTCCAGATCGCGGGCGCAGCGCAACGTGGTCTCGGCCGTCATGTTGACGCCGGCACGCCCCGGGATGTTGTAGAGGATCACGGGCAGCGGCGAATGCTCCGCCACGGTGCGGAAGTGCTGGTAAAGCCCCTCCTGCGAGGGTTTGTTGTAGTAGGGCGTCACGCTCAGAATGGCATCGGCGCCCCGCAGGTCGAATTCGCGCAGCTGGTCGAGCACCTCCGAAGTCGAATTGCCGCCGCAGCCGATTACCAGGGGTACGCGCCCAGCGATGTGGTTGGTAATGAACATCGCAATGACCGCCCGCTCGGGCATGTAGAGCGTCGGAGTCTCGGCCGTGGTGCCGAGCGCCACGATGTAGTCCACGCCGCCCTCGATCACATAGTCGATCATACGGGCCAACGCTTCGTAGTCGACCCGTCCTTCGGGGGTAAAAGGAGTTATCATGGCAACTCCTACGCCTGCAAGTTTGTGGTTTAACATAGTTTTTGTGTTATGGTTTGGCCGCGTTATCGGCGGATTCGTAATAACGGTCTTACGGCGGCGCCGCACTCGCGGCACGAACGACCGGGAGATCAAAAGAGCGACCCTTGCGAGGGCGTATCGTCCGGTTTCACGCCAACCGGAGAGGTTTCCTGTCCGGATGCGGCATATCCGCCCCCGATCATGACCTCGAACTCCTCTTCGGAAATGATCCGGATGCCCAGCTTCTCCGCTTTCTTGAGCTTGGCCGGCCCCATGTTTTCTCCGGCCACTATATAGTCGACATTGGCCGACACGGCTGCGAGGTTGCGGCCGCCGTGCAACTCGATCAGCTCCTTCATCTCGTCGCGGCCATGCCGCGCGAACTTACCCGAGATGACGAAACTTTTGCCCGCCAACGCTTCCGAGACCCGCTCCCGCGCCTCGGCTTGCAGCCGCAGCCCGGCATCGCGCAGCCGCCCGATGATCCGCAGATTCTCCGCATCGGCAAAATAATCGGCTATGGCGTCGGCGATCTTGGCGCCCACCTCGTCCGCCTCGACCAACTCCTCGCACGAAGCGTGCATCACAGCGTCCAGCGAACGGAAATGCTCGGCCAGATATTTGGCCGTCGTCTCGCCGACGAACCGGATGCCCAGGCCGAACAACACCCTATGGAACGGCACCTCCAGCGACGCGCGGATCGACCGCACGATGTTCTCGGCCGACTTCTCGCCCAAGCGGGGCAGCGGAGCCAGCTGCGGCGCCCGCAGATCGTAGAGATCCGATATGTCGTGCAGCAACCCGTTCTCGTAGAGCAGCTCCACGGTCTCCTCTCCCAGGCCCTCGATATCCATCGCCTTGCGCCGGATGAAGTGGATGATGCGGCCGATGATCTGGGGCCGGCAGCCGCTCTGATTGGGGCAATAATGCTTGGCTTCGCCCTCGTAGCGCACCAGCGGAGTGCCGCACTCGGGACAGCGGTCGATATACTCGAAAGGCCGGCTGTCGGCCGGACGCTCGGCAAGCTCCACGCCCGTGATCTTGGGGATGATCTCGCCGCCTTTCTCCACGTAAACCATGTCGCCCGGACGGATGTCGAGCAGCGCCATCTGCTCGGCGTTGTGAAGCGTGGCCCGGCGCACCGTAGTGCCGGCCAGCTGTACGGGTTCCAGATTCGCCACGGGAGTCACGGCCCCCGTGCGGCCCACCTGGAAGTCGACGCTCGTCAAACGGGTCAAAGCCTGCTCGGCCTTGAACTTGTAGGCCACGGCCCACCTGGGCGCCTTGGCCGTGAAGCCGATCCGGCGGCGGACGGCGAAGTCGTTGACCTTGATGACCACGCCGTCGGTCGGGAAAGGCAGCTCGCGCCGCGCCGCGTCCCAATAGGCGATGAACGCATCGATCTCCGCCTCGCTGCGGCATATGCGCATATGTTCCGAGACCTTGAAACCCCACTCGCGCGCTTTCTGCAAACTCTCCCAGTGGGTGGCGAACGGCAGATCGTCGCCGGCAAGCTGGTAGAGCGTGCAATCCAACCCGCGCCGCGCCACGACGGCCGACGACTGCTGCTTGAGCGTCCCGGCCGCAGCATTGCGCGGATTGGCGAAAAGCGTCTCGCCGGCGGCTTCGCGCTCGGCGTTGATCTTGTCGAACGAAGTGTAGGGCATCAATACCTCGCCCCGGATTTCGAAATGGGAAGGCCAGCCGCTGCCGCGCAGCTTCAAGGGCACCGACCGCACCGTGCGGATGTTGGCCGTCACGTCGTCGCCCGCCACACCGTCGCCGCGCGTCACGGCACGCACTAAACGCCCTTTCTCATAAGTCAGCGAAATGGCCGTGCCGTCGAACTTCAGCTCGCAAACGTATTCGACCTGCCCCTCTTCGCGCCCGATGCGGGCCAGGAACTCGTGCAACTCGTCGAGCGAATAGGTGTTGCCCAGCGAAAGCATCGGATAGCGGTGCCGCACGGTCTCGAATTCGGCCGTGATGTCGCTGCCCACGCGCACGGTAGGCGAATCGGGATCGGCATACTCGGGATGCAGCCGCTCCAGCTCCAGCAGTTCGCGCATCATGGCGTCGAACTCGTAATCGGAAATCACAGGAGCGTTCTCGACATAATACTTGTGGCTATGATATTCGAGTTGCCGGCGCAGCTCTTCGATCTTGTTGCGAATCATAAAAATGCCCTATAACTCGTGTAAAGGTACATAATTTGTTTGTAAGCACCGCCAAAAACAAAAAAAATGCAAAAAAAAATTGCAGATGACGTACGATAGGCAAATTTTGTTTATACTTGCAAAAAATTTTCGCATCCACACAAGGCCAAACATAGTATGGTGAAGAAGCATATTGTAACAAGTTTCCGCAATCTCAGCCCCGAAATGCAGGAGGCTGTCAAAGAGAAGTACCCCGTAGGATTTACCGACGCGATGATGCGCGTCGACAAACCCAACGGCGATTTTTTCTATGCCGTGCCGTTCGATACCGATGATACCGCCTATTTAGTGAAGATCGACGTGAAGATCGACGACAACTCCCAGGAGGAAGACGAAAAAGACTACTTCGACGACGAAATCAAGGGAGCCGACGAAATCCAGGACGACAACTCCGATTCGGGCGACGGCTCCGACAACGACCTCTGATCCCCGCCATCCGACTTTTTCCGACGCCGCTCCCATAGCGGCACCGCCATCCCGGCGGCCCGTGAACGTCTCACTTCGCGTCTGCATCGACACGAAGCGGATTCGTATGCGCACGCTCGTTCGGCGTGCGTTTTTTATTTATCGGGGATTCTTTTTTCGGATTGGATATTTCGAAGAAAAATTATTATCTTTGGATGCAAAAAACGTCTTTTGCACAACAAAACAAGTTAGCGAGATAATGAAAAAAGTCGATGTGATCCTCGGCCTGCAATGGGGGGACGAGGGCAAAGGCAAGGTCGTGGATGTGCTCACGCCCCGCTACGATGTCGTGGCGCGCTTCCAAGGCGGCCCCAATGCCGGCCACACGCTGGAGTTCAACGGCGAGAAATACGTCCTGCGCTCGATTCCCTCGGGCATTTTCCAGGGCGGCAAGACCAACATCATAGGCAACGGCGTGGTAATCGACGCCATTCTGTTCCGGGCCGAAGCCGAGGAGTTGGCCAAAAGCGGCCACGACCTGACGCGGCAGCTCTGCATTTCGAAGAAAGCCCACCTCATTCTGCCCACGCACCGCATCCTCGACGCCGCCTACGAAGCGGCCAAGGGAAGCGCCAAGATCGGCACCACAGGCAAGGGCATCGGCCCCGCCTACACCGACAAGGTAAGCCGCAACGGCATGCGCGTGGGCGATTTGTTGAGTCCCGATTTCGCGGCGATCTACGCTCGCGCCAAAGCGCGCCACGAACGTATTTTGCAGAGCCTCGGGTTCCAGTACGACATCGCCGACCTGGAGCGTCAGTGGTTCGACGCCGTGGAGTTCCTGCGGCGGTTCCGGATCATCGACAGCGAGTACGCCATCAACGATGCCCTGGCCGAGGACAAAAGCATCCTGGCCGAGGGCGCGCAAGGCACGCTGTTGGACGTCGATTTCGGCTCCTATCCTTTCGTTACCTCGTCCAACACGGTGTGCGCCGGCGTCTGCACCGGCCTGGGCATCGCCCCCAACCGCATCGGCGAAGTCTACGGCATCTTCAAAGCCTACTGCACGCGCGTAGGCAGCGGCCCGTTCCCCACGGAGCTGTTCGACGAAACGGGTGCCGAGCTGCGCCGCATAGGCCATGAGTTCGGCGCCGTCACGGGCCGCGAACGCCGCTGCGGATGGCTCGATCTGGTGGCGCTGAAATATTCGATCATGATCAACGGCGTCACGCAGCTCATCATGATGAAGTCCGACGTGATGAACGATTTCGACACGATCCAGGTGGCGACGGCCTACGAAATCGACGGCCGCCGCACGTCGGAATTCCCCTACTCGATCGACGCGGGGCTGCAACCCGTCTACACCGAATTCGAGGGCTGGAAATGCGACCTGCGCGGCTGCAAGACCTACGATGAATTCCCCGCTGCTTTCAAACGCTACGTCGAGTTCATCGAGCGCGAAACGGGCGTTCCCGTGCGGATCATCTCCGTGGGGCCGGATCGCGACGAAACGATCGTAAGAAACTGAAAAGCCGCGCGGCGCAAGCCTCTAATCGGCTGTCCGGGACACCTCTTGCCCCATCGGAAATACGGACAGAGCGATTCGCCGGCTTCCGATGTCGCGGCCCGAATAGTCAAGAAAATTACTAAATCCTAAATACCTTTTATGAAAAAACAACTGAAAATCGTTGTGTTGGCCAAGCAGGTGCCCGACACCCGCAACGTGGGCAAGGACGCCATGACCCCCGAAGGGACGGTCAACCGTGCGGCTCTGCCTGCCATCTTCAATCCCGAAGACCTCAATGCGCTGGAGATCGCCCTCTCGCTGAAGGATCGCATCGAGGGCGCCACGGTGCACGTGCTTACCATGGGGCCGCAGCGCGCCGCCGACATCATCCGCGACGCCATGTTCCGCGGCGCCGACGGCGGCTATCTGCTCTCGGGCCGCGAATTCGCCGGCTCCGACACGCTGGCCACCTCCTATGCCCTTTCATGCGCCTTGCGCAAGATCATGCCCGACGTCATCATCGCCGGCCGTCAGGCCATCGACGGCGACACGGCGCAGGTCGGCCCCCAGGTAGCCGAGAAGCTGGGCCTGCCGCAGGTAACCTATGCCGAAGAGATCGTCGAAATCAAGGAGACGTCGCTGGTCATCAAACGTCGTTTGAGCTGCGGCACTGAGGTCGTCGAGTGTCCCGTTCCGGCCGTCATCACAGTCAACGCCTCAGCGCCCGAATGCCGGCCGCGCAATGCCAAGCGCGTGATGAAGTTCAAGTGCGCGCTCGCCGCATCGGAAATCGCAGCCGCACCCGACTCCGAAGCCGCACGCCGTGCCGCCGCGAAATCTTATTTGCAGATCGTCGAATTCTCGGCCGCCGACGTCGATCCCGATCCGGAGCAGCTGGGGCTGACGGGTTCGCCCACCAAGGTCAAAAAGATCGAAAACGTCGTGTTCCAGGCCAAGGAAGCCAAGCGTCTGACGGCCGCCGACGAAGATATCAATTCACTGATGGTCGAACTTATTGCGAGCCATACGCTCGGTTAAATCGTTTTAACGCATGAACAACATATTCGTCTATATCGAGATCGAAGAGGGCAAAATCGCCGACGTGAGTCTCGAACTGCTGACCAAGGGCCGCGAGCTGGCCTCGACGTTGGGCGTCGGTCTGGACGCCGTAGTGCTGGGCGAGAACCTCGCCGGCATCGAAAAGGAACTGGCCAAGTATGGCGCCGACACGGTGTGGAAAGCCGACGACAAGACTTTCGCCCCGTTCCGCACGCTGCCCCACACGGCCGTGCTTTGCGGGCTGATCGAGCAGGAGAAGCCCCAGATCGTCCTTTTCGGCGCCACGTGCATCGGCCGCGACTTCGCGCCCCGCGTCTCGTCGGCCCTGCACAGCGGTCTGACGGCCGACTGCACCCAGCTGGTCATCGGCGAACACAAAGACCCCAAGAGCGGCAAGGAATACACCGACCTTTTGTACCAGATCCGCCCCGCTTTCGGCGGCAACATCATTGCCACGATCGTCAACCCCGACCACCGGCCCCAGATGGCCACCGTGCGCGAGGGCGTGATGCGCAAGGAATACGCCGCGCAGCCCGGAAAGGGCGAGGCGAAAGCCATCGACTGGAAGAAGTTCGTCAAAGACACCGACCTGGCCGTGCGGATCGTCGAGCGGCAGATCGAAGAACGCAAGATCGACATCAAGGGTGCCGGAATCATCGTAGCCGGCGGCTACGGCATGGGGTCGAAGGAGAACTTCAAGCTCGTGCACGAACTGGCCGACGTCCTGGGCGGCGAAGTAGGCGCCAGCCGCGCCGCGGTGGATGCCGGATTTACCGAACATGCGCGCCAGGTGGGCCAGACGGGCGTGACGGTGCGTCCCAAACTCTACATCGCCTGCGGCATCTCGGGCCAGATCCAACACACGGCCGGCATGGATCAGTCGTCGATGGTCATCTCGATCAACACCGATCCCGAAGCACCGATCAACAAGATCGCCGACTACGCCATCACGGGCGACGTGAGCGATATCATCCCCAAAATGATCAAGTACTACAAACAAAATTCGAAGTAATGGCTAATTTCTTTTCAGATAACAAGGATTTGCAGTTCCACCTCCAGCATCCGATGATGCGCAAGATCGTGGAGCTGAAGGAGCGCGGCTTCGCCGAGAAAGACCTCTACGACTACGCACCGCAGAATTTCGACGACGCGATGGACTCCTACCGTCGCGTGCTGGAAATCGCCGGCGAAGTGTGCGGCGACGTCATTGCGCCCAACGCCGAAGGGGTCGACCACGAAGGCCCGCGCGTAGTGAACGACCATGTGGAATACGCTTCCGGCACTGTCCAGAACATGAAAGCCATTGTCGATGCCGGGCTGAGCGGACTCACGCTGCCCCGCAAGTACGACGGTCTGAACTTCCCGCTCGTATGCTTCGTGATGGCCAACGAAATGGTGGCCCGCGCCGATGCCGGCTTCGAGAACATCTGGGGCTTGCAAGACTGCGCCGAGACGCTGAACGAATTCGCTTCCGAGGAAATCAAACAGAAGTTCCTGCCGTGGGTGTCGGCCGGCGCGACCTGCGCGATGGACCTTACGGAACCCGATGCCGGATCGGATTTGGGTGCCGTGATGCTCAAAGCCACCTGGTCGGAAGAGAAGCAAACGTGGCTCCTGAACGGTGTAAAACGTTTCATTACCAACGGCGACGGCGACGTATCGCTGGTGCTGGCCCGCACCGAGGAAGGCACCACCGACGCCCGCGGCCTGTCGATGCTGGTCTATGACAAGCGCGACGGCGGCGTGAAGGTGCGCCGCATCGAAAACAAACTAGGTATCAAAGGCTCGCCCACGTGCGAACTGGTCTTTACCAACGCACCGGCCCAACTGGTCGGCGACCGCAAGATGGGTCTCATAAAGTATGTGATGTCGCTGATGAACGCCGCCCGCCTGGGTATCGGCGCGCAATCGGTCGGCACGTGCGAAGCCGCCTACCGCGAAGCGCTTAAATACGCCCACGAGCGTGCCCAGTTCGGCAAACCCATCATCCGCTTCGCGGCCATCTCGGAGATGCTCTCCAACATGAAAGCCAAGTTGCAGGGCGCCCGTGCGCTGCTCTACGAAACCACGCGCTTCGTAGAAGTCTACAAGCAGTATACCCACATCTCGCACGAACGGCCGCTCGAAGCCGAAGAACGTCAGGAAATGAAGTTCTACACCCGGCTGGCCGACGGTTTCACGCCGCTTGTGAAGCTCTTCTCGTCGGAGTACGCCAACCAGCTGGCCTACGACGCCATTCAGATTCATGGCGGCTCGGGTTTCATGAAAGACTACCCCTGCGAACGCATCTACCGCGACGCCCGCATCATGAACATCTACGAGGGTACCTCGCAATTGCAGGTCGTGGCCGCCATCAACGCCGTGACCAAGGGCACGTTCCTGGAGCAGATCGAACGCTATGCAGCCGAGAACTACTGCGAAGCCATGCAACCCGTGGCGGCGAAGCTCAAGGAACTGACAGCGAAGTTCGTCGAAATGGTCGAGCGCGTCGAGGCCGGCGACAAGGAAAAACCCGGATTCAAGGACTTCCATGCACGCCGTCTGGTCGAAACCGCAGGACACATCATCATCGCTTATCTGCTGGCCCGCCAAGCCGGCGAGTGCGAGGAATATGTCAACTCGGCGCTTATCTTCCCGAAACTGGCCGAAGGCAAAATTGCGGAAGCATACACCTACGTGATGAACTCCTCGCTGGAGGATGTCGACCTGTTCAAGACAGTCGAAGAAGAATGTTAGCATTCCCGACCGGCACGCATGTTCCGCTGCCGTTCCGTCGCGAAAAGCGGGTCTGAATAACAGACCCGCTTTTTTCATGAGACGCCCATCCGAAAAGAGCGTCCGCGAAACTCAACGTTCGGCAAAACAACGCTCATACGTTTTTTTCGACCATAAAATCGCAGTTATTGACTTTTTACGGGAATTGGCAGGATACGTGTGCCGGAATCCGGAAAATTGGATTACCTTTGCGCCGTTAAACCATCACATCATAATGAAAGAGAACAAAAACGACTCGACCACGGTGCTGGCACGATTCGGCCGCGACAAACGGCAGCGCACCGTGACCGCCACGGCGGAACGCGTCGAGCGTCGCCCGCGTTTGCAGCGCGATGCTGCCGATGCGGAGCAAACGCCCCGTCCCAAACGGGCGTCGTACAATCCCAACTTCACGCACGACAACCGTCCGACGTTCGAAGAAAAACCGCGCCGCAGCCCGCAAAACCGCTACGATACGCCGTCGCAAGAAAACGACAACCGCCCGTTCGGCAAAAAAACGTACAGATCGTTCGACGACAAACCGGCATACGATAGCAAACCCCGCTTCGACAACGACAGGTCCCGCTTCGGCTCCAAGCCCTATCGCGGCCCGCAGAACCGCTACGAAGACGCTCCGCAGCAGGATGGACGCCGCCAATTCAGCGAACAGCGCGGCCCGAAACACTTCGGCACCAAACCGGGATTCAGATCCGACGACGACCGCAAAGGCGGCCCGAAAAAATTCGGCCCCAAGAACCACGGCGAGAAATACGCCTCCGACAAAAAAAGCGGACGCCCCTACGGCGACAAACCGGCATTCCGCAAACGCAACGACAAACCGGTATCCTATCCGAAATACGATCCTGCCAAGCAGACCGGCGAAATGCGGCTGAACCGCTATCTTGCGCAATCGGGCATCTGCTCGCGCCGCGAAGCCGACGACTTCATCACGGCGGGTCTGGTGTCGGTAAACGGCCGGATCATCACGGAACTGGGCACCAAGGTCATGCCCACCGACGAAGTGAAATTCAACGACAGCCGTGTCGAAGGCGAAAAGAAAGTCTACCTGGTGCTGAACAAGCCCAAGGGCTATGTGACATCGCTGGACGATCCCCATGCCGGCAAAACCGTGATGGAACTGGTAGCCGGCGCCTGCGAGGAACGCGTATATCCGGTGGGACGGCTGGACAAGAACAGTCTGGGCCTGCTGCTGTTTACCAACGACGGCGACCTGACCAAGCAACTGACCCACCCCTCCTACCGCAAGAAGAAAATCTACCAAGTATCGCTGGACAAACCGCTGACCCGGGCCGACATGGATCGCATAGCCGAAGGCATCACGCTGGAGGACGGCGAAATCTTTGCCGACGAAATCTCGTATGTCAAGGAAAACAAGCAGGAAATAGGCATCGAAATCCACTCGGGCCGCAACCGCATCGTACGCCGCATCTTCGAGTTCCTGGGCTACACTGTGACCAAACTCGACCGAGTATACTACGCGGGACTGACCAAAAAGAACCTCAAGCGCGGCGCATGGAGGTTCCTCTCGCGCGAAGAAGTGGAACGGCTGAAATCGGGCCGCTACGAATAACCCGAACTCTTTGCGTTCGAAAACATGCCCCGGGCCGCTCGCTGTAGCCCGGGGCGTTTTATGTCTACAAAAATCCCTCCCGACAATTTCGGGCAACTCTCGAAGCACGCAAACCGCAGCACCCGGAAAAAGTCCGGAAATATCCGGCTATCGCCGGGCGTGCCCCGCAAACTGCGGCACGAAAACGATCATGCCCCCCCTTTACAAACCGCCAAAGCAAATAGAGAATCGGACGAGGCGGCAGCATGGGCGGGCAAATACTCTATCTTTTGCAGATGATGTTGAAATCGCAGAACTTACATGTATCGGCATCCTCGCACTGCACGAACGGCACGGCAGGATCGTACAACTCGGCCAGCGCGGCGCGCACCGCCTGCTCGAAAGCCACGGCGTAGGACGAATAAGACGCTCCCCGCAGTCCGATCTGCTTGTCGTCCAAATCGGGCGCATAGTCGTCGCGGTGCATGCTGCGGACGTAATAAAGCGCCGGCCGGGCATCGCACCCGCGCGAACGAAAAAGCATCATCGAATAAAGCAAAGTCTGGAGAATATTCGACAAACGCTGCTTGCCCTCGCCGGAAAACAGACTCTCGATGCCGTCGAACTCCAGATGCGGCGCCCCGGTTTTGTAATCGACCACACGCAGGGTGCCGTCGTCCAACCGGTCGATGCGGTCGGCGATACCGGCGAACTTGAGTTCGAGCGTGCGCCCGGCCGTCGCGAACGGAAACGCATAGGCCACCTCCTGCTCCAGACCGATCGTCGTGAAAGCATCGTGCGCCGCGTCGTAACGGATGATGCCGCCGCGCAGATAACGCTCGACAATATCCTTGACCAACAAGAGGTTGCCGGAATAATCAGCCACCGTAGCGTGCTCGTCGCGCAGATAATGGTCGTTGATGGCTCCGACGACGGCCGCGGAGACTTCGGCCGACCGCAACATCTGCTGCAACCGCTCGCCGGGATGCGCCTGCCCGACGACGGCCGCATAGAGCCGCTGGGCCGCGGCATGCAGGATCGTACCGAACATCGGCGCGTCGACCTCCTCGGAGACCTCCTCGTCGGACTTGAGCCGGGCCACGGAGTGGAAATAAAAACGCAACGGACAAGCCACATAACGGAAAAAAGCCGTAGGCGACAAGGCGGCGGGACTGGCGGGATCGACGAAACGCTCCAAACACTGCATGACCTGCTCGTCCTTGGGCACGACGATCGGCTGTGCGGAAGCCAGATTGACGTCTACGCCCACCTCGATCCGCTGCACGGGATGCCCGCTTTCGTAATCGAGCTGGTAGACGTAGCGGCTCGGCTCGCCGGTCGACTTTTCGTCGGCATGGGCACAATAGAGCATGTGCACGTGCCGGGCGCGCTGGATCAACCGATAGAAGTAATAGGCATAGACCCCCTCGTGGTGCTCGGGCGTGGGCAACGAGAAAGCCGCCCGGAGGTTATAAGGCACGAACGAAGCCTGCGACATCCGGTTGCCGGGGAAGTTATCATCGTTCATCGAGAGGATGACGACGTTTTCGAAATCGAGGTTGCGAGTCTCCAAAATACCCATGACCTGCAACCCTTCGAGCGGCTCGCCCTCGAAAGGAATACGGATCGTCTGCAAATGACGCCGCAGCAGCGAAGTGTAGACCTCCGCGGTAATGTCGATGTCGCACGCTTCGAGCGAATTGCGCAACTTGCCGATCTCCTCGGAAATGACGGCCAAAAACTCGATGCGCTGACGCGCATCGTCGCCCCGATAGGGAATACGAGCGACGGTCTGGATGATGCCGAGCAACCCGTCGGACAACTCCCGCCATGTGGCAGCCGGTGCGAAGATACTGCGCAACAACTCGTTGCGGCCCAGCCAAACGGCATCGACCGAAATGCGCCGCTCGCGGACAATCTCTTCGGCCAGCGTGCGGGTCAAAACCTCGTCGCTGGCCGCGACATAGGGATGGGAAAGCAAACCTGCGACGTCGGCATGGTAGAAAGTGCACCCCTCGCCTTTCGTACGACGACGGGCCTGCAACTCCACGAACCGCTCGACAAAAGTATAAGCCAAACTCTGCTTGAGGGGATAACCCATCGTGACGTTGACCTTGCCGGCCTCCTCGGGCAACGCATAGAGCAAGGGAAGGAGCAAGTTTTCATCGGTCAACACGACGGCCGTGCGCTTGTCGAGAGGTTGCTGCCGGGCATACTCGCGAAGAATTTCGGCGGCATACTTGCACTGCACGGCATTCGAGACAGCCGAAACGACCGACAACTCCTTGGGCTGCGCCATGTTGTCGTGCGACAACTCGGCCCGCGGAGGGAAAGAGACGATGTTTTCGCGCACGAACATGCCGGCCTCCTGCTCGGGGGCGTTCTTATAATAATCGTCGTAATCCCAATAAAAATCGGTCTCGGCAGCGGTCGAGAGAAAACGGAAAAGCACCTTTTCGCACTCGGAAAGGGCGTTGAACCCGGCGACGACATACTGCCGCGGCTCCGGGAAGGCGAAGTCGCCCGCAAGAATACGATCGGCGGCAGCACGCTGCACCATGCCGCCGTAAGCGATACCCAGATCGGAAAGACGCTGACGATAAGCCTGATAGATCGGCCCCAAAGTCTTCCAGAGCGCGAGAAAGCGCCGCTTCTCCTCGGAGAGGTCGGACTCCGGCCCCAACGAAGACCAGAAACTGCCGAGAAGCTGCAACTGGACAGGCGTCAAATAGGAAATGTCGGCTTCGATCTCCTTGATTTCGGCGAGGTTGCGGAACAATTGCGAAGCATCGATGCGATACTTGTCGATGGTGTCGAAGTCGGTAAGGAGCATCTCGCCCCAGAAATAGAACTTGTCGAACGGCTCGCTGTGGAACTGCGAATAAACCTTGTACAACTCCGTGATCAAGCGGATGCGGTCGCCGGTCTGAAGCCCGGAAACCTCGCTCATCAACTCGTCGATCGTACACCAGGCCGGCTGCCACATGGGCCGCGCAGCGATGCGAGTCAAGGCATCGACGAAGAACAGGCGCGCGCGACGCGACGGAAAGAGCAAGGCCCGCCGGCTCAAGTCCTCACCGTAACGCGCATAGAGGTCGCGCGCCAACTCTTCCAAAAAACCGGTCATCGGTGCTCGTCGCCCTCCTCGTCATCGAGCAGACCGACGCTGCCGGCCAGGAAATTCTGCGCCACGCGCAACAACTCGGGCGTCTGCTTGTAACGGATCGACGCACCGGTCGACGTTTTGGCCTCCAGACGCTCCGAAACGTTCAGACGCACCCTGGCCCGCGACTGGGCGTTGATCCGGGCAGCCACGCAATAGAGGTCGAGCGCATCGACGCGGCCGGTCGAAGCGGCGAGCGTCAAATAATGCGCACAACCGGTCAACGTGACGCGGCTCTCGCCGGCGAGGTGCATATACAGATCGCGCACATCCAGACCGAGCACCAAACTGGCTCGCGAATCGACGGTCAAGTCGAACAGATCGGCGATCAATACGTCGTCGAACGAAGCGACGGCCTGAGCCACGGAGAGCGCCCGCAACGAATTGTAATACAACGTGACGGTCGTACGCTCGGGACGACGCGAATCGCTCTGCTCGCGGATGCGCAACTCGCGGTCGTGCACATCGACACGGAACTTAGTCGTGTAAGAACCTTTCGTATCGTAAACGATGTGGGGAGCTTCCGATTCGGGCACGCGGACGAAACGGATGTCGAGGTCGCCGTCGACCGACACGGCATCGAACGACGCCAACCAATCGCTGCGCTCGGTAGACGAAGCGGCCGCAGGCGCATCGCCCGCAGATGCCTCGGAGATGCGGCCCTCGGAGGTCGCCTGGGCGAAGCCGACGGAAAGACCGCAAATCAGAAGGAGACTCAGAATCGTTTTTTTCATGCTATTTAAAATCTGTTTGTTTATTGCTCGCAAATTTAAGAAAATTATCCCGACAAACGGCTGGCCATTCAGAATTTGTTTCGTACTTTTACCCGCAGAGAGCGAAAAACGGATTATGCAGGCTAAAATTCTGAATGCAAGCGCCGGATCGGGCAAAACTTACCAGCTGGCCTACAAATATGTGCACGACGTGGTGCAACAACCCACACTCTACCGTCACATCCTGGCCGTGACCTTTACCAACAAGGCCACCGAAGAGATGAAGTCGCGCATTCTGAAAGAAATACACCTGCTGGCCTCGGGCGGCGAAAGCGCCTATCTTATGCGTTTGTGCCAAGAACTGAAGATGGACGCTGCGACGGTGCGCAAACGCGCCGCAGAAGCCCGCACGCGGATTCTGCATGACTATTCGCGCTTCACGGTGCTGACCATCGACACCTTTTTCCAACGCATCCTGCGCGCATTCATCAAAGAACTGGGCATCGACCTGGACTACAATATCGAAATCGAAACGGCCTCGGTGCTGGCCAAGAGCGCCGACTCGCTCATCGAAGCGATCGCCACCGACCGCGACCTGCTGCGCTGGATGACCGGATTCGTGGAAGAACGCATCGACGAAGGGCGCAAGTGGGATGTCCGCGACGGCATCCTTTCGCTGGGCGGTGAACTTTTCAAGGAGAAAAACCGAACGACGCTCGCCTCGCCTCGCCCGAAGGAAGAACTGCGCCGCATCGTACTGGAAGCGACGGCCCATGCGGAAGCGACGAAGCAAAAGATGCGCGCCGCCGCGACCGAAGCCGTGGAAATCATCACGGCGGCAGGACTGACAGCGACGGATTTCAGCGGCAAAAGCCGCAGCTTCGTCCACTATTTCTACACGGTGGCGGCGGGCGAACTGAAAGCTCCGACGGCCACGGCACAACGACAAAGCCTGACCACGGAGGGGTGGTGCGCCAAAGGATCGCCCGCCGAAACGCTCGTGCCCCGGCTGCAACCGCTGCTGGCGACACTATGCGACGTTTACGCACGCAACATCCGCTCGTGGAACACCTGCGATCTGCTGCGCGAAAACTACCGCAGCTTCGCTCTGCTCTCCGATCTGTATGCCCAAGTACAGCGTCTCTGCGACGAACAAAACATGCTGCTGCTCTCGGAAACCAAATACCTGCTCTCGGAATTCATCGGCCGCAACGACGCGCCGTTCATTTATGAAAAGGCCGGCACCCGCTACGACCGCTTCATGATAGACGAATTCCAAGACACCTCGGTGCGCGAATGGGAGAACTTCCTGCCCCTGCTGAAAAACGCCATGGCGCAAAGCGAGGAGACCTCGGTATTCATCGTAGGCGACATCAAGCAATCGATCTACCGCTGGCGGGGCGGCGACTGGCGCATCCTGCATGAACAGGCCCGCGACGCTCTGGGAGCGGAAAACGTGACGGTGGAGAATCTGGAGGAGAACTGGCGCAGCCTGCCCCAAGTGGTGGAGTTCAACAACCGGATGATCGAACGTCTCGTGGCGGCGGACAACGCGGCACTGAACGCCCGCATCGACGAGGCGGCCGCCCGGGGCGACATCGGCCGCCCGACGGCAGCGCAACTGCACGACAAACTATCGGACGCCTATGCCGGCCATGCCCAGCGATCCCGCCGAAAAGCCCCGGCGGCAGGCTACGTATCGATCGAGACGTTCGCCGAAAAACCGCCGGTGGTAGAGCGCATCCGTGAACTGCTGGATCGCGGATTCCGTCCGTCGGACATCATGATTCTGGTGCGCGGAGCCACTGACGGCGCAAAGATCGCGGCCGAACTGCTGGACTTCAAGAGCCGCAACGAAGACCCCCGCTACCGGTTCGATGTGATGACGCAGGAAGCGCTGGTAATCGGAAACGCGCCGATAAGTTCGTTCGTGACGGCAGCCCTGCGGCTGGCGCTCAACGCCGACGATACGCTCAACCGGGCGATTTACAACCGCTATCTGAAGCACGGCTTCGACCGTCCGCTGACCGACGACGAACGCACCTTTTTCCGCTCGATACGTCTGCTATCGCCGGAAGAAGCGTTCGAACGCATCGTGATACGGCATGATCTGCAACGAGACCGACAGCAAACAGCCTATCTGCAAGCCGTGCATGAACAGATCATCGCATTCTGCACTAACAGAATAGCCGATATCCCGCTGTTTCTGAACTGGTGGGACGAACAAGGCTGCAACCGCTCGCTGAGCGTGGAGCGCAACGAACAAGCCATCGAAATCCTGACCGTGCACAAAGCCAAGGGGCTGGAAAACAAAGCCGTACTGATCCCCTACTGCTCGTGGCAGCTGGAACCCAAAGCCAACGTACAAAACATAGTCTGGGCCGAAGCGCAGGGCGAAATCCCGGAAGCGGGATGTTTCCCTGTGAAATTCAAAAAAACGATGGCCGAATCGGACTTCTCCGAAGAATATTACCGCGAAACGGTATACGCCCATGTGGACAACATCAACCTACTCTACGTGGCGCTGACCCGCGCGGCCGAATCGCTGCATGTATTCATTCCGCAGCGCGGCACCCGCCATGTCGGCTCGCTGCTGCTCGAACAACTGACCGCCGACGGCGACAAAGCCCTGCTGAACGACCTGACGGGCCTCTACACTCGCGGCGAAGAGAACGAACGCTTCGAATTCGGCGACTTTACCGGCCCGGCCGACACGACCCGAAAAGGCAACGAAGCCTGCCACACCGTACTGGAACACTACCCCACGGCGCAAGCCGACCTGCGGCTGCGGCTCCCCTCGCAACGCTACTTCGAAGATGAAGCGGCAGCGGAACTTTCGCCCCGCAACCAAGGTATCTTGATGCACCGGGCATTCGAAAATGCAGCAACCGAAGCGGAAATCGAAAAAGCGATCGAACGGATGGAACACGACGCAACGCTGAACACAGCGGAAGCGGAACAACTGCGCCGCACGATCGCCCAAGCCCTTGCCGACCCCACGGCCCGTGAATGGTTCGACGGCCATTGGCAAGAGGTGCGCAACGAAAACGAAATCGTCATCCCGGGCCGCCCCTCGACGCGCCGTCCCGACCGGGTAATGATCGACGGCGAGCGGGCGGTAGTAGTCGACTACAAATTCGGCGACCACGATGCGGCGCGCTACCGCCGCCAGATCGGCGACTACTGCGCCCTGCTGCGCGACATGGGCTACGGACGCACGGAAGGCTATCTATGGTATGTAAAACTGGGGAAAATAGAAAGAGTGGAATAAGAGAAACAAGGCTTCTTGGAAAATATCCGAGCATTCGCACAAACATCCGCTCTGCGCGTCCTGACATGCTACACCGAGATATTCGAAAAAAGCCCAGTCTATCCTAACATTCTATGTCCCAGCCCCGCGGCCGAATATTTCACGCATTCGCTTCAAGCTGCGGGCTTCCATGCTCCGGACATCTGTACTCGAAGTTCCGGATTTCGAACTCACATTCCGAATATCTCCGTATTCAAAGGAGGGCGTGTTTTACCCGTTTTTACCCAACCTGGCCCGATCTTTACCCCGATTTATCCGATCTTCATCCGATTTACCCGAATACCCCAGATTACCAGAAGATCGGATTTACCCGAATATCCGAATTTGCCCGAATATCCGAATTTGCCCGCCCCCCCATAAAATTTTACCCCGGAAACATCGGTTTCCGGGGTAAAAACTTATAGAGTTTCAGACTCTATGGAACTGGCTTCCAACTACTCGCCCAAAGCGAAACGCTTATAAGCGATGACCGTAGCGTCCTTGTCTGCCTTATGGATGAACTCGGCGATGGTCTCCTTCTCGCCGACGACGCACTGGTTCAACAAAGTATTCTCCTCGAAGAACTTGCGCATCTTGCCCTCGGCGATCTTTTCGAGAATCTCATCGGGCTTGTTGGCGTTCTTGGGATCCTGCTTCATGGCCTCGACGGCGATCTGACGCTCGTGAGCCACGACATCGGCGGGGCAGTCGGCCACGTCGATCGAGATAGGCGCCATGGCGGTAGCCTGCATGGCTACGGCATGAGCGGTCTCGGCGGGAACCTCCTTGTTGAAACCGAGGATGGTGCCCAACTTCTTGTTGAAGTGGACATAAGCGGCGCAATAGGGAGCCTCGATGCGGGCGTAGTAAGCCAACTCAATCTTCTCGCCGGTCTGGCCCGACTTCTCGGTCACCATCTCCTCGACGGTGTGGCCCTCGGCGTTCTTGGTGGCGAGCAACGCATCGCGATCGGCAGCGTCCGAAGCGACGGCAACCTCCAACATGGCATTAGCCGAAGCGGTATACTCGGCATTCTGAGCCACGAAGTCGGTCTCGCAAGCCAAGCAAAGGATGTAAGCCTTGCCTCCTACGATCTTCGTGACGACGACGCCTTCGGTAGCCGAACGGTCGGCACGCTTGGCAACGACGAGCTTGCCTTTCTCGCGGATGATATCCTGAGCGCGGTCGTAATCTCCCTCCGCCTCGATGAGCGCCTTCTTGCAATCCATCATGCCGGCGCCGGTCATCTTGCGGAGCTTCATTACATCGGCTGCTTTGATTTCCATAACAATGAAATTTTTAATCGTATTCAACGTTCATTTTCATGCAGTTTCCCTGCCACGGCAGAGACCGAACGGATTCGGCCCTGCCTTCGGCGCGGGAAAACTTACTGATTTACTCCTCCGAAGTCTCAACGGCGGGAGCGGCCTCGGCAGCCGGCTCCTCGTAGGGAGTCTCGACGGCGGCCACAACCTCCTTGACAACCTCCTCCTCGGCATCGATCGAAGCCTTCACGGCCTTCTTGATGCGGGGTTTGGCCTCCTTCTTGACGCCCTCGGCACCGGCCTCGGTCTCGCGGGTCTCCTTCTCCTTTTCGAGCTTGCGCTCTTCGAGACCCTCGGCGATAGCGGCGCACATGGACTCGACGACCACGGCGATCGACTTGGCGGCATCGTCATTTGCAGGGATAACGTAATCAATGTCGGTCGGATCACAACAAGTATCAACCATTGCAAAGACGGGGATGCTCAAACGCTTGGCCTCCTTGACGGCGTTGGCCTCCTTCTGTACGTCGACGACGAACAGAGCGGCGGGCAGACGCGTGAGGTCGGCGATCGAACCGAGGTTCTTTTCGAGCTTAGCACGCTGGCGTGCGATTTGGAGCTTCTCGCGCTTGGAGAAATTATCGAACGTGCCGTCGGCGGTCATCTTGTCGATGGTCGCCATCTTCTTGACGGCTTTACGTATGGTGGGGAAGTTGGTCAACATACCGCCGGCCCAACGCTCCGTGACGTAGGGCATGCCGACGGCTGCAACCTTTTCGGCAACGATTTCCTTGGCCTGCTTCTTGGTGGCGACGAACAGCACCCGGCGACCGCTCTTGGCGATCTGCTTGATGGCTGCGGCTGCCTCATCGACCTTCAGAACGGTCTTGTGCAAGTCGATGATGTGGATGCCGTTCTTCTCCATGAAGATGTAGGGAGCCATTTTGGGGTTCCACTTACGCTTCAAGTGACCGAAGTGTGCACCGGCCTCCAACAATGTATTAAAATCTGTACGTGACATTTTCGATTCGTATTAACTGATTCTAATTCTCTTTTCAACAACTTCGCGGGTAGCGATCCGAAGACGATCCCCGAAGTTTTCCGCGGCGCGGCAACCGAAAGGCAGTACCGAAATCGAAGGCGGAAAAAACACCACCATATAATATAGGTAATCCTCGCAGTTTGGAACCGACGCCGTACATGCCGAAATTCCGGTCGTACTAACGCTTGCTGAACTGGAACTTGCGACGTGCTCCGGGCTGACCGGGCTTCTTACGCTCAACCTCGCGGGGATCGCGCGTGAGGAATCCGGCCTTCTTGAGGGTCGGACGCATCTCGGCGTCGATCTCGCACAACGCACGTGCGATACCCAGGCGAGCGGCTTCTGCCTGGCCCTTGATACCACCGCCATCGAGGTTGATGGTAATGTCGTAATTCTCGGCGGTGTTGGTAGCCAACAACGGCTGCTTGACCTGGAACTGGAGAATTTCGAGCGGGAAATAGACAGCAAGCTCCTTGTGGTTGATTGTAATCTGACCCTTGCCCGGCTTCACGTATACGCGAGCCACAGCGGCCTTGCGACGACCTACGGTGTTTACAACTTCCATAACTCTTACTTGATCTCGTTCAACTTAATGCTCTTGGGGTTCTGGGCGGCGTGAGGATGCTCGGCGCCGGCATACACCTTCAGATTTTTCAACAACGCGGCACCCAGACGCGTGCGGGGCAGCATGCCCTTCACGGCCTTCTCGACCAGGAAAGTCGGTTTTTTAGCCAGATAATCCGCCGGAGTGGCGAAACGCTGGCCGCCGGGATAACCCGTGTGACGCGTGTAGACCTTGTCGGTCATTTTCTTGCCCGTGAGCTTCACTTTCTCCGCATTGATGACGATGACATAATCACCGCAATCCACGTGGGGCGTGTAGCTGGGCTTGTTCTTGCCGCGGAGGATCTTAGCCACCTGCGATGCAAGACGTCCCAATACCTCGTTCGTAGCGTCGATCACCACCCAATCCTTGGTGACGGTCGAAGCATTGGCCGAGATAGTCTTGTAGCTTAATGAATCCACTGTGTTTTACGTTTAATTTAACTTGTTGTAATCCGTTCCCCGCATATTACGGGTGCGCAAAGGTACGAAAAAATATTCAGCCGACAAACCGCACGACGAAAAATTACGGTTTCCTGGAGAAAAAAGTTCCCGAAATGCTGCGTCCGGCTCGACTCCGCGTCCCGGAACGCACCGGAAATCCCCGAATCGCCCCTCACGCGCTTTCCGGCCGCGGCAAAACGGGCCTCGGCCCATGCCTGCGTCTCTGCACTTTTTTCACTTTGAAATTTTTCTCGCCGTCGCGCGCCAACCGGCTGCGGGACGGATCGTCGGGCAAGTAACGAACCGCGATCGAATCGCCCTTGCGGAAACCGGACGGGGCGCGTCCGATCTGCTGGGAGCCGTCGTAATCGCGACCATCGACCGAAAACCGGTAATCCAGGTAGAACAAGGTTACTTTCTCCCGCCGCGTAACGCGTCGGGAAACCCGCCGGGAACGGGTTTCGACTTTGGAATAGATCCGCGTCACGACGCCCATGGTCTCCCTGCCGTCGCGCTTGAAACGAACGTCTATCCGAAACGCACAAACCAAGCTGACGGCCAAAAAGACAACCGCCCCGATCGCGGCCCAGACCAAAAACCCTCTCCACCAACGCATCCGATCCATATTTTCAAAACAAAAACATAAAAAGGGGCGGACCGAAATCCGCCCCAAAAACAACCAGGAACAAACTATCCCAAGAACGACAGCAAGATACCCGCAGCCACGGCCGAACCCACGACGCCGGCGACATTAGGCCCCATGGCGTGCATCAAGAGGTAGTTCGACGGATCGGCTTTCTGGCCCTCGGTCTGCGAGACGCGGGCGGCCATCGGCACAGCCGAAACGCCGGCGGAACCGATCAACGGATTGATCTTGTTGCCCTCCTTGCAGAAGAGGTTCATCAACTTGGCCAACAACAAACCGCCGGCGGTACCCATGCAAAAAGCGACTACACCCAAAACGAGGATACCCAACGTCTTGAAATTGAGGAATGCCTCGGCAGTAGCCGTAGCACCGACCGTCAGGCCGAGGAAGATGACCACGATATTCATCAACTCGTTCTGCACGGTCTTGCTCAAGCGGTCGACGACGCCGCACTCCTTCATCAAGTTGCCCAACATCAAACAACCGATCAACGGAGCGGCGCTGGGCAACAACAACGAAATGATGATGGCGATGACCAAGGGGAAGAGGATGCGCTCCAACTTCGAGACGGGACGCAATGTCCGCATCTTGATCTTACGCTCCTTTTCGGTCGTCAGCAATCGCATGATGGGCGGCTGGATGACAGGCACGAGAGCCATATAAGAATAAGCGGCCACTGCGATAGGCCCCAGCAACTCGGGCGAGAGCATCGAAGTGAGGTAGATAGCCGTCGGGCCGTCGGCGCCGCCGATGATGCCGATCGAACCGGCCTGCGCAGGCGTGAAACCCAGGGCATAGGCCCCGAGGAATGTCGCGAAGATGCCGATCTGAGCAGCAGCGCCCAAGAGAAAGCTCTTGGGGTTGGCGATCAACGGGCCGAAATCGGTCATGGCACCCACACCGACGAAGATGAGGCAAGGATAGATGCCCAACTTAACGCCGAGATAGAGGTAATCGAGCAATCCGGCATGGGCGACGAAGATGTCCCAATGCACATGCCCCCCGGCGAAAAGCTCCGTATGGTAGAGATTCGCACCGGGCAGGTTGGTCAGCAACATGCCGAATGCGATGGTAAAGAGCAACAACGGCTCGAACTTATGCCGGATAGCGAGATACATCAGGAAGCAAGCGACGCCTAACATCACGACGCTGCCCCACCCCATCTGGGAGAAGAAGCCGACGATGCCCGTCGACTCGACGAATCGCAACAGACTTTCCGATACGAAATCGGAACTTGCAGTCAACAGATTCCCCATAAGGCTACTCGATGACAATTAAGTTATCGCCCTCCATGACCGTGGCACCCTGCTGCACGAGAATCTGCTTGACGACACCGGCGCTGTTGGCGTCGATATTGTTCTCCATTTTCATGGCCTCCAACACGACGAGCGTCTGGCCGGCGACAACCTTGTCGCCCACGGCCACCTTGATGTCCAACACGGTGCCGGGCAGCGGGCACTTGACCACCGAACTGCCCGAAGGCGCTGCCGCGGCGATGCGCGGAGCAGGAGCCGCCGTAGCGGGGGTAATCATGCCGCTGTTGGCCTCGCGCGGAGCGGGAGCGACCTGCGGCTTGGAAGTCGCAGCGGTCGACGCGCCCTCGATCTCCACCTCGTAGGGGGTGCCGTTGACGGTCACATGGGCCACGGTCGAGGTCTCATTTACCTCGTCGATCTGCACATTATAATTTTGTCCGTTGATTTTCAGTGAATAATCTTTCATTGCTTTAAACTATTTTCGGTCGGGCAACTGGGTTAAACCGTGAATTTTGGAGTTCCAAGGCGAATAAGCGCGCTTGATGCTGAGGATGGTCAACACCTCGGACTCGCGGTCGTGCATGGCGCTGCGGTAAATCTTGAGCGCCGTGGCGATGGCTGCGATCTCCTCCTCGTGCACCTGTCCCTGCACGACCACGCGCCCCGAAGAAGCGGCGGCCGGAGCGGCAGGCTGCCGACGCGTGAAGACGAAACCGAAACATTTCATGACTCCGACCAACAACACCAGCATGAAGAACACCAGGCAGATGCTGATCAACGCCACCCACAACATTTCGGGCCATCCCCAATCCGTTACTATCAATATTCTCATCATCGTACGGTTCTGTTAGAGCGGAATGTTGGAATGCTTCTTGGCCGGATTCTGCAAACGCTTGGTCGCCAACGACTGCAAGGCGCGGATGATGCGGAAGCGCGTGTTGCGCGGCTCGATCACGTCGTCGATGTAGCCGTAGCGGGCGGCGTTGTAGGGGTTGGAGAACTTGTCGTTGTACTCCTGCTCCTTCTCGGCGATGAACGCGGCCTTCTCCTCGGGCTTGTCGGCCAGATCCTTCAACTCCTTGCCGTAGAGCACCTCGACGGCGCCGCTGGCACCCATGACGGCGATCTCGGCCGACGGCCATGCGTAATTGATGTCACCGCGGATGTGCTTGGACGACATGACGATGTAGGCGCCGCCGTAGGCCTTGCGCAGGGTAACGGTAATCTTGGGCACCGTAGCCTCGCAATAAGCGAAGAGCAGCTTGGCGCCGTGGGTGATGACACCGCCGTACTCCTGGGTGGTACCCGGCAGGAAGCCCGGCACGTCGACGAGCGTCACGATGGGAATGTTGAACGCGTCGCAGAAACGCACGAAGCGTGCGGCCTTGCGGCTGGCATTGATGTCGAGCACGCCGGCCATGAACTTGGGCTGGTTGGCGATGATGCCGACCGACTGTCCGTTGAAGCGGGCGAAGCAAGTGATGATGTTCTTGGCATAGCTTGCCGCCGATTCGAGGAACTCGCCGTTGTCGACGATGGCTCGGATGACCTCGGCCATGTCGTAGGGCTTGTTGGCACGGTCGGGAACGATCTCGTTGAGCGAATCCTCCAGACGGTCGATCCGGTCGGTGCAGACGGCCAGGGGCGCATCCTCCATGTTGTTCTGCGGCATGTAGGAGAGCAGCTTCTTGATCAACTCGATGCCCTCCTCCTCGGTATCGACGGCGAACTGCGCGACGCCCGATTTGGTGGTGTGCATCGTGGCGCCGCCCAACTGCTCCTGGGTCACATCCTCGCCCGTGACGGTCTTGACGACCTTGGGGCCAGTGAGGAACATGTTGGAAGTCTCCTTCTTCATGATGATGAAGTCGGTCAACGCAGGCGAATAAACGGCACCGCCGGCGCAGGGGCCGAAGATGGCCGAAATTTGGGGAATGACGCCCGAAGCCATGACGTTGCGCTGGAAAATGTTGGCATAGCCGGCCAGCGCGTTGACGCCCTCCTGGATACGGGCGCCGCCCGAGTCGTTCATGCCGATGCAGGGCGCGCCGTTGCGCAAAGCCATATCCATGACCTTGCAGATCTTGTCGGACATCGACAACGACAACGAACCCGCCGTGACGGTAAAGTCCTGGGCGAAGACGTAGACCAGGCGTCCGCCGATCGTACCGTAACCGGTTACCACGCCGTCGCCGAACGTATGGCTCTTGTCCATGCCGAAGTCGTAGCAACGATGCGTCACGAACATGTCGAACTCCTCGAAACTACCCTCGTCCAACAACATCTGGATACGCTCGCGGGCCGTATACTTGCCCTTGGCATGCTGCGCGTCGATGCGCTTCTGTCCGCCGCCGAGACGCGCCGTTTCGCGGTTCTCGATGAGCTTGTTGATCTTGTTCTGAATTTCGCTCATAACTCGAATTATTTGTTTTTGTTCTCGCACAACTCGGTCAGAATGCCCTGCGTGGACTTGGGGTGCAGAAAAGCGATGGTCATCCCCTCGGCGCCCTTGCGCGGGGTCTTGTCGATCAACCGGATGCCCTTGGCTTCGGCGTCGGCCAGCTGCTCCTCGATGTTCTCGCAGGCGAGCGCCATGTGGTGGATGCCGACGCCCCGGTTCTCGATGAACTTGGCGATGGTCGACTCCTCGGAAGTAGGCTCCAACAACTCGATCTTGGTCTGACCCAACATGAAGAAAGCCGTACGCACCTTCTGGTCGGCGACCTCCTCGATGGCATAACACTTCAGACCCAACACGCCCTCCCAGTAGGGAATGGCCTCATCGAGGCTCTTCACAGCGATGCCCAGATGCTCGATATGAGATACTTTCATGACAGAAATAAGTTAAAATTTGAAAATATTTTCAGACTAAAATTTACGGACTGTTATTTTACGCACACAAAGATAGAAGAATCTTCGGGAACTGCCAACTTTTTAAAACGGATTTTTTGCATTTATTTTCAGTCTGTTTATCGCATGAAATATCCGAAACGACCGATCGGACGACGGCAGGCGAACCGCTGAACGGCACCGAACTTGGAGAGCAAGAAAAACGGGAAGGAAAGAAGATGTGGAAGAAAACGACAAAATATTGCATATCACGCATATAATACATCGAAAATCCGAACCCGGGGAAAATAAATTGCTCGTATGGCAAATAATCATTATCTTCGCTGAAAAGTTCGCGCCTATGAAAAAAGCGTCACTCTTTCTTCTGACCGTCCTCGCATGCGCGGCGCTGCCGGCCGCGGGCCAGACTATCGCTCTGGGCGAACGCGCGCCCGAACTGAAAGTACAGTCGTGGCTGGAGGACAGAATTCCAGCAGAAGCACCGAAGACCTACGTCGAATTTTTCCACTCGTCGAACAAAGTATCGCTCTCGTCCATGGAACGGCTGAAAGAGCTGTCGGCACAAGCGGGCGACGGACTGCGGATCGTCGTACTGGCATGCGAACCCGAAGAAAAAATCGCATTGCAACTGGCACCCTATCTTTCGCCTCGGATCGGTGTGGGGTTCGACCCGTCGGGCAAACTTTTCGCCGCCTACGGGGTAAGCTACGTCCCGTTCGGCGTACTGCTCGGCCCGCGCAACCGGGCGCTGTGGATGGGCAACACGCTGCAACTGACGCCCGAAATCATCGAGAACTCCAAATAACAGCGAAATGACTTTCAGCAAGATAAATCACTACGAAAAAGAATACGCCGACACGCATCATGACACGGCGCTGAACGTGACGCAAGGCGTCGAAGGGCAGCCGATCGTCAACCCCTACTTCACGCGGCGAAAGAAGCGCAACCTCACGACCGAAGAATATGTGGAGGGAATCCTTGCGGGCAACATAACGACCCTCTCGCAAGCCATTACGCTGATCGAATCGAACAATCCCGAACACTATGCCCAGGCGCAAGAAATAATCGAACGCTGCCTGCCCCATGCCGGAAAATCGATCCGCATCGGCATTACAGGCGTGCCGGGCGCAGGAAAGTCGACTTTCATCGAAGCCATAGGCAACATGGTGGCGTCATTGAAGCACAAGCTCGCCGTACTGGCCATCGACCCCTCGTCGGAGCGCAGCGGCGGCTCGATTCTGGGCGACAAGACCCGCATGGAGAGCATCTGCCACAATCCGGACATCTTCATCCGCCCTTCGCCCTCGGCCGGATCGCTGGGCGGCGTAGCCCGCAAGACGCGCGAGACGATCGTGCTGTGCGAAGCGGCGGGATTCGATGTGATCTTCATCGAGACGGTAGGCGTAGGCCAGTCGGAAACGGCCGTACACTCGATGGTCGACCTGTTCATGCTGTTGCAGATTTCGGGCGCCGGCGACGAACTGCAAGGCATCAAACGCGGAATCATGGAGATGGCCGACCTGATGGTCATTACCAAGGCCGACGGCGAAAACATCCACAAAGCAGAACTGGCACGCACACAATTCCAAGGTGCACTGCGGCTTTTTCCGGTTCCGGATTCGGGCTGGAGGCCCCGGGTGCTCGCCTGCTCGTCGGTAACCGGCACAGGCATAGAAGAAGTGTGGAAAGGAGTGGAAGAATTTTTGGAACACACCCGCAACAACGGCTATTTCAAACACAACCGCAACCGGCAAAACAAATACTGGATGTACGAATCGATCCACGAAGCGCTGCGCAACTCGTTCTACCATGCGCCGGAAATCGAAACCCGCATCGGCGACTACGAAAAACGAGTGCTGGACGACAAAATATCCTCGTTCATAGCAGCCAAGGAACTGCTGGAACTATACTTCAAGAAAGACCGATAGCCAGGCCGGGAAACGACACGCATTTTGCGCCTCAACTTGCAAACGACCGACACGCCGCTGCACCACCTGACACGGATGCAGGCGCAAGGAAAGGTGCAGAGAACGGGCGGAGTGCAACCGAAAGGAGCGGGAAACCGGAAAGCGAACAAAAGCCACCGGAAAATCGGAAAACGGACGACGGGAAAGCAGGAACCCGCCGACGACTGGCGGGATTTTACTTTGCAAAATCAAGAATGGCAGGATTGCGCCCCGCTTATTTCAATATCGGAAATTTCAGGCCATTTATTTCAATATCGGGAGCTTCAGACCGTAGTGCACGGCAATGATCCGCACGACGATGACACTCAAGGCTGTGGCGATTTCGATCATGCTTGTGCCCAACTGCAACTGCTGGCAGATTCCGAAGACCACGCCGCCGAAAACGCATGCCAGAGCATAGATTTCCTTGCGGAAAATCAACGGTTCTTCGTTAATGAGAATATCGCGCAAGACACCTCCGGCAGCACCGGTAATGGTGCCCATAATGACACCCACCCAAAGCGGGAACCCGGCTGCAAGGGTCTTTTCGATGCCGACGACCGTAAAAAGCCCCAATCCGATGGCATCGAAGATGAAAAACGTATTGTTGAACCGGATCAGATAACGCCCCAGCACGATGACGATCGCCAGGGCGAACGCTGTGATAACCAGATAAGTCGAATCGAGCATCCAGAATGGCGTGAGCGACAACATCAGATCGCGCAGCGTACCGCCGCCGATGGCCGTGGTAAACCCCACGACATAAGCCCCGAACCAATCGAACCGCTTGGCCGAAGCCAGCCGGATGCCGCTGATGGCGAAAGCGAGCGTACCGAGAATCTCGATAAAAGTGAAAAGCGTCATATCTGCAAAATCGTTTTCGGGCTGCAAAAATAACACAAATCGGGAATTTTCGATCGCAACGCTCCTTTAAACCGACTCCCGCTGCAAAAGTTCCGCCAGCTCAGGCATTCCCTCGGCTGCTCGCTTATGAATGAAAATCAACGGATTGCGAATCCATGACGTATCGGGATGACCGGGATCGACCACGTAGACCGGCACCTCGGGACGAGCATAACGCACCAACGAAGCGGCGGGATAGACGGCCAACGATGTTCCGACGACCACCAGGATGTCTGCCCGGGAGACGATCCGCACCGCAGCATCGAACATGGGCACCGCCTCGCCGAAAAAGACGATATGCGGACGCAGCAATGCCCCGTCCGGTGCCCGGGCGTCGAGCGGCTGCTCCCATCCCTCGACGGGAACGATCAACTCCGGGTCGCGCTCGGAACGCAGCCGCATCAACTCGCCGTGCAAATGAGTGACGTGCGACGATCCGGCCCGCTCGTGGAGATCGTCGACGTTCTGTGTGACGACCTCGACGTCGAAATGCGTCTCCAAGGCCGCAATGGCCCGATGCCCTGCATTAGGCTCGGCAGCGAGCATTTCGCGCCGCCGCTTGTTATAGAACCCGACCACCAATGCCCGGTTGCTGGTCAGGGCCTCGGGGGTACAGACATCCTCGATACGATACTCGGCCCACAAACCGTCGGCATCGCGGAACGTGGCCAATCCGCTGTCGGCACTCACTCCGGCACCGGAGAAAACAACGATCTTTTTCATTCGTACAAAAGTTTTCGGCATTTCGAGCATCGACCGTCCATGCGTTCATCGTTCGGCCGCTCATGCGTTTTCGACATGCCAAAACTACCGATTTCCAGGCGAAAAACCAAATAACCGAAGACGCCTGCACAACAAAACCATGCCGCAAAGCGAAAGACCGAGAAGCAGAAACGGACGACGCCAGGAAACCATTCGGGCGGCGAACTTCGAAGGGAAATTCTGCCGGGCGGATGCGGACGCAGAGACGGACAGAACGGAGACAGGAAGCGGACACGGTCGGATTTCGGACGGAAAGCTGCGACGGAAAACACAAAATTCCATATCCGCGCCTTTTCGGCACGATTCGTGCAACGATTCCTCATACGACCGCCACGGGTGCGACCGGCGCCCCAGCGATGTCGCTTCACGAATTCCGTCATGCTCCGACAGGCGTTTCCTCGCGGACGGTAATGGCTACCGACTATTCAGGGACCTTCCCCGCGACACACGACTGCTCCGAGTCGAGGACGGATCGGACGGACAGCCCGCACAAGTGCGGTGCTGTCCTTTGTTTTTTCTCCTCAGCCTACGGCACGTCGGGTTGCAGCCCGAAGAAGGAGCGCCCCTCCATTTCTGCACTTCTACCCCGAAAAATTGCCGATTAACGGATTTTTTGCTACTTTTATACCGATTTAGCTTTAGCGGAAAAAATTCCTTTCGCATGACCCAGACTTTCGAAATCTTTCTCGTCGTCATGGCCCTGGCAGCCGCAGGCGTCTTCGTGGCGCTACACTTCTTCGAAGCCGGCTACGGCTATCTTTTCAACCCGAAATACGGCCCTCCGATGCCCAACAAAATCGGCTGGATAGTGATGGAATCGCCCGTATTCGTGCTGATGTGCGTGCTCTGGGCTTCGAGCGACCGCATATGGGAAACAGGGCCGCTGGCGCTGTTCCTGCTTTTCCAAGCCCACTATTTCCAACGCTCGTTCATCTTCCCGCTGCTGCTGCGCGGCAACTCGAAAATGCCGCTCGGCATCGTATCGATGGGCATGACGTTCAACGCACTGAACGCCCTGATGCAAGGCGGCTGGATATTCTATGTCTCGCCGGCGGACTACTACGCCGATTGGCTGACGAAACCCTACATCTGGATCGGCGGCGCGTTGTTCCTGGCCGGTATGGCCGTGAATCTCCACTCCGACCATGTGATCCGCAACCTGCGCCGCCCGGGCGACACGCGCCACTACATTCCGCGCGGCGGCATGTTCCGCTATGTCTCGTCGGCCAACTACTTCGGCGAGGTGCTCGAATGGACGGGGTTCGCCGTAGCTTCGTGGTCGTGGGCCGGAGCGGTCTTCGCGTGGTGGACGTTCGCCAACCTGGCACCCCGTGCGGCATCGCTCTACCGACGCTACGAAAAAGAATTCGGCGAAGAATTCACATCGCTCAAACGCAAAAAGATCATACCGTTCGTTTACTGATATGTCGGAACTTTTTACACCTTATAAACTGGGGCCGCTGACGCTGCGCAACCGCACGATCCGCTCGGCCGCATTCGAATCGATGGGCAAAGATTTCGGCCCCACCGAACGACTCAAAGACTACCATGTGTCGGTGGCCCGCGGAGGCGTAGGCATGACGACGGTAGCCTATGCGTCGGTCAACCGCAGCGGCGTATCGTTCAACAAACAACTATGGCTGCGGCCCGAAATTGCAGCGGGCCTGCGCGACATGACCGACGCGATCCATGCGGAAGGAGCGGCAGCGGGTATCCAGATCGGCCACTGCGGCAACATGACCCACTGGTCGACGGCGGGATGTTTCCCGGTAGGCGCTTCGACGGGATTCAACCTCTACTCGCCGACTTTCGTGCGGGGCATGCGCCGAAGCGAATGCGAAACGTTCGCCAAAGACTTCGGACAAGCCGTCCGTACGGCCCATGAAGCAGGGTTCGATTCGGTGGAAGTGCATGCGGGACACGGTTACCTGATCTCGCAATTCCTGTCGCCCTACACCAACCATCGGCGCGACGAATACGGCGGCTCGCTGCAAAACCGCATGCGCTTCATGCGGATGTGTCTGGAGGAGGTGCTCGAGGCGGCGGCGCAATGCGGCATGGCGGTACTGGTAAAACACAACATGGAAGACGGGTTCAAAAGCGGCATCCAGGTGCCGGAGAGCATAGAAATCGCCCGCGAAATCGAACGGCTGGGGGTGCACGGCATCGTACTGACCTCAGGATTCGTGTCGAAAGCTCCGATGGCCGTGATGCGCGGCCGCATACCGACCAAGACCATGAGCTACTACATGCCGTGGTCGTCGTGGCCGCAAAAGATCGTCATCAACCTTTTCGGCAACCGGATGATCCGCCAATACGATTTCGAGGAATGCTACTTCCTGGAGAATGCGAAGAAATTCCGCGCAGTTCTGGAATGCCCGCTGGTCTATGTAGGCGGCCTCGTCAGCCGCGAAGGGATCGAAAAGGTGCTGGACGCGGGATTCGAACTGGTGCAGATGGCCCGGGCCTTGGTCAACGACCCGGGGTTCGTCAATAAACTGCGCGACGGCGACATGACGACCCGCTCGGGCTGCGACCACCGCGACTACTGCATGGCCCGCATGTACTCGGTGGACATGCAATGCTGCCACAACTGCCAGGAACCCATACCGGAAAAGATATGGCGCGAACTGGCGAAAATCAAGTGAGATGCGACGCGGAGAAGTAAAGCACGGAAGCGCCTGGGCGCTGGTAACGGGCGCGGGGTCGGGCATCGGCCGCAGCTACGCCCTGCGGCTGGCGGCCCTGGGCTACCGGCTGGCGCTGGTCGGCAACCGACCCGAACCGCTGGAAACCGTAAAAACGGAACTGCTGGCGGCAGGCTGTGCGGAAGTATATCTTACGCTCTGCGACCTGGCCCGGGCGGAAGCGGCGGAAGAACTGCATGCGGCAACAACAGCGGCAGGCATCGAACCGCACGTGGTAATCAACAACGCGGGCATGTTCTCGTTCTGCGACATACTGGCGACTCCGCCCGAACGGATCGAACGGATGATTCTGCTGCACGCGATGACCAACACGAAACTATGCCGGCTCTATGCAGAAGATATGGTCAGAGGCGGCATACGGGGCCATCTGCTGAACATGGCCTCCTACTCGCAATGGATGCCCTTTCCAGGACTGGCGCTTTACAGCGCCTCGAAAGCCTATCTGCACCAATTCTCGGTCTGCTTCGCCAAAGAAATGCGCGAACACGGCATCCGGGTAACGGTGGTCTGCCCGGCAGGCGTGGCGACGGATCTTTACGGCCTGCCGCCCCGCTGGCAACGCATCGGCCTGCGGCTGGGCGCCCTGATATCGGCCGACAAATGCGCCCGCCGCGGACTGCATGCGCTATGGTGCGGCCGCCGCACGTGCGTACCAGACTGGTGGAACCGCATCGGAATACCGATCTGCAAGATACTGCCTTTGTGGCTGCTTGCCCCGATTCGGAAATACACGATGAAGTTTCAGAAATAAAAAATAAGGATGAAAAAGTTACTACATCTCGCCATAATTGTCATAGTGCAGACCGGGTGCACTGCAACAGCATATCATCAATCCTATCAAAAAGTGTATTATACAGATTACACTCGCTATATGAACGACGGATTCCTGGTCTCTGCCTTATCCAACTTTACCGGATATTCATA
Organism: uncultured Alistipes sp.; assembly: GCF_910580175.1. Classification (GTDB taxonomy): domain Bacteria; phylum Bacteroidota; class Bacteroidia; order Bacteroidales; family Rikenellaceae; genus Alistipes. The sequence continues at coordinate 251,361 of NZ_CAJTXD010000001.1, forward strand.
CATTTCGCTTGGAAATATAGCGGTTGAATACAAAGAAACTTCTGTACAAACAGTCTCATCGACATTCTCGTTCGACGATATGACAACACAAAATATGCTGGACCGACTTGTTGCATCTGCAAAAATGTACAACGCAAATGGCATTATTAATGTTAAAATAGCATACCACCCTTCAACTTACCGCCAAAGCCATTGGCTTGCTACCGCAGAAGCCGTTTTCTTTGAAACGATGCCGCCAATTCCGGCATTTGCCCAACCAATAACTCCCCCAAGCACACCCTCAAAA
>NZ_CAJTXD010000001.1:251656-413551 GCF_910580175.1 uncultured Alistipes sp.
TTGCATTGCAAACTATCGACTACCTACTCTCTAATGATATGGGGTTTTTGCAGTGGAGTTCATCCGGGGAAAATATGTATTTCGATTTAATTGATAATCAATATATTTTTCAAAAAGAATTTGACGAAAAATATGGCAAAGATACTCGGCTTGCCATCGAAATAATGCACAGATCGACTAAAAAAGCGCAAAGTAAAGCTGCAAAAAACAATAACCTTTGAGGCGAACGCATAGCCCCCACGCTATGCAATAAAAAACTCTGCTTGAAAGCAGAGTTTTTCATGATTGTCTTTTGTCGGGGAGACTGGATTCGAACCAGCGACTCCCTGCTCCCAAAGCAGGTGCGCTAACCGGACTGCGCTACACCCCGTTCCGATACGAAAAACAGACCGCCGACTGGCAGTCTGTTCATTTTGTCGGGGAGACTGGATTCGAACCAGCGACCTCCAACTCCCGAAGCTGGCGCGCTAACCGGACTGCGCTACACCCCGAACAAAGCCCCTACCATCATAAGAGCGCACAAAGATACATCTAAAATCCGAAAACGCAAAAAATTCTGCAAAAAAATACGATCTTGCGGCAGTCGGAAAAACCGAACGGACGGTCGGCCGCACCTTGGTATGCTTCTTGCCAAGGCCCCGAAAAAAAACGATCCATGCAACCCTACATCGAGCTTACCAGTCTCTCGTCGAAACGATGGTTGATCCGCATCGAAGACATCGTACTCGTCGAAGAACGCACGCGCTTTACCGACGAAGAACTGCGCCGCTTGCCCATGCTGCGCCGGCTCACGAGCTGCTGCACGCTCACGATCAGGGGGATCGATGAAACATTTTGGGTCAAAGAGACGTATTCGAGTATAAAACGTCATCTTACCGCTCAACCCGAATGACACAAGACGGATGACCTCGCACACAACAAAAAAGCCGATCCTTGTAAGGATCGGCTTTTTTATTCGAGATACAATTCTGCGTCCTACAAGCGCTTGTAATGACAATAAAGCAGATCGCCGTTGTCGTTGCGGAGGTGCATGCCGCCGCCGAGACAATAACGGAACATCCGGCAGTCGCTGCACGCCCCGCGGCGCGCCCACTCCCGATTGCGGAACGGCTCGAAACGATTCTGCCACACGTCCCAGAATTTATCTTGGTAAATATTCCCTTGGTGGAAATTGGCCCGGATCGAAGTGCAGCCCGAAATCGCCCCATCAACCCGGATCGAAGCGACCGACACCCCGGCAGCACACTGGTAGAACTGGTCGCGCACCTCCGCCTCGTACCCCCCGAGAAACCCCTCGCAGGCATAGCTTACGTCGATGCGGCCCTCCTGCCGCGTACGTCGAATAAACTCCAGCAACTCACGGAACTGCGCATCGGTCAATCGCAATGACGCATCGTCCTTGGCCCGGCCCATCGGAAAGATCGAAAAAAGTCGCCACGACCGCACGCCCTCGGCGATCAACATATCGCGGAACTCCTCCAACTGCGGCACCAACGCCCCTGTGGCGCAAGTAACCACGTCGTAAGCCAGTCCGGGTTCGCGGACGATCAACCGAAGGGCGTCGAGCGCCTTGGAATAACTCAACGGATGGCACCGGAGGTAATTATGTTCGCGTTCGAAACCGTCGAGACTTACCGAAATGGTTCGCAAACCGGCATCGATCAACCCCTGCAAACGCCGCTCGGTCAACGCCATGCCGTTGGTAACCATGCCCCACGGATACCCCCGGCGCGAAACTTCGCGCCCGGCATGCTCCAGATCGTCGCGCAAGAGCACTTCGCCACCCGAGAAAATGACCAGCACCGACGCAGGGTCGACATGCGGCGTGATCTCCTGGTCGAGCACCCGGAGGAAATCGTCGACCGGCATGTCCCCGACACCCGGATCGACACGACAATCGCTCCCGCAATGACGGCATGCGAGGTTGCACCGCAACGTACACTCCCAAAAGAGCGTATCGAGACGATGCTCGGCGACCGTCGAACGATAAAGGTCGGAAAAAATATTGAGAGCCAAGTGCTTGCGGAGGCCCAACCGACGCGGAGACATGGCTATTCGTCCGAATGCTCCGACTGCGGCGCACGCTTCAAAGAAACATCGAGCGAATCGACGGGACGCTCGGCCACGGGATCGACACCCGGCTGCCGACGCTGCGGAGGACGCACGCCGTACATTACCACGATCCGATGGCGCACCGTATCCGCCTCTACCCCGTCCGGAGTCTGCTCCTGCGTCGGAGCGCTCTGCGCCGGCGTGCTGCGCACCGAAGAACATGCGGCCGAAAAACCCAGCAAGGAAGCCAAAAGCAACTTCAAATTTCTGTTCATACGCCTATCGATAACCTGTTTGGTAGGGACAAATATAAAAAAAATCCCGCAAAGTCGAAAAAATACGCCGATAAGTTTTGAAAACCAACGTTTTTTGCGTTACTTTGCTGCGAATAACAAACTCTTTAATCACTTTTTTATGAAAGGTCAAGTAAAATGGTTCGATAGCAAGAAAGGCTACGGATTCATTACCGGGGAGAACGGCAAGGAGATTTTCGTTCACTTCTCGGGCATCTTAACGGATGGTTTCAAGTCGCTCAACGAAGGCCAGCACGTCGAGTTCGAGGTCGGCACCGGTGCCAAAGGCGAACAGGCCGTGAACGTTACGGTAGTTGAGTAAACCATAATTACCGCATTTCCGTCTGGGAAGTTTCGCAAAGGAAACTTCCCATTTTTTGTTGATTTCGAAAATAAATCGTATTTTTAACCTTCGAAAAACAAATTTCATTCCACAAATATCATGAAAGAAGCTATTGCTATTCTGACCGGCGGCGGCCCCGCTCCCGGCATGAACACCGTGGTAGGCAGCGTCGCCAAGACATTCCTGCACAACGGTTATCGCGTGATCGGCCTGCACGAAGGCTATACAGGACTCTTCATTCCCCAGCCCCGCACCGTAGACATCGACTACCGCATGGCCGACAGCATCTTCAACCAGGGCGGGTCGTTCTTGCAGATGAGCCGCTTCAAACCCAAGGACTCGGACTTCGAGAACAACTTCAACCTCCAGTTCTTTACCGACAACAACATCAAGCTCTTGGTAACGGTGGGCGGCGACGACACCGCATCGACGGCCAACCGCATCGCCAAGTTCCTGGAGAGCAAGAAATACCCCATCGCCAACATCCACGTGCCGAAGACCATCGACAACGACCTGCCCCTGCCCAAGGGCACGCCGACGTTCGGCTACGAATCGGCCAAGGACAAAGGTGCCGTGATCGCCCGCGCCGTCTATGTGGACGCCCGCACGAGCGGCAACTGGTTCGTTCTGGCAGCCATGGGCCGCAGCGCCGGCCACTTGGCGTTCGGCATCGGCGAAGCCTGCCACTACCCGATGATCGTCATCCCCGAGATGTTCAACAAGACGGAAATCACGGTCGAGAAGATCGTAAACATGGTCATCTCGTCGATCATCAAACGCAAGATCATGGGCATGGACTACGGCGCCGCCGTGATCTCGGAAGGCGTATTCCATGCGCTCAGCGACGAAGAAATCCGCAAGAGCGGCATCCACTTTACCTACGACGAACACGGCCACCCGGAACTGGGCAAGGTATCGAAGGCGCACATCTTCAACGAAATGATCGAAAAACGCGTCAAGGAACTGGGCCTCAAAGTCAAGAGCCGCCCCGTGGAACTGGGCTACGAAATCCGCTGCCAGACTCCGATCGCCTACGACCTGACCTACTGCTCGGAACTGGGTATCGGCGTGCACAAACTCTTTACCGAGGGCAAAACGGGCTGCATGGTTTACGTAGACTCCGAAGGCAACGTGTCGCCGCTCTATCTGAAAGATCTGCAAGACCCCGAAACGGGCAAGATTCCGCCCCGTCTGGTGGACATCCACTCCGACAAGTTCTCGTCGGTGGTCGAAAACATCCTGAACGCCATCACTCCGGCCGACTACGAAGCGGCCAAACAGTATGTACCCAATCCGGAAGAATTCGACTTCCACAAGATTCTGAACTGGAAATAGAACATCGTTCCGGCTTCTGCTTACCGGTTTCCCGCAATGGGAAACCGGTATTTTTTTTAAGAACAATGCCTGCACGGAGCGAATTTTGTCTGAACGGAGAATTTTTTTTCGCAAGAATGCGTATGCGGAGCGGGTATTTTGTAAATTTGCAACACAGAAACAAACCGAACGAACAATGGAAGAGAACGAAAAGAAAGTTTTCGAACCGGTATCCGATATGCCGGAGCAAGAACACGAAGAACCGGACTGCGACGCAACGACGGACGAAGAAGTGCTGAAAGGAGCGCGGCGCAACATGCTTTTAGGCCTGCTGTGGTGCGTGGGCGGCCTGGCATTCACATTCTTGTCCTACTACCTGACCGAAGCGGGCGGACGCTACGTAATAGCGACGGGCGCCATCGTATGGGGAGCCATACAAGCGCTCAACGGCCTGACGGCCTATGTACGGATCATGCGGGCACGCGGCGAAAATGCAGCTTGCAAGAAAGCGATCGTAACGGCCGTATGTACGGCGCTGGCAATTGCCGGAGCAGGCTACCAATCGTGGCGCATGGTGCAGGCCGAAGATACGCCGCTGATCGACCACGAACAACCGTACGACTGCCCGGAACTGGGCATACGGTTCACGGTGCCGACCGGATTTACAGCCATAACGACCGAACACACCGAAGAAACCGACTCGACGTATGCAGTATACCGGATCAGGACATTCAGCCCTTCATGTGAAATTTACATAAACGGAGTGTCCGGTTTAGGGGAATCGGTCGGGGAAGACTTTGACTCAGTAGACGATATTGCCGGATTTTTAAACGCCCGGGCAGAAAGATTTTTCCCCGACGGACAATGGATCGAAAACAAAATCGAAGAGATCAATGGCATCCGATTTCTGAAGCATGTCGGACACTTCGAACCTAATTCCACAACAACCACATATCACACGTGGCATAACGGATTGCTTTTATCGTTCAATTTCGAAACAAGCAATAAAGGAGGAGCCTCGAAAGAAACCGAAGCATTTTTGCAAACGCTGGAAACCTATTGATCGGCAAGCATGGCCGGCCATCGGGCGGAACCTCGCGAAGGGGTTCCGCTTTTTATATCAATAGGGCCGCCTTTATTAAAACAAGGTCGGGGCGGGCAGCGGGAAAGCAGGCCCCGCGGAACAAAGGTTGTCGATGCGGCGCCCGAGCCGCAAGGCCCGACGCACGGTATAATGCGTACCGCCGGGCGATCCGTCGAACCAAGCGATCAGAGACCCGGCATGGTCGACGAGAAAATCGTTGCGCACCGCATAGACACCCCGATGATAGCCGGCCGAGAGAACGACCGTCTCGTCGGCCGCGGCCACGATCCGCTCGAACCGGGCCTTGTCGACCGGAGAAAAACGCGTCTGCTGCCCCTCGAAAGGGACGACAGCGACCAGACGCGTCCCGGGCAGCATCGCCCGACACGCCAACACGGCCTCGGCGGCAGCCATGTCGAACCCCACGGCCATGCCGCTGAAGAACATGCGCGCACCCCGGGAATGGCACGCGGCGACGATCTGCCGCAATGCCCCGTCGGCCCGGCCGTCGTAGGTACGGTGGCCTGTGAAAGCTACCGAAGTGAAAAGATTGTCCGTCATACCGCAAAGATAGCTCTTTTGGCCCGGACTTTGCAAAACGGAGACAATGAATCTTAAAAATCAACAACCATGAAAAACACAGGTATCATCATCACTTCGCTGCTGGGCGGCCTGATCGTCGGCTCGGCCCTTACCATGCTTTTTACCCCGCAGTCCGGCCCCGAAACGCGCAAGCAAATCAAGGATTTCATCAACGACGAAATCGACAAGATGAAAAACCAGGTCGACAAGGTGCACGAGCAGATCGAGGAAGCACGCTGCAAGTGCGAACACTAAACCGATCGTGCATCCGAACGCCGTATGTCGACGAACAACAAAAACGCTTCGGGCGGGCACTTCGCCATCTGGCTGCTGCTCTTCTGCATGGCGGCCATGATCGCTGTGGTGCTGCTCATCACGGCTCTGGTCGTCTGGCTGGCGGAACTTCTGGACTCGCTGATCTGGTCGACGCTCGCGGTAGGCGGTCTGTTCCTGGCTGCGACCGCCGGCATCTACTTCCTGACGCTCAGAGGAACGATCCAACAGATCCGCGACCGGCTCGATACGGTCTACGATGTAGCCCGGCTGCTCAAACAAGGCTACGACTGGGTCGTCCACAAACTGGACTTCTTCATCCGCCTGCGCAACGAGCTGCGCCGCACCGAATAAAAAAAGAACGGTTCCGAAATTTTCGGAACCGTTCTTCTATTGAAAACGGCAGGTCTGCTACTTGAAGTAACGCTTGTAGAGACCCTCGAAACCCTTGCCGTGACGGGCCTCGTCCTTGGCCATCTCATGCACGGTGTCATGCACGGCGTCGAGGTTCTGCTCTTTGGCCAGACGGGCCAGACGCATCTTGTCCTCGCAGGCGCCGCACTCGGCGTTCATACGCTTGTAGAGGTTGGTCTTGGTATCCCATACCACCTCGCCGATCAACTCGGCGAACTTCGAAGCGTGCTCGGCCTCCTCCCAAGCATAACGCTTGTAAGCCTCGGCGATCTCGGGATAACCCTCGCGGTCGGCCTGCCGGCTCATGGCCAGATACATGCCCACCTCGGTGCACTCGCCCATGAAGTGGTTCTGCAAGCCCTCCCACAACTCGGCGCTGGCACCCTTGCCGTCGCCGATCTTATGAACGGTAACGAAATCCAAATCGCCGTCCTGCTCCTGGACTTCGACGAATTTCTCCTTGCCAACCTTGCACATGGGGCACTGCTCGGGTGCCTCGGGGCCTTCGTGGATATAACCACAGACGCTGCAACGCCATTTCTTTGCCATAATCGTAAAATGTTTGGTGTGTAATAGTTTGTTTTCCGATACAAAAATAATGAATCGAAGCGAATAAACGCCAAGACGGTCATCGTCTTTTTTTATAGGCCGATAAGCAACGCTTATAAACCGTTCGCGGACTGCTCGTGCCAGGCGATCGCCTGCTCGATGAGCGAGACATCGGTCGCATCCTTGACCAACACCCGCTTGCTGCGGTCGAAAAGGTAGAGCGCAGGAATGGCCGAAAGGTTGTAAGCCGAAGTCTCGCGCACGACGCAACCCTTGTCATAGGCATTGATCCATGTGGCGGGGATATGCTCGCGGTAGTTCATCCACTCGCCGAGGTCTTCGTCGGGATAGAACGCCAGCACCTTCAACCGCCCAGCCCCGATCAACCGTGTGAGCATGGGCGAAGCGCAGATTTCATCGCGGATCTGGCGACACATGGGGCACCCGGGGTTGTTGATGAACAACAAGACGTAATCGGCCTTGAGACGATAGAGCGAACCGGAAGCTCCGGAAGCCAGCGTATACCGGAAATCGTTGGCCGGCTGCCCCAGACGGTTCTGCATGGCGGTGCGCAACTCGTAATCGGGGCCGATGCGCTCGTACTCGTCGTAGAACGGCGCGGCCAGCTGCGCCTGGAGCACGGGAATGTAAAACTCGTCGTTGCGCAACGCCGAATTGGGATCAGCGAGCACCTGCGAAGCGAGCCAGACGAAGTAATCCAACATGGGACGCGAAACGGCGGCCCGCGCCATGAGCGCCTGGATGGGCGCCGGATCGGTCGGACGATCGGAAATCACGGTAATGAACTGCGCGTAGAGGTCCAACATCCGCGCACTGTCGGCCTGGCTGACGAAAAGCGTGTCGCCGAAATCGAAGCGATCCCAAAAATGCTCGCGCAAGAAATCGCGTTTCTCATCCAACGAAAGCGCCACGGGCGGAACGGGCGGCAAAAATACATGCTGCGGCACAGAAACCGGAGTCCGGGGCTGCGCCGAGCGACGCCCGCACGAAACGAACGCAGACAAAGCGAAAACGAAACAAAGCAAACGGAACATGACTACCGAATTTTGAGGTAAAGATAGAGCGAAAAAACAGCAATTCAAAATACGCGCTGCACTTTCCGCGTTTTCGAGCCATACGCGGCCGGTGCGTTTTTATTTCTCGCTCATAATTTCTATTTTTGGCTTCATCTCGCTCGGCAAAATGCAAGCGGGCTTGCTTTTACCCTCGCTTATTCCTATTTTTGCGCTCGCAATGAACATGAACCGTGAAATAATGCGCATAGCGCTGCCCAACATCGTGTCGAACATTACCGTACCGCTGATGGGCATCGTCTCAACCGCCATAGCGGGGCATTGGGGCGCAGACTCGGCGGCGACGATCGGCGCACTGGCCATCGGAGTCTCGATCTTCAACTTCATCTACTGGAACTGCTCGTTCGTACGCATGGGCACGAGCGGCCTGACGGCCCAAGCCTACGGTGCGGGCGACCTCCACGAATGCTCCAACATGCTGGCCCGGGCGCTGACCGTGGCGGCGCTGATGGGCGTTCTGATGGTGGCGCTGCAATGGCCCGTGGGTGAACTGGCGCTCTGGGCCATGAACGGCGGAGCGATGACACGCGACTATTTCTACGCCCGCATCTGGGCCGTGCCGGCGGGCATCATGCTTTTCGGATTCAACGGCTGGTTCACGGGCATGCAGAACGCCGTGATTCCGATGTTCACGGCATTGGCAGTCAACATCATACATATTCTATGCAGTCTCTGGTTCGCCTTCGGCATGGACATGGGCATCGTAGGCATAGCCTACGCCTCGGTGCTGGCCCAATGGTGCGGCGTGGGGCTGTCGGCGGCCCTGCTGGTGTGGAAATACGGCCGCATGCTGACGAAAATCGAATGGTCGGAGGTGCTGGACATCCGCCCGCTGAAAACTTTCTTCCTGATCAACCGCGACATCATGTTGCGCACGCTCTGCATCGTAGCGGTCTATACGTTCTTCACGGGCGCCTCGGCCCGCATGGACGACCCGGCGCTGCTGGCCGTAAACACGCTGCTGCTGCAACTTTTCACGCTCTTCTCTTACATGAACGACGGATTCGCCTATGCGGCCGAAGCACTGACGGGCCGCTTCATCGGCGCCCGCGATCCGCAATCGCTCAAGCAATGTCTGCGCCGCTGCATCTTCTGGGGCACGATGGTGTCGGTCGTCTTCGTGGGCATCTATCTCGGAGGCTGGCGCGAACTGGTGGGCCTTTTCGTCGACCGTTCAACACCCGACGCCCCGACGATCATCGCCCTGGCGGGACGCTACATCGGCTGGATCATCGTCATACCGATCGCCAGCGCCATGCCGTTCATCATGGACGGCATCATGGTAGGCGCCACCGAAACGCGCGTGATGCGCAACTCGATGTTCCTGGCCACGGCCGCCTATTTCGCTATCTACTACGCCGGCTATCCGCTCATCGGCAACAACGCGCTGTGGATGGCGTTCATGCTCTACATGTTCCTGCGCGGCATATTACAATATTTCATGACAGGCCGACTGCGCATGATCGAAAACAAAGCAACCGAATAAAACCAGAACGGCCGGAATCGCCCCGGCCGCCCAAGGAAAAACAAAATTCCCCGCCTCCTTTCGGAAGCGGGGATAATTTTTCTACATCTGCCTTACAGCCGGGCTGCAAGGCGGTCTGCGGCGCCCTGGTGCAGAAAACAAGCACAGCGCACCGCCCGATCGGCTATTTTGTCGTCCGGAACCAATCGATATCGATCCATCCGGCATCGTTCTTACGCATCTGGGCATCAGCAAAATAACCGACCTTGGCACCGATCCAATGACCGGCCTCGGCGGTAAATGCCTCGCCCAGCTCGCGGAAACGCTTGCCGTCGGTACTGAACGAGAATTTACACATCAAGCGCGGCGTACCGTCGGCATTCCACTTCTGCTCGAAGCGGCAGCGGAACCACACGTCGACCGGATCGCCCGATGCGGCGAACTCCTGCGAGGCGTCGACCGTCTCGGGCGCGCCCTTCTTCATAGCCCGCTTGCACGCGGTGCGCTCGACGACGAGCTTGCCGCCGGCATAGCGCAAACCGATCGTAGCATAGTCGTGCCCCATGACGATCAAACCGGCCCGGTCGCCCTCGTAGGAGGGGTGGAAGCGAAGTTTGGTCGTCGCCGTATAAGTCGGCGCATTGATCTTCTGCAACAACAAGTTGCCGTTGTCCGAAAGGTTGCGCCACCCCTCGGGCCGGTTGTGACAATAGAGCCGCAGCTCGCTGTCGGAGGGATTGGGGAAATACCAACCGAACTGGGGGTTGGCATGCCACTGCCACTGCAAACCCAACGTACGGCCGTCGAACTCGTCGTTGTCGGCCGGAGTCTTGATGGCGCTCTTGACGTGCGAAGCCGGCTTCTTATAGGTGTCGACCGGCTCGCCGATGCCGTCGCCGTTGCGGTCGACGCCGATGATGCACCAGTCGTCATCGCTCCAGGTTACGGGCTGCAAATGCACCACCCGTCCGTAGGCATACATGTCGACGAAGTGGACGAACCACGAATTGCCCTCGACGTCGTCGACCCAACCGCCCTGGTGCGGACCGGGGGTCTTGGTATTGCCCTGATGCAACACCACACGGCACTCGTAAGGCCCCCACGGCGACTTGGAACGCAAGACGATCTGCCACCCGGGCTTGACGCCGCCGGCGGGCGCGAAGACATAGTACCAACCATTGCGCTTGTAGAACTTCGGCCCCTCGACCGTAGGATGGTCGCCGTGGCCGTCGAAGATCATGACGTCCTCGCCGATGAGACGCTCGCCGTCGGGCGTCATCTCGCTGACGCTCAACACGCTCTTAAGCCCGGCGCACGAACCGGCCCAACCGTGGACGAGGTAGGCCTTGCCGTCGTCATCCCACAAGGGGCAAGTGTCGATCACACCCTCGACCTTCTTGACGAGGTGCGGCTCCGTCCACTCGCCGCGCGGATCCTGCGCTTTGGTCATGTAGACGCCGACATAGGGGTTGCCCCAATAAATATAATACCAACCGTCATGGAAGCGGATGGCGGGCGCCCAGACCCCCTCGCCGTGACGGGGCTTGTCGAAATGGTCGTAGGGCGGCTGCGCGGCAAAGACGGTATTGACGATCTCCCAATTTACCAAGTCGGTCGAATGGAGAATCTGCAACCCGGGGACGCAATTGAACGAGGAAGCGGTCATCCAAAAATCGTCGCCCGTGCGGATGACGTCGGGATCGGAATAATCGGCATAGAGCACGGGATTCTTATACTTCCCGTTGCCGAGATCGGGCGTCCAGACCGTTTGTGCGGAAACGCCGAGGGCAGCGAAGAAAAAGCTGCAAAGAAGCAATGTTTTTTTCATAGATAAGGTCGGTTAAAAGATTAAAAATAACCCGTCCAGTCGTCGTGGAACTGCTCGGAACCGGTCTTTTTGGCAAAAATATGGGCAGGAATATAATCGGCGGCCTCCTCATCGGAAAGCTCGTGCGACCAAGCGACACGGCCGCTGCGGTCGGCACCGGGGCCATAGCAACGCCACTCGGCATAGAACGACGTACGCTCGCGGGCGGGATCGCGCCAGTTGTGCCACCCCTCGGGCCGGATGGCGGCGGGGAGTTCGCACCGGAGCCACACGGTACGGGCAGTAGATTTCCACGGACGTCCGAGGTAGACCTTGGTCACGCCGTCGGCCGCCGTGACGCGGCAATTGCGGAAGACATAACCGTACTTGTTGCGCTCGGTGGTCGAAGCAGCCGTGATGTAACTATCTGCCTTGCAATGGATCGTACAATTGTCGAACAAGACGATCGAAGGGCCGAAGATGAAATCGGTAGTACCCTCGATGAAACAATTCTCGACATGGACACGCGAAACGTAACCCTTGGTAAAGAACGTATCCTGGTCGCCGATCAAGCGACAATTCTTAATCCGGATGCGGTCGCCGCGGGTTTCGAGCGCCACAGCCTGCCCTACCCTGCCGGCATCGTTCTCTACGGTCAGATTCAACAACCGCACGTCGTCGGCCTGGATCGACATGGTATAACTATCGTAGGTAGTCATTTCGTAGCCGTCGACAACCTTGCCCGAGAAATCGGCCCAGACGATGCGCACCTGATCGGGCGTCTCTCCGGCGCCGGCGATCGTTACCTTGTCCTTGTAGACGTCGAGAGTGACTTTCTCACGGTAGACGCCGGGCATGACCGTTACCTCGCGCCACTGCTCGGGCTTCGAAGGCAAAGCATCGAGACAAGCCTGGATCGTAGTGAAGTCGCCGCCGCCGTTGCAGTCGACAACGTAGAGACTCTTTTCGCCCTGCGGTCTACAACCGCAACAGATGCACAAGAAAAACAATAAAAACTTACTTTTCATCTTTTGCTTTCTTCTGACTGACCACATCGCTCCGAGATACGATGACTATTTGCAAATCATACAATCTTCTTTTCCACCTTTTGATGGCAAAAGGTGGAGCCAAAACCACCCGACGACTGTCTCCGCCTGCTACGGAGCGGACTGGACGCTGGCTTCGGGCGCCCGACGCGAATTTGCGAGCAAATTGTCCCCTCCGACGGACGCTTTCAGCCCCTCCCTCGCTTACGGCTCCGGCATCGTTCGAGACTGAAATTCTCAATTTTTCAACTTTTCATTTTCAATTACAACGTTACTCCCGTCTTGAAGATGGCGATCTCCTTGAAACCGGTCTTCTCGTGGAGCAGGTGCTCGCCGTCGGCCGTAGCAAGAATCTTGGCGATGAAGCGCTCCAACACGGCCTGCGGCTCCTCGTCCTCGACCAAAGACCCGGCGTTGAAATCGATCCAGTTGGACTTGAACTTCGAAAGCTGTGTGTTGGTCGAAATCTTCATCGTGGGCACGAACGACCCGAACGGCGTACCGCGCCCGGTGGTGAACAACACGAGCTGGCACCCCGACAAAGCGAGCGCCGAAGCGGCCACGAGGTCGTTGCCGGGCGCCTGCAAGAGGTTGAGCCCCTGCTTGCAGATCGGCTGGGTATACTTCAAGACATCGACGACCTGCTGGGCACCGCCCTTCTGGACGCACCCCAACGATTTCTCTTCCAAAGTAGTAATGCCGCCCTTCTTGTTGCCGGGCGAAGGGTTCTCGTAGATGGGCTGGTCGTACTTGCGGAAATAACCCTTGAAATCGTTGATAAGACAAACGGTCTGGTCGAAAATCTGCCGGTTCTCGGCGCGATCCATCAAGATGGTCTCAGCGCCGAACATCTCGGGCACCTCGGTCAACACGGTAGTGCCGCCCTGGGCAATGAGCCAATCGGAGAAAAGGCCCACCAACGGATTAGCCGTGATGCCGGAAAAACCGTCGGAACCGCCGCACTTGAGACCTACACGGAGGTAAGAGAGCGGCAGCGGCTGACGCTTGTCGGCACGGGTCTTCTCGACCAACTCGCGGCAGATTTCGAAGCCGGCAGCGACCTCGTCCTCGACCTCCTGGGCGATGAGGAACTTGACGCGCTCGTCGTCCCACTCGCCGATGGCCTCCTTGAGGGCCGAAACCTGGTTGTTCTCGCACCCGAGGCCCAGAACAAGAACGGCACCGGCATTGGGATGCTTCACGAGAGCGGCGAGGGCGCTGCGGGTGTTGGCATGGTCGTCGCCCAGCTGCGAACAACCGTAGTTGTGGGTATAGACCCGCACGTCGTCGAGGTGCGAACAATCGCACTCGGCCTTGACGCGCTCGGCGATGGCCTGGGCCTGGCCGTTGACGCACCCGACCGAAGGCACGATCCACAACTCGTTGCGGATGCCCATCGTGTCGTTCTTGCGGAGGTAACCCATGATCTTGACGTCGCGCTTGGGGTAGTCGACGTCGTAGACCTTGGGGGCGTAGGAATACTCCAAGTCGTCGCGGAGATTGGTTTTGAGGTTGTGGGAATGGATCCAAGCACCGGCGGCCACGGATTCAGTGGCATGGCCGATGGGATAACCGTACTTGACGACATTCTCGCCCTCGGCGATGTCGCGCAACGCGAACTTGTGGCCGCGGGCGACGGGTTCGCGCAAGGTAATGCGCACGCCGTCGATGTCGAACGATTCGCCGGCCTTCAGATCGTCGGCGAGGGCCACGGCGACGTTGTCCGCGGCATTGATTTTCAGAAAGCGTTTCATGGCTCTACTATTCACGGAAAAAGGGGCGGGAGCGCTCTCCTCGCGAAGTCGCACTCCTGCCCCGGATGAACGATCGGTCTACTTGCCGAGGAACTTGTCCAGCGCCTTGGCCATGCCCAGGTCGCGGATGTCGGCCAGGTAGGCGGCGACGGCGGGGATGAAGCCCGGCACCTCGGAGAAATCGACGGTAAAGATGCCGCTCTCGCGCACGATCTTCGCCACGGTGCCCTCCAAGTCGGCGGGATTCCAATTCTTGCGGATGTACTCCACGAACTCCTGCGTATCGTCGGGCTGGAAACCGCTTTCGGGGCCGTAGAGAGAGATCAGCGCGGCGAACGTGAAGCATTCGTGCTCGGCGATGCGATGCGCCTTGAACCAATTGTCCTTGACGGTCGGATAATTGCGTGCCTCCCATTTCGACAGCGAGTTGAGCGAAATGGACTTCAACATGTGCTTGATGTAGGGATTGTAGAAACGCTCCAGAATGCTGGCGGCGAACTGCTTCAACTCCTCCTGATCCTCCTCGATCATGGGAATGACCTCCTGGGCGACCATGTCGTTGACGAACTTCTCGATGGCGGGCGTATTGAACGCATCCATGACGGTCTCGCAACCCATCTGCAAGGCGATGGGCACCATGCCGGTATGCGAACCGTTGAGAATGCGCACCTTCTTGTCGCGGAACTGCTTGATCGACGGCATGAAGATGACATGCAGGCCGGCCTTGTCGAGGGGCAGTTCTTTCATGACCTCCTTATAACCGGGGCCGCCGATGGCCCACAAGTGGTACAACTCGGCCTTGACGACGAGGTTGTCGTCGTAACCGATCTCCTCCTTGATCTCGTTGATCGTATCGCGGGGGAAGCCCGGCACGATGCGGTCGACGAGCGTATCGCAGAAGTGGCAGTTCTTCTCGACCCAGTCGATGAAGTCCTGGCCGAGCTTGTTGTACTCGGCGTGCTTGATGACGTACTCGTGGAGCGTGGAACCGTTGTTCTCGATCAACTCGCAGCAGATGATGCAAAGGCCCTTGGTAGGATCGCCGTTGAAGTGCTTGAAACGCTTGTAGAGCAGTGCCGTCATCTTAGCGGGATAGGACTTGGGCGGGCAGGCGGTCAAGTCGTCGCCCTCCTCGTAACGGATGCCTGCCTCGGTCGTGTTGGAGATGGTAATCTTCAACTCGGGCGAGAGGAAATACTGCTCGTACTTGGCATAGTCGACGTAGGGATTGAACGAATCCATGACGCTTTTGACCAGACGCACGTCTTTCTTGGGCTGCTTGTTCTCGATACCCTCCAGATAGACATGGTAGAGGTTGTCCTGCTTGTGGAGCATGTCGATCATGCCCAACACCTTGTGCTCGGGGTCGAGGATGGGCTGGCAGATGGCCACGCCTGCATTCATGACGCCCTTCTCGTTGGCGATGTCGATCTGCCAATCGACGAACGCACGCAAGAAATTACCCTCGCCGAACTGGAGGATCTTCACGGGACGCTCCGTCTTGGCGACGGTCGACTTATTTAATTCTTTGATCATAACCAATATTTCGTTTTACGATTTTAACAAGATTATTTGAGTTCGATCGGCTTATACTTCGGCACAAGCGCCTTCATGATGCTCCAAGCCAAGAGGTAGGCCACGGCGCAGATGCAGAAGACGATCATGTAACCGGCGGGCTTGCCGGAGAAACCGAAGAACGAGAAGTCGGCACCCTGGGCAGCCGAGTAATCGAAGAGCATGCCGGCGCCCTTGTTGATGAGGAACGAACCGACGCCGCCGGCCATAGCGCCGATGCCGGTAATCGTGGCGATGGTCGACTTGGGGAACATGTCGCCGATGGTCGAGAAGAGGTTGGCCGACCAAGCCTGGTGACCGGCGCCGGCGATACCGATGATCAATGCGGGGAACCAGACGGAGAAACCCTGCAAAGGCTGCGCGAAAAGCGCGAAGAGGGGGAAGAACGCAAAGATCAACATGGCGAGCATGCGGCCCGAATAAGGCTCCATGCGCTTCTGCTCGACGAAGAACTTAGGCAGATAACCGCCGCCGATGGAAATGACGGTAACGATGAGGTAGAGCACGAAGACGAGCATCTTACCCATGGTAGTCTCCATCGAATAACCGCACTCGGAGAAATAAGCCGGCGCCCAAAAGAGATAGAACCACCACACCCCATCGGTAAAGAACTTGCCGACGATGAACGACCAAGTCTGCTTGTAACCGAAGCACTTGATGAACGGAATGGTCTTCTCCTCGGCGGCCGATTTCGTCTCGGCGGGCTGCTCCTTCTCGTCCTGCAACATATAATCGAGTTCGGCCTGGTTGACGAACTTGGACTCGCTCGGCTTATCGTACATGAAAACCCAGAAGAACATCCAGACGAAGCCCAACACACCGATGATAATGAAAGCCATCTCCCAACCCCAGGCCGAAGCCAACACGGGGATGGTCAGCGGAGCGATCAACGCACCGACAGAAGCACCGGCATTGAACAACGAAGTGGCGAACGCACGGTCTTTCTTGGGGAAGTATTCTGCGGTAACCTTAATGGCGGCAGGGAAGTTGCCGGCCTCGCCGAGGGCGAGAATGGCGCGGCAGGCGAGAAAAAGCCATACGCTGACCGTAGCGATCGCGAGCGCCGCGTTGGAACCTGCCTCCACGGCGGTCATCACAGCCAAGGAATCGTAACCCTCGATGTGCATCGTGGCCCACCCGCAACCTGCGTGCATGCAGGCACCGAGCGACCAGACGCCGATGGCCCACAGATAACCTTTCTTGGTGCCCATCCAATCGACGAACTTACCGGCGAAGAAGCAAGCCACGGCATAGAAAATCGAGAAGAAACCGGTAATCGTACCGTAATCGGAATCGGTCCAGTGGAACTCGGGGGCGATGAAGTCTTTCCAAGTGAGCGAAAGCACCTGGCGGTCGAGATAATTGACCGTCGTGGCGACGAACAACAGCAGGCACATCCACCAACGCCAGTTCGTCATCTTATTTTTAATATCAGTCATTTAGATTATCAGTTAAAAGTTTAGGAAAAATCGAAGACGGCAACGGAGGCCGTACGACGAAGAACTTTCCGCGCCCCTTTCCGGAACGCGGAAAGTCCGGCATACCTATTTACTCCGCACGGCGGCGATGACACCCAAAGCGAAGCGGCACTTCTCGGCAACGGCCTTCCAATCCTTGGCGGCGAGCACCTCCTTGGGGAAAAGCTGCGAACCCATGCCGACGCAATAGACCCCGGCCTTGAACCAAGCCGTAAGGTTCTCCTCGGTAGGTTCGACGGCGCCCGTAGCCATGATGTTCGACCAAGGCAGCGGAGCCTTGACATTCTTGACGAACGAGGGGCCGCCGACATTGCCTGCGGGGAAAACTTTCGTCAAGTCGCATCCCAGCTCCTGGGCCGTACCGATTTCGGTAACGGAACCGCAGCCAGGCGTATAAGGCACCAAATGACGGTTGCAGACCTTGGCGACCTCGGGATTCAGATAGGGGCCGACAACGAAGTTGGCGCCGTACTGCATGTACATGGCGGCCGTGGGTGCGTCGACGATCGAACCGATGCCCAACACCATGTCGGGGCACTCCTTGGCGGCGAACTTCACCAACTGGATGAAGACCTCCGAAGCGAAATCGCCGCGGTTGGTAAACTCGAACGCGCGGACACCGCCGTCGTAGCAGGCTTTCAACACCTGCTTGGCGATCTCGGCGTCGGAGTGATAGAACACGGGAACCATACCGGTCTTGCCGATGGCTTCCATAACCTGCAATTTAGAAAAACGAGCCATTATTCAAACATTTTAACAAGATCGACCTGCGGACGCCCCGCCCTGGTGCCCGGATTCTTCCGGGTCTCGGATTCCGATGTCCGGATTCATCCGGACGCCGGTCTTCCGCAGCCGGAGCCTCGCCCCGTGCTCCTATCGGAATCACGGGGCAACGGACAGACCGATTTCGATTATTTTACTTTCAATTGTTTATCGCTGCACGCGACCGTTGGCGTTGCCGCCGGCGAGCGACTCGACCTCCTCGACCGAGACGAGGTTGAAGTCGCCGTTGATGGTGTGCTTCAAAGCCGAAGCGGCCACAGCGAACTCGAGGGCCTCGCCCTGGTTGGGCTTGGTCAGCAAGCCGTGGATGATACCGCCGGAGAAGGAGTCGCCGCCGCCCACACGGTCGATGATGGGATCGATGTCGTAACGCTTCGACTCGTAGAACTCCTGACCGTTGTAGATCATAGCTTTCCAACCGTTGTGCGTAGCGGAGAACGACTCGCGGAGAGTCGAAATGACGTACTTGAATCCGAACGTCTCGGCCATCTGCTTGAAGATGCCCTTGTAACCCTCGGCGTTGGTCTCGCCGCCCTCGACATTGGCATCGGGCTTGAAACCGAGACACAACTCGGCGTCCTCCTCGTTGCCGATGCAGACGTCGACATACTGCATCAAGGGGCGCATGATCGACTGGGCCTTCTCTTTAGTCCACAGCTTCTTGCGGAAATTGAGGTCGACCGACACCGTGACGCCGTGACGCTTGGCGGCTTCGCAAGCCAGACGGGTCAGCTCGGCAGCCTTGTCCGAAATGGCCGGCGTGATGCCCGACCAGTGGAACCACTGGGCACCCTCCATGATGGCGTCAAAATCGAAGTCGGCGACGTCGGCCTCGGCAATGGCCGAGTGGGCACGGTCGTAGATGACCTTCGAAGGACGCATCGAAGCACCCGTCTCAAGATAGTAGATACCTACGCGGTCGCCGCCACGGGCGATGAAGTCGGTCTTGACGCCGTAT
Source organism: uncultured Alistipes sp. (assembly GCF_910580175.1). Lineage (GTDB taxonomy): Bacteria > Bacteroidota > Bacteroidia > Bacteroidales > Rikenellaceae > Alistipes. The sequence goes on from NZ_CAJTXD010000001.1 coordinate 270,521, forward strand.
TTGCGCAACGCGTTGACCGCCGACTGACCGATCTCGTGCTTGGGCAACTTAGTAACGAAGTAGGCTTCGTGGCCGTAGTTGGCGCAGCTGACGGCCACATTGGCCTCGCCGCCGCCATAGACGACATCGAACGAATCGGACTGAACGAAACGGGTGTTGCCGGGCGTCGAAAGGCGCAGCATGATCTCACCCAAAGTAACGATTTTCATAGGGTTATGATAGTTTGATTAAAATTTGAAATAATTCTTGGCATTACGGTAACATACGCCCTCGACGATCTCGCGGCCGATGAAGTCGATCTCCGAAGCGGGAAGCAGCCCCTGCTCGATGTCGTTGCCCAGCAGGTTGCAGAGCGTACGGCGGAAATATTCGTGACGCGGATAGGAAAGGAACGAACGCGAATCGGTCAACATGCCGACGAAGCGGCTCAGCAGGCCCAACGTCGAGAGAGCGTTCATCTGCTTCTCCATACCGTCCTTCTGATCGAGGAACCACCAACCCGACCCGAACTGGATCTTGCCGGCGCCGTAGCGGCCGTCCTGGAAGTTGCCCAACATAGTAGCGACCAACTCGTTGTCGCGGGGATTGAGATTGTAGATGATGGTCTTGGTAAGCTTGTCGTTGCGGTCGAGCATGTCGAAGAACTTGGACATGGCCTTGCCAACGGTAAAGTCGCCGATCGAATCGAAGCCGGTATCGGGGCCCAACTGCTTGAACATGCGCGAATTGTTGTCGCGGATAGCACCGTAGTGGAACTGCTGCGTCCAACCCGTCTCGTGGTCCATGACAGCGAACTCGACCATCATGGCCGTCTTGTACTTGCGGATCTCCTCGCGCGAAAGCTCCGTCCCGCCGTACACCTTATTAAAAATAGCGTCGATTTCGGCCTGGGTATAATCCTCGGCGTAGAACTCCTCGATACCGTGGTCGGAGAGGTGGCAGCCGACCTCTTCGAAGAACTTGTGCCGCACGCGCAGCGCGTCGATGACGTCGGAGAACTTGCGGATTTCAACACCCGAAACCTCGGAGAGCTTCTCCATGTAAGCGCGGAAATTGGCGGGCACCTCGACGGCCATCGCCTTGTCGGGACGCCACGTGGGCAACATGCGCACGGCGAAACCGTCCTGGGCGACCTTGATGTGGTGTTCGAGCGAATCGACGGGATCGTCCGTCGTGCAGACGACCTCGACGTTGTAATGCTGCATCAGACCGCGGGCGAAAAACTCGGGTTTCTGCAACTTCTCGGTACACTCATCGTAAATCTTGCGGGCGCTCTGAGGATTGAGCAGCTCGGTAACGCCGAATGCGGTCTTCAACTCCAGGTGCGTCCAGTGGTAAAGCGGGTTGCGCATGGTATAGGGCACCGTCTCGGCCCACTTCTCGAACTTCTCCCAATCGGACGTATCCTTGCCGGTGCAGTAACGCTCGTCGACGCCGTTGGTACGCATGGCGCGCCACTTGTAGTGGTCGCCCTCCAACCAGATTTTCGACAAGTTGTCGAACTTATGGTTCGAGGCCACATATTCAGGAATGAGGTGGCAATGGTAGTCGATGATCGGCATCTTGGCCGCATGCTCGTGATAGAGACGCTCGGCAGCCGGCGTTTGCAACAAGAAATTGTCGTCGTTGAACTGTTTCATGATAAGTATGCAGTTTTTCAATATGTAAAAGTAGCAATTTATTGCGAAAGGCCAATATAAAAAATCGCCAAATTAAGTATAATATTTGTCGATTGAATACATTATTTGCCTTTTCGATTGGCTCGTAAGCGAAAAGTGAGTAATTTTGCGGTACAACCAACGCAAACAAAATTCAACGTCATGATTCGTAAAATCATTCCGGGCGCCGCACTCCTGGCGCTCGCATCCTGCGCGCAGAACGTGCAGATCGAAGTAAGCAATCCGTCGCAAACGCAGCGCGAAGCCCAGAGCGTGGAAGTCGCGTGGAGCGAAATAACCCCGCTGCGCGGCGTGACGCCCGAAAACGTCGTGGTGCTCGACGCCGAAGGGGTGCAGGTGCCCTCGCAGACGATCTACGCCGGAGAGGAGGAGCCGCAGACCCTGCTTTTCCAAACGGACATCGCCGCCGGCGAGACGCTCCGCTTTGCCGTTATAGCGGGCGAACGCGAAGACTATACGGCCAAAGCCTACGGACGCCAGGTGCCCGAACGCTATGACGACTACGCCTGGGAAAACGACAAGGTAGCCTACCGTCTCTATGGCCCGGCGCTGGAGACCTCGCCCGAGAAACTCATCACGCCGGGCATCGACGTATGGGTAAAGTCGACCGATCGGCTGGTCATCGACGAACGCTACGCCCGCGGCCACTACCACCACGACTACGGCGACGGCATGGACTGCTACAAGGTGGGCGTGACGCTAGGTGCCGGCGCCTCGCTTCCGTTCGCGGGCGGCAAATTCTGGATGATGGGCCACAACTACGCCACGCAGCGCACGCTGGACAACGGCCCGATCCGCACGACGGTGGAACTGACCTACGCACCGTTCGAAGTCGACGGCAAGGAAGTATCGCTCGTGAAGACCATCTCGCTGGACGCCGGCTCGCGCTTCTCGCGCATGGAAAACCGCTATACGGGCGTCGCCGAACTGCCGATCGCGGCAGGCGTGGTGCGCCACGACGTGAAAGAATTCGCCCAGGGCGACGGCTGGTTCGCCTTGCGCGAAGCAGCTTCGGACTCGGCCGACCCGGCAGGCGACGGCGACATCTATCTGTCGATCGTGCTGCCCGGAAGCGAGGTGCTGCCCGAGACGCTGGGCCATGCACTGGCCGTGAAGATGGCCCGCGACGGCGAACCGCTGGTCTACTATGCCGGCTCGGGCTGGAGCAAAGGCGGCATCGAAAACATGGCCCAATGGCAGAAGCAAGCAGCCGACCTGACGGCAGCTCTGGCCGAACCGCTGGCGGTACGGGTAATTCGCTAACCGCACTTTTGCGACAAGCCGGGCGCAGCGCCGAACTCGACCGAGCTACGCCGAGCTGCCAGCATACAAACGAACGAGGCCCGGGAACCGCTCTCGGGCCTTGTTGCAAAAAAGATTCGGAGAAAATGGAAAACGGAAAGAAAATCGTCACGTTCGGCGAAATCATGCTGCGGCTCACGCCCCCGCGAAACCGGCGTTTCTCCCAAAGCCCCGCGTTCGAAGCCAACTTCGGCGGCAGCGAAGCCAACGTCGCGGTGTCGATAGCCAACTACGGTGTACGCAGCGAATTCATTACCTGCCTGCCCGCCAACAAGATATCGGAGGCTGCCGTGGACGACCTCCGCAGCAACGGCGTGGAGACCCCACGCATCATCCGCAGCGGCGACCGCATGGGGCTATACTACATGGAAACCGCCGCGGCGATCCGCTCCTCGCAAGTGGTCTACGATCGGGCCGGCTCGTCGTTCGACGCCTTACGGCCGGGCATGATCGACTGGGAGGAAGCGTTCCGCGATGCAGCGTGGTTCCACTGGTCGGGCATTGCGGCGGCCGTAAGCGCCAGCACAGCAGAAGTGTGCGCCGAGGCGATCCGTGCGGCCCGCCGCCGGGGGCTGACGGTTTCGTGCGACATCAACTACCGCAAAAATCTATGGCGCTACGGCAAGAGCGCCCAAGAAGTGCTGGTACCGCTGCTGGCGGAGTGCGACGTGCTTTTCGGCACGGACGACGAATATGCCACGGTCATGGGCATCGAGGTACCGGCACTGAAAGCCTGCGAAGCGTGCGAAAAACTTTCGCCGGCAAGCTACGAAGCAGCAGCACGACGCGTGGCGGAACGACTGCCGGAGTGCAAAACGATCGTATTTGCGCTGCGCAACGTACTGAATGCCAACCATCACACCATTTCGGGAACGCTCTACACCGAAGGCTGTCTGCTGACGACACGCGTCTACGACATCGCCCCCGTGGTCGACTGCGTGGGCGTGGGCGACGCATTCGTGGGCGGCATCATCTACTCGCTCTATGCCGGTCGCACGCCGGGGCAGGCACTGGATTTCGGAGCGGCGGCCTGCGCCCTGAAAAACACCGTACCGGGCGACTACAACCGGGTTGCGGTCGACGAGGTAGATGCCCTTGCCAACGGCAGCACCTCCGGGCGGATCGCGCGGTAAAAACCCAAATACGAAGATTCCTGCAAATTTCAACCGGCCTAAATTTCGCGCCCCGACAATGCAAAGAGCTGTCCGAAGAATCGGACAGCCCTTTTTTCATAGGTTGGAATATTCGCTACTCCAAGCCTTTTACCTGCTTGTAAAGCGTATTGTAAGTGTTGTACTTCTCCATGATGCCCTCCTCGTCGCGCAGACGGAAGCACAGCTGCTTGAGGAATTCGAGCGTATCGGCATCCTGCGGCTTGATCTGGTGGGCCTTCTCGAACCAAGGCACGGCGGCGAGGTAAACCTCGTTGACGGCCTTCAGATCGGCATCGTAAGCCGCCTGGCTGCTATACTGCTTCTCGTTCAACTCCTTGTTCAGCGCATCGCCCTTGATGGTGTAGAACACGCCCAGGTAGTAATTGCCCTCGAACAACTCGGGCTGCAACTCCACGACCTTGGCGAACGACTTGATGCTCTCGTCGTAGTTCTTCAAAGCGTAGAACGTACGGCCGCGACCGAACCACAGGTCGACGTTCTCGGGATTCTCGGCGATGGCGGCGTCGATCAAAGCCACCAGATCGGCGGGATCGCCCACGCCCTCCTCGGAGGTGTAGAGCTGCATCAAACCGTCGAGGATACGCTCGTTCTTGGGGAACTTCTCGATACCGGCCAGCAACGTATCCTTGGAACGCAAGACGAAAGCGGGATCGTTGGCTTTCTGACCGTAGTAACAATGGAAGAGGTAGTAATAGATGTTGCCCTCCTCGTCGGCATAACCCAGGTCGAGCGCCTTATTGAGGTAATCGGCACCCATGACGAACGACTCGGGATGCGTAGCACCGTCGATGGTGCGCAGGTAACCGGCATAGTAGAGCAACACGGGATCGGGCTGCCCGTAAGCGGGGCCGGACTGGGCGCGGAACGCCTCGGCGAAAGCATCGGCGGCACCGATGTAATCGCCCGAATCGAGACCGGCGTTGCCGACCTGCGAACAAAAGTCACTGACCTGCTTCAGACCGGCCTTGATCTTCTCGCCCTGCTTGGGATCCAACTCATAAGCCTTGTTGTAAGCCTCGATGGCTTGAGCAGGCGCGTCGGCGACGATCGCTTTCTTCTGCTTCCAGGTCAGGAGCTTGTTGTTGGCGATATACGCCGTGAAGTAGGGATACTCCCACGTCTCGCACGCCTGGCCGCCGACCTCGGCGCTGCCCGTGGAAGCAGGCTCGCCCACGGCCAACTTCAACATGGCGGCGTCCATGTTGATGAAGAGGTTCTTGGTCGGCTCGGCAGCAATGTCGCAAAACAACTTGCCGCGGTTGATCCACGTCGACGCCTTGATGTTCTTCTTGGCATCGGCAATATCGGCGTCGCTCTTCTGAATCTTGGCAAGGAAAGCCGACTCGTTCACTTTCTGGGCATTGGCGGCGGGCACTGCCAACAACAGCGCAGCCAAAGCCATCCAAATCGTTCTTTTCATAACAACTGAAATATTAAGGTTTTACATTATTCACTACTCCTCGGCAGGCGCTGCGCCCTGCTCCGACGCCGGAGCGGAAGCCTCCGGCGCACCGCCCTCGATGGTCTCCGCTGCACCGCTTTCGGCAACCGCACCCTCGTCGGTCGGCTCCTCATCGGCAGCAGGCACGGCCATGACCGAAGCGATGGCATCGCCCTCGCGCAGGTTGATGATCCGCACGCCCTGCGTGGCGCGTCCGGCCAGACGGATCTGCTCGACAGAGGTGCGGATCGTGAGACCCGAACGGTTGATGATCATCAAATCGTTCTCGTCGGTAACGGACTGGATCGAAATGAGCTTACCGGTCTTCTCGGTAATGTTGATCGTCTTGACGCCCTTGCCGCCGCGATTGGTAATGCGGTATTCGTCGAGGTCGGTACGCTTGCCGTAGCCGTTCTCGCTCAGCACCAGGACATCGCGCTTGTCGTCCGGCTCGATGCAGATCATGCCGACCACCTCGTCGTCGCCCTCCAGCGAAATGCCGCGCACGCCGGCGCCGACGCGGCCGATGGGACGCACGGTAGCCTCGTTGAAACGGATGGCCTTGCCCTCCTTGGCAGCGATCATCACTTCGGCGGCGCCGCTCGTGAGCTTGGCCTCGATCAACTGGTCGCCCTCACGGATGACGATGGCGTTGACGCCGTTCTGCCGCGGCCGCGAATAAGCCTCCAACTTGGTCTTCTTGATCGTACCGTCCTTGGTACACATGATGATGTAGTTATTGTCTACATACTCCTGGTCGTCGAGACGCTTGACATTGATATAAGCCCGCACCTTGTCGTTAGGCTCGATGCGGATGACGTTCTGGATGGCACGCCCCTTGGACGAACGGGCGCCCTCGGGAATCTCGTAGACCTTGAGCCAGTAACAACGCCCCTTCTCGGTAAAGAACAACATGGTGTTGTGCATCGAAGCGACGTAGATGTGCTCGATGAAGTCCTCGTCGCGCGTGGCGCTGCCCTTGGCCCCGACGCCGCCGCGGTTCTGCGTACGATACTCGGCCAGCGGCGTGCGCTTGATGTACCCCATGTGCGAAATGGTAATGACCATGTCGTCGTCGGCATAGAAATCCTCGGGGTTGAACTCCTCGGAAGCGTAGACGATTTCGGAACGGCGTTCGTCGCCGTACTTCTCCTTCATCTCGACCAACTCATCCTTGATGATCCGGAGCTGGAGCGACTCGTTGTCGAGCACCTCCTGCAAATGGGCGATCAACTTCATCAACTCGTCGCGCTCGGCGATCAACTTGCCGTGCTCCAACCCCGTAAGGGCGCGCAGGCGCATCTCGATGATAGCCGAAGCCTGAATCTCGGAGAGTGCGAAACGCTCGATCATAGTCTGCTTGGCCGCATCGGGCGTCTGCGACGAACGGATGATCTGCACGATCTCGTCGATGTTGTCCTGGGCGATCAGAAGACCCTGGACGATGTGCAGCCGCTCCTCGGCCTTGCGCTTGTCGAAACGGGCGCGGCGCACGACGACATCGTGGCGATGATCGACGAAGTGCTTGATCAGCTCGCGCATGGAGAGCAACTGCGGACGGCCGTTGACCAGCGCGATGTTGTTCACGGCGAACGAAGTCTGCAACGGCGTATTCTTGAACAAGGTGTTCAACACGACGCTGGCGACGGCATCCTGCTTGAGGATGACGATGATGCGCAGACCGTTGCGGTCGGACTCGTCGTTGATGTAGGAGATGCCCTCGATCTTCTTGTCGTTGATCATGTCGGCGATCTTCTTGATCATCTCCGCCTTGTTGATCATATAGGGAATCTCAGTGATGACGATGCACTCGCGGCCCGACGGCGTATGCTCGATTTCGGTGCGGGCACGCATGACGACGCGGCCGCGGCCCGTGAGCATGGCCTCCCGGACACCCTCGTAACCGTAGATGATGCCGCCCGTGGGGAAGTCGGGGCCTTTGACATACTGCAACAACTCCTCGCCCGTGATTTCGGGATTGTCGATGTAGGCGCAGCACGCGTCGACGACCTCGCTGAGATTGTGCGGCGCCATGTTGGTGGCCATACCGACGGCGATACCGCTTGCACCGTTGACGATCAACAGCGGGATCTTGGTGGGCAACACCGTAGGCTCGGGGATCGTATCGTCGAAGTTGAGCGTCCAATCGATGGTCTCCTTGTCGATGTCGGCCATTACCTCGTCGGTAATCTTCTTCATGCGGGCCTCGGTATAACGCATAGCAGCAGGCGAGTCGCCGTCCATCGAACCGAAGTTGCCCTGGCCGTCGACCAAGGGATAACGCATCGACCAATCCTGCGCCAGACGCACCATGGCATTGTAGACCGAACTGTCGCCGTGGGGATGGAACTTACCGAGCACGTCGCCGACAATACGCGCCGACTTACGCGTAGGCTTGTCGGAGTAGAGATTCAACTCCGCGCTCATATCGTAGAGGATGCGGCGGTGCACAGGTTTCAGACCGTCGCGCACGTCGGGCAATGCACGCGACACGATGACCGACATCGAATAGTCGATGTAGGCCGACTTCATCTGCTCCTCGATGTTGATGGGAATGATACGCCCCATCAAACCGGCATTCTTTTCTTCTTCAGTCAACATTTTATATCCAGAAATTTCGATCTATTTAACGAACAAAAATACGATTTATTTTTGATCTGGCCAATTTTCAAAAACGAAAATCGGCGCTTCGGGACGATATTTTTTTCTCGCCCCTTGTTTTTGCCCCTTTTCCGCCGATCTGACGGCACAAAAAAATTTCCCCGACAGGGTGTCGAGGAAAAGAACGATAAAAAACAATGAACGACGGGCGATCGATCATTTATTATTCATCGAAAGTCGATCCACTCGTAATCGGCATAATCGGCCCGGTCGAATGTCTTGAACGTCCGGCGGAGCGCTCCGATGCGATCGATCCGCACCATGATCCGCTCGCCGTCGAAATCGTAGCAGATCGAACGGGGCTGCAACTCCGCAGTATTCAAAGTCAACGTGATGCTTCCGACGGGCGCAGAATTTCCGGCTGCGGGCGCAAGCACCAGCGTCGTCAAACCATCGTGCTCCGACAAAAGCGTCGGGACATACTCGCTGCCCAAGAAATCGAAAGCATGCACGGGATTGTTCAAGATATTGCGGCTGGCCGTGTCAACAAGGTTGATCGTGACCTCGCGCCGGCGGTTGTCGATCTCGTAACGGACGGACGTATCGGCATAAACCTCGGCGTCGCCCAGTATCAGGTGGTAGCGCCCGCCCTCGACCGCATAACTGCCGCGCGTGCGATACTCTCCCACTGCGACCTCGAAATCGACCTCATAGGCACCCTTGGCGCGGAACTCCGCCGCCAACGCCCCGATCATCTCCGCGGCCCGATCCTGCGCCGCCAGAGGAGCAAAAACCGAGAGCAACAAAACACCCAATATGGAAATTACCTTTGCCATAAGTCTGAACCTTCAAAATTACGCGATTGCGGATCGGGAATGCCCGCAAACCACGCTAAAACACCCCCAGATCCTGCAACTTGGCTTCGAGCGAGGGCAAGTCGTGGAAAAGGATGTCGCGCGGCTTGGCGCCCATCTGCCGGCCGACGATCCCGGCGCGTTCGAGCTGCATCATGATGCGGCCGGCCCGGTTGAAACCGACCTCGTAGTTGCGCTGGATCATCGATGTGGAGATCGAGCCGTTCTCGACCGCATTGCGCGCGATCTCGGCGAAAAGCACGTCGTATTTCATGGGAGCCGCGGCAGCGTCCTCGCTGCCCAAGCCTCCGCCGTCGCCCCCCTCGGGCACATAGTCGGGAAGCGGATAAGGTGCCGCATAGCCCTGCTGTCGGGCGATATGGTCGACGACCCGCTCGACGTCGCGCGTCTCGACCAACGCACACTGGATGCGGGTCAGCTCGCCGTCCTTCGAAAAGAGCATGTCGCCGCGCCCGATCAACTGATTGGCACCGGGCTGGTCGATGATCGTGCGCGAGTCGATCATCTGCATAACACGGAACGCGATGCGGGCCGGGAAATTGGCCTTGATACCGCCCGTGATGACCTTGACGTCGGGGCGCTGCGTGGCGATGATCAAGTGGATACCCACGGCACGGGCCTTTTGGGCCAGACGCATGACGGGACGTTCGACCTCGCGGGCCATCATGATGAGGTCGGCGAACTCGTCAACCACGACAACTATGTAAGGCAGGTAGCGATGACCTTTCTCGGGATTGAGCCGCCGGGCCGTGAACTTCTCGTTGTACTCGATGATGTTGCGGGCACCGGCCTGGCTGCACAACTCCAGGCGGTTGTCCATCTCGGTGCAAAGCGAATTGAGCGTATAAACGGCCTTCATGGGGTCGGTAATGATGGCCTTCTCCTCGGACTCCATCTTGGCGAGGAAATGACGCTCGATTTTGGCATAGAGCGAGAATTCGACCATCTTGGGGTCGATCATCACGAATTTGAGCTGCGCGGGATGCTTGCGGTAGAGCAACGACGTGATGATGGCGTTCAGACCGACCGACTTGCCCTGCCCCGTAGCGCCGGCCACCAGCAAATGGGGCATCTTGGCCAGGTCGAAGACGTAGTTCTCGTTCTGGATCGTCCGCCCGATGACCACCGGAAGCTCGGCCTTCGACTCCTGGAACCGCACCGACCGCACGGCCGAATACATCGACACGGTCTGCTTGTCGCGGTTGGGCACCTCGATGCCGATGGTGCCCTTGCCGGGGATGGGCGCGATGATGCGGATACCCAACGCCTTGAGACTTTGGGCAATATCGTTTTCGAGTCCCTGTATCTTCGAAATCTTGACTCCCTGGGCCTGCACGATCTCGTAGAGCGTGACCGTGGGGCCGACCGTCGCCTTGATCCGCTGAATGGGGATGCCGAAATACTTCAACGTCTCCTCGATGCGCGACTTGTTCTCGAAAATCTCCTCGTCGCTGACCTCCGAATCGGAAGCATAATCTTCGAGGAGCGTCACAGGCGGCTTGCGGTAGTTGACCAGATCCTTGAGCGGATCGTAACTCTCGGTCGGAATCGCCCGCTCGTCGACCATGCGGGCCTGGTGCGACTCGACCGTGACGACGACGCCCTGAGCATCGCCGTCTGCCGGCACGTTCGAAGCGACGGAAGCGGCCGGCGAAACCGGTGCGACCGAATCAGCCAACCGAGCCGAAGCTGCCGCCGGAATCGAATCAGCCGGCGAGACCGCAACACCCGGTGTCGTTGCAGCCGCAGGCTCCGGATATGCTTGGGAACGGGGTTGCAGGCGGGATTGCAATTGCGGCTGCGATTGTCGGGGCGCCTGCTGTTTTTCCTGCGGAACCGTAATCTCCATGAACGGGCCGTCGACGATCGGTTCGGGAACGGCCGGCGGCTCCAACTCGACCAGTCCGCCGCGCCCCATGACGACCCGCCCCTTGTCCGAAAGGTCGAACTCGATGAACTCGTCGTCCTCGGAGACGATCGTCGGAGCCTGCGCCGACTCTTCGGCTGGCTCTTCCGGTTCCGGAGCACCGGGCGTAATTTCGGTAAAAGGATCGTCCTCGACGGCAACCTCCGACGCCGCACCTGCGAACGGCGCCGGCTCCAGGACGGGGGACGTCGCGAACGGCTCCGCCTCCTCGGGCCGGGGCCGGGAAACGGTCTGCGGCACCTCGTCCCGAGCGCAGGCAGCGATCTGCGGCTCCTGCATTTCAGGCTGGGCCTCGAAATCAGGCGCCGACCCAGCTGAAGCGACCGGGGCGGCTTCGGAAACGTGGCGCGAAACCTGCGGCGCATGAACGCCCTGCGACTGTCCTGCAACAACGAAAGGTTCCTCGGAAAACGGCTCCTCGAAGAAAGAATCGGCTTCCGTATCGCTGCCTTGCGACGCAACCCGATGCTTGACCATGCCGACGAACCGCCCGCTCTTATCGACCACGGCGCTGCCGGCGGAATTGACCGTATTGATGAAATTGCGGTTGATGAAGACCCCGACGAGAATCCAGCACACCGCCAAAAGAATGATCGCACCCAACACTCCGATATGCGCCCGCAACAGATTGCCGACAGCAATGCCGAACTCGCCGCCCCATCCGGTAGAACAACAGAAACTCCACTTGTCGGCAAAAACGAATCCCAGAGTCAGCGACCCGAGGATCATGATGAGAAAGAGCGCCAGAATGGAATGGTTGAGCAACAAAGGCCGCTTGCGGATGATCCGCACGCCGATGAGCACAAGCATCACGGGCACGAGAATACCGCACACGCCCAACGACGCATCGACCAGCAGCCATCCCAACCGGGCACCGCTCCATCCGCACGGATTGCTGACCGTCTCGCCCAGCAACTCCCGCTCCTCGACGCTTTTGGCCAGGACGCTCTGGTCGGATTTCCAGGTAAAGAACGAGAAAAACACCGCCGCAACCGCGAAAAGTCCTGCGAAAAGCAACACCAGACCAACGATCCAACGAGCGCTGTCACGGTTGCTGCGCTGGGCTTTTGTCCGCGCACCGGGAGAAGTAGAGGAGCTATTTCGGGATGCCATTGCGTAAGCACGATTTTAACAGAGCGAAGATAGCAATAATTTTCGGATTTCCGGGTGTCGCAAGTCCGAAATCTGCGGCGCGCATCAACCGAACGCTGCCACGGCTTTCTGTTCCAGCCGCAAACGATAGGTTTCGTCGGCGAAAGTAAGAAACGAGTAAACGGGACGCGAATCGGCCGAAGCACGAAGGCCGAAACGGTCGAGCAACTGCACGACACGACGCGCCACGGCGGGCGAAGGATCGACGATCGTCACGCCGTGCCCCGCAACGACACGCTCCAACACGGGCAGCAAGAACGGATAGTGCGTGCACCCCAACACGATCTGGTCGGCACCGCGCGCCAACATCGGCCCGACGGCCCGGCGCACGCACGTCTCGGCTTCGGGGGCGGCTTCGAGGTCGTTTTCGACCAGCTCGACGAATCCCGACCCGGGCACGGCGACGACCTCGATACCCTTGCCGTAACGGGCGGCTGTACGGCGGAACAGATCGCCGTCGAGACTCCGCTCGGTAGCCAACACGCCCACCACCCCGCTGCGGGTGGCCAGGCAGGCGGGTTTCACGGCCGGCTCCATGCCCACGATGGGCAAGGCGGCATATTTATCCCGCAGGAAATCGATGGCGGCGGCTGTCGCGGTATTGCAGGCGACGACGACCATCTTGCACCCCTGGGCGACAAGCGTCGCGACCGCCTGATCGGCCAACCGGACGATCTCCTCGCGCGGCCGCGAACCGTAGGGGCAGTTCTTGCCGTCGCCCAAGTAGACGAGCGACTCGCCGGGCAACGCGCGCCGCACCTCGCGCCAGACGGTCAGCCCGCCCAACCCGGAATCGTAGATACCTATGGGAGCGTCGTTCATAGTATAAGTCAAAAGTAAAATAGGAATGTCGAGTTTTAGCCCCGGCCGGCCGCCTTAAGGTCGCAGAGACAACAACGGGCCGGCGGCATGGCAGCAACGTTTCGACGGCCCTCGGAATACTCGTTCTCTATTTCGATTCTTCGTTCTTCACTTTTTCCAATATGATTTCCACCAGTTCCTCGTCGGAAAACGTTGCGCAATCGATCGTCAGACGGGCACGGGCATAGAACGGCTCGCGTTCGATCATGTCGCGGGCCATGAACCCGACCAGCTCCTCGTCGTTCAACCCCTGCAAGCGGGGGCGCTTCCGGCGCCCGTAAGGCGACATCCGCTGCACGATCTGCCGGGCCGGACGCCGCAGGTAGACCGTCATGCCTGCCCGATTCATGCGCTCCATGTTATCGCCCCACACGGGGAGTCCGCCCCCCGTAGAGACGACCTGCGTGCCGCCCCGGCCGATTACCCGCTCCAACGCCTCGCGCTCGATGCGGCGGAAATGCTCCTCGCCCTCGTAACGGAAAATATCCGCCACGGCGGCACCCTCCTGCTCCTCGACCAGGCGATCGGTATCGACGGACTCGACGCCGAGCCGCCGCGCGATCTTGCGCGCCAACGTGCTCTTGCCGCACCCCATGTAACCGACCAGAAAAAGCAGCGGCATGGCAACGAACGTCAGAACAGATCCAACTGCTCGGGATCGATGGCCTCCTCGGCATCGCCGCCGGGCCGTTCGATCTCGAAAGCAACCTCCTCCGACACCGAAGCCCCTCCGGCAACGTCCATATCCTCAACGGACGAAGCGGCGGCATCGAATTCCTCGTCGCTGCCTGCGCCGGCAACCTCCGGCTCCTCGTCCGCCGGTTCAGGTTCAGGCTGCGAAGGCAACTCGGGTTCGATGAACCGCAAGGCGGCGACCTCGTAGGTAGTCAGGCGCTTGCCCTTGGCGCGATGGCTCTTGACACCGACGAACTCGTCGACATCGATCTCGTCGGCCGGACGCGAAGCATGCGCCCCCTTGTAGACGATCTCCAACTTGGAGCCGGCGCAGCCGGTAATGCACGTCAAGTCGGCCTGGCCCTCCTCGTCGAGGAAAAACTGCATCTTGTCGGATGCTTCGGCCGCGAAACGCTTCATGTAGTAATACCCCTGCGCACGGTCGAAGTAACAAACGCTGTACACGCGGCCGAATTCGAAACGCTCCACCCCGATCGTTTCGTCGGGAAAGTGTTGCCCGAGGTCGTAACCCGTGATGTAGTACTGGTTCTTCGACGTCCAGACGATGAGTTTGTCATCGCCCTTGAACTCGCCCAAGAGCTTGCCGCGCCCATCGGCGTTGAGCCGCCGCACGTCCTCGTCGAACCAGACGCTCTGGCCGCCGAGCGTCGAAACGCCGCGCTCCTTCAACACGATCTTGTGGATGCCGTAGCGCGAGAAAAGGTTACCCTGGCTCTGACGCCCCTTGATAGCGAGAGTCGAGAAATCGAGGTCGACGATCACTTTCTTGAGCCGCGGACGGGGCTTGAAGTAAACCTTCAGCACCTCGGCCTCGCCGTTGGGGTTGACCGACATATAAAGAATCTCGCTGCGCGGCGTGCCCTTGGTCATGTCGTACTCCTTGTCACGCGTGACGGACTTGATGGCGCAGCGCTTCATGAGGATCGGGCCGTTGCGGCCGTCGCGGTAGAGGACGTTGTAGATCGTACGCTCGTCGTTGCGCTTGAAGACGCCGATGTAGTAGATGCCCTTGTCGAAGAACGCCTTGTCCGACACCTTGGTGATGACGTAGCGGCCGTCCTTGGTGAAGACGATCACATCGTCGATGTCGGAACAATCGCAGACGAACTCGGCGTCTTTCATCGACTTGCCGATGCCGAAGAAACCCTCGGCCCGGTCGACGTAAAGTTTGGCGTTGGTAACGGCGACCTTGGTAGCCTCGATCGAATCGAACTCGCGCAGCTCGGTGCGGCGCTCGTGCCCTTTGCCGTACTTTTCGAGGATGCGGCGATAGTAGGCCACGGCATAAGCCGTGAGGTGTTCGAGGTCGTATTTGGTTTGGGCGATCTGCTCCTCGATCTGCTTGATTTCGTTGTCGGCCTTTTCGGAATCGTAACGCGAAATGCGGATGAATCGCAGCTCGGTCAGCCGCTGCACGTCGTCGAGGGTTACCTCGCGGCGCAACAGCTTCTTGAACGGCACCAAGCCCTTGTCGACGGCGGCATAGGCCTCCTCGCGGGTTTTACACCCCTCGATGAGCTGGTAGAGCTTGTTCTCGATGAAGATGCGTTCGAGCGACGCGGCATGCCACGCCTCGTTCAACTCGCCGAGGCGGATTTCCAACTCGCGGCCCAACAACCACTTGGTGTGGTCGGCCGAACGGCGCAGAATCTCCCTGACCCCGAGGAAGTGGGGTTTCTCCTCCCAGATGACGCAGGCGTTGGGCGAAATGGAGACCTCGCAATCGGTAAAGGCATAGAGGGCGTCGATAGTCTTGTCGGACGACTCGTCGGACGCCACTTGGATGACGATCTCGACCTTGTCGGCCGTGTTGTCGTCGACCTTGCGGATCTTGATCTTGCCCTTCTCGTTGGCCTTGATGATCGACTCCTTGATCGACTCGGTGGTGGTGGTATAAGGAATTTCGGTAATGGCCAGCGTGCGCTTGTCGATCTTCGAAATCTTGGCCCGCACCTTCACGGCGCCGCCGCGCAGACCGTCGTTGTAACGGCTCACGTCGGCCATGCCGCCCGTGGGGAAGTCGGGATAGAGCTGGAAATCGCGCCCCTCCAGATGAGCGATGCAGGCGTCGATCAACTCGATGAAGTTGTGGGGCAGAATCTTCGAGGCGAGGCCCACGGCAATGCCGTCCGACCCCTGTGCCAAGAGCAGCGGGAACTTGATGGGCAGCGTGACGGGTTCCTCGTTGCGGCCGTCGTAGGAACGCATCCACTCGGTGGTCTTCTTGTTGAAAACGACGTCGAGAGCGAATTTCGACAGGCGCGCCTCGATATAACGGCCTGCGGCGGCCTCGTCGCCGGTAAGGATGTTGCCCCAGTTGCCCTGGCAGTCGATCAGCAGCTCCTTCTGCCCCAACTGCACGAGGGCGTCCTTGATCGACGCGTCGCCGTGGGGATGGTACTGCATGGTCTGGCCGACGATGTTGGCGACCTTGTTGTAACGACCGTCGTCGACGGTCTTCATGGCATGGAGGATACGCCGCTGCACGGGTTTGAGGCCGTCCTCGACATGAGGCACGGCGCGTTCGAGGATGACATACGACGCGTAATCGAGGAACCAGTTCTTGTACATGCCCGTGAGCTTGCGCACGCCGCCCTCCTCCTGCGTGAGACGGTCGTACTTGCCGCTGCGAACCGCACCGGCGGCGGAATCGGCAACATCGGCGCTGTCGGAAGAATCGGCAGAATCGGCAGAGCCGGAAAGCCCGGCGCCATCGGAAGATTCGGCGTCATCGGCACCCTCGAATACAGCACCCGCCCTATCGTCGGTTGCCGCATCGCCGATCGACATATCGTCGGTCAGCGTGTCGTCGGGCGCATCGGATGCCCTGCCGTCGGTCTCGGATACCGGGCGCTCCTTATCGAATTCCTCTTCGGGGTTGATCTTATCTTTATCGGCCATAAACAGGCTACTTTTTTTAATTATTCACTCTCAATTGAACGCCAAGTCGTTTTCCACGAGGTCTTCCTCAATGCGCAGGTTGTCGATGATGAAGCCCTGGCGCTCGAAGGTGTTCTTGCCCATGTAGAATTCCAACAAGTCGTGGATCGGGTCGTCCTTGGTAATGCGCACCTTGTCCAGGCGCATGTTCTCGCCGATGAACTCGCGGAACTCGTCGGGCGAAATCTCGCCCAGACCTTTGAATCGCGTGATCTCGGCATTGGCGCCGCACCGCTTGAGAGCGTTTGCCCGTTCCTCCTCGGAGTAGCAATAGTGCGTCTCCTTCTTGTTGCGCACGCGGAACAGCGGCGTCTGCAAAATATAAAGGTGTCCGCGCCGAATGACGTCGGGGAAGAACTGGAGGAAGAACGTCGTGATGAGCAGGCGGATGTGCATGCCGTCGACATCGGCATCGGTGGCAATGACGACCTTCTCGTAGCGCAGGTTGTCCATCTCCTCCTCGATGTTGAGCGCGGCCTGCAAGAGGTTGAACTCCTCGTTCTCGTATACGACCTTTTTGGTCAACCCGAAGCAATTGAGCGGTTTGCCGCGCAGCGAGAAGACCGCCTGCGTGCGCACATCGCGCGACTTGGTAATGGAACCCGACGCAGAGTTACCCTCCGTGATGAAGATCATCGACCGCTCGGCCAACTCGCTCTTATCGGTGCGGTGTATCTTGCAGTCGCGCAGCTTGCGGTTGTTGAGCGACACCTTTTTGGCCGTCTCGCGGGCTTTCTTCTGGATGCCCGAAATGGCCTTGCGCTCCTTCTCGTTCTCGACGATCTTCTTCTGGAGAATCTGCGCCGTCTCGGCATGCTTGTGCAGATAATCGTCGAGGTGCTTGGACAAGAAATCCATGACGAAGTTGCGCATCGAAACCCCCGGCTCGACCTCCTTGGAACCCAACTTGATCTTGGTCTGCGACTCGAAAACCGGGTCGGTTACCTTGACCGAAATGGCTGCGATGATCGACGTGCGGATATCCGAAGGGTCGTAGTCCTTGCGGAAGAACTCCTTGACGGTCTTGGCGATGGCCTCGCGGAATGCCGCCTGGTGGGTGCCGCCCTGCGAAGTATACTGCCCGTTGACGAACGAAAAATAGCTTTCGCCGTAACCGGTGCCGTGGGTAATGGCGACCTCGATGTCGTCGCCCGAAAGGTGGATCGGCGCATACAACGGCTCCTCGGTCATGTTCTCGTTCAACAAATCGAGCAAACCGTTTTTCGAGACGTAGCTGCTGCCATTGAAATTGAACGTCAAGCCGAGGTTCAGATAAGTATAGTTCTTTACCATCTGCTCGACGTATTCGAGGTTGTAGTCGTAGTGTCCGAAGACCTCCTCGTCGACCCGGAAACGGATCAGCGTGCCGTTTTTCTCGTCGACGCCGCTTTCCCAGCGGTCGCTCTGCTCCAGGCCCTTGGCGAACGAGACCGTGCGGGCCTCGCCGTCGCGCACGGAGCGGGCCGTAAACTCGCTGGAAAGCATGTTCACGGCCTTGACGCCGACGCCGTTCAGACCCACGGTCTTCTTGAAAGCCGAACCGCCGTACTTACCGCCGGTATTCATTTCGGAGACGGCCGCAGCAAGCGACTTGAGGGGAATGCCGCGCCCGTAGTCGCGGACGGTAACGACCCGATCCTCGATGGTAATGTCGACCTGGTGGCCGGCGCCCATGATGAACTCGTCGACCGAATTGTCGACGACCTCCTTGATGAGGACATAAATGCCGTCGTCGGCCTGCGAACCGTCGCCGAGCTTGCCGATGTACATGCCCGGACGCAACCGGATATGCTCACGCGGCGAAAGGGTCACGATGGCATCATCGCCATAGGAAGCACCGGAATCCGTATTATTGAGTAAATCTGCCATAATATCCAATTAAAAATCAAGAATGAAGCATCGAAACTCCGCCCCTCTGCAACCGATCGGAGCGGGAGAAATCAATTTTTCATTTTTAATTTTTCATTTCTTATTTCTGCCAAGGCATCGACCATGTTGTCGTGCACCTGCTGCGCCAAGTCGTGCACCTCGGTCGCAGCGACCCGATCGACGGAGACGGGCGGCAGGACGCGGACGGTAATGCGGTTATGCCAGTCGAACATGAAATTCTTCTTGATGAGCGACGCCGTGCCGTCGAGCACCACGGGCAGAATCTCGACGCCGGCCTCCTTGGCCAGAGCGAAAGCCCCGGTCTTGAAACGGTGGATCTCGCCATCCTTGGAACGCGTACCCTCGGGAAAAACTGCCACCGAAGCACCGCGGCCGATCCATTCGCACCCCTTGCGCACCATCTGCTCCAAGGCCTCGGCCGCCCGGCCGCGGTCGATGCAGATGTCGCCGTGCAACACGAGGAACTGCCCGAAGAACGGCACCCGGAAAACTTCGCGCTTGGAAACCCAACGGAAATTGAGCGGAATGCAATACAACGTCGGAATGTCGACTACCGTATTATGATTCAACACGATGACATAACTCTTATGCCGGTCGATGTGCTCGCGACCGATGACCCGCTGCCGCCAGAAAGGAGGCAGGAAAAAGAAAATCCGCACCAGCACGCGCGACAACTCATGCACCGTACGCCGGGCCTTGTCGAAAGGCCAGCAAACCACCAACGCAAGGGCCGAAACGATCATGAAAATAGTGCACAGCAGCACCAACACAACATAATATAAAGCGCTCAACATAATGTTCGAGGAAAGGCGATTTTATTCAATATCTTGCAAAATTATGAATTTTTCCGCTAAATACCCTCGCATTGCCGTGCGATTTTTTCAACAAAATTTCGACGTCCTCCCTATCGGGAAACAGAAGAAACACCTCGGATGAAGCATCGACAAGCCTACATTACAGGACGGACATCATACAAGAAAGCATTAGCTGATTCTGCAATCGATCGAAAATCAAAAAATTCCGTAAAAACAAGTAATATGTATTGCAAAGTATAAATAATTTTACATATCTTTGTGTCGACAAGATAAGACCGGAAGAACATATTCAAACACGACGAAGATGCGAGAAGTCGAACGCAAAAGCAAGCTGGCGTGCATATCTACCGAGCGGGAGCATCTCGGGTAAAACCGAAATACAAAGAGTCGAGCGCAACGCCAAATCGATCTGAACCTTGCCGAACCGAAGCAGCTAAATGGATGTCAAAGATATGGAAAAGTGGGTCATAATCATTGTAATCGCAATCCTGACGGCCTTTGCAGCACAAAAAGCCCAAGCGCAGCCGCACTCCGGACAGACGACAGCCGCACGAACAGAACAACGATAAGATAACGCTTTTCGCAAAGCAAAGCACCGAAATCCACTCGGCTTACCGCAAAACTGCACTCCGGAATCCATACAGCCGAGGGCCGGCGCCAAATAAAACACCGCCTGCAACTCGAGTTGCAGGCGGCAAACATATGCGGAACCGGTCTCAAAACTGCACCTGCGGAGCCGCAGCCGCACCCTCGGCCGCCTCGAAATAGGGTTTCTGCCTGAATCCGAACAATTTGGCGACCAACACGGCCGGGAAGCGCCGCACGGCCACATTGTAACGCTGGGCCGCCTCGTTGAAATCCTTCCGAGCCACGGCGATCCGGTTTTCGGTACCTTCCAGCTGGGCCTGCAACTCCAAGAAATTGCGGTTGGCCTTGAGGTCGGGATATTGCTCGGCCACTGCAACCAGACGCCCCAATGCCGACCGCACGTCGGCCTGCGCCTGTTGGAAAGCGGCCATGTTCTCGGGCGTCAGCTCGTCGACCGAAAGGTTGATCGACGTGGCCTTGGCCCGCGCCTCGGTTACCTCGTCGAGCGTCTGCCGCTCGTGGGCCGCATACCCCTTGACCGTGTTGACCAAATTGGGGATCAGGTCGGCACGACGCTGATACTGCGTCTCGACATGGGCCCAAGCCGTATTGACACCCTCCTCCTTATTGACCAAACCATTGTAGGTTGCGTACAAGAAAATTGCTGCAACGACCGCCACAGCGATCCAAATCCATTTTTTCATTATTCTCTATTTAATTTAATTATTCCGTTCGAACATCATGCAGAGACATAGGCAGAAAGAGTCCGCCGGCCGCGCCGTGCAACGGCACGTTTTTACCATCTTGACCCGGCACCGCCACCGCCAAAACTTCCGCCGCCGAAACCGCCGCCGAACGATCCGCCGCCGAAGCCGCGCCCGCTGCCTCCGATAAGCATGCCGCCGCCCAGACCTCCACCGAAACCGCCATCCTTGAAATGCGTAGCCCGGCGCTTGACCGTGTATCCGCACTTGGCACACACGAACGTATATTCAATGAGATCGTGCCGCCGCGTAGACTCCAGTTTCTGCTGGCTCTGCAACTTCAAGGCCCGTGCCCCGCAGCGGGGACATCGCTTGCTACGATAATGAAGCACAACGCCCGCCAACAAAAACGCCCCCAGAAAGAAACCGAGAAAGGCCAGCACCGCCCACAACGGCAGATCATCCTCCGTTTCGGGCGAAGCCTCCAGTTCGCCGCCCTGCAACACCTGCGCTACGGCCTCCATACCGGCCACCATGCCGCGGCCATAATCGCCCTGGCGAAAATAAGGCAGCATGTAATCCAACTGGATGCGTTTGCACAAGGCATCGGGCAACACCCCCTCCAAACCGCCGCCCGTAACGAAGCGGATTTCGCGCAAATCCTTGACCAGCAAAACGCCCAAGCCGTTATTGTTTTCCTTGCGGCCGACACCCCAACGCCGGAACAGCTCGATGGCGAACGAAAACGGATCGCCGCCGACAATGTCGTCGACGGCCACGACAGCCACCTGGGCCAATCCCTGCCGGCGCAAAGCCGCACACAACGAATCGAGCCGCGACACGGCTGCCGCAGGAAGAATGCCGTCGGGATCGGAGACATAACGCATCCGGTCGGCGACCTGCACGTTGGGGATTTCGTCCGCACGCCAAGTGCGGGCATCGGCCGTCGCACAGACACACGACAACAATATTGCAAGGAAAAAACGCTTCATAATACAAAGATACGAATAAGCGAGCGCAAAAGCAAACTCGTTTGCATTTTGCCGAGCGCGAGTATCTTGGGCGCAGCCAAAGACACGAATAAGCGAGCGCAAAAGCAAGTTTACTTGCATTTTGCAAAAACCGCAATATCATTCATGTTGCAAAAAAAGCGCCTCAACGAGACGCTTTGTCAAAAAAACAGAACCGACGAATTTACGGGCGGCCATTCCTCCGAAACTCGACGACCAACGACGAACGCGGTGCAACGACCGTACGATCGCTTAACTCGACCGTCTCGCCCGTGAGCACATCGCGGCCCTCCCGGGACAACGACTGCGTAATCTCGGCATAATGAGACCAGGGCACCTGCTTGCGGCCGCGCGAATTGTTGATGAATACGAACACGGCATCGGTATCGTCGTAACGAAAATAAGCATAGGTATTATCGCGTGCGGCGAAGTGGAGCGTACGTCCGGAATGGATGACATGTTTGGCCTTGCGCCAGTTGAACAGCCGTGCGGTATGATCATAGAGTTCGGCCGCCGCGCCCTTACGCTGTGCCGGATCGAACAAATCGACGGCATCCT
The DNA here is from genome assembly GCF_910580175.1 of uncultured Alistipes sp. Classification (GTDB taxonomy): domain Bacteria; phylum Bacteroidota; class Bacteroidia; order Bacteroidales; family Rikenellaceae; genus Alistipes. The sequence continues at coordinate 292,735 of NZ_CAJTXD010000001.1, forward strand.
CTGCCCAGCCGCCGGGAAAGTCGACGCGCAGACCGCCGTGCCCCTGCGACAAGTCGGCGGAACGGAACATCAACTCGTCGCCGGCGAAAACCTGGGGTATGCCGCGCAAGGTAGCCAGCAAAGTCATGGCGATCTTGGCCCGCCCGAGGTCGCCGCGCACGATATCGGCCACACGCTCGGTGTCGTGATTGCCCGCGAAGATCATCATGCGCGAAAGATCGTGGTAGACGAAATCATCGGACAAGGCGCCGTAGACCCGGATCATCCCCTCGCCCCAGCGGAGCGAATCGGAAGGCAGCGCGGCGCAAATGGCATCGCGCAGCGGGAAGTCCATGATCGAGGGCAGATGCGAATCGAAGCCGTCGCGGTTGGGGTTGCCGCCCTGCCAATAAGCCAGCTGCGGGACGTCGGAGGTCCAGCACTCGCCCACGATATTGAGATTCGGATACTCGTCAAGCACGGCGGCGCACCACTCGCTCATAGGCACCTTCTCGTTGTAGGGATAGGTGTCGACCCGCAATCCGTCGAGGTCGGCGAACTCGATCCACCACACGGCCCACAGCTGGAAATAACGCAGCAGGAAAGGGTTGTCGAGGTTCATATCAGGCATCATCCGGTCGAACCACCCGCCCTCCTGCACCCGCAGATCGTACTGCGAGGCATTGGGATCCATGTTGGCAGAAAAGAGGTTGTTGGTCTGCGTATAGTCGGGGAAGCGGTGCACCCAGTCGTCGAACGGCAAATCCTGCATCCACCAATGGGCGGCGCCGCAATGGTTCGTGACCACATCCATGATAACCTTCAACCCATGACGGTGGCAGGCGGCCACGTAGTCGCGGTAGAGATCGTTCGACCCGAAACGCGGATCGATGCGATAATAATCGGCGCAGGCATAACCGTGGTACGACGCAGCCGGCTCGTTGTCGAGCAGCAAGGGCGTAGCCCACACGGCTGTGGCGCCCAGACCGGCGATGTAGTCCAGATGGTCGATCATCCCCTGCAAATCGCCGCCGTGACGGCCGAAGAACGCACGGCGGTCGGGGTTCTCGGCCGTGTCGGGCGTCGAGTCGATCGCGGGGTCGCCGTCGGCAAAACGGTCGGGCATCAACAAATAGATCATGTCGGCCGTAGTGAAACTTTTGCGCTCCGCGGAACCCTCGCGCCGCGCCGCAAAATCATAAGGCCGCTTGAAAGTCTCGTCGCCGCGCGAAAAGAGCAGATAACGGGTGCCGGGATCGGCCGCGGCATCCACTTCGACGTCGACAAAGAGGTAATCGGGGCTGTCGGCCTTGTGCACGCCGACGACGCGCACGCCCTGCGGCCCCTCGATCCGCACCTCGCAGGCGGCGATGCTGTCGCCGTGGATCATGAGCTGGAGCGGGGTGCGCATGCCGACCCACCACGACAGCGGCTCGACATGGGCCACGCGGCCGCCGGCATCGGCGACCGTCTGCGGGTCGAACTGCGGAACGACATTGCAGGAGAAAGCGGCCATAGCAACAAAAGAAATCAGCAAACGAAAAGGTTTCATACGATTTTATCGGGTCAGAATCCGGTAACTCCAGGGGGCCATGTCTTCGACGACCCGCTCCGGCAAACGATAGTCGGCCCCGGTCATCGCATCGGTATACGGCCCGGCGTAGATACCGGTATTGTATTCGGCATGGATGGCATAGGGCGAAAGATTCATGATGGCGATCACGCGATTGTCGGAAATCTCGCGCACGGCGATCATCAGGCAATCCTCGGCGTTATTGCGTATCTCGATCATCTCCGCGCCCTGCTCGCCGGCGGCCAGCGCAGCATTTTCGTGCCGCAGACGGGTAAGGCGCCGGTAAAAACACGTGAAGTCGTTCAACTCGTAAGCCGGGATGGGATCGCGGTCGAAGAAAGCGAACGAATGGTCGTAGCCCACCTCCTGCCCGGTATAGATCAGGGGCAGGCCGCGCGGCACAACGAACGAGAAGACGGCCATCGCCTCGCGGGCATCGCCCAGACGCTCGAACTCCGAACCGCTCCACGAATTCTCATCGTGGTTGGAGGTAAACGCCAGGCGCATAGCCGAACGGGGATAACGCTCGCGATCGGCATAGATGTAATCGCGCAAGGCGGTAACGCGCCTGCGCTGCTGCGCGACGTCGACCATCAGATGGTGCATCTCCCACGCATAGCAAGCGTCGAAAGCCCCCTCGTCGAAAAGATTGGTCTCCTCGGCCTCGGCGAGCATGAAGAGGTCGGGGTTCACGCGCTTGAGACGCCGCACGGCGGCATTCCAGAACTCGACGGGCACCAACATCGCCATGTCGCACCGGAAACCGTCGACGGCATGGTCGCACACCCAGAACTCCATGGCTTCGACCTGCGCATCCCACACGGCGGGATTGGCGTAGTCGAGCTTGGCCGTATCGGTCCAGTCCCAAGGCACGGCGGGGCGCCCCTCGCTGTCGTAGACGTAGAAATCGGGGTGCTCCGCGATCCACCGGGCATCGCGGGCGGTATGGTTGGCCACCCAGTCGAGCAACACCTTCAACCCCAGGCGGTGCGCCTCGGCGACAAACGCATCGAAATCCTCCATCGACCCCAGCTCGGGGTTGACGGCGCAGTAATCTCGAATCGAATAATAAGACCCCAACGACCCTTTGCGGCCCTCGATGCCGATCGGGTAAACGGGCATGAGCCACACGGCGTCGACACCCAGATCGCGCAAAAACGCAAGCCGCGAAGCGGCGGCGCGCAAAGTCCCCTCGGGCGTCAACTGACGCACGTTCAACTCATAAATTACGGCACGATAACTCCAATCGGGATGCAACATAAAGCAATGAATCGTCAATAGTTAATGATGAATGATCGCATTGCGCGTTCTGCGCACAAAACAACTATTCATTATTCACTATCAATTATTAATTAAAATAAGGTATTCCCACGGGCCGAGCGAGAACTCCTCGCCGGGCACGATCGGATGCGGCTCGCCGGTCATGGCGTCGATGAAATCGCCGCCGACCTCGACAGTCGGAATCACGGCCTGCGGGCTGCCCGAAAGGTTGAACAGACACACGACCTTGTTGTCGCCCGCCGTGCGCGTGAAAGCCATCACATCGGCGACGGCGCCGCCCATATAGGTCATTTCGCCGCCCCGCTCGCCGCCGGCCAACGCAGGATTGGCGTGACGCAGCGCATTGAGCCGCTTGTAGAACTCCGACCATTCGTTCGGCTCCCAGGCCGGAACGGGGTCTTTCTCGAAGAAAGCGAAGCGATGGTCGTAGCCGATCTCCTGCCCCGTATAGATCAACGGCAGGCTCTGGGGCAGCACATAGGTCAAGGCGGCCATTGTCGCGGCGGCATCGCCCATGCGCTCGAACTCGGTGCCGTTCCACGAATTCTCATCATGGTTGGAGGTAAACATCATGCGGTAGGCCGAGGCGGGAAACTCCTCGCCGTACTTAGCCAGCAGCACCCGAAGATCGGCCGCCGACTTCTTGCCCTGCGCGATGTCGTTCAACACGTGGTGCAAATCCCAAGCGTAGGTGGCGTCGAACCCGTCGGCATGGAACTGCGGCCCCTCGGCCTCGGCCAGCAGGAAGAGGTCGGGCCGGATAGCACGGATCTGCGCGAAAGCATATTCCCAATAATCATGCGGCACCTCCATGGCCACGTCGCAGCGGAAGCCGTCGACACCCTTGCCTACCCAGAACGTCAGCACGTCGAGCATGGCATCGCGCACGCCCGGAGTTTCGTAATTGAGCTTGGCGATGTCCGTCCAGTCGTACTGCACGGCGGGGGCGCCCGTCGAATCGCGCACGTACCATTCGGCCGGCCGCTCGGTAACCCAGGCGGCATCGGGCGAAGTGTGGTTGGCCACATAATCGAGAATCACGCGCAGCCCCAGCTCGTGGGCGCGGTCGAGAAACTGCTCGAAATCGGCCATCGTGCCCATCTCGGGGTTGACGTCCATATAATCGCGGATCGCATAGTAGGAACCCAGCGAACCCTTGCGGCCCTTCTCGCCGATGGGATGGATCGGCATGAGCCACACGATGTCGACGCCCAGGTCGCGCAGGCGGGGCAGCTGCTGCGCGGCGGCGGCGAACGTACCCTCGGGCGTGAACTGGCGCACGTTCATCTCGTAGAGTACGGCATCGTAAGTCCAGTCGGCGTGAGCCTGGGTGGCGGCCCGGCGGGAGCACGACGCCGAAGCCAGCAAAAGAACGATGCCCAGCACCGTCAGGGTGCCGAAGCGGGAAGCAAGATTGAAAATCCGTTTCATTGGTTTATTCGGTTTTGGTCAGTATTTCGAAATCTGCGGGCGCCAGCTCCACGAAGAGCCGCCCGTCGGGCCGGAAGCCGAATTCGGCCCCAAAGTTAGCTTTAAATTTTTGATTTTCGCCCATCGCGGCAGGCAGATCGCACTCGACCTGCTGCGGACGATCGCCCGTGTTGAGCGCCACGATGACCCAGTCGCCCATGTAGACGCGGGCAAAGACCCACACCCGATCGGTCAGAGCGAGCGTGGTCATGTCGCCGTAGAGAAGCGGCATGGACGAACGGCGCAGACGGGTCAGGGTGCATGTCAGCTCCTTCTGCGCCTGCTCGCGGGGAGAGTAGCCGTCGAAACGCATCATTCGCCGGTTGTCGGGGTCGTTGGCGCCCGGCTCGCCGTACTCATCGCCCTGGTAGATGCAGGGCACGCCGGGAACGGTGCAGTTCAGGGCCTGGATCAGAGCCAGCTTGCGGTAACCCACCGGATCGCCCACGCCGATATGGCGTTTCCATCCGGCGGCCTTGTGATCCTCGCCGGGCGAGACGGCCCCGCCGGCCAGCGAAATCAACCGGGCCTTGTCGTGGTTGCCCGTGATGTTGCCCATGGTATGGTGGGCGCCGTAGGCCGCGAGCGACTCGTCGACCACGGCGGCCAGATCGCGGAGCGGACGTCCGCAAGTCAAGACATCGAGCGCCGTATGGTAGACATTGAAATCGAACTGCGCGTCGATCATGCCGCTCTTGACATAGGAGCCGATCAACTCAGGCGACCCGTAGGTCTCGCCGATCTGCCACAGATCGCGGTCGGGGAAGCGCGTCTTCATCTTGCGGGTAAGCATACGCCAGTAATTCTCGGGAATATGCTTGCAGGCGTCGTGGCGGAAGCCGTCGAGGTCGAACTCGGCCACCCAATAGAGCGCGGAATCGGTCATCGGGCCGCACACCTCGGGCCGCTGGAGGTCGAGCGAAGGGATGTGTTCGTCGAACCAGGTGGTCAGACGCTGTTCGTCCCACAACTCCAGATTCTTGCGTCCGTCGGGCAAATCAAGCGGCGTTACCCAGTCGGGATGAGCCTGCAAGACGGGCGCATGGATGTGCAGATGGTTGGCCACGTAGTCGAGGATGACATTCATGCCATGGGCATGAGCCGTAGCAAGCAAGGCGTGCAAATCCTCGGGCGTGCCGAAGCGGTCGTCGACCCGGGTGGTATGGATGGGCCAATAACCGTGATAACCCGAGAAACGGGTAAACGGCTCCTTGTTGAGACCCCACGCGTCGCGCGGATTCTGCGTGACGGGCGAAATCCAGATCGTGGTAATGCCGAGCGAATCGAAGAAACCCTGCTCGATGCGCCGGGCGATGCCTTGCAGGTCGCCGCCCTGATAGTCGACCTGCGGCAGTACGTCGGGCCGGTTCAAGGGCCGGTCGTTGGAAAGGTCGCCGTTCTCGAAACGGTCGATCATCAATGAATAGAGCACTTGAGCCTGCTTGTCATGGCGATCGAGCCGCGAGACGTCGAGCACGGGAGCGCCGTTTTCGAGCGGCACGAGCAGATCGTTGAACCGCGCGTCGTCGGAGGCAGCGAAAAGTCGCAGCCACGAACGCCGCACCCTGGCGGCATCGCCGGGAACGATGACCGAAATGCCGTTGTCGCCGACCGAAACATAATGTTCGGGTAACCGGCAATTCTGCCACAAAGCAACGACCTGCAACGGTTTCTGCGACGTGCGGACGAAGACTTCATGCCCGCGGCAACTCTCGGAGAAAGCCCATGCTGCGGCTTTGCGCTCGCCGCCGAGAGCCGCCACGGAGAGCCGGCGACCGTCGCACCAGGCCTCGAACGACGCGGCGAAAGCCCCCTGGGGAGCCGTTACGACGAATTCCGACCAGTCATCGGCGGCCGGAACGATCCGCAGCGCGGCGGAAGTTACCGAATCGGCCCGCTCCCAACAAGGAAAGTAATCGGTAAGCCACAATCGGTTGTCGCCGGGCTGCAAGAGCGCCGGCACGACGGGCCGCTCGTTGCCGACAGCGGGCAACTCGGGAAAAACCCGTGTACGGCAACCGCTCAACAGAGCGGCGACCGACAGAAAGAGGAAAAGCCGTTTCATAAGGATTTCATCTCAAGAATAATCGAAGAATAAGGCGGCATATCGAGCGTATGCCGGGCACCCTGCGAGGAAATCGTGGCTCCGTTCATGTTGGCGACGGGCGCGTCGACGGCCCCCTCGAAAGCATAGGAACACGACGTGTTGGAAACGTTGTGCACGACCAACAACTTCTCGCTGCCGGCAATACGGTAAAACGCCATGATGTGCTTGTCGCGGCTCTCCTCATCGTCGAACCACTCGGGCAGCTCGATCGTTCCCCCGGCCAAGGCGGAATAGGTATTGCGCAGACGCAAGAACTTGCGGTAGACGTTGTAGAGCGACGCGACGTTCTCGGCCTGCACGGCGACACTGCCGACACCCAAATCGGTATTGAGTTTCGATGTGATCCACGTCGGGCGCTCCGCATCCTCGGCCTTGGGCTTCCAAAGCATCGGTTCGCGCACGTTGCGGTCGCCGTCCTTGTCGCTCTTGTCGCCGAAGAAGCCGAGTTCCTCGCCATAGTAAACGTAGGGCGACCCGACGGAAGTCAACAACACGGCCGCCGCGATCTTGCAGCGCTCGAGCGACACGGAATGCGAACCGCCGACCGCCGTGCGGGCGCGGTTTTCGTCATGGTTGGACAATTTGGTAGCCTGGATGAAGTCGGCGCGCTTGGCCGCAAAAACCTCGCGCTCGGCGATCATGTCCTTGGGGAACCATTTGGCATGGTCGTTCTGAATGGCGTAGAGCAGACGATCCTGCCAAGCGGTAAAGTCGAACAACGCAGGCAGGCCCTTGTAATATTCGGCCATCTGGTCGGTGGCCAGCCAACACTCCCCTACCATGTAGACATCCTCGAAACCGAGCTGGGACTTGCCTTGGAAATAAGCATTGACATCGGTATAGAACTTGCCGAGCCAAGTGGGATTCTCGGCCGAAATCTCGCTATCATAGATATGTTTCACGGCGTCGAGGCGGAAGCCGTCGACCCCCTTGTCGATCCAGAATTCGGCAGCGTCGGTCAAGGCGCGGAACGCCCCGCTCTGTTCGCACGAAGCGGCAGGGCCGTAGTTGAGATCGGGCATCGACCGGTCGAAAACGCCCTGATAGAACCAGCCGGTCGTACCCGACGGCACGGCGATCCACCCCGGCGTTTCGGTCTGGGAAAAGTGGTAGAAACTGCGGTAGGGATTCGTCTCGCTCTTGCAGGCTTCGAGGAACCACGGGCAATAATGCGAGGTGTGGTTGGGCACGAAGTCGAGGATGACGCGGATCTTGCGCTTGTGGGCCTCGGCGACGAGATTTTCGAGGTCGGTCAAAGTACCGTAGTCGGGGTTGACGGCCTTGTAGTCGATGACGTCGTAACCATGCTCGGAATCGCAAGTGTAAATGGGCAGCAGCCAGATGCCGGCGACGCCCAGATCGTCGAGGTAATCTAATTTGGCCGTGACGCCGTTCAAGTCGCCGATGCCGTCGCCGTTGCTGTCGGCGAACGAACGGACGTAAATCTGGTAGAAGACTCCGGCGCGCTTCTCGCCGTCGAAAGGCCGGGCCTCATACTGCGACACCCGATCGACGACATCCGGATTGCCCGGACAGGGGCCTACCGGAACCGGAGCGTCGGGATCGGAAGAACAAGCGCCCGTCCACAGCAGGGCCGCAGCAAGGAAAAGTCGGAAGAATTTGCTGAAAAACATGGTTTGCAGTTTTAGGAACATTAGAAACCGGCGTGCCGGTCAAGGCACGCCGGTCAAGGAGACGGCATGCCTATTCGGCCGTTGTCGTCATGGTCAGTTTGTAAGGCGTGTGGGTCAGGTCGAGCGTGAAGTCGTAGGTGCCGGCAGCGATAGGCATGTTGCCGGCGTTGTCGATCAAATTCTCCGCCGTGCCGCCGAGGCTGTAGTCCCAGCCGCCGTTGAAGCGGATCTTGAACTCACCGCCCGGGCATACGACGCCGGCTGCCTTATAGAGACCGTCCGTAGCGTCGCGCACCAACACCGCATGGTCATCGTCCCAGCCGCCGACACCATCGCCGATCAGGCCGACTTTAGTGAGCGGCGTAGCTTTGGCGGTCATGGCGTCGAGGTCGACATCCCAACAGTAAAGACCGTCGGCGATCATCATGTTGTCGCCTGCACCGAGCGTGAACTCGTTTTCAACGCCCTCGACAGCCTGGCCGGGAACCCAAGTGCTTCCGTAGGTAAACTTGAAACCATGGGTCAGACCATACATCGAAACATAGCCCTTATATTTGCCGGTCTCGATGTTGCCCTGCAACTGCGGTGCGACCTCGGGTTTCCAGTTGATGTCGCCGAAGTCGCCCGTCACGCCGAGGGTTTCGGGATAAAGCTGCAAATCGGCGATCTCGCCGTCGATCCCAAGGGTCATGACTGCGCCCGAGAGGTCGAGCACGAGCGTATGTTCGCCCTTGGTCATATTGAGCGCAGCCCCGTCGAGCGCCAGGTTGCCGCAGCTGCCGCCCAACACGGCGGGATACTCCGTACCGCCGCACTCGATGGTGCCGCCGTTGAGCAAGATCGAAATCTTGCCCGACTTAGCGAAATCGTGGGTCAGCGTCCATTTGCCTGCGCCGTCGGCCGTCATTTCGAAGGGAGCATCGGCCCCATTGGGCAAGACGGCGGCAGCGGTAATTTCAGTGTCATACAACACTTTAGGTTCGCCCGAAAGGTCGGCGGCATAATAGCGCAGACCGGCCTGGGCGGCGATCGGCGCAGCTGCGGCACCGCCGGTAAAAGCCTTCAGCGCAGCAGCCGTACCGCCATACTGCGTACCCAGCGGCGACTGCAACCGGGCAAGCAACACCTGGGGCGACGTTGCACCGATGAAGTTCATCAGCCCGTAGAACTTGCCGGCTTCGAGGAGCGTGAGCGCCGGAGCCTCGAAGTAATTCCACTCGTTGACCGAGTGGGCCACGTAGAGTTTCTTGTCGTCCTCGACTACTTCGCCCACAGCGACCGAATAAGGATAGTCGAAAATCGACAACTTGAAGCTGACGATCCCTCCGGCAGGCGTCGCGAGAGCCGCGCCGCCCAGTTCGAGGTCTTTCTCGGCACCGCCGAGCACAAGGTCGCCGACACCGTCGAACTTGAGCGTATAGCTGTCGCCCTCCTTTACGTCGGCGAAAGCAACCCAAGTTTTGTCGGCAACATTGTAGACCATCTTTTCCTCATGGTCGCCGAGCGCCAGCGAAACCGTTACCGGCTCCATCGTAAAAACCAGCTGGCCGATGTCGGCCGTGACGTAGTAGAGGTTGGCGGCGGCGGAAATGTTCTTGGCGCCCCCGTCGGTCGAAATCGTACCGGCTTCTTCGCCTGCACCGTAATTGGTGCCGTCCCAATCGGGCTGCGACGCGAATTTGAACTCGCCGTCGGCGGGGAAGAAGACGAACCCGCGGAAAACGCCGTCCTCGCCCTGCAAGAGACGCGACATGGTCCCCATACCGGTAGCCCAATTACTATAAGAACCGATCAGATGCAGGTAAGCCTTCTTATCGTAGACGAAACGCACGACGCGGGGCTGGGCCGCACGGACATCCCCCGCGGCCGAAACGGCCTCGACGCTGAACGTCACGTCGTAGGAACCCGTCAACGCAATGCCCAGGGCTTCGAACAACGCGGCATTGGTCGTCGAGAAGAAACAATTCCCGGTAGTACCCAGCGCAACATACTCGCCGGCGCCCAACTTGGCGGCAACGGCATATTCGACCTCGACAGGGGCGCCGAATTTGGCGGCCGACCACACCAAGGTAAAAGTCTCGTCCACGGTAACATTGTTGACCATCACATCGCTATGTTGAGCGATGGCAGGATCGGCCGACGAAACGGTCATCTCCTCGGGGTCGTGGCTGCAAGCCGCGGCCAACGAAAGCAACGCTGCGGCCGACAAGAAATATTTCAGAATTTTCATAATATTCACTATGTTTTAAGGTTTCGAAGGCCGGCGGCAACTCAAGCCGCCGCCGGCCCGGCCGATGGCTATTCGACTTTCGCTACGGTAGCCGATATGGGCGACGGGTTGGTGGCGTCCTCGGCCAACGCGGCGATGTCGCCGTGGAAGTCGATAGCGAAACGCACGCTGCCCATCAGATCGGTCGAGCAATTGCCGCCGTTGAAATCGAGGTGCTCCAGGTTGGCACCGCCCCAGCTCTGGTCCCAGGCGTGATCCAGACGGAACTTGAATTCGCCGCCCGTGAAAGCAGGAATCGTGCACTCCCAAATCTGAGCGTTGACGGCGGCGTTGTGCGCAGCCTCATAAGCCGGATACCCGGGGTCTTTAGCATCCACGGGTGCGGCGGGCAGTCCGGCGAGCGTCATCTCGACATCGTTATCGCCCCAGCTGTTGTACGCCCCTATGACGCTGATGGCGGTAATCGGGGTCAGCTTGGCGCTTCCGGTCGAGTGGTCGGAAGTGAGGGTCACCTTGACCCAGTAGGTACCGGGCGCCACGCTCAGGTTGCCCGACCCGCCGCTGTTCCCGAGCGCATCGAGACTGTTGCCGAAGTTGCCGCCGTCCCATCCCGGGGTGTCGGTAAACTTGAACTCGCAGACTGCGGCCGCAGCACCGGCCGGAACCAGGTAGACCGGGCCCTCGTAAACATCGCTGTTCTCGGCCGTCTCCCACAGCACGGGAGCCGTCGCAGGCGACCACCCCTGATGCCCGCCCGGCACATAGAGCGGCCGGCGGATCCAAGGCGCGGAAGTCGACTTGACGGTGGTGATGTCGAGCCCGATGACGTTCGACTTCTTGGTATAGGCGCTCTCCTGGGCGGTCGAAATCGACGACTCGACATAGAAGAAGACCGTGGAAGTCTCGTCGGCAGGCACGTTCAGCCCCTTGCTGTTGACCAACGCGTTGTTGAGCGTCTCCTTGCTCAGGGTGTAGGAAGTGGAGGCGGATTCGCCTACCTGATAAGGCTCCTCCTCGCCGTAGACGCAGTAGAGCGCATAAGCCACGGCGGCGGGATAACCGTAATCGGCGGCACGCCACGTGAAAGTGACCTCCGACGACAAATTGTCGGCATCGACGAGGATGTCGGAATGCTCGTCCAAAACGGGCGCGACGACCGCATCGGGTGCCACGGCGCAGGTCTTCTCGACTTCCTGGCATGCGAACAAAGCCAGAGCCGCGACCGCGCAAGAAACATATCTTAAGAATTTCATCGTATGCAAGATTTAGAATGGGACACTAATAACCGGGGTTCTGCTCCAGATTGTCGTTGACCAGACGGTCGTCGGACGGGATGGGGAAGAGCTTGAGGTGGTCGGAAAGCGCCTGACCCGATGCGACGCCGCCCTTGAACGGCCACAGGTAGTTGCCCGAAGTGAACTTGTCGAAACGGATGAGCATCGTACGGCGGAAACCCTCCCAATAGAACTCGCGGGTAAGCTCGTTGAAGATGTCGTCGAGCGAAACCGGGCCGGCGGTCGGCGCAACGCCTGCGCGCTCCTGGATTTCAGCGACATAATCCACGGCCGCAGCATCGGAGGTCGAACCGCCGTCGATGCGGGCCTGGGCCTCGGCATAGGCGAGGTACATTTCAGCGGCACGGATCATCGGGAAGTCGATCGAGACGAAAAGTTCGAGCTTCGAATAATCGGTATCAGGGTCAGACACCCGGTTGTTGTTGAACTTCCAGACGTGCCAGCCGGCAGAGAAGTCGGAACCGTTCATCGTCTTGTCGTCGGAGAAACGGAGCGACACGAGCGCGCGTTTATCGATGGCTGCGAACCCGGGTTCGGCCCCGACTGCGGCCGCGTCGGCATTGGCATCGCCGATCAACTTGCCCACGAATTCCGACGAGGTAACCAGACCGCCCCAAGCCTCCGAGGTGCCGAGCCGCAGGTTGTCGCCATCCTTGAGGTTGCCCTGGCTGGCAGCGATCAGGTAGGTAGCGCCGCCGTAGGACTGCGTGCGGGTAGCGTCGTAGCACGAAGCGTAGACAATCTCCTTCAAGGCATCGGGATTCTCGCCGTTGTCGCCCATGAAAAGCTCCTCGTAGTTTTTAGCCAGCCCATAAGCGTCGATTACCTGCTTGGCGGCGTTCTTGGCTGCTTCATAAATCTTGTTGTCCTCCTGCCCCAGATAGGTTTTGTGGTTGAGGCACAAACGGGCCAGCAAACCGTAGGCAGCACCCTTGTCGACGCGCGGATAGACCTGCGTATGGGGAGCCATGAGGTTGGAATTCTCGCCGGTCAACTGCTCCAACTCGGTTTTCAACCAAGCGAAAAGCGATGCGGCATCGGTCTGTTGGGGCTTGAAGGTTCCCACGGGATCGGTTTCGAGCACGAAAGGCGGATTACCGAAGCAATCGAGCAGAATCCAATAAGCATAGGCGCGCAGGAAGCGCACCTCGGCACGCTCGGCCGCCACCTCGGGGTCGCCGTCGTTGGTGTTGCGCAAGAACTCGTTGGCATACGAAATCATCATCATGCCGCGCGTATAAGCCGCATAGATGGCGTCGTTTTTGGTCGAAGTCCACGTATCGTTGCAGATCTCCTTGACCCAAGCGTCGCCCCAGACGCAGTGGGCCTCGTCGGTCGAAAGGGTTTGGATCGACCACCAGGCACGCAGGAACTCCGAAGCTCCGGCGTCGCCGACCTGGATGTCGGCATTGCCTGCGCCGGACTGTCCGACGAGGGTGAAACCGCCGTAGATCTTGGCCAGCTGGCCCTTGCGCAAAACGGGATTGGAGTAGATTTCGCCGTTGGGAACGGTCGTATCCGAAAGCGGGTTCTGATCGAGATCACCGAGACAAGCGGTGAACGACAGAGCCGCGCAAAATGCGAATAAAATATGTTTTTTCATAGTCGTGAACTCCTCGGATTAAAAGTTGATGCCCAATCGCAGGCTGTAAATGCGCGGACGCGGATAGACGTTGCCGTCGATACCTCCGGCCACCGAAACCTCGGGATCGAGACCGCTGTAATCGGTAATGACGAAGACGTTCTGCACACCGGCAGCCACGCGGATCGACAATCCCTGCTTGGAGACGTTGCGGAACGTGTAACCCAGGTTGATGTCGTCCATGCGGAAGAACGACGCGTTCTCCAGGAAGAGATCCGACAGACACTGGGCCGTCGAAGCGCTCGTCGTGAAACCGTAGCGCGAAGCCACAGGCTGCGTGTTGGTCAGAAAGCCCTTACCGATCAGATCGCGGTAGTAGGAAGTGGCCGAGCGGCGCAGTACGTCGTTGAACATGTAGTTGCCCACGGTGCCGTGGCCGTTGAATCCGAAATCCCAGTTCTTGTAGGTCAACTTGAGGTTGACGCCGTAGTAGAAATCGGGGTTGGGACTCTTGTTGGTCATGTAACGGTCGGCGTTGGTAATCTGACCGTCGCCGTCGCGGTCTACAAGGCCGTTTTCGATGGCATTGCCGTCGGCATCATAGGCCTGCTGCCACAGATAGAAAGTGTAGGGCGCATAACCGACCACATGGCGCTGGGCCGTGTTGCCCGTACCGCCGCCGGCACCGCCCACATCGATGGCATCCGAAGGCAGGGTCATGATCTCGGTATTCTGGAACGTGCCGTTCAGGCCGATGCTCAAATGCCAGTCCTTGGTCTGCACGGGAACGAAGTTGAGCGAAACTTCGACGCCCTTGTTCTTCATCGAACCGATATTCTGGTAGACGTAGTTGGAGAAGTTGCCGCCCAGAGGCACGGCCACGCGCGAAAGCATGTCGTCGGTCTTGCGGTAATAAGCATCGACCGAACCGTTGATGCGTCCGTTGAGGAAACCGAAGTCGAGACCTACGTTATAAGTAGTAGTCTCCTCCCACTTCAAGCTCTCGTTGTACTCGTGGGGCTTGAGCGGGAAATACCACTGGTCGGGGCCTAACGGATACTGCGTGGCGGGGTCTTTGGAAATCTCGGCATACGATCTGGCGGCGTAACGGTCGTCGAAATCCTGCTGACCCGTGATGCCCCAGCCCAAACGGAGCTTGAGGGCCGACACGACGTTGGAATCCTTGAGGAAATTCTCCTGGGCGATGTTCCAGGCCGCAGCGGCCGAGGGGAAGTAACCCCAGCGGTTGTCGCCCACGAAGCGCGACGAACCGTCGGCACGCATGGTAAAGGTAAGCAGGTATTTGGAAGCGATCGAGTAATTGAGACGTCCGTAGAACGACACCAACACATCCTGGTAGGCCGAGTGAGTGAAGTTGATGAGTTCGGAATCCCAGGGACGCGACTCGTCCGCAGCGACGACGCGGCCGTAGTTGTGCGAGTCGGTCGAAGCATAGTTCTCGGCCCACGAATAACCAGCCATGGCGCTGAAGTTGTGGATGCCCCACTCCTTGGCGTAATTGGCGTAGAACTCAAGCAACTGGTTGCGGTGGAGGTTCTTGTAGTCCTCGAAGCGGCCGAAACCCTTGTAGTCTTTGTCGCCGTCGCGGTTGGCCATGATCGAACCGGGATAGTTGCCCTTGTCGCCGGAGGTGGAGGTAATATCGAGACCGAGGTTGAGGTTGAAGCTCAACTCTTCGAGACCGTGCACCTTATAATTGAACTGGAGGTTGCCCAACGCACGGTAGGAACGGTTGCCGTCCCACTTGTCGTAGAGCAGCGACAACGGGCTGGTGTCGGCCAGGTTGGAAGTCCAGTTGAAATAACCGTTGTTGGTGGCGTAGTCGATCGCCCCGTCTTCAGTGCGATGGTAGGGATCCTGCGTGGGGTCGAAATAGACCGCAGCTCCGATGGCGCCCGTATCTGCATAGTTGCCGCGGTTGTAGATACCCTTGGCGTTGAGGTTGACCGTCAGATGATCCTTGAAGAACTTGGGCGACAGGTTGAGGTCGACGGTCACACGCTGGTTGTCCGACGTTTTGAGCGTACCGCCGTCGTAGGTGTAGCCGACCGATGCGCGGTAAGGCAGCTTGTCCTTGAGCGCCGAACCGTAGACCGAGACGTTGTGGTCGGTGGCGATGCCGACCTTGTAGATCAGCTCCTGCCAATCGGTGTCGGCCGTGCCGAAGAGTGCCGAAGACTTGTCGGCCAAGTCGGGATAGGTGCCGAGAATGTACTCCTTGAACTGGGCGGCGTTCATCATCTCCATCGTCTTGAAATTGTGCTTGACGGAGACGCTGCCGTTGTAGGAGACGCGGGGCTTGCCGCCCTCGCCTTTCTTGGTGGTAATGAGGATAACGCCGTTCGAAGCGCGCGAACCGTAGATGGCCGTGGCCGAAGCGTCCTTCAGAACGGTGAACGAAGCGATGTCGTTGGGGTTGACCATCGCCAGTCCGTTGGACATGCCCGGGCCTGCGTCATTGGCCACGGGTACGCCGTCGATGACGATCAGCGGGTTGTTGCTCGCCGAGAGCGATGCGCCGCCGCGGATGCGGATTTCGGCACCGGCACCGGGGGCGCCGTTGCCCGAGACGATGTTGACGCCAGGAACCTTGCCGCGCAACAACTCCTGGGGCGAAGTCAGGGCGCCGCGGTTGACCTCCTCGGCCTTGACAGCGACGACCGAACCGGTCATGTCATTCTTCTTGACGGCACCGTAACCGATGACCACCACCTCGTCCAACGACATGAGGTCTTCTTCGAGCACGATGCGCGCCAAGTCGGACGACGAAGCGACGCGCTGCCAATCCTTGTAACCGATGTAGCTGACTCGGACGGCGGCATCGGCATCGGCGACACGCAGGACATACTGTCCGTTCAGGTCGGTCGACGTACCGTTGGCGGTGCCGACCTCGACCACGGTAGCTCCGATGACGGGCGTACCGGACGCATCGACGACGATGCCCTTTATCTCACGCCCGCCGTTCTGTGCCGACGCGAGGGGGGGGGTAATTGCACATAATAGCATAACCCCCAAACACATAGCCAAAATTCTTCGCATAAAGCTGTTTGTGTTAGTTAATAATAGGTTGTGTGGTTATATCTGGTTCATATTCTTGCCTCGGCAGGCCGAACGAATTCGGCGCTGCACTCGGCCTGTCGGAAAAATCCTATTTCAGCGAACGGCTGACTTGGCCGTCGACCGTGAGTCGTTCGCCGGCCAGCATGATCTCGACCGGTTCGCCCTCGCAAACGATGGAGACCGTGCCGTCGACGATCTCCACGGAGAGTACACGGCCCCGATAATCGATGCGGAAAGCCAGACGCTGCCAAGCGGCGGGCAGATGGGGTTCGAACGAGAGTACGCCGTCGCAGACGCGCATGCCGCCGAAACCCTCGACCACGGCGAGCCACGACCCGGCCATCGAAGTGACGTGGCACCCCTCCTCGACCTCGCGGTTGTAGTCGTCGAGGTCGAGCCGCGCGGTACGCAGGTACAACTCGTAAGCCTTCTCCATCAGTCCCAACTGCGCAGCGAGCACCGTATGGACGCAGGGCGAGAGCGACGACTCGTGGACGGTGCGGGCCTCGTAGAAATCGAAGTTGCGCCGCAGCGTATCGGCGTCGAACCGGTCGCGGAAGAGGTAAAGACCCTGCAATACGTCGGCCTGCTTGATGAAACACGACCGCAGAATACGATCCCACGACCATTTCTGGTTGATGGGCCGCTCGGCGGGATCGAGGTCTTTGACGAGCACCTGCTCCTTGTCCAGATAACCGTCCTGCTGGAGGAAGATGCCCAGCTCGCGGTCTTCGCCGAGGTACATATCGGCGTCGATCTTGAGCCATTCGGCCGTCTCGGCCTGCTCGTCGAACGAACGCTTCGCGCACATGGCGGCATAGGCCTCGGGGCGGTTTTGCCGCACCCAAGCGACGGCCTCGGCGGCGTAGCGCAGGCACCAGCAGGCGATATAGGAAGTATACCAGTTGTTGTTGACGTTGTTTTCGTACTCGTTGGGGCCGGTAACGCCGAGCATGACGTACTTCTTGCGGGCCTCCGACCAAGTGATGCGCTGCGCCCAGAAACGGGCGATCGAGAGCAGCACCTCGGCGCCGCCCTGGGCCAGATACTCCTTGTCGCCGGTGTAACGGATATAATTGAAGACGGCATAGGCGATGGCGCCGTTGCGGTGGATCTCCTCGAAAGTGATCTCCCACTCGTTGTGGCACTCCTCGCCGTTGATGGTAACCATCGGATAGAGCGCGGCTCCGCCGTGGAATCCGAGCTTGGCGGCATTCTCGATGGCTTTGTCGAGCTGGTTGTAGCGATAGACGAGCAACTCGCGGGCCACCTGCGGCCCGGCGGTCGCCATGTAGAACGGCAGGCAGTAAGCCTCGGTGTCCCAATAAGTGACGCCGCCGTACTTCTCGCCCGTGAATCCCTTGGGGCCGATGTTCAGACGCGTGTCGACGCCGGTATAGGTCTGCAAGAGCATGAAGATGCAGAAGCGGATGCCCTGCTGGGCGGCATCGTCGCCGCCGATCTCGATGTCGCAGCTATGCCAGCGTGCGGCCCAGGCGGCCTCCTGCTCTTTGAGCAAGGCATCGAACCCGATGGCGGCACCGTCGGCAGCCACGGCACGCGCGGCGGCGATCAACTCCCCGGGCTTATGGTTGAGCGACGAGCAGATGCCCGCATACTTGTAGAGCACGGCCCACTCCCTTGCCTCGCGGCGGACAACGGTCGTGTGACGCACCTTTTCGGGCGTCGTCTCGCAACGGAACCCGGCGCCGTCGAGCACCACGCGCTGTGCCCACGCGACGTCGAAGCCGCTCTTCTTGGTACGGCTCTGCACGGCGTCGCCGTCGGTCGAGACATGCTCCCAGAACTTCTCGTCGTAGTTGGCGTCGGTATTGCGGACATCGGCGTCGATATAGGGCGAGAACGTAATCTCTGCCCCCCTATCGAGGGGCCGCACTGCATAGCGGATGACGCCCAGCTCGCGCCGCTGGAGCGAGAGGAAACGCACGACCTCGACCTCGACCTCAACGCCGGAGCGCATGCGCACGGTCATGCGACGCGTGAGCACCGAACGCCGCATATCCAACTCGCGGCGGAACGCCAGCACCTCGACCTGGGCGAGGTCGAGCACCTCGCCGTCGACAGCGACGTCGACGCCGATCCAGAACGCGGAGTTGAGCACCTTGGCGAAATACTCGGGATAACCGTTCTTCCACCATCCCACGCGGGTCTTGTCGGGGTAGTAGATGGCGCCGATATAATTGCCCTGCAACGAATCGCCGGAATAGGACTCCTCGAAATTGGCGCGGCCGCCCATGACGCCGTTGCCCAAGGCGAAAAGCGACTCGGAAGATTTGACGCGCGCCGGATCGAAACGCTCCTCGACGAGCATCCAGGGGTCGGTCTTGATAAATTGGTTCATGATCAATCTATTTGGTTGCAAAGTTTTTCAAAAGTGAAGCCCTCGAACGTGGGCAGCTGCATGGTAGCCTTGTCCAGCAGCGGACTTCCGCCGACGCCCACCGAACGCATGCCGGCGCGCGCGGCGGCCTCGATACCGGCGGCGGCATCCTCGAAGACGACACAGGCGGCGGGCGCCTGGCCGGCGAGTTCGGCCCCTTTGGCGAAGACCTCGGGATCGGGCTTGGCCTTGGAGACGAGCGTCCCGTCGACGACATGGTCGAACAACTGGCGCAAACCGCAACGGTCGAGGATGACTCCGGCGTTCTTCGACGCGGAACCCAACACGACCTGGATGCCGGCGGCCTTGAGTCCCAACAAGAACTCCAACACGCCGGGCAACACCTCGTCGGCGGTCATGCGCGTGATGTATTCGAGGTAGCGGGCGTTCTTCTCGGCGGCCAGGCGCTCCTTCTCCTCGGCGGAGAAGCGGTTTTCCATGCCGCCGGCACGCAGCACGATGTCGAGCGACGCCATGCGGCTAACGCCCTTGGTAGCCTCGCCCTGCTCGGGCGTGAACTCGAAACCCAATGCCCGGGCCAACTCGGCCCAGGCGAGATAATGATACTTGGCGGTGTCGACGATGACCCCGTCCAGATCGAAGATGCAACAAGCGATCATACTATTTTTCCTTGACGAAAACGACCGACACGGCGGCCAACAACATAAAAACGGCGGCCAGGGCGATCATGGCCATGGGACTGCCGCCGAAAAGATACTGTACGATCACGCCGCCCGTGAGACCGACGACGATCTGGGGCACAGTGATCGTGAAATTGAAGATACCCATGTAGACCCCCATGCGGCGCGCCTCGACGGCCCGCGAGAGGATGGCGTAGGGCATGGCGAGGATGCCGGCCCAAGCGATGCCGATGCCGATCATAGGGAGCATCAAAGCATACTGATCGGAGAGGAAGCACAACCCTGCGAATCCGACGGCGCCGCACAAGAGACAGAGGGCGTAGACGAGTTTATTGCCCCAACGGGCGGCGATGCCGGCGATGAAAAGCGAAGCGATGCAGGCGGGGACGGGATAGGTGCCGTTCAACACGCCGACCCACGTCTGGGTCTGGCCGGCGGAGAGCAGCTCGCCGGTGGCATGGTCGACGACCACGCCCGTGATGGCGGGCTTGAGGTAAGTCCACATGAGAAACAGCGCGGCCCACGAGAAGAACTGCACGACGCCCAACTGCAACATGACCTTGGGCACGTTGCGCATCAACTCCATGAACGAAGGCTTTTCGAGCACCTCCTCGACCGTCTCATCGTTATAGCGCGCAAACTCCTCGGGAGGATACTCCTTGGTGCGGAACGCCGTGACGAGCACCGTGGCCAGAAGGATGGCCCCACCTATATAATAAGACCACGCGATATGCTGCGCGACCTGTCCGGGCACCACCTCGTCGGAGATGCCGCACCGGGTAAGGATCAACGGCAGGACGGCGCCGACAACGGCACCGAGGTTGATGAGAAAAGTCTGAACAACGTAGCCCTTGGTCTTCTGCGAATCGTCGAGCATGTCGGCGACCAGCGCGCGGAACGGCTGCATGGTAACGTTGAACGAAAGATCCATGAACAGCAGGATGAACGCCCCCATAGCCAACGGCGCGAAAGCTAACAACAACGGTGCATTGGGCATCAGGGCCAAGGCGAGGGCCGAAATGACGGCGCCGCCGAGGATGAACGGCCCGCGCCGGCCCAAGCGCGTCCAGGTTCCGTCGGAAAAGAGTCCGACGATGGGCTGGATGACCAGGCCTGCAACGGGAGCGGCAAGCCAAAAATAGCTCAAATGCGAAAGATCGGCGCCCAACGACTCGAAGATGGTCGACGTATTCGAATTCTGCAACGAATAGCCGATCTGGACGCCCAGGAAGCCGAAGCTGAGGTTCCATATCTGCCAAAAAGACAGTTTCGGTTTTTTCATGGGAAGATCGTAGTTTTCGGTTTTGGTATTATAAATATAAGGAAAAATCGGCCGATTTTCCAACTTCCGGACGACGAACGGCGCAAAAGAACCGACGAACGGCGAATATGGCAGGACGAAACGACCGGCCGGCCGGCAAGCAACGGGCGCCGGCCGGCCGGCCGACGAACAGGAAATTTTTTCCGGCGGCGAAATTTGGAGAAACGGACTAAAAGCCCTAACTTTAAGTTGAATTAACGTCTCCGGAACATGAAGCGCCCCACGATAAGCACCCCGGCCGTCATCCATCTTTTTGCAGCAGCGCATGCCGTTGTGGCCATGTTGAGCCGACTTTTCAACTACGTCGACGACATGCCGCTGACGGTACTCACGCTGTCGATGATCTTCATCGTCGCCATCCGCCGCAGCCTGCGGGTCGAATTCGTGGCGGCCCTGGCGCTGATCTGCATCTTCGTGGGCTACCTGTT
This sequence comes from uncultured Alistipes sp., assembly GCF_910580175.1. Classification (GTDB taxonomy): domain Bacteria; phylum Bacteroidota; class Bacteroidia; order Bacteroidales; family Rikenellaceae; genus Alistipes. Next base: position 313,758 of record NZ_CAJTXD010000001.1, read on the forward strand.
CGGCATCTACGGCGCGCAGTTCATCCAACAAGCCTTCGGCTGCGGCATCCTGGCTCCGGTCATCACGACGACGCTGGTTACCGAAGCGATCGGCTGGCTGACCTATGCGTTCGCCCGACCGCGCGGCGCCGGCCCCCGCACACCCGTACGCTGGGCGCCCCCGGCATGGCAGATCGTAGGCATCGTAGCGGCGATCCTGCTGCTGCGCCTTTTCTACATGCGGCTCTTCAACTCGCCCTACTACGAACAAGAAGGCGTCTACCCCGAATTCCAGAGGCTGTTGAGCAACACACTGGCGCTCATGACAATGTTCTGCGGCAACGTGATCTTCGTCAACCTGCGCGCCCGCATGCTGCGACGCCGCGACGTACGCATCGCCGCCTCGGCCCTCTTCACGCTGCTGCTGGTGCTGCTGCTCACGGCGGCGGTCTGCTACGGGCCGCCCCAAGGCACTGCGGAGCCGATTCCGCCCCGCGGATTCTTCCGTCTCTACATGGTGGTGCTGCTGGTCGACCTGATGGTCTACGCCGTGCTGCAACTCATAACCTACGTAATCCGCTCGCACCAAGAACTGCGCACCGAACGCGGCAAGAAACACCGCGCCCAATTCCGCTACGACCGGCTCAAGCAACAAATCAACCCCCATTTTCTGTTCAACTCGCTGAACATCCTCGACTACCTGGTGCAAGAACACGAAACCGAACGGGCGAGCGCTTTCATCCGCAAGTTGGCAGGCACTTACCGCTACATGCTTAAAAACGAAGACGAACCCCTGGTGCCGCTGCATGAAGAACTGGAATTCGCCCGCAAATACATCGATCTGCTGCAAGAACGTTTCACGAGCGGATTCCATGTGGAGTGCGACATCCCGCCGACAGCCCTGAACCGCCACACGGTGCCGTGCAGCCTGCAACTGCTGATCGAAAACGCCATCAAACACAACGCCGTGGGGCCGGAACAGCCGCTCCGCATACGCATACGCGCCACGAGCGACCGGCTCACGGTGGCGAACAACCTGCAACCCCGCCTCAACGCTCCGGCATCGACGGGGCTGGGGTTGAGAAACATACAACAACAATATCTCGATCTGTCGGGACTTCCGATCACGGTCGAGAAAACCGACACGGAATTCTGCGTTACCCTACCTCTGCTATGAAAACCCTCAACGTACTGATCGTCGAAGACGAAATCCCGGCCCAGACCAATCTGCGGCGTCTGATCGAAAAACATTTCGAAGATCTGCGCATCGTAGGCGTGCAAAGCTCGGTCGTGGGCACCGTGGCCTGGCTGCGCGATCCGGACAACCGCCCCGACATCATCTTCATGGATGTGCAGCTCTCGGACGGCATGTGCTTCGACATCTTCGCCCAGACCGAAGTGCACGGCAAGGTAGTCATTACCACGGCTTATGACAACTATGCCCTCCGTGCGTTCCGCATCAACAGCGTGGACTATCTGCTCAAACCGATCGCTCCGGAAGAGCTGCAAGCCGCCGTAGAGCGCTGCCGCAGAACCATGGAATCGGAAAAACCGGCGCCGGCGCCCGACGCCGAGGTGTTGCGCGGCATACTGGCCCGCACGGGCCGGGAATACAAAAAACGGTTCGTGGTACGCCTGGGCGACAAGATCACGGTGGTAAACACGGAACAAGTGGCCTATTTCTATGCAGAAGACAAATACACCTATCTGGTAACTACGGAAGGGCGGAAACTGATCCTCGACGTGTCGCTCGACGCCGCATCGGAACAAGTCGACCCGCGGCTCTTTTTCCGCCTTTCACGCAACTGCACGGCCTCGATCGACGCCATAACGGGAATATCGAAACACCTGAGCAACAGACTGAAAGTGGCGCTCGAACCCCGCCCCGACTTCGAAGTCTTCGTCAGCCGCTCGCGCACGACCGACTTCATGAACTGGCTGGAGGACAAATAAATTTGGCAGTCCGCGCGGGTTATATTAACTTTGCAGGGAACAAATCTTGCACTTCACTGCAAGCACAAAAGGCATAAAGACAATGAAACCGACGCAAATATGGCATGACATGGCGGAACAATGGCGCGACATCTTCCGCAAACGCCGCTTCAGCATGCTCAACGCCACGGACAACCGCGAAGAATGGCACATCCACCTCTCCCCGGCGAGCATCTTCGCCGGGCTGGTGTCGTTCGTGCTGCTGCTCTTCATCATCCTGCTTTCGCTGGTGGCCTACACGCCGGTGCTGGAGTTCATGCCCGGCTACCGCACCGAAGCGGGACGCGCACGCGAAACGCTCGTGCAGAACATCATCCGCATAGACTCCATGGAGCGCATGCTTACCGATATGATGACCTACAACGAAAACATCGCTCTGATTCTGGAGGGCAAAACCCCCGTCGTGCGCACGTTCGCCTCGTCGGACAGCCTGCGCATGAGCAAAGTCCTGGTCATGCGCTCGACCGAAGACTCGCTGTTGCGCGCCCAGATGGAGAGCGACGGCCCCTATTCGCTGGGCGGCATCAACAGTTCGCGCGGCCGCATTCGCCGCACCATGGAACTGGCATCGCCTATCGACGGCATCATTACCGACCGTTTCGATCTGAAGGAAGGCAACTTCGGCCTGCGGATCGCCGCGGCGGCCGCAGCTCCCGTGACGGCGATCGACGAAGGCACGGTGGTCATCAGCCGCTGGACGCCCGAAACGGGGCACATCATCGAAATACAGCATCCCAACAGCCTGCTGTCGATCTACCGCCACCTCTCGCAGTCGCTCGTGACCAAAGGCCAGCTCATCCGTCCGGGCGAACTGATCGGTTACAACTCCGAGGTCAAGAACGGCGAAGTCCAGCTCTTCGAATTCGAACTTTGGAACAGCGGACGCCCCGTCGATCCTGAAGGTTACATCGTATTTTGATGAAACAACGCCTGGCCATACTCGGATCGACCGGTTCGATCGGCATGCAGACGCTCGACATCGTAGAAGAGAACCCCGCACAGTTCGAGGCCCGCGTGCTGACGGCGCACCGCAACTGGCGGCGGCTGGCCGAGCAAGCCCGAAAATTCGATGCCGACACAGCGGTAATCGCCGACGAGGAATATTATGCGCCGCTGCGCGATGCGCTGGCCGACACCGACGTGAAAGTCTATGCCGGCGAAGAAGCCGTGGCGCAAGTCGCCGCCGCAGGCGACAGCGACGTGGTGGTCAATGCGCTGGTAGGCTATGCAGGCCTGGCACCTACGGTGGCGACCGTCCGTGCGGGCAAGAAACTGGCTCTGGCCAACAAGGAATCGCTGGTCGTAGGCGGCGAAACGGTCATGCGTCTGGCGGCCGAACACCGGGCGCCGATCCTGCCCGTGGACTCGGAACACTCGGCGATCTTCCAATGTCTGCTGGGCGAGCAGGCCCCCGTGCGGCGGCTGATCCTCACATGCAGCGGCGGCGCATTCCGCGACTTCACGCCCGAACAACTGGCCGAAGCGACCGTCGAACAGGCCCTGCGCCACCCCCAATGGCAGATGGGCGCCAAGATCACGATCGACTCGTCGACCCTGGTCAACAAAGGATTCGAAGTGATCGAGGCCCGCTGGCTGTTCGGCACGCCGGCCGAAAAGATCGCCGTGCTGCTGCACCCGCAATCGATCGTCCACTCGATGGTCGAATACGAAGACGGCGCGATCAAGGCCCAGCTGGGCACGCCCGACATGCGGATGCCCATCAGCTTCGCCCTGATGTTCCCCCACCGCGCCCAACGGCCCGGCGAGCGGTTCGACTTCCTGGCCCATCCGCAACTGACGTTCGCCGAAGTCGACCGGACAAAATATCCGGCCCTCGACATCGCCTACGACTGCCTGCGCCGCGGCGGCACAGCGGCCTGTACGATGAACGGCGCCAATGAAACGGCCGTGGCGGCATTTTTGAAAGGAGCCTGCCGCTGGCTCGACATCGTGGGCGCGATCGTACACACGCTCGAACATGCGACTTTCGTCGCGGCACCGACGCTGGACGACTACGCCGCAGCGGATGCCGAAGCCCGTCGTCTGGCTGCCGAATACCTCCATCTGTAACGCAACTTCCCGATCATGGAACTTTTCATCAAAATCATCCAATTCTTCCTCTGTTTTACCCTCCTTGTGGGCATACACGAGCTGGGGCATTTCATCATGGCGCGCGTCTTCCGCATCCGCGTCGACAAATTCTACATCTTCTTCGACCCGTGGTTCTCGCTCTTCAAGTTCAAGCGCGGACACACCGAATACGGTCTGGGCTGGCTGCCGCTGGGCGGCTATGTGAAGATCGCCGGCATGATCGACGAATCGATGGACAAGGAGCAGCTCAAACAGCCGGTGCAGGAGTGGGAATTCCGCGCCAAGCCGGCCTGGCAGCGCTTCCTGGTAATGATCGCCGGCGTGGCGATGAACGTGGCGCTGGCCATCGCGATCTACTGCGGCATCTGCTACACGTGGGGCGACACCTACTTCTCGAACGAAGATGCCCGCTGGGGCTACAACTTCAACGAGGCGGGCCACCGGCTGGGATTCCGCGACGGCGACCGCTTCGTCAGCATCGACGGCGAACCGGTCGACGGCCTGCCCCAGATACTCAACACACTATTCATTACCGAGAGCGGCCGCGAAGTGGTGGTCGAACGCGCCGGTGGACAAGTAACGCTCGATCTCCCGCTCGAAGCACTGATCGCGGCCAGGCAGGAAAAGGGTCTGGAGACGTTCTTCGCCCTGCGTCAGCCATTCCTGATCGACAGCGTAGTGGCGCCGACGGCCGCAGGACTTCGCCGGGGCGACGAAATCATAGGCATGGAAGTCGGCAGCGGCGAAAAACACCGCAACCTGGAATTCCGCGACTACAAGGCCCTGCTGCAACTGCACGCGGGCGAAGAAGCCGGCCTCGAAGTGCTCCGCGGCTCCGACACGGTGGCGCTGAGGCTTCCCATATCGGCCGAGGGAACACTCGGCGTGATCGCGGCGCAGCCCTACACCCTGCGCACGAAGCACTACACGTTCTGGGAATCGATCCCCGCAGGATTCCGCAAAGCAGGAGCCATGATCTCGTCCTACTGGCAGCAGCTCAAGATGATCGTGCAACCCAAAACCAAACTCTACGAAGAAGTGGGCGGATTCCTCTCGATCGGCAGCATCTTCCCGGGAAGTTGGGACTGGCAGGACTTCTGGCTCAAAACGGCATTCTTGTCGATCATCCTGGCCGTGATGAACATCCTGCCCATACCGCTGCTCGACGGAGGCCATGCGCTCTTCACGTTCTGGGAAATGATAACGGGCCGCAAAGTGAGCGACAAGGTGTTGGAAGCGGCACAATATGCGGGCATGATCATCCTCCTTGCCCTCCTGCTCTACGCCAACGGCAACGACATCTATCGATTCTTCATCAAATAGAGACGCCGTTCGACGCATGTTTCCGCGAACCGCGTCTTGCAGAGGTTCGGCCCATGCCGTTCGGCGAACAACACAAGTTTATGTCCGAACTCGATAAAATGCAAACCGGCGAACTCTATGATTTCACAGCACCTGAAATCGTAGCTTCGAATCGGCATGCGCAGCGCTGCCTGGAACGCTTCAATCGCGCCGGCGTCGACGACGAATCGGCCCGCCGGACGGCGCTCGAAGAACTGATACCGGGCATTCCGGCCACGGCGACGATCATCCCGCCCCTTTTCTGCGACCACGGCCACCCGATTTGCATAGGCGACGGAGTATTCATCAACGGTGGCGCCACGATGCTCGACAGCGGCGGCATCGCGATCGGCGACCGCACCAAGATAGGCCCCGACTGCAAACTGCTCACGCCCCAACATCCGCTCGACTACCAGGAGCGCCGCAAACCTGTCGAACGAGGCCTGCGGATCGAAATCGGCGAGGACTGCTGGCTGGGCGGCAACGTGACGGTATGTCCAGGTGTCAAAATCGGCAGCCGCAGCATCATCGGAGCCGGCAGCGTGGTGGTGCGCGACCTGCCCGACGACGTGATGGCTGCGGGCAACCCGGCTGTCGTAAAACGCGCACTGCGCTAAAAAAACGGAAGATGGCAAAAGTAAAGAAAGCCTATTTCTGCAAGAACTGCGGATTCGAAGCCCCCAAATGGCTGGGCAAATGCCCCTCGTGCGGCGAATGGAACACCTTCGCCGAAGAGATCATAGCCCGCGAAAGCGGCCCGGCGGCATCGGCGGCGGGCGGCCCCCTGCCGGCGGCCAAACCCCAACGTGTGAGCGAAATCCGCGAAAGCGACCACCGCCGCATCGACCTGGGCAATGCGGAGATCGACCGCGTGCTGGGCGGAGGGCTGGTGCCGGGATCGCTCATCCTGCTGGGCGGCGAACCGGGCATCGGCAAATCGACCCTCTCGCTCCAGATCGCCCTGGCGCCCAACGGACTGAAGACGCTCTACGTCTCGGGCGAGGAATCGGCCGAGCAGATCAAAATGCGCGCCCTGCGCCTGGGCATCCGCAACGAGGAGTGCATGGTCTATGCCGAGACGCTGCTGGAAAACATCGTAGCGCAGATCGCCGAACAGAAACCCGACGTAGTGATCGTGGATTCGATCCAGACGATCTACACCGAACTGCTCGACTCGTCGGCGGGCAGCGTCTCGCAGATCCGCGAATGCGCCGCCACGCTGCTCAAGTATGCCAAGACGACCGGCACGTCGATCTTCATCATCGGACACATTACCAAGGACGGCGCCATAGCCGGCCCCAAGATTCTGGAACACATCGTCGACGTTGTGCTCCAGTTCGAAGGCGACAGCAACAACGTCTACCGCATCCTGCGCGGCATCAAGAACCGTTTCGGCGCAACGTTCGAAATCGGCGTCTTCGAAATGCTGGACGACGGGCTGCGCGGCGTGGACAACCCCTCGGAAATCCTGCTTACCCACTACGAAGAACCGCTGAGCGGCATAGCCGTGGGCGCCTCGGCCGACGGCGTGCGCCCCTATCTGATCGAAGTGCAGGCCCTGGCGAGCGGCGCGGCCTACGGCACGCCCCAGCGCACGGCCACGGGATTCGACACGCGCCGCATGAACATGCTGCTGGCCGTGGTGGAGAAACGCATCGGGCTGAAGATGTTCCAGAAAGATGTGTTTCTCAACTTCGCGGGCGGCTTCAAGGTAGCCGATCCGGGTCTCGACCTGGCGGTCGTGGCGGCGGTCGTCTCCTCCTACTACGACCGTCCGGTAAGCGAGGGAGTGTGCTGTGCGGGCGAGGTGGGACTCTCGGGCGAAGTGCGCCCGGCACCCCGCTGCGAACAACGCATCAGCGAAGCAGCCCGCCTGGGCTTCAAGCGCATCATCGTCTCGGGCTACATCGCCAAAAACGCCAAACGGCCGAAAGGCATCGAAGTGGTGCCGATCAACAGCATCGACCAACTGCCGCGGGCGCTTTTTATGGAATAGATTTTGCACCTCCAGCTCCAAAAAAAGGAGCAAGAGATGCAAAAAAGAGTCGTCATACTGGGAGGTGCGGGATTCATAGGCTCGCATCTGTGCCTGCGTCTGCTGGAAGCGGGACACGAAGTATATTGTGTCGATATCCGCGATGCGGATGCGTCGCCGCTGCTGCGCAACGCCCGGCAACATCCGGCTTTCCGCTTCGTCCGTCACAACATTATCAATCCGTTCGGCATCCGCTGCGACGAAATCTACAACATGGCCTCGCCCTCGCGGGTGCGCTACGACAAGGCGCTGCCCGTGGAGACGCTCAAGGTAAGCATGCTGGGATCGATCCACGCGCTGGAAACAGCACGCGCGGAACATGCCCGCATCCTTTTCGGCTCGTCGGGCAACCTCTGCGATGCAGCACACCCCCGCCGCGGCGAAAGCAAGGAAGCCGCCCAGGGCCATCGCATGCTCGGCGAAGGAAAAACCGCCGCCGAAGCGCTCCACAGGGCCTATCGCACCGAATACGACGTCGACGCCCGCATAGCCCGCATATTCAACACCTACGGCCCGGGGGCCGATCTGCTGGATCAACGCGTCGTGATGAAGATGATCGCCGCTGCGCTCCAAAACCGCGACATAGCGGTAAACGGCAACGGCGAACAGATCCGCGGATTCTGCTGGGTCGAAGACCTGGTGGACGGGCTGGTGCGTCTGATGGAGTCTCCGCGCACGGAACGGGTGCACACGGTCGATCTGGGCAGCAACCACGAGCTGCCGATCCGTGCGCTGGCCGAGAAGATCATCGCGCTGACGGGCAGCCGCTCGCGGATCGTCCACCAATGCGCCCGCACAGACGAAGCCCTGCGCAGCGTAGCCGACCTGTCGACGGCCCGCCGCGAACTGAACTGGACGCCCCGTACGCCGCTGGTCGAAGGGCTGCGCCGCACGATCAGCTATGTGGAAAAGGAACTTGCCACCAAAAACCATGTACGCATGACTTGGGCGGAAATGAACTGAAAAAACAAGAACAAACGATCCAAAATCATAAAATCCTACATTATGCAAGATTTCGACAAAATCATCTGGCGAGACGCACTGACGCTGATAGATTTCTTCGCCACCTGGTGCGGCCCGTGCCGCATGATGCACCCCGTGATCGACAAATTCAAAGAAGAGATGAAAGGACGCGTGGACGTCTACAAAATAGATGTCGACGACCGACGCATGCACGACATGGTAAAACGTTATAACATCGCTTCGGTGCCCACTTTCATCCTATTTCGCCGGGGCGAAGTCCTGTGGCGCCGCAGCGGCATGATGAGCCACGCCGATCTGGTCGCCATATTGGAAAAGATCGAGAAAACGGAACGCATAGAACAGAGCTAAAGCGCTTCCAAGCGCCACGCCAACTCCTCGCGCACGAAAAGCAACGCGGGAATATCGTCTCCGCGGGCGGCCGCGTCCAACACCCGCTGTCGATCGGCTCCGCCGCGGGCCCCCAAGGCTGCGAGCAAAGCCACGGCGCCCTGGGCGATCAACCGGACAGCATAATCGGGCTGCCCGGCAAGAACCGCCCAACGAACGACGGCATCGACCGCCGCGTCGCACCACCCGACCGGCGCGGAAGGCCGACGAGCAGCGGCCATCAACGCGGCATAAGCGGGAAAAAGAGTGTCGCCGACGATCCAACGGTCGAACAAACACGGAAAAACGGCACTCCGGCACAACAAAGCGAAAGCAGCCTCCTCGGCGATCTCGGAATTGGACAAGCCCTCGGCCCAAAAAGCGGCATCGTCGACCGTAAGCGCATCGGGGAGAGCGATATGCAAAGCTGCGAGCCGTAACTCACGGACATCCTGCCGAAAGAGAAAGCGCGCGAAATCATGATCGGGAGTCTGTGCCCGGGCGATCGACCGCAAGGTCGGCAGGCTGACGCCATAGTTCAAGCCGCAGGCGACGCCATAACAACGCATTTCATCGGCCACGGCGCCGTTGCGCTGGCGGCGCATCGCAGCCAGCAAAACGACCATGCGGGAAGAAAAATCCATGCCTACTTATGCCGCGGCAAAGCCAACTTGAGCGTACGTCCGAACTCGTAGAGGGGCAGCACGCTGCGGGCGCACTCGCGACCGGCGCAAATTACCGTGCAGGCCGACAGATCGGCGACGCGGCAGGTAACGAAATTCAACTCCTTAGGCCCGGCCTCCACGAGAGAAGGCGCTGCGAACGACGGCTCGATGCGCAACAACACCATATCGCCCGAAAGATCGCTCTCGGGCAACAACCCGTCGACAACGCTGAAACGGCAAACGATATACTGCTTCTTGTCGGACTGCGGATAGACCACGTAACGCCGACTCTGGGTCGTGACGACGCGCTTGCCGAGGAACAACTCCAGATAACTTTGCTCCAAGCGGGCGATCTCGTCGAGCGCGGCACGAAGCCCCTCGCCGAAGACATGCTCGCCGGCCTCGCCGGTAATCAACTCCAACCGATGGCGCCGCAACGAAAAGATGGTGTTGGCCGCATTGCGTGCCGCATCCTCCAACGACGAAACGGCGGTCGAAACCTTGTCGGGCTGCAAGCGGGCGAACTCCTCGTCGGAAACGGCGTGCGAGACGACCTGCGGCCCGGAAGCCTCGGGGCACTCCGAAAGGCAGCAGGCATCCTCGTCCAGCAAGGCGACCGAAGCGCTGCGGACGCTCCAAGCCACCTTATCGGTCAACGAAGCGCGCACGCCCAAGTATTTCTGGGCATAACGGGCATAAGGCCCTGACAACGCCTTGTCGCACTCGACGACAAGATCGACAGCCAAGACCGAACGCGGATCGGAGACAACGACTCCATCGGCCGTCTCTGCAACCCCGACCAAGGCGATATAAGGATTCTGAGCCAGGGCACCGCAGATGCCGGAAAAACTCAACAGACAAGCGCACACCAAAGATTCGAACTTCATAAGAGACAAAATTTAAAAAACACCTATTACAAATGTAAGGTATTTTTGATGCAGAATCAAAATTTCAGATAGAAATCGCACGTCAAAGCCCGATATTCAGGCGTATAACATTCGTGCTCCCCGGTGCCGATGACCAATTCGGACCACTCGACGGAAGAAACGGGAGCCGCATCGGAAACCGCCTGGAGAGAAGAGACGCCGGCGGTGTCGGAAGCAAGGAAACCGGCACATCGATCGCAAACCTCGGGGAGCGGGGGGCCCGCCTTTTCGGCCACGAACTCCAGCAACACCCGCTTGACCGGACGACGGGGCGTAGTGCGGACATCGGTGCGCCGGACGGGACGAAGCAGTCCATGGCAAAGCTCCACGAAATGCGCAGCGCCGTCGACGGGCAGAATGACAGCGAAACGCCCCTGGGGTGCCAACAAGCGGACAACCGCGTCGCGCAACGCCTCGAAAGGCAATAGCACAGCATGTCGCGCCGTAGTGCGCCCGGCATCGGGGCAAGTGAGCGAATCGACGAAAAACGGCGGATTGGAGACGATCAGATCGAACCGCTCCTGCGGCCCGAACTGCTGCACCGCCGTCCGCTCGATGCGGATGCGCGCCCCCCAAGGCGAAGCGTCGGCATTGGCGCGCGCCTCGGCGACCTCCTCGACGTCGATCCCCGTTACGTGGGCCTGCGCCGCCCGTTGGGCCATCATCAAGGCGATCAACCCGGTGCCGGTGCCGATATCGAGAATCCGCCGGTCGGAAGGCTGCACCGAAGCCCAAGCCCCCAACAACACGCCGTCGGTGCCGACTTTCATAGGCGTACGCTCCTGGCGAACGGCAAACTGCTTGAAACGAAAAACAGACACAAAAGAGCAATATATCGGTTGAAAAACGCCCTTCCCCCGCCAAATACACGCCGGAGAAAGGCCATACATCTTTTATTCGCTTCTATCGATCCCCACTCCGAACAGCGCAAAGTCGAAACGCACGGGATCGTCGGGATCGGCCTCGCGGAGCGCGGCGGTAACCTGCTCTACGGCCCGCCAATCGTTCTGCCGGCGGATCAACAACCCCAGTGCCCGGGCCGTCTCGCCCGTATGCACATCCAAGGGAAGATAGAGCGCCGAGGGCGGAATACACCGCCACTCGCCGAAGTCGACGCCCCGGTCGTCATGCCGCACCATCCACCGCAGGAACATGCACAACCGCTTGCAAGCCGCCCCCTTGAGGATGGAGGAGAGGTGTTTCTCGCACCGCGGCGCATGGTCGCAACTGAAGAATTCGTGCCGGAACTCGGCCAACACCTCAGGCAGGCTCTGCGTAGCCTGGTAACGACTTTCAAAAAACGCCCCCAGTCCCCCGAAACGCAACTCCAACGACCGCAGGGCCAAAACGAAATCGCGCAGGTCGCCGCCGTTGAACGTACGGTGGACGAAACGGTCGAGCACCTTCAACTCCCGGTCGGAAGCATGGCGGACGAAATCGGCGGGCGCATCGTCCATCAACCCCATCATCCGGTGGCCGCTGCGCACGATCGCCCTGCGGTTGCCCCAAGCGATGGTGGCGGCGAAAAACCCGGCCACCTCGCGGTCAGCACGCCCGGCATAACGATGGGGCACCGAAACGGGATCGTCGGCGATGAACTCGGGCCGATTGTAACGATCGTACAACCGCTCCAACAACTCGCGCAACTCGTCGGTCATGTCAAAGAATAAGGCCGTCGGACATGACGATCTTGCGGTCGGCCATGGCAGCCAGCCCCTCGTCGTGGGTAACGATGACAACAGTCTGACCCAACTCGTCGCGCAACTCGAAGAACAAACGGTGGATCTCGTCGCGGTTGCGCGAATCGAGGTTGCCCGACGGCTCGTCGGCCAACAACACGGCGGGCGAATTGATAAGCGCCCGGGCGATGGCGACACGCTGCTGCTCGCCGCCCGAAAGCTGGGCGGGCTTATGGTCGCGCCGCGCCGCGAGGCCCAGCAGAGCGATCAACTCGGCAGCCCGGCGCTCGACCTCGGCCCGGGGACGCTGTCCGATGAAACCGGGAATGCAGACATTCTCGAACGCTGTGAACTCGGGCAAAAGATGGTGGAACTGGAAGACGAACCCGATCCGCTCGTTGCGGAAAGATGACAACTCGCGGTCGCCCAAAGCGAAAGGCTCTCGACCGTCGATCTCGACCCGCCCGCTGTCGGGACGCAGCAAGGTGCCCAGAATCTGCAAGAGCGTAGTCTTGCCTGCGCCGGAAGCCCCCACGACAGAGACCACCTCGCCGCGCGCCACGCGGAGCGAAACGCCCTTCAAGACTTCGAGATCGCCGAAGCGCTTGTGAATATCGAAAACCTGTATCATGATCGGAACCTATTGAAAATCTTTACCGTATCGACCGCCTCGCGGACATCGTGCACGCGCAAGATCGCGGCGCCCTGCCGCAGGCACTCCCATCCCAAAGCGATCGTACCGGCCAAGGCATCGGCAGGCTGCACATCCAACAACTTATAGATCATCGACTTGCGCGACACACCAGCCAAAACAGGAAAACCGAGAGCGCACAACTTATGCAATCCGGCGAGCAACTCGTAATTCTGTTCGAGCGTTTTGGCGAAGCCGAAACCGGGATCGAGGATGATGTTTTCGGGCCGGATGCCGGCAGCCTGCAACTCGGCGACCCGCCGACGAAAATAAGCGCACACCTCGATAACAATATCCTGCCGGTAATCGACCAAGGACTGCATGCTGGCCGGATTGCCCCGCATATGCATGGCGACATAAGGCACCCCGAGACGGGCGACGACAGCGGGCATGGAAGGATCCAGCGCCCCGGCGGAAATGTCGTTGACGATTACTTCGCCGAAACGCTCGCAGACCCGCTCGACGACCGATGCACGGAACGTATCGACCGAAACGGCCGCCTCGGGAGACGATCGGCGCACGGCGGCGACTCCGGCCTCGACCCGCCGCCACTCCTCCTCGGGCGACACCTCGTCGGCACCGGGACGCGACGAATAACCTCCGACGTCGATGATGTCGGCACCCTGGTCGAGCGCCTGGGCGACACGGCGCTCGATAGCCGCGGCATCGAACGTACGGCTGCCGGCGAAAAACGAATCGGGCGTGACGTTGAGAATCGCCATGACCCGGGGCTGCGAAAAATCGATTCTCATGACCACAACGTATTACCCTCGCCACGAAAGCGCCGGTCAAGCTCGTCGACGGCAGCCTGCAAATCCTCCTCGAAGAGGTTGACCAACGAAAAATCGGCCCGGCGGCTCAACGTCTCGTCGTCCAACTGGGCGGCGATGCGCCGCCGCACGCTCTCGGGATCGCATCCGTCACGCCGGCAAGCCCGCTCGACGCGCAACTCCATAGGCGCCAAGACGACGACCGTACGGTCGACCATGGCCTCCAACCCGGAATCGAAGAGCACGGCGCTCTCCAAGATGATGTAATCCCCCTGCTGCCGGCTGCACCAGACGTCGAAATCGGACATGACGGCGGGATGTACCAAGGCATTGAGATCGGTCAAAGCAGCAGGATCACTGAAGACCAAATCGGCGAGGTAATGCCGGTCGAGCGCATCGCCGCAGAACGTCCGCGGCCCGAAGCGCCGCACGAGCGCGTCGTGCAACGGCCCCGGCTCGCCCATCAACCGCTTGGCGGCGCGGTCGGAATCGTAAACGGCGATCCCTTTCGATGCGAAAAGCCGGCAGACGGTGCTCTTGCCGCTGCCGATACCTCCCGTGATACCGATCTTCATCATTTCTTGGCGGGATTGTCGATTTCAGGCACCCCGTCGATCGACAACACCTTGATGTCGCTCAAACGTACGGCGATGGCGCTTTGCAAAGACTTGGAATCGAGAATGATTTTATCCTCGTGGCCCTCCTCCGGAGAGACCTTGTACTGGAGGCTGGCGAGCGGAATACGCAAAGTCTTATTCATATAGACGCGGTAACCGAACAGATTCGTTCCGATGCCCTGCACGACGCATGTGACCTCGAAAGGCACGCCGTCGACCTCGACCTTGACGTGCTGGCGCGTACTATATGTATAACTGAGTTTGGCGATGTACCACAAGATGAACGACGCGACGAGCAAAGCCAGAAAAACAGGCGAGATATAACGGCGCATCCACTCCAACAAACTTTCCATAGGGAAAACATTTTTTGCAAAGATAGTGCAAGCGGGGCGCAATGCCAAACATAGCCGCCAAAAATACGCGAGCCGACGAATTCCGCGACAATAAGGCGGCAGACGACGAAGGCGAGACGCCCCAAGCCTCGGACAAAAAGCATTTCCCCTGTTGCACGCATGTACAACAGGGGAAATTTGCTTTACAGAAGGAACTACCCCCTCCGTAGTATCGGTCGCCGATACTATTTCTCGGCCTTCTTGTCCGAACGGGACATCAGATCGTAAGCCACGGGAGTGGCGATGAAGATCGTAGCGGCGGTGCCGACCACGACGCCGATCGTCAACGCGAAGATGAAACCGCGGATGGTCTCGCCGCCGAAGAAAAAGATGGCGAGCAACGTGACGATCGTAGTACCCGAGGTATTGATCGTACGCGACAAGGTGGAGTTGATGGCGTTGTTGACGTTCTCTCGCAACGAACGCTTGGGATAGAGACCCAAGAATTCGCGGATGCGGTCGAAGACCACCACGGTGTCGTTGATGGCGTAACCGATGATCGTGAGGATGGCGGCGATGAACGCCTGGTTGACCTCCAAGTTGAACGGCAACAAACCGTAGAACATCGAGAAGAGACCGATGACGAACAACGCATTGACAGCCAAAGCCAACGTAGCACCCGTAGCCCACTGCCAACGTTTGAAACGGAAGGTAATGTAAAGCCCGATGGCGATCAACGATAACAACACCGAGTAGATGGCGTTCCAAGTCATGTCCTTGGCGATCGAGGGGCCGATCTTGTCGGCATTCAGAATACCGTTGACGTCGGTCTGCGTATTGCGGAACTGCTCGAACGAGATGTCATAGGAATAGAGCGGCTTCACAGCGTCGTAGATGATCTGCTCGACCTCGGCCGTAGCTTCGTCGGAGGTGTCGTCGTAACGATACTGCGTGACGATGCGCATCTGGTTCTCGCTGCCGTACTGCTTGACCTCGGAGCTGACCGAAGCGGCATCGGCATCGGTCTGGGCGCCGAACGCCTGCTCGATGCGGCCGCGCACCTCCTCGGCCGAAACGGCCTTGTCGAAGCGCACGACGTAGGCACGGCCGCCGGTAAACTCGGCGCCGAGATTCAGACCGCGCACAGCGAACGAAACGGCCGACAAGAGAATGACGACACCGGTAACGATGTACGCGATCTTGCGCTTGCCGATGAAATCGACGCGGGTATTATTGAGGAAACGCTCCGACCACTTGCGCGAGAAAGAAATATGGCCCCACTTGGCGACCACCCACTCGATCAACAGACGCGTGATGAAGACAGCGCAGAAGAACGACGTGACGATACCGATAATCAACGTAGTGGCGAAGCCCTGCACAGGGCCGTTGCCGAAAATGAAGAGCACGATACCGGTAATGATGGTCGTAAGGTTGCCGTCGATGATGGCGGAATAAGCCTTGGAGAAACCATCTTTGATGGCCATGGACAAACCCTTGCCGCCACGCAGCTCCTCCTTGATACGCTCGTAGATGATGACGTTGGCGTCGACGGCCATACCCATTGTGAGGACGATACCGGCAATACCGGGCAACGTCAGCACGGCGCCGAACGACACGAGCACGCCCATCAGCAAGAAGACGTTGGTTACCAACGCAATATCGGACATCCAACCTGCGGTCTTATAGAAAAGACCCATATAAAGAAGCACGAGGACGAAAGCGATGAGGAACGACAACATACCGGCGTTGATCGACTCCTGACCCAACGACGGGCCGACGACGGTATCCTGGATGATCTTGGCGGGAGCGGGAACCTTACCGGAACTGAGGACGTTGGCCAAGTCCTGTGCCTCCTGGATGGTAAAGTCGCCGGAGATTTCGGAAGACCCCTTGTCGATCTTGCCTCGCACGGAGGGTGCGGAGTAGACGTAGCCGTCGAGCACGATGGCGATGCACTTGCCGATGTTCTCGCCGGTAAGCCGCGACCACTCCTGGGCGCCCTGACCATTCATGGTCATGGAAACCACGGCCGAAGCACCGCGCTCGGCATACTGCTCGCGAGCCTCGGTAATGACCGAACCGTCGAGCGGAGCCTTGCCGTCGGGCGTGGCGACGCGGATGGCATAGAGATGATAACGACCGTCGATCTTGTCGTCGCCCTTGACGCCCCACTTGAACTCGATGTCGGCGGGGAAGAACTCGCGCACGGCGGGATCGGACAAATAAGCCTCGACGGCGGCCATGTCGGCCCTGTAAGCGGCACCGATGGCAGCGCCCCCGGCGAACGAAGGATCGAGGACGGCGAACAACGGGTTCTGCGCACGATCGAAATGCTCGGTCTCGACGGCGGCATCCTGAGCCTCGCGGCCGATTTCGGCGATCAGGTCGCCGGCAGCCTCGGCTTCGGCGGTCTGCTTGGGCGAAACGGTGCTTGCAGCAGCGGTTTCGGCCACGACGCCGCGCAGATATTTATCGGCCGTAACCAACGAGGGCAACACCTCGCGGGCATCGTAGGTCGTCCAGAATTCGAGCGACGCAGTGCCCTGCAACAAGTCGCGGACGCGCTGCGGCTCCTTGACGCCCGGCAGCTCGACGAGAATGCGGTGCGAATTGGGCAGACGCATGATGTTGGGCTGCGTGACGCCGAAGTGGTCGATACGGCTGCGCAAGACGTTGAACGAAGCGGCGATGGCAGCCTCGGTCTCATGCTTGAGGACTTTCTCGACATCGGCGTTGGAAGACTCCAGCGTGATGTCCTTGCGGTCGGGGCTGACGAAGATGACGGCCAGCGAACCGCCGTTGGTCTGACGCTCGTAAGCCTTGACGAAATCGGCGATGTAATCCTTGGAATCGCCCTGCTTCAACGCCTCGTTGGCCTCGGCGATCGCTGCGGCAAAAGCAGGATCGGACTGGCTGTCGCCGGCCAACGCCTTGACGACATCTTCGACCTGCACTTCGAGCATGACATTCATGCCGCCCTTGAGGTCGAGACCCAGATTCAACTCTTTCTCCTTACACTCCTTGTAAGTGAACTTGCGGAAACCTACGTTGAAGACGGGCAGATTCTGTACCGAATCCAGGAAATGCTGTTCAGCCCCGGATCGCTGCTCCAAGGGGAACTGCGCCGCATAAGCGACAGCCTTCTTCTCGACGTTACGCGTCTTGAACGTAAACGAGAGCTGGTAAACGCATGCGAGCGCCAAGAGCGCAGCGATGAGTTTGATGAAACCTTTACTTTGCATTGGTATTAAATGATTTTGTTATAATTTATTGTAATTTTTATCATCACACCTAATAGGATGCAAAGATAGGAAAAACAATTCAGAATTCATAATTAAAACTTGACAATTCACAGCATTAACCCGCAATCGGGGGATTTCAACGCTACTTTTCGAGGCTCGGCTCGGCGCAACGATCCGCACTCCGCTGCCGGATCGCGGACAAAAGAAGATACGGCAAGCAATCGCAACACGAGGAACAGCTGCAAAATACCCGAATAATTTGACAGTCACGGGGAGACTCCGGACAACCCGAAAACGGGCCGCAAGATCAACCGGCATGGCCTCCGCGCCATCGCACCGCATTGCAGACACGCCGGAAAAACAAAAGCGCAGCCCCGGACAAACCAGGACTGCGCAAAAAGAATCGGAACTTTCTTAAACCGGCAACAACACCGACCTTATTCGAACCACGCCGAAGCGAGGAAAAGGAACAAGAACAGAAACGGAGAAAAACCGGCTCCGGAAAGGTCTCGGGACTATTTTACCTCCTCGAACTCGACGTCTTCGGGCTGGCTGCCTCCGTTGGAACCGCCCTGCTGACCGCCGGCATCGGTCTGCTGACCGGCCCCCTGCGCACCGGCTGCACCCTGGGCCTGCTGCTGGGCGTAGATGTCCTGCGAAGCAGCCTGCCAAGCGGCGTTGAGCTCGGCGATAGCCGTGTCGATGGCAGCGAGGTCGGCATTCTTGTGCGCCTCCTTGAGCTTGCCGAGCGCCGTTTCGATGGCCGACTTCTTGTCGGCGGGCAACTTGTCGCCGTACTCCTTGAGCTGCTTTTCAGTAGCGAAGATATTGGAATCGGCAGCGTTGATCTTGTCGATGCGCTCCTTCTCCTCCTTGTCCTTGGCTTCGTTGGCCTTGGCCTCGTCGCGCATGCGCTGGATCTCCTGCTCGGTCAGACCCGACGACGCCTCGATGCGGATCTTCTGCTCCTTGCCGGTGCCCTTGTCCTTGGCCGAGACGTTGAGAATACCGTTGGCGTCGATGTCGAACGTCACTTCGATCTGCGGCACGCCGCGCGGAGCTGCGGGAATGCCGTCGAGGTGGAAACGGCCGATCGACTTGTTGTCGCGGGCCAGCGGACGCTCGCCCTGGCATACGTTGATCTCCACCGAAGGCTGGTTGTCGGCCGCCGTGGAGAAAGTCTCCGACTTGCGGGTGGGGATGGTGGTGTTGGCGTCGATGAGCTTGGTCATCACGCCGCCCAGGGTCTCGATGCCGAGCGACAGCGGCGTGACGTCGAGCAACAGCACGTCCTTGACCTCGCCGGTGAGCACACCGCCCTGGATGGCGGCGCCGATGGCCACGACCTCGTCGGGGTTGACCGACTTGTTGGGGGCCTTGCCGAAGAACTCCTCGACGATCTTCTGGATGGCGGGGATACGCGTGGAACCGCCCACAAGGATTACCTCGTCGATCTGCGAAGCCTGCAGACCGGCATCCTGCAACGCCTGCTTGCAAGGCTCGACGGTCTTGCGGATCAGGTGGTCGCACAACTGCTCGAACTTGGCGCGCGTGAGCGACATGACGAGGTGCTGCGGAATGCCGTTGACGGGCATGATGTAGGGCAGGTTGATCTCGGTCGTGGTGGACGACGAAAGCTCGATCTTGGCCTTCTCGGCGGCCTCCTTCAGACGCTGGAGGGCCATGGGGTCCTGGCGCAGGTCGATCTGGTGCTCGGCCTTGAACGCCTCGGCCATGTAATCGATGAGCACGTGGTCGAAGTCGTCGCCGCCGAGGTGGGTGTCGCCGTTGGTCGACTTGACCTCGAAGACACCGTCGCCCAACTCGAGAATCGAAATATCGAACGTACCGCCGCCGAGGTCGTAAACAGCGATCTTCATGTCGCTGTCCTTCTTGTCGAGACCGTAGGCCAAAGCAGCGGCCGTAGGCTCGTTGATGATGCGGCGCACCTTCAAACCGGCGATCTCGCCCGCCTCCTTGGTGGCCTGGCGCTGCGAATCGGAGAAGTAAGCCGGGACGGTAATAACCGCCTCGCTGACCTCCTGACCGAGGTAATCCTCGGCCGTCTTCTTCATCTTCTGAAGAATGATGGCCGAAATCTCCTGCGGCGTATATTGCCGGCCGTTGATGTCGACGCGGGGCGTATTGTTATCGCCGCGCACGATGGCGTAGGGCGCACGCTCGATGTCGGATGTTACCTGGTCGTAACGCTCGCCCATGAAACGCTTGATCGAAAAGACCGTACGCTTGGGATTGGTAATCGCCTGGCGCTTGGCCGGATCGCCCACCTTGCGCTCGCCACCCTCGGTAAAAGCGACCACCGACGGCGTGGTGCGATGCCCCTCGGAGTTGGGAATGACGACAGGCTCGCTGCCCTCCATGACGGACACGCAGGAATTCGTCGTGCCCAAGTCGATACCAATAATCTTTGCCATAATGATATGAATTTTGAATTTGTTATCCATTCTCCTGCCGGCGCACATACCGCCCGACAGTCAACGCTTCGGATTCGATCAAAGGTTGTACCAAATGCCTTTTTCTGCCAAATTGACAGCAAGATGACAGATCGGAAAGTCCGAAAACGGCAAGATGTGATATTTTGGCAGAGACAAACAAAAAAAACGCGAACGGAATTACCCGTTCGCGCTCAAAGAAAACGAATCGCTACTATTTCTCCTCGCCGAGGATACGCATCGCCACGTCGAGAATCGTCGTGTCGTCGAGCGTTACCACGCCGCCGTCCGGCCCCGGCTCGAAATGGACGCCCACGCACTCCTTCGCCTCGTGCTTGCCGCCGAAGTAGTTGCGGACGGTCTCTACGTCGATGCCCAATTCTTCTGCAATGCGCTGCGAACTGCCGCTGGGCAATTTGTCCTTGATGCGGCGCAATTCGTTAAATGTGATGATCATATCGGTTGAAGTTTAAAGATGATACTTAATACACAACTAAATTACGATAAATTTATGGAATCGCCAAATTTATTCAGAAAAAAGTAAGGCGTAAAATAAGGTGCCCGGCAGAAAACGCCCCACGCCCGAGAAACACCGTCCGGCAGCATGGAGGGGGGGGCTGGGGACTTCCGTCCGGCGGCATGAGGGGGGGGGCAGCGTGGAAGGGGCGTCAGCTGGAAAACTTGGCCTGACAGCATGGGAAACACCGTCCGGCAGCATGGAGGAGAGTCGTCAGCTGGGAAACTTGGCCTGACAGCATGGGCAACACCGTCCAGCAGCATGGAGGAAGGGCGTCAACTGGAAAACTTGGCCTGACAGCATGGGAAACACCGTCCGGCAGCATGGAGGAGGGGCGTCAGCTGGGAAACTCTGCCCGGTAACATGGGTAAGTGGGGGCAACCTGATAACATAGGGAATTCCGCCCCTCTAACCGCGAAAAACTCGTCCTCCCTCATCTTCAAAAAACGAAAGTCCCGTTCCGCATGTCGGAACGGGACTTCGAGACTTCGGCCGGCATCGGGAATATCAATCCTCGGCAGGCTCGACATAAATCTGGAACAACAACGGCGTGAAAGGCAGCACCTCGGTATAAGTCGACGAAGTGGTAACCACCGAATCCGATCCGCTATCGCCATAATCGGGCATGTAACCGCTATAATAAGGATTGTAATAACCGCCCATATAACCGCCGTAATAATCGCCAAAATAACCGCCATAGCTATTGCCGTAATAACCGTTAGCGTAGTTCAGATAATTGAGGTAATCGTAATAACTCTGCTGTGCATAGCCGTTGGAAGTAGAAGAAGTCGTAGTCTCGGTACTCCCCTGCTTGCCCTGGGCGCCATAGGCATGGGTCGAGACAGAAACGACCGCGGCCCATTGCCCGAACTTGAGCCGAGGAACCGTGTAATACCACGACTGCACGGCACCGCCCGACTCGGGCGTATATTCCCAAGCGCGGCCCTGCTTCTTTACCTCGCCGTAGATGATCTTCTTTACCTCGTCGATGTTGGTGTCGAAGATGAAGCCGTCGAGAAAACGTCCGATGTACCAAATTTTGGCCTTGCCGCTCAACCCCACCGAATCAGCCGCGAGCGTCCGCACGTCGGGAACCGAAGAAGCATCGCCGCCATGGAAACGATAGAGAAGCGTATCGGCGATCCGCTTGTCGATCTGCGCCATCGATGACCTGTCCACATACGGAGCCACGCCGACGGCATAGGGCTCAGGGAACTCGAAGCGCTCCTGGGGCTTGTAGGCATAATCGACATAGAGCTGGGGCACGGAATCGCAGGCGCTGGTCCAACGCTCCGCGATATTGTAAGGATGGTTCGCATCCTTGGGATCGGTGGGCAGCGGAATGCGCCCATCGGCCGCATCCTCCTCCGAACCATAAATGCGCAGCCCGCCGTTCCGCTCGTCCTGGCAAAACCGGTCTACCTCGGTACCCTCGGCGGCCAAAGGATTCTTGACCGTATCGCAGATCGTCAACTCGATGCGCACGGGTTTGCCCGACTCCAACGCATATTGCCCCTCGTAACCGCCGGTGCCCGAAATATCGCCGCTCACGCGCGAGGGACAATACAACACGACCTTGGCCCCTTTGCGCAGCAACACCTCGCGCGAAGCGAGACGCCGCTCAGGATCGCTCTTATACGTCTCGAAATAAGTCTCGCCGAGCGTCTGGACATTACGCATGGCCAGGTAAGTGGCCTCGGGCAAATTGCCGTTCTGGGTGCCGCAATAACGATAATAGGGCACATAATGGGTATACTTGGTAAAAGTCCCTGCGAGCAAGGCTTCGGGAGCACGGCGGGTCAGCACGATTCTGTGCCCGAGGTCGCGGCCCGAAAAATCGAACTTTACCCAACACACCGTATCGTTGACGGGCGCGGCCGTGGGATCGCCGGCATCCAACACGTCGATATAATAACTTGCACCGCCGAACTCCTGCTTGTTTTCGAGCAACTCGCAACGGTTCTGCGCGATCCACGCTTCGAGCGACATGTCCTCGAAGCGGTCGTACGAGTCGCTCTGCTCCTTGGCGCAGGCGGCCACCCAGATCATGGCTGCGGCGCATGCAAAACGGAAAACCATATTGCTTTGTATCATCATATTCGCTGTATTTACTCTACTTTGTCCACGCTGAAAAAGATCGCAACGGGCGTTTCTGCAGGGATGGCATACATATAATCCTTATCCCCATAAGCCATGTTGTATGTCATATAAGCCTCGACCCGATCGCCCTGGCGACACCCCAATAACGCAAGATACAACCCTTTTATTATGCCGGGATTGCGCATGTCGAGAACCAACGGCTCGAACTGCCACACGCCGGGCGTGAGTCCGGCCATCTGCAAGTAAGGCACGAAAGCCGGATCGTTGGAAAAGAAAGGCTGCGTGATGCTGGAAAAATTATTCTCGGTAACCCCGCCGTCGGGCACCCCGACGATGGCGGCATTGCGGAAGACATAAGCGGTAAAAGTAACCGTGACCCACGAACGGTCGGTTACTTCGGGCCAATTTTCCCGGTCGGGGTCGAAATACTGCTCGACGTCGATATACCGGAACACGGCGTCGCCGAGGGTCGTATAGAACGGCAGGCGGCTGCCCTCCTCGTACTCCTCCTCGGGAATCAACCGCGGCTGGTGCGAACGCTCCAGGAAGTTGGCCATATCGGTGCGCTGCTTGCCGTGCACGTCCTCCTGGTCGGCGCAACCGGCGCCGCAGACAAACGCCGCGCACAAGAGTATGAAAAGATTCTTCGGCATAGAAACGTGCGAATTTACAAAAACAATCGGATTATACCGCGATCCACCGCGAAAAACAAACACCGGCCACGCTTTTCCGACCCGCTATTCGGCGGCCTCCTTTTTCGCACGGCGGCGGGAGACGGGCGCGAGATAACGCTGCAAAGTCTGCTGCAACCGCGCCGGTTCGATGTCCCGTCTCAACTGCCCGCCCTGGGCCACCGAGATGCCGCCGGTCTCCTCGGAGACCACGACGATCACGGCATCCGAAATCTCGCTCATGCCGATGGCCGCACGATGCCGCGTGCCATAAGACTTGGGAACGTCGCTCTGGGTCACGGGCAGGATGCACTTGGCGGCGACAACGCGGTCGCTCTCGATCAATACGGCACCGTCGTGCAACGGAGCGTTCTTGAAAAAAATATTCTGCAACAAAGCGGTGGAGACCTTGGCGTCGACGGCGATGCCGCCCTCGGCGATCAAGGTCAAGTCGCTGCGAAGACCGATGACGATCAAGGCGCCGGTTTTGGCCGCAGCCATCTCGCGGCAGGCCATGACGATGGGGGCCACGTCGGTCTGCACCTTGTCCTCGGACGAAGAGAAGATGCGGGTAATGAAGTTGAAATGCTTGCTACGCATGCCGATCATCTGCAAGAAACGCCGCAGCTCGGGCTGAAAAACGATGATCAACGCGATGGCGCCCACGGAAATCAACTGCCCGAGAATGGTCGAGAGCAACTCCATGTTGAGCGTCCGCACGACCACCCACAACAAGTAGATGGCGATGATTCCCGACAGAATGTAAGGCGCATTGGTGCCCTTGGTCATGCGGTAGATCCAATACATGATCGCGGCCACCGACACGATGTCGATCAGATCGATGAATGTGAACGGAATGAAACCCATGATGGGACAAAGATATAAAAAAAGACGGCGATCTCCAACTTTGCGCCGGACGACAAAAAAGCGCGCCGTCTACCGACAACGCGCCCATAGAAACTCCGCTGACCGCGGGCATCCGGCCGAAGAGCGGCTCGGACGGCGGAAACGACTATTTTTTCTCTTTCTTGTCGGCGGCGTACAACTCGTTGACCTTGGCCAGCACGGCCGGCGTGATGTTGAGCGTCGTATCGGCGTCGATCAAGGCGGAAGCATTGATAATCAACTTATATTTGCCGTCGGCATTGATTTCCTCGACAGCCCGCTGCAACAAATCCTGTGCGCGGTTGGTAAATACGAAATTCTCCTCGTCGAGAGTCTGGGCCTCCTTCTGGGCCGAATTCTGGTAAGCGGCCACGCGCTTCTGGATGCTCTCCTGCTGGGCCTGGGCATCGTTAGTGGTAATCAAGCCTTTCTGGTACTTCTCCTGCAACTTGGCGGCTTCGGCCTGAAGGTTCTTCTCGCGCTGCGCCCAACTGTTCTGGGCTTTCTGCGTCTTCTCCTGGAGCGCCACGCCCTCGGTCTTGTAGAGGTCGCTCTCGGCCAGCACCGCCTCGACCTGCACGTAGGCAATATCGCTTGCTCCGATTCGGCCGACGGGGCCTTCCTGGGCGGGTGCGCCGCTCTGCTCCTGCGTCCCGCAAGCCGTCAACGCTGCGGCAACGGCTCCGGCCATGAAAAGCAATTTTTTCATATCTGTTTTTCTGTTTTTAGTGAATTATTCTTTGCTTGAAATACAAAGGTAAGAAAAAATCTTTATTTTTGCCTGACATTCCTCTGAAATTTTACACGCATGTACGAATATATCAGCGGCGTCATTGCCGAACTGACCCCGACCTATGCTGTGCTCGACGCAGGGGGCGTAGGCTACTATGTGAACATATCGCTGGAAACCTATGCGGCCATCGAACACGCCGAACGAACGAAACTATTCGTCCACCACATCGTACGCGAAGATGCGCAACTGCTCTACGGATTCGCTACGCGGGCCGAACGCGAACTTTTCCGGCTGCTGCTGGGCGTCTCGGGCGTGGGCGGCAACACGGCCCGCACGATCCTGTCGACCTACTCGCCGGGCGAACTGCAAGGCATCATCTCGTCGGGCAACGCCGTACTGCTGAAAAACGTGAAAGGACTGGGACTGAAAACGGCCCAGAAGATCATCGTCGAACTGAGCGGCAAACTGACGGGGCTGGAAGCAGAAGGCGCCGCGGCGGGCGACTCCCGGGCCGACGAAGCACTGGCGGCGCTCACGATGCTGGGCTTCGGCAAGGCCGCAGCCGAAAAAGCGCTGCGTGCCGTTCTACGCACGACCCCGGCCGCCACAACAGAAGAACTCGTGCGCCTGGCACTCAAAGAATTGTAACGACCGGCATCCGCCGAAAGATTCGGCTGCACCGGCACCCGCAGTTCGGCCGACAACATACAACCGGCCCAATCCAATCCACTGTCCGAAACACTCCGGCTCCCTGGTCGCACCAATGCCCGGACATCGTTTACGCTCTTGATCGGGCCTGCAACATCAACAAAAAAGCCGTGGCGAAAACCACGGCTTTTTATCGTTCGGTCGGAATCGGATCTACTCGGCATCGGCAGCCTGCGCCTCCTCGGCGGGCAGACCGGCCTGCGGCATGGCGGGCAGCTCGGAATCGATGACATGCTCCTGCAAGGCCTGGGCATCCTTGGAAATCTCCAGGTTGCTCTCCGCAACACGGCCCTTGTCCATGGCGAGCGTAGCGACGAGACTGAGCACCACGATGGCAGCCGCCATCGTCCAAGTAAACTTCTCCAGGAAATTCGTCGTCTCGCGCACGCCCATCACCTGATTCGACGCACCGAAATTGGCGGCCATGCCGCTCTTGGGATTCTGAACCAACACGGCGAGGATTACCAAGATACTCGCAAGGAGGATCAGAACAATGCAAATCGTGTATAACATATACGTTGAATTTTAATTATTGTTTTCTATCCGGCGAATAAGTTCGGCAAAGTAAATACTTTTTTCGGGATTTAGCAAACTTAATTTACGATAAATCGCCACGGCCTGCTCCGTCAGTCCCTGAGCCAGATAGATGGAAGCCAACTGCTCGGAGACCACTTCGTCGTCGGCATCCAGCTCCGGACGGATGCGCACCTCGCTTTCGGGTTCGCCCTCCTGGGCCACGATGCGCAGATCCTTTTCGCAGAGAAAACGATCGATCAACGCATCGACGCAAGCCGACGGCATCCGCACATCCTCCGACTCAAGCGATTCGGCATCCGCCTGCGAAGACTCCCCCGCATCATCCGGTTCGGGATACCCGGCTTGCTGCG
Source organism: uncultured Alistipes sp. (assembly GCF_910580175.1). Taxonomy (GTDB): domain Bacteria; phylum Bacteroidota; class Bacteroidia; order Bacteroidales; family Rikenellaceae; genus Alistipes. Next base: position 340,422 of record NZ_CAJTXD010000001.1, read on the forward strand.
ACGCACCGGAAGTCCTTGCCAACGCCGCAAGATCGACCGACCGCTGAAGCAGGCTGCTCTGCGCACGCCACGGGGCCATGAGCGCAAGCTGCGGATCGGCTTTCCCTGTCCGCGACTGCCGCACGACGCGGGCCGGCACGAACCACCGGTAGCGAGCGATCCAATCGTTCAACTCCTGGTCGGAAAGCTGTGCAGCAGCCTCGGCCGAAACAAAACAAGATTTCAACATAACGAATGCACGCATTACCAATTGGAAGCCGAAGCCATGAAGATGTCGGTTACCAACTTATCGACGATCTGCGGAATGAGGTCGCCCTCGATCTCGGTAAGCAACAACGAAGAATCGTAATCCTCGTAAGCCGAAAAAGTCCGCCCGCCGGGCCACGACTGCGACTCGTCGAGCGCATTGGTAAACCGCACCCGCACAGTGATCGTCAACCGGTTGAGCAGGGCATAGTCGTCGCTCGACACCGAAGCGGTGGTCGACGTGTAGTTGATGATCTCGCCCTCGAACGCGAAGTCGCCGCCCTCGTCGACCTGCATCAACCGCGTACGCCGCGAAAAAATATCGACCAGCGCATCGGTAAGCGTCGAACTCAAGATGGGCGACACCATCGTAGCATTGTTGGGAAAATAAGCCACCGAAAAAGTCCGGGCATCGGCCGGAATAGAAGCCCCGGACAACGAATACTTGATCGTCACGCCGCAACCGGCCAGCGCCGACGCGACGAACAACGAAACCGCAAATATGACTTGAAAACGTTTCAATTCTAAAATCGCTGTTTGTTGATTCCTAATTTTCCTCTATGCCCAACTCCTTGATCTTGCGATACAAAGTACGCTCGGACATGAAAAGTTCGCGGGCCGCTTCGCGGCGGCGTCCGTTGTTGCGGCGCAACGCCCGCACGATCTGCTCGCGCTGCACGTCGGCCTTGGTCAGTTCGCGCACCGGTTCGTCGGTAACATCCTCGCTTTCGGCGAAAACCGGAGGCACGGCATAGGCAGTCCCCGAAGCTACCGTCGCCGGAGCCGTCACGACCGGAGAAGCCGGCGACGAAACGGCCGACGGCAGCAACGCCTTGATGTCGGCGGCCGGCTCGGCCCGGTGCACCCCGGCGCCCTGCATCAACTCGCCCATCATGCGTTTCAACTCGTTGATGTCGGCCCGCATGTCGAACAACACCTTATACAGCAACTCCCGCTCGGAAGACATCGCATCGCCGGAAGGCACGGCACCCGCCATGATGGAAGCGCCGGCGTGCTGCTCAGGCAGATAACGGCCCAAAATCTCGGCTGTGACGACACGCGACTGCTCGATGGCCGAAATCTGCTCGGCGACGTTCTTCAACTGCCGGATGTTGCCCCGCCAATAATACCCGGTCAACAACTGCCGGGCACCGTCGTCGAGCGTGACGGCGGGCATGCGGTACTGCGTGGCGACGTCGGAAGCGAACTTGCGGAACAACAACGGGATGTCCTCGGGCCGCTCGCGCAACGCAGGCACGACGATGGGCACGGTACCGAGACGATAATAGAGGTCTTCGCGGAAACGCCCCGAAACGATCGCCTGCGGAAGGTCGACATTCGTTGCAGCGACCACGCGCACGTCGGTCTTCTGGACTTTCGACGACCCGACGCGCAAAAACTCGCCCGTCTGCAAGACGCGCAACAGACGCGCCTGCGTCGAAAGCGGCAGCTCGGCCACCTCGTCGAGGAAAATCGTACCTCCGTCGGCCTCCTCGAAATACCCCTTGCGAGCCTCGAAAGCACCGGTAAAGGCGCCCTTTTCATGGCCGAACAACTCCGAATCGATCGTTCCCTCGGGAATGGCGGCGCAGTTGACGGCGATATACTTATTGTGCTTGCGGGCCGAAAAGGCATGGATGACCTGCGGAAAAAACTCCTTGCCCACGCCGCTTTCGCCGGTAACCAGCACCGTCAGATCGGTGGGAGCCACGCGCAACGCCACGTCGAGCGCCCGATCCAGAAGCGGAGAGGTGCCGATGATGCCGAAACGCTGTTTTACCGTAGTGATTTCTGTCATTCGAATCTGGAATTAGTAAGCCTCGGAGCCGAACGGCGCCTGCTCCTCGGAAATATACCGCAGCGGCACGGTCTCCTGGTCGCGCGTGTCGCACCAATGACCGAAAGCGATGGCCCCCAGGGCGATGGCCGTGGCGACGAGCGCGATCCAGATGAAATGGTCGGAACGCCGCTTGACGACGATCGTCTGCTCGATGGCCGGACGCCGGGGCAGCTTCCCATAGTACTCGTCCGAACGCGAAGAACGGCGGCGCGGACGGAACGAAGGACGCTGCGGCTCCTCCTCGTCGAACAATCCCGGCCCGTCGTAAAGCGTCTTGATCTTCTCCGACAATTGTTTGCTACCCTGCTGTTTCCCGGCAGCGGCATGCGGTGCAGAAACGCCGGCATCGTCCGCCGCCTCCGCGACCTTGGCTTCCGCCTCGGCCCGGGCCTGCCGCTCGGCCGCCTCCGCACCGTGCACCGAAGCGACGAGGTGGGGATCATGAACGAAAGCGATCGTACCGTTGGGGCCGGGCTTCAACACGCCCAACCCTTCGAGCGGGAACTCGTTTCCCTGCTGCAAGGCATGCCTTACCTCGAAGACGAAGCGGTCGATCTCGCCTGCAGCTTCGAGGTCGCCGATGCCGCTTTCGCGCAACAGACCGCGCAACACACCGTCGTCCCGCTTGAGAAACTCGGAGAAAACCACGCTCTTGTCGGGGTCCTTGACGATGAAAGCGCCCATCTGCGGGACGACCAGCCGCTTCTGCGACCTGAGATACTGCGATATGATAGGAATCAACACGGCGGAACCTGATTACTTTTTAGGGTTCAAAATTACCTCTTTTCACAGAAAAAACCAAAATCCGGAGCGCTTTTTCGAAATAAACCCCGAAAGTGTTTGGCGGAAAGGAAAATATTCGCCTACTTTGCATCCCCGTTCGGAAGAAAATCCGCACGAGCTACTTTGCCCCGAAATTTGCAATGTAGCGAAGCCGGATTACCGACAAGCTACAAAACCGACCATGAAAGACAAGTATATCGACTTGATCGAACAATCGTTCGACTTCCCGCAGGACGAGTTCTCCGTTGAAGACAACGAACTCAACTTCCATGACATTCCGCTCATGGAACTCATCAAGCAATACGGCACTCCGCTGAAGATTACCTATCTGCCGAAGATCTCCCAGCAGATCAACCGGGCCAAGCGCATGTTCAATGTGGCGATGGCGAAAGTCGACTACAAAGGGTCGTACAACTACTGCTACTGCACCAAGTCGAGCCATTTCTCGTTCGTGCTGGAGGAGGCCATGAAGAACGACATTCATCTGGAGACCTCCTCGGCCTACGACATCCACATCATCAACGCGCTCTACGAAAGCGGCATCGTCGACAAAGACCGCTACATCATCTGCAACGGCTTCAAACGCCCGCAATACGTAGAGAACATCGCCCAGCTGGTCAATGACGGCTTCGGAAACACGATCCCCGTGATCGACAACAAAGAAGAGATCGACCTCTTCGAAGACGCCTTTACCAAAAAATGCAAGGTCGGCATCCGCATCGCATGCGAGGAAGAACCCAAGTTCGACTTCTACACCTCGCGCCTGGGCATCCGCTACAACGACATCGTGGACTTCTACAAAGCCAAGATCAAGAACAGCAAGAAGTTCCAGCTCAAGATGCTGCACTTCTTCATCAACACGGGCATCAAGGACACGGCCTACTACTGGAACGAGCTGTCGAAGTGCATGAACGTCTACTGCGAGCTGAAGGCCATCTGCCCCGAGCTGGACAGCCTCAACATCGGCGGCGGCTTCCCGATCAAGAATTCGCTCAACTTCGAATACGACTACGAATACCTGACCGAGGAGATCGTAGCCCAGATCAAGAACATCTGCCAGCGCAACGGTGTCGACGAACCCAACATATTTACCGAGTTCGGATCGTTTACCGTAGGCGAAAGCGGCGCGGCGCTCTACTCGATCGTCAACCAGAAACAGCAGAACGACCGCGAAAACTGGTACATGATCGACTCGTCGTTCATCACTACGCTGCCCGACACGTGGGGCATCAACCAGCGCTACATCATGCTGGCGGTAAACAACTGGGATAAGGAATACCAGCGCGTTTTCCTCGGCGGACTGACGTGCGACAGCGAAGACTTCTACAATTCGGAGTGCCACACCAACGCCATCTTCCTGCCCAAACTCGAAAAGGGCAACACGCAGTATATCGGTTTCTTCCACACGGGTGCCTACCAGGAATCGCTGGGCGGCTTCGGCGGCATCCAGCACTGCCTCATCCCGGCACCCAAGCACGTCATCATCGACCGCGACAAGTCGGACAACGAATACTACACGCGTCTGTTCGCCAAGGAACAATCCTACCGCTCGATGCTTCGCATTCTGGGATATTGATTCAACGACCTATTCCGACGCCGCCATGCAGATCGCCAAAGCCGAATTCAAGTGCAGCTCCGAACGCATTGCGCAAGTCCCGAAAGACGACCTGCGCGACATTGCGTTCATCGGCCGCAGCAACGTGGGCAAATCGTCGCTCATCAACATGCTGACGGGCCGCACGGGGCTGGCCAAAGTATCGGGCACGCCGGGCAAGACACGGCTGATCAACCACTTCCGCATCGACGACGCGTGGTATCTGGTCGACCTGCCGGGCTACGGCTACGCCCGCACGTCGAAGAGCCAGCGCGACGACTTCTCGAAACTCATCACGGACTACGTACTGCGCTGCGAGAAACTCCACTTCCTGTTCGTGCTGGTCGATGCGCGGCTCGAACCCCAGAAGATCGACCTGCGTTTCATCGAGATGCTGGGCCGCAACGGCGTGCCGTTCGGGATCATCTTTACCAAGGCCGACAAGCTCTCGCAGACCCAGGTGCGCCGCAGCGTCGACCGCTACCGCACCGTACTATCGGAACAATGGGAGGAATTTCCTCCGATGCTGGTCTCCTCGTCGGCCAAAGGGACAGGACGCGAAGAAATTCTGACGTTCATCGGGGAGTGTCTGGACAACCCGGCCCAATAAAATAGGGAGGAGGAAGCCCTCTTCCAAACTTCCTCCGAACACCCGCACCAACAACCCGGATACTCCGGCCCCGCCCCGGCGCGCACAACCCGGATATACTCCCAACATCCCCAGTACCTCTCCCCTTCCTCTCCCCTTCCTCTCCCCTTCCTCTCCCTTTCCTCTCCCCTTCCTCTCCCCTTTCTTCTTTTTTCCTCTTTCCTCCGATCCTTTTCTTTCCGATTTTCCCTACTCGGTTGTCCGGTCGTCGAAATCATCAGGGATATGAAATTTTTAGGTCGAAAGTACGTATAGTTATCTATGATTATGCTATCTTTGCACCATCAAAATCCATAACCTCCTATGGCAATCCACAAAATCAAGATTTTCGCAGGCCGCGGCTCGGAGTATTTAGCTGCGAAGATCGCCGCCAGCTTCGGGACGACACTCGGACAGTCGGAAGTGCTCCGCTTCAGCGACGGCGAATTCCAGCCCTGCTACAACGAATCGATCCGCGGCTGCACGGTCTTCATCATCCAGTCGACCTTTCCGCCCTCGGACAACTTGATGGAGTTGTTGATGATGGTCGACGCCGCACGCCGCGCCTCGGCCCATCAGGTCGTGGCCGTGATGCCCTACTTCGGATGGGCGCGCCAGGACCGCAAGGATCGCCCGCGCGTGCCGATCGGCGCCAAGTTGGTGGCCAACATGCTGCGGGCCGCGGGTGCCGACCGCATCATGACGATGGATCTGCATGCCGACCAGATACAGGGTTTCTTCGACGTGCCGGTGGATGCGCTCTATGCCAGCGGCATCTTCGTGCCCTACATCCGCAGTCTGAACATCGAAGACCTCTCGATCGCAGCCCCCGACATGGGTGGTGCCAAGCGTGCGAACACCTATGCCAAGCTCTTGGGCACGCCGATCATCATTTCGCACAAGGAGCGCGCCAAGGCCAACGTGGTGGGCAAGATGACCGCCATCGGCGAAGTCGAGGGACGCAACATCCTGATCGTGGACGATATGATCGACACGGCCGGCACGATCTGCATGGCCGCCGACATGCTCATGGCCCGCGGTGCGAAGAGCGTAAGAGCTGCCATTACCCACCCCGTGCTTTCCGGCCCGGCCTACGAACGAATCAACGACAGCGCCTTGCAGGAGGTAATCGTTACCGACACCATACCGCTCAACCCCGACAAAGACCTGCACAAATTCACGGTGCTGACCGTAGCAGACCTCTTTGCCGATGTGATCGAACGCGTACACAACTACAAGGAAATCTCATCGATATTCTTCAAATAGCATCCGGCAAGAACACCGAAAAAGCCCTTCCGCCTTTGTGCGGAAGGGCTTTTTTCGGAGGACAGAGGGCTTTTTTCGGAGGACAGAGGGCTTTTTCGGATAAGGGAGCAAGCAGCCGGCACCGGAACGCTCCCAACTCCCAGCAGCCGGCACCGGAACGCTCCCAACTCCCAGCACCCGGCTCCCCGTCTCTGAGTCAAGAACACAAGGGGTGGGTTTCCACAAAGTCTGCGGGCCGGCAGCAGCGCGCACCGGCCGGCGGCTCTCCCTACTTCAGCGGGCTGTCGGGTTCGCGGGCCATGACCAAGTAGAACATGCGGTCGAGGAACGCCGGGGCGAACTTCTTGACAAAATGCGTGGCGCGCCCCTCGGCCTCCATCAGACACAGCCGCTTGCGGCGCCGCACGTCGCGGGCAATAATCCGCGCCACCTGGGCGGAGGTCATCATCTTGGACTCGTTGCGCGGCGTCTCGCCCTGCTGCGAACCGTCGGCCGTGAGAGCCGAGAAACGCACGTTCGACGCCGTGAATCCCGGACAGGCGATCATGACATGCAACCCTTTCTTGAGGTTTTCGATGCGCAGCGTCTCCAAAAATCCGGTCATCGCATACTTCGACGCCGAATAGCCCGTACGACCGGGCAAACCATGCAGACCGGCCACCGACGACACGCCGACGACCGAACCTTTCGACGCCTGAAGATAGGGCAACGCATATTTGCAGCAGTTGACCGTACCCCAGAAGTTGACGTCCATCAAACGATGCAGCACTTCGAGGTCTACCTCGTCGAAAAGCGCCCGCATCGAAAGCCCGGCGTTGCAGATCAGCACGTCGATGCCGCCGAACTCGCGTACGGCCGTGTCGATCAGCCCGCGGCACTCCTCGGGCTTGGTCACGTCGACCCCGCAATAAGCCGCCTGCCCACCCTGGGCGCGGATTTCTCCAGCAAGAAGCTGCAACTTATCCACACTGCGGGCACCCATAACCACCCGCGCGCCGCGCGATGCGAACTCGCGCGCCAAAGCCTCGCCGATACCCGACGAAGCACCGGTCACAATGACCGTCTTATTCTTGAAATCTTCCATATCCATCTACTTTCATGTTGCTTTTCTTGTCCCGGCGCACCCAAGCCGTCGGCCTCCTCCGCCCGGTTCACAAAAAGTCTTCGTGCATTTCTATCTGCAAGCCGTCATAAGCCATGCGCACCCCCTCGGGCAGCGTCGGTTCAACCACGGCATGCAACCCGATTTCGTGGGACATATGCGTAAGGAAAGCCTTGCGCGGCCCTACCCTGCGAACGAGTGCCAGCGCCTCGTCGACGTTGAAATGGGAATCATGCAACGCAAATCGCAAAGCATTGACCACCAACACTTCGACACCGCGCAACTTCTCGACCTCGCCATCGGCGATCGTCTTGAAATCGGTCAGATAAGCCAACGGCCCGATGCGATAGCCCGTGACCGTGAAGCGGGGCGAATGATGACCGGCGACGGGGACGATCTTCACGCCCTTGACCTCGAACGGCTCCGCGGGGTCGATCTCATGCAATCCGATTACCGGCACACCGCGATACTTGTTCGCCGCAAAGGCGTAGTCGAAATCCTTGCGCACGACAGCCGCAGCGGCAGGTGCGGCGAAGATGTCGACTTCGTGCACGGCGGGCGGATAATCGACGAAATTGAACGCCCGCACATCGTCCAGCCCGCCCGTGTGGTCTTTATGCTCGTGCGTCAACAAGATGGCATCGACATGCCGCACGCCCGCACACAGCATCTGGCAACGGAAATCCGGCCCGGCGTCGATTATCAACCGTACACCGCGGGTCTCGACCATCGCCGACGTGCGCAGGCGGTTGTCGCGCGCATCCTGCGACGTGCAGACCTCGCATCGGCACCCGATTACCGGCACGCCCTGCGAAGTGCCCGTTCCCAAAAAAGTGAACTTCATTCTTGCAAAATTAAGAATTAAAAATGAAAAATTAAAAATTCGCCCCGCTGCTTTCCTGCCGAATCCGGCGCCCGGCCGAAACGGCGCCCCGAAGGCAAGCGGGACACCGCAAGCATACCCCGAAACACAAAAAACGCGCTGCCGAGGCAACGCGTTTCAAAAAAGGACGGAAAATTCGGAACTTGAAACTACCGAAAAAGAAGCCTGAACGAGAATTTCTACCGATTCTCCCGGTTTCGCCTGGCTCCTCCCGGCTTCAGAATCCGCCTTCGATATTCCAGTAGAACGCCCGGGAACCTTGCATCTTGGTCGCGGCATCCATAGCGCGGAACGCCTCCATCAAAGGCGCGACCTGCCCATCCTCGACGATGGCCAGCACCGACGCGTTCATCGAAGGCCAGGCATGCGTGCCGTAGTGAGGTTCGCCGTCGGCCGAACCGCGGCCTTCGGTCAAGGCCCAACGCGTAAAACCGCGGATGCCCTGCTCGTCGAGAATACGATTTACCCGATCGGTAAGGGCCTGATTATAGGACAAAAATACTGCTTTCATATCTTTTTTCTTGGTTCGTCCCGAAGCACGCGGCACGATCGGAAAACGGCAGCGGCTCCGGAACGAAGAATCAACTTACTTTAATTCGCGGGCCTGCTGCTCGGTAGCCAGCCGGGCCAGCTTCTCGCGCTCCTTGCGCTGGGCACGGTTGACCATAATCGAGTAGAGCACCGGCACGATGAAAAGCGTAAGGATCGTCGAAAAGGTCAGACCGCCGATGACAGCGATACCCATCGGCTGCCAAGTCTCCGAACCGGCACCCGTACCGATGGCCAGAGGCAGCATACCCAGAATCGTAGTAAACGACGTCATCAAGACGGGACGCAGACGGCTCTTGCCGCCAGCGATTACCGCGTCGAAGACGCCCGAGCCGCGCTCGATCAACAAGTTCATGTAATCGACCATGACGATACCGTTCTTGGTAACGATGCCCACCAGCATGATGGCACCGATCAAGGCGATGAGCGACAAAGGCGTAGAAGTCATCCACAAAGCCAGGAAGACGCCCGTGAAAGCGAACGGAATGGTAAACATGATGATGAAGGGGAACTTCAGCGACTCGAATTGCGTGGCCATGACGATGTAGACCAGGATGACGATCAGCGCGAAGAGCGTCAACAAGTCGCGGAAAGCATCGCCCTGATCCTCGACCGTACCGCCGATTTCGAGGTCGACGCCGTCGGGCAGCGGATAATCGGCGATCAACTCCTGGATTTCGGCCACCACGTCGCCCAACGCCACGCCGGCACCCAAGGTCGACTGCACGGTAATGACACGCTGGCGGTTCTCGCGCTGGATTTCGGGCGCGGCATACTCCTCCTGCACCTTGCCGACCTCCTTGAGCTTGACGGGCCGACCCTGCATGTTGTAGAGCGTGATGTTCTCGACATCCTCGACCCGCGTGCGGAACGGCTCGCCATAGCGGACGATGATGTCGTACTCGTCGCCGTCCTCACGATATTTCGAAGCCGTCAAACCATCGATGCGGTTGCGCACGGCCTGTGCCGCCGTAACACGGTTCATGCCGTAGTAGGACAAACGGTCGCGATCGAAGACGACATTGTATTCGGGGCGCAGGTCGTCGCGCGAAAGCTGCACGTCGCGCGTACCCTCCAGAGCGCCGAGCCGCTCCTTCAAGTCATTGGCGATGGCGTTCGTGACGTCCATATCGTAACCGAAGACCTTGATGTTGGCCGTGGCCGAACCGCTCATGCCGCCCGACATGCCGCCCGGAGTGACGGTATATTGACGCACCTCGGGAATGCCGTCCAATTCGGCACGCAGCAAGTCGGAAATCTCGTAGATCGTACGCTCGCGCAGGCCGACATCGGAAAGGCGCATGTTGTAGTTGATGATGTGCGAACCGGTGGTCTGCATCGCCGCAAAGGCGTTGTCCGAGGAGTTGGCGCCGGCCGAAGCCGAGACGATGACCACCTCGGGGAACTTCGCGTAGACGATGCTGTCGATCTGCCGCGCGACCCGGGCAGTATACTCCATCGAGAGGTTCTGCTCCAGCTTGACGATGGCCGAAATACGGCTGTTGTCCGAAGGCGGGAAAAACTCGGTAGGCACCTGCGCGACGAGTCCCAGTGAAGCGAGGAAGAGCGCCATCATGCTGCCGAAAGTGATGCGGCGGTGGTGCACCACCCAATCGAGCGCACGAGCATAGGCATTGTCGAGCCACTCCAGGGCGCGGTCGATGGGTTTGTAGATCACGCCGAGGCCCTTGTAGTCATGGACGCCGCCATCGAGCTTCAACAAATAGGCCGACATCATGGGCGTAAGCGAAATGGCCGCCGTGGTCGAGACGCAGACGACGATCGTCACGATCCAACCCAACTCGCGGAACAGAATACCGGCCATGCCCGGCACCATCGTAAGGGGCAGGAACACGGCGACGACGACCAATGTGGTAGCGATGACCGACAACCACACCTCGTTGGTGGCGTAGATGGCCGCCTCCTTGGGATTCGAGCCGCGCTCGATATGCGAAGTGATGTTTTCGAGCACCACGATAGCGTCGTCGACGACCATACCGATAGCGATCGAAAGCGAGGAGAGCGAGATGATGTTGAGCGTCGACCCTGTGGCGAACAGATAGATGAACGAACAGATCAACGACACGGGGATGGTCATGCAGATGATGAACGTGGCACGCCAGCGCCCGAGGAAGATCATGACGACGAGCACGACGAAGATGAAGGCATACATGACCGTCTCGGAGAGCGATCCGATAGCGTCGGTAATCTCCTGCGAAGCCTCGTAGATCAACTCCATCTTGACGTCCTTGGGCAGCGAACGCTGGATCTCGGGCAGGCGGCTCTGGATCTGGTGGACAATATCCACGGTGTTCGAACCCGACTGCTTCTGGAAGATCACGCGCACGCCGCGCTTGCCGTTGACGCGCTCGTCCATGGTGGCCTTTTCGAGCGTATCGCGGATTTCGGCCACGTCGGTAAGCATCACGGTGCGGCCGCCGAGGTTCGAAACCACGACCTTGCGCAACTCGTCGGAGAGCTTGAACTCGCCGTCGGCCTTGATGTTGTATGTATTATTGCCGATGTCGATCGTACCGCTGGGAATGTTGACGTTCTCGGCGGCGATGATCTGTCCGAGCTGCTCGACCGAAAGCCCATAGGCGTCGAGCTTCGTAGGATCGACGTTGATCTGTATCTCGCGCTCGGGAGCACCCACGACCGAGACGGCACCCACGCCGTCGACACGGTTGAGGACGTTGACCAGCTTGTCATCGAGAATCTTATTGAGCGCCGGATAGCTCTCCTCGGCCGTCACGGCGAGCATCATGACGGGGATCATCGACGTGGAGAACTTGAAGATCGTGGGATAGTCGACGTCGTCGGGCAGCATCGACTGCACGCGCGACACCACGTCGCGGATTTCGTTGGCCCCCTCGTTGAGGTCGGAACCGTATTCGAACTCGACGGTAATCATCGAGACGTTATCCTGCGACTTGGAAGTCAACTTCTTGAGGTTGTTCACGGTGTTGAGGTTGTCCTCCAGCACACGCGTGATGTTGGTTTCGATGTCGGCGGCGTTGGCACCGGGGTACATCGTGATGACCGAAATCTGAGGAATCTCGATTTCGGGATACTGGTCCACGGCCAGATTCATGAGCGAGAACAATCCGAAGACGATCACGCCCACGAACAGCAGAACCGTGGAAATCGGTTTGCGAACCGCACTTTCGTAGATTTTCATGAGTCAGCGGCTTTAATCCTGTTTAATGGTGACCTTGGCCCCGTCGAAGAGCTTCGAAAGCGCCGTGACGGCCACCTGTTCGCCCGGCTCGACGCCGGAAAGCACATCCACGCGGTCGCCGACCTGACGGCCCTGCTTCACGGCGCGGCGCTCGGCGACAGAATCGCCGACGATGACATAGAGGTAGCGCTCGGCTGTGCCCACCTGCTTCTGGATGGCGACGTCAGGCACCAGGGCGCCCTGCTTCTCGCCCAAGTCGAAGATCGTGCGGGCATACATACCGGGACGCAGCGTGCGGTCGGCATTGGGCACGCGCACCTCGACCTTGAACGTACGCGTAGCGGGATCGAGCGCAGGATAGATCAACGACACGGCGCCCGTGAAGGTCTTATCGGGGAAGATGTCGACCATCAACTCTACGGGCATGCCCAGACGCACGTTGGGGAAATATTGTTCCGAAATGTTGACCACGACCTTCAACGGATCGATCTGCATGACGTGCAGAATGGGCTGCGCGGCGAACAAATCGCCCGACTCGTAGTTTCGGGCCGTGACGACGCCCGAGATCGGAGAACGCACCTCGATATTCTTCTTCAGGTTGGCTACCACCTCGCGCTGCACGTCCAGCTGGGCCTTGGCCTGCTCGATCTGCTGAGCCGAGATGCCGCCGGCCTTATAGACGGGCAGCAAGCGGTTGTAATCGTCCTCGACGGTCTTGAGCTGCACGCGGGCCTGGGTATACTGCGTAGGGTCGAGCGTCACGAGCAGCTGACCGGCCTGCACCTTGTCGCCCACGTCGACCAAGATGCGGTCGATGTGTACGCCGGCCGCAGCGGGCGTGATGTCGTTCTCCTTGTAAGGCTCGATTTCGGAAGTGAACTCCTCGGTCAGACGCACGGCGGCCGTCTCGACCGCAGCGCTTTTGGTCAACACCCGCGGATCGGCCGCGACGTCGGTCGTGGTCGTCCGGCTGACGCAGGCGGTCGAAGCCACCGCCGCAAACAACATGATCGCTGATTTTTTCATCTTATGATAATTTACAATTATTCGTAAACACACGGACGCGAGGCCGGAACGTCGGAACGCCCCTGCGGCCCCGGCTCGCTTATTTATTTTTCCCGCCCGACGATCCGGTCGTACTCGGCCTTGGCCGAAAGGTAATCGTAGATAGCCTGCGAATAGTTGAGCTGGGCCTGCGTCTGCGCCAGCTGGGCGCTGTTGAGTTCGAGGATCGTCCCGGCTCCGGCACGATAACGCGTATCGGAGATGGAATAGGCCTTGCGGGCTTGCGCGACGGTGCGCTCCTGGGCGAACATCGTCTCGCGCGCGGTAAGCAGGTCGTTGAGCGCCGAACGCATCTGCACGTCGACCTGCTGCCGGGCATAGGTACGCTGCAAGGCGATCTGGGCGATCTGATTCTTGATCTCGCGCGACTTGTTCATCTTAGTCAGGCCGGCGAAGATCGGCACGGAGAGCTGCACGCCCACCGTGATGGGGTTCGTCCAAAAAAACTTCGGCCCGTCATCGGCACCCATACCCATGAACGGCTCCATGTCGTTGCCCGTATAGGTCGCCGAACCGAAAGCCCCGAGGCTCGGCCACCGCGACGCATTGGCGACCTTGAGCTGACGCCGCAACAACTCCTCCTGCAATTCGAGCGTCCGCAGGTCGGAGTTCTGCGACACGTCGTCGGTCAGCCCGTCGGTGCCCGCGAGCACCTCGTCGCGCATGCCGTCCAACTGCCCCTCGACCTCGATCTCGATCTGCTCGGGAATCGACAGATACATCTTGAGCAGGAGCTTGGCCAGACGGATCGATGTTTCGGTCTGGAGAATCGTAGGCCGCAGGTTGCTCAACTGCACCTGCGCGGTCAACAGATCGTACTCGGAAGCCAGCCCGTGGCTGTACTGCAACTCGGTGTCGTCGACCGTACGCTGGACGGTGGCCTCCGACTCGCGAAGCACTTCGAGCGACTGCTCGGCCAACAAAATGTTGTAGAACGCTTTCTTGACCTCGGCGACCAACGCGATGCGCGACCCGCGCGCCGCCTCGACGGCCGCAGCCATCTGCGTGTCGTTCAACTTCATGGTGCGGTAAACCTGCGGTGCGAAAAGGGGCAGCGACAGATCGCCCTGCACGGCGAACGTGTTGTCGGCGCCGAACGAAATGCCGCCCCGCATCTCCGACTTGACGATCGAACGCTGGTAACTGCCCGCAGCCGAGAGCTGCGGCAAGAGGTTGCCCCACGTCTGGCGCTTCACGTAATCGAAGCGCTGCACCTCCAGTTCAGCCACCTTGACGGTGGGATTCTCGCTCAAAGCCAAGTCGATCGCGTCGGCCAACGACAACTTCATCTGTGCCGAAGCGCCGAAAGAACCCATGACGGCCAGGCAGAGCGTCAGAACTACTTTTTTCATACTTATCTATTCAATGATTCGTTTTTCCTGTTTGTCGAACCGCCAGCGCTTCAAGAACCCGTCGATGATCTCCCCCCCCCGGGCGGTAGAGATGCCCCGGAAAAAGATGCTGACGATCTGCATGAAAGCGCCGCGCTCGCTAATTCCCTCAAACGGAATCAACTCCCTGCGTGTCGTAATGGCCGTAGCCGTATAATAAAAAACCAGAATGGAGAGTTCGATATTGATGCTGTCGATGAAGAATCCCTCGGCGATCCCCTGCTCCAACATGCGGCGCAACTCCAACTTGTTCTGCTCGTAACTTTCGCGCATCAATTTCTGGTAGACCTCGGGATAGAACTTGCGGAGGTTCTCCAATATCCGATAAGTCGTCTCGGAATGCTCCATGACGTTGCCCAACACCAGAAACAAACGCTCCAACACATTGTCCGCATCGCTGCCCAACTCGGTCCATTGCTTCCGATGCTGTTCGAAATAACAAGACATGGCCAGATAGAGCAAGCCCTCCTTGTCGCCGAACAACTCGTAGAGCGTACGTTTCGACACGCCCAACTGCTGCGCGATGTCGTCCATACGCACCGACTTGATGCCCTGAGCGACGAACATGTGCATAGTTTGCTCGACGATCCGATCCTTCTGTGTCATGATTCGGGTAAAAGGTAAAATAGAACTATTTATCGTATATGCAGGCACAAATATACGCAAGAAAACTCACGAAACAAAAAAAGTTTTCTGATTGCGTGCAAATTCCCGCAATACAACAATCATGCGGAAATATAGAACAAACGATACCCCGAAAAAAGAACGACAAAACAAGCGGCAGAAAAGCAGGAGCAGAATGATTTTTTGGGCCGCGGGAAAGCTGGGAAAAAACACAGAATGGCCGGGCAAAAGGAAATAAGACGATTATAAGCCCATGTCGAAGTGGGAATGAAATCCCCTCTTCCGCAGCATCGTTCTGCGAAAGAGGGGAAAGCCGAAATATTCGGAGCCGAAGATCGGGACGCGGCGATTTTGCGACGGCTGGATTCAGAATTCCCGCAACTTCAGAGCTGCAACCCGCACCGGCCGATCCCGCATAGTTCGCTACCCTTTCTTGATCCGCTCGACGGCTGCCGCGGCATCGTGGTAAAGCT
This sequence comes from uncultured Alistipes sp., assembly GCF_910580175.1. GTDB lineage: Bacteria > Bacteroidota > Bacteroidia > Bacteroidales > Rikenellaceae > Alistipes. The sequence goes on from NZ_CAJTXD010000001.1 coordinate 356,047, forward strand.
GCGGCAGGTCGAGTCCCTCGATGCGCCGGTTTTCGACCACGATGCGTCCGTCGATCACCACCGTCTCGACGTCGGCCGCCTTGCCGCAATAAACCAGGTTGGACATCACGTCGTGGATCGGCTGCAAATGGGGTTTCTGAAGATCGACTACCACCACGTCGGCCAAGGCGCCGGCACGCAGCACGCCCAGCTCGCCGTCGGCACGCCCCATGGCCCGGGCGCCGTTGACGGTCGCCAACCGCAGCGCCTCGTAAGCCGGAAGCGCCAGCGGATCGCCCGTGGCGGACTTCTGCAAGAATGCCGCCGTACGCAGTTCCTCGAACATGTCCAGATCGTTGTTCGAGCAAGGGCCGTCGGTAGCCACGGTCACGAGCGCCCCGCGCTGGAGCATCCGCTGCACGGGCGCTACACCGCTGGAAATCTTCATGTTGCTCTGCGGATTGTGGGAAACGGTCACACCGCGCCGCGCCAAAATGTCGATATCCTCGTCGTCGACCCATACGCAATGGGCACCGATCGTCCGCTGGTCGAGGAAGCCGATCGAATCGAGATACTTGACGGGCGAACATCCGAAGTTTTCGCACACGATGCGCACCTCGTCCTGCGTCTCGGCCACATGGATCATGCGGTGCAGCCCCAAGCGGTCGGCCAATGCCTTGCCGCGCAACAGATTCTCCTGCGAGACCGTATAGGGCGCATGCGGCGCCACGCCGATGCGGATGCGGTCGCGACCGGCAGCCAGACGCACGGCCTCCTCGATCTGGGGAAATACCTCGTCGATGTTCGTATCGAAATAATTGCAACCGAGCATGGCCCGGATGCCCAGGCGGTCGACCGTCTCGACACAGCGGTTTTCGAAATAATACATGTCGGCGAACGACGTAACGCCGCCGAGCAACATCTCGGCGATGCCCAGCGTCATGCCCAACACCACGTCGTCGGGCGTCTGACGCGCCTCGAACGGCCAGATGTAGTCGTTGAGCCACGTCATGAGCGGAATGTCGTCGGCATAGCTGCGCTGCAAAGTCATAGCGGCATGGCAATGGGTGTCGATCAGCCCCGGCATCAGCAGCTTGCCCCGGCAATCGAGGATGCGGGCATCGGGATGCACGGCCCGGAAGCCGGCCTCGTCCCGGGGATCGTCCGAAGCGAAAGCGATGCGGTTGCCCGCGACGCCCAAAGCGCCGCAGAACGTACGGGGCTCCCCTCCGACGGCAGTCATCGGCAAAATAGTGGCGTTGGTAAAAAGAAGAACTGACATGACGACGTTATTTTCAATGCACAAAAAAAATACTTACCATCCTCCGCGCTTTGTCCGGCAACGGATCTTTTTATTCGATCGAATTGCCCTGCACGGTAATGATCTCGCGGCCGCCGGCCGAGTTGGAATAGATCTGCAACACCTTGTTGAAGGTGCCCGGCTCGCTCTTGAGCGGCTCGTAGGTCACGCGGATGATGCCCTGCCCGCCGGGCGCCACAGGACGCTTGGGAAACGATGCTTTGAAACACGAACACGACGTGAGCACGCGCACGATGACCAACGGAGCCGAACCCTCGTTGCGAAAGACGAAATCCCGGGTCAGCGCACCGCCCTTGCGCGGCACGTCGCCGAAATCATACGTTGCCACAGGCAACACCAACTGCGCACCCTTGCCGGCCGGCTGCTGCCCAACGGCGACTTCCGACGACGGCGCCCCGGCCCGGCATTCCGCAAAACACATACCTGCAAAAAAAACGCAAATCAAAAATAAACGAGTAAACATCATAATAATATGTCATTATATATATCGCATCGTCTTTCCGGCAACTCCGGAAAACCAGCGAAGTCCCATCGTTATTCCATGCGGAAAACATAGGTTATCGTACCGCCCTGCACCGTAGCACGGCTTTCGGTAAAACGGGCTTTGCGGGCCGCAGCCAAGGCTGCCTCGACCAACTGCGGGTCGCTCTCGGTAGACCCCTTCGGCTCGAAAGCGGCGCTCGTCACCTCGCCCCGCGACCCTACGGTAACCCGCACAACGATCTTGCCGCTCCGCGTGCCGGGATAGGAAGGCCGCGGCAGATGGCCCACCAAACCGCGCCCCTGCAACCCCTTGTCGAGCTGATCCAACCCGTCGGCATCGGCCCCCGGCCCGGTTCCGGCAGCCTGCTCCTCGCCTTCGCGAGCGTGACGGTTGCCGGCGTCGGCGGGTTCGTCGGCACCGCTCTTATTCATGTTGAACAGCGCCTTGGGGTTGGGCGTGCGGGTCTCGGGATCGTCGCCCCGGATCTGCGCCGTGCGCTCCTCGTAGTCGGCGGCATCGTGCACACGGGCCTGCGCTGCCGGCTCGACGGGCGGCGGCGGCTCGACTACGGGCGGCTCGACGAACTCCACGAAGATCGTGTCGCCGGGCTTCTGCACCACAGGCGTGAAATCGAACGACACCGCGGCGAACGCAACGCCCAAGGCCACGGCATAGAACACCGCGGCGACGATCGCCCACCGGCGCGGGCCTCCATCGTTCGGATCGTAGTAATACATCAGTTTGCCGTTGTCGCCAAAATCAACTTGTAGCCGTTGTCCTTGGCAATGTTCATCACCTTGACCACCTCGTCGACCGCCACGGTCTTGTCGCAATGCAGCGACACGGTGGCCTCCTGCTGCCCGTCGAGCCGCGAACGCAGCGCCTGCTCGACGCCCCGGATGCCGTCGACGCGATCCAATTCCACATAATAATTATAGGAATTGCCGCTCTGTTGGATGGATACGGTAGTCATAGCCTTGTCCTTGAGCTGGTTGGAACTCTTGGGCAGCATCAGTTTCAAGGCGTTGGGGTTGATGAGCGTCGTTGCGATCAACAGAAACAACAACAACAGGAACATCAAGTCGGTCATCGACGAAGCCGAAAACGACTTGTCGACTTTCGAACCATGTTTGATAGCCATAACGAACTACTTTTGAACGGGTTGATTCAAAATATCCATGAACGCGATCGAATTGGCCTCCATGCGGAACACCAGCTTCTCGATGCGCGCCACCAAGTAGTTGTAACCGAAGTAGGCGGGGATGCCGACCAGCAGACCCATCACGGTGGTAACCATGGCGACATACATACCGTGCGAAAGCAACCCCAAGTCGACCGTACCGCCGGCGGCGGACATATCCATGAAAGTTTGCACCATGCCCAGCACCGTGCCGAGGAAACCGATCATCGGCGCACCGCCAGCGATCGTGGCCAGGAACGGCAGACCGTTCTCCAACTTCGACACTTCGAGGTTGGCGACGTTCTCGATGGCCGTCTGAACATCGCTCATCGGCCGCCCGATGCGTCCGATACCTTTCTCGATCATGCGGGCGACGGGCGTGTCGGTCTTCTTGCACAAGTTGATGGCCACGGCGATCTTGCCGTCGGAAATGTAATCACGGATGCGATTCATGAAATTCATGTCCAACACCGAAGCCTTGCGGATGGCCATGAAACGCTCCACGAAGATGAAGATCGTCACACCGCCCAATGCCAACAGCGGCCACATCAACCAACCGCCCTTGGTAAACAAAGTCCACAACCCCATACGGGTTTCCTCGCTCATGACCACTCCCTCGGCGGCCTGCAAAAAAGTCATCATAGTATAAAATTTATTTAAGTTTCAAATCATAATATTTCACTCGCATCGTAATCCGGGTGCATTTTCTACGGCACCCCGGGCAGTGCAGCACCGGTTACCGTTCATCGTCGACCCACACCGCACCGTTCTCATCGTCCTCTCTGCCCAGCGCAGCACCGGTTACGGCTTCTTTCTCCGCACTCCGTCGCTCTTCTTTCTCGGCCCTGCGGGCTGCGCGGCGGGCTTGGCGCTTTTTGTTGGTAAAGCGTTCCCGCACCCGGCGGCGCAGATCGCGGAAATTATTGAAATCCTCCTTATAATAGATTCCGATGCCGGTCTCCTGCAAACCCTGGTTCTCGTCGAAACGGTCGATGGTCTGGGTAAAGGCCCTCAACTTGAGCGCACCGGCCCGGTCGATCAGGTAGGTAACATAGGCCTCGCCCATGAAGTTGGAGACCTCCGAGTTGCTTACGGCCTGCTTGTTGTCGATCAGATAATTGCCTTCGAGTTCGACGATCAGACGGTCGTCGATCAGGCTTTTGGAAAGCCCGAAATCGACCTCCTCGCCCGTCAGTTCGGAGCGGGGACGGTAGCGGATCATGAGGTTGTAGTCGCTCAACGAAAGCAGGTTGCTCAACTGGTTGGAGAGGAACTCCAGCCCCGTGGCAGCCGACACCGAAGCGCCGATGTTGGAGCTGGCGGCGGCATTGTTCTCGGCCAGGAAACTATTGAACAACAAGAGGTAGAGGAACTGCATGTTGACCGACTCGGGCGTCGCCAGCGCATTGGCGATGAGGGTCTGCGTCTCGGGATCGGAGGCGGGAACATGGACGTCGAACGTGACCTCGGGATTCGAAAGCCGCTCGCCCAGATGGATGACGCACTCCACGGGCACCGACCGGTCGGTGGAGAGCTTGTCGGTAGTGCCCTGCAAAAGCGGCTGCAACGACGCCTTGAGCTTGTAAACGGCGTCGATGTCGAGCAAGGCGTTCATCGGCCCGCCAGTCCATTGGATCGAAGAACCGTTTTCGATGGTAAAACGCTTGTTGATGATGTTCTGCAACGAAAGCAGGTAGCTACCCTCGCGGATCGTATAATCGCCGTACATTTCGAAGACGTTCGAACGGGGGTTGATCTGCAAATTGAGCGTACCGTCGCCACGGGCCTTTACCGTATTGCCCGACACGGCCAGCTCGACTTCCACGTTGGGCCGCACGTCGAGCGCCAAGGCAATATCCATGCGGTTGCCGTCGACCGACTTCTGACGCCGCTTGCGCTCGAACGACAATTTCTTGCGCATGACCTGATCGAGCGTATCGACGGAGACGGGTTTCTCGAAAACCACGAAATCGGCATAGGAGATGTTCGACTTGCTGGAAAGCGGCATCGAGAAATAGGAATCCCCCTCGGTCGACGCGGCGATGTCCATGCCGACCTGCCCCTTGTCGCCCTTGATGCGGGCCATGCCCGAAGCATAGACCCGGCCGTAGAAGAAATCGTTGTCCTCGGCCGACGTGTCGAGCACCAGCATTTCGTTGGGCGCCACACGCAGGTCGTAGGCGATGTTGGAAAGATGTTGCAGGTTGAGATCGATGTCCAGACGTCCGCGGTTGCCCTCGGGATCGAAGACGGGCACGCCGGAAGCTCGGAAACGGTTGCCCGTCACGTCGAGCACCGCTTCGGGCACCGAATAAGTTACCTGCGTGAAATCGACCGTCGTGGCGAGACCGCTCACGCGGATCGTACCGCTCAGATCGGCGTTGCGATGCTCGCCCCGCAATACCAGATCGGCCGAAGCCATTCCCCGGGTCGAGGAGACGACACCCGCAAGCACGGGGTCGAGCAACCCCATGTCGAGACTATCCGCATCGAACCGGGCATAATAACGCATCCGGTCGGGCGCAAAATAACCCCGCACCACCGTATCGCCTTTCATCCGGTCGGCGATCGACACCCTGGCGCGGTTGCGGGCGAAATCCCACTGCGATGTCAGCCGCAGGGGCGGCGCAGGAATGTCGTTGACCTCCACGCTGTCGAACAAGATGTCGGCCCGGAACTCGCCGCCGCGCAAAACCGACTTCATGGTAGCCCCGCCGTTGGTGCGCCCCTCGATCGCATACCCCATGCGCGAGGCGACTTGGGTAAAGGGCGCCAAGTCGAAGTTGCGCAGACGCAGCGTTACCGAATCGTCGCGGCTGCGCGAAGCGATGCCGTTGAGCGCCAGGCTCTGGTCGCCGCTCAAAACCAGAAAACGATCGACAACGATGCGTGCCGTGTCGATCTGCATCTTATCGGCGAAAATCTGCCACCGCTTGTCGCCCCGCGTGACGTACGAAGGCAGAATCCGCAGATCGACAAGCTGCCCGCCCTCCGCCTTGTCGTGGGTCTCGGCACGCAAGCCGATCAACCCGGAAAACCGCCGCACCGTATCCTCGAAGCCGGTCGACAACTGCATGGTGTTCTGCCGGGCACCGCCCGTGACCGAGAGATGAGGCAAATGCAGCGAACCGGCATAGAGATCTTCGGCCGAAGCGTAGACCGTGAGCGAATCGCCGCGGTTGGAAGCGTTGACATTGAGCCGTGTTGCCAACAGCCGCTTGCGCTCCACATACTCGGCGGCAGCCTTGAGCGAGAGTTTGTCGCTGGCCGGATTGAAAAGCAGCTGCAACGAAGCCCCGTCGGCGATCTGCAACCCGGGCGATACGGCGTCGGCCACCGGATTGAAATCGCGGATATGCACCGAGAGCAACGAATAATCATCGGCCACGGCAGTTTCATGGGCCGCTCCGGAAACCCGGCGCGCCCCCTTGCCGATCAACGGCAGGTATTTCCAGGCGCTCTCGCCCAAATAACGGAACACCGTGCGGTAACTGGTCTTCGACCGGAAAGTGACATCGGCGAAATCGGAACGCAACTCGACGAACTTGCTGTGGGCCGAATTCTCGCCCGTGATCTCGATGCTACGCGAATCGACCGACTTGTCGTTATAACGATACGAAGCGTCCGTGACGCGGATAACGCCGTTCAGATCGTCGAGCGACCGGCCGCTGGCGTTGGCCTCGACATGGGCCGCGAGCACCGACACCGAATCGCGGGGATTGATATGCAGGGCCGCCAGGTCGGCGCGCCGCAGATCGAGCGTGAAGTCGTAACGCGGAATCGAACCGTTGAAATCGACGGCCCCCAGGAAGTCGAAGTCGAGGTTGGGGTCGCGCGCCGTGACCAGACCGTCGAACCCGCGGTTGCGCAACCGGCCGTCGAGCCGCAGCGAATCGTAGGTGTAACCATTGAATTCGAAGTGCGCAATGTTGCCCTGCACATTGGCATCGGTCATGCCGCGCCCCACCGAACCGTCGAGCGAAGCCGTGAGCGAAGCTCCGCCCAACAGCGTGCGGCGGCCGAGCAAGGCGCCCAACTGGAAATCGCGCGTGGCCAGGGTGCCCTGCAACCGGTTGCGCCCCCCGCCCAGAGGCTTCATAGCCAGGTCGATATCGGCGTCTCCGACCTGCGACGACAATGCGGACTGCAAGTCGAACGACGAGAGCGAACCCTCGAACCGCAACCGCAGTCCGATGCGTCCGGCCCGCCCGAACATGGCGGACAGATTGGCCGGCAAGGGGTGCCGGGCGATGTCGCGGGCGAAAGCCTCGATATCGTGGGCCGCAGTAGTCAGCCGGGGAATATCGAGATCGAACGACGCGGTGCGGATATCGGGCAGGCCCACGATCCGGGCCTCGGCAGACAACGAAGTCTCGTGCCCGATCCGCAAACTGCGGATCGCAGCGCTGAAATCGGCGACCTCGCCGGCGACCGCAGCATCGATATCGCTCAAGACGGTATGCCACTCGCGGAGCTTGGGCGCGAAGTAAGCGATATCGTCGGTCGCCACCGAAGTGTTGCGCAAGACACCGTCCAACCGCACCAGCCCGACGAAATCCTTGTAATCGGCCCACGAATTGCCGACCAGCGAAATGTAGGGGATCGACACGTGCGACCGCTCGGTAAGGATCGAAGCGTCCTCGAAACCGAGACAACCGTTGGTCAGGTAGAAGCGGCCGGACAACCGGTCGAGCACGAAACCGCTGCGCTCGCGTGCCGAAAACGAACCGATGGTGGTATGGATGGTCTGGCCGTCGATCGTGAAGTCGTCGACATGGGCCACGATGTCGTAAAGGTGCATGTGCCCGAAGTCGATGCCGAACGGCGGATCGCGCCGCACCTGCCGCTCCAGGCACAACTCCATATCCTGGATCGAAGCCTTGCGGACGGCAAGGCTGAAATTGCCTTTCTTGGGACGGTCGGGATCGGAAATGCGGTTGATGATCTGCTTGATGTTCATCTCCCCGTCGGGCGTCTCGCGCAAACAGAGCTTCGCACCGACGATTTCGCCGCGGCTGAGCGTCACGCCGCCGCCGAAAAGGCCCAGACCGGTCACGTAAGCGTCGAGCCGGTCGACGTAAAAGAGCGTATCGCGCTGGTAATCCTCGACGTAGAAACCGTCGATCTTGACCTTGCCCAACAAGCCGATGTTGACCCTGCGGATGGCGATTGTGGTCTCCAACTTGTCGGAGATCGCCTCCACGGCTTTCTGCACCACGAAATTCTGCACAGCGGGAATATCCAGCAACAACGAAACGCTGACCGGCAGGACGACCGCCAACAAAACGATCGCCGAGAACACCTTTCCCAATATTTTTATACCTTTGTGCACGAATAGCCGTTATAACCTGCAAATTTAACTATTTTAGTTAAAAAACGAAAAACCGGATGGATATTACAATACTGGGCATCGAATCGTCGTGCGACGACACGTCGGCCGCCGTACTGCGCGACAACCGCCTGCTGTCGAACGTCATCGCCTCGCAGGCCGTGCATGTGAAATACGGCGGCGTGATTCCCGAACTGGCCTCGCGCGCCCACCAGCAGAACATCGTGCCGGTGGTCGACACGGCGCTGCGCGAAGCAGGCGTGGCGGCGTCGGAAATCGACGCCATAGCTTTCACGCGCGGCCCCGGTCTGGTCGGCTCGCTGCTGGTGGGAGTATCGTTCGCCAAGGGACTCTCGATCGCCCGCAACATCCCGCTGGTGGAGGTCAACCATTTGCAGGGACATATCCTCTCGCACTTCATCGACCTGCCCGACCAAGAGCTGCCCCATCCGGAGTTTCCGTTCCTCTGCCTGCTGGTCAGCGGCGGCCACACGCAGATCGTGCGCGTGGATTCGCCCCTGGAGATGCGGATCATCGGCACGACGATCGACGATGCCGCAGGCGAAGCCTTCGATAAATGTGCCAAAGTGATGGGACTCCCCTACCCCGGCGGCCCGGTAATCGACCGGCTGGCCAAGGAAGGCGACCCGGCGGCGTTCCGTTTCGCCCGTCCGCGGGTCGAGGAATGCGACTATTCGTTCTCGGGGCTGAAGACCTCGTTCCTCTACACGCTGCGCGACCGTGTGGCCGAAGACCCGGAGTTCATCGAACGGCACAAGGCCGATCTGTGCGCGTCGCTGCAACACACGATCGTCGCGATTCTGCTGGACAAACTGGTGCGGGCATCGAAACAGACGGGCATCCGCGACATCGCCATCGCGGGAGGCGTTTCGGCCAACTCGGGTCTGCGCGACGGCATCGTGGCCGAAGGAAAGAAACGCGGCTGGCGCACGTTCCTGCCGGAATTCAAATTCACGACCGACAATGCGGCGATGATCGCCATGGCGGGCCACTACCGCTATCGCCACGGCGACTTCTCGACACTCGACATCGCTCCCGAAGCGCGGCTGGAAGAATTATAAAGAAAAATCCGAAATTCGCCCCTTACCCCGGAGCGCCACCGATAAATTCCTTCAGGTCGGTACGAGGTGCTGCTATTCTGCGCCGATTTCCACGCGACGGCACGCTTACCATAGTCGACACCTTACCTCGCCGCTGCCGTCCCGCAAGGACTTCAGCTTACTCCTCCCTCAAATATACCGTGGCGGTACGCGCCGTATTGTAGATGCGGATGCGGGGATAGCGCGCGCCGTCGTCGCCCACGACGTCGAACGAGAAGTGCTCGCCGTCCATCGCCTGGCGCTGCTGACCGCCGAAGCGTTCTTCGTCGGTAGAGAGCAGGGGTATGTATTTGCCCGGCCCCTGCACGGGCAGCTCGTAGTCGGGAATCGAAGCCGTGGGATGCCAGTTGAAGACGAAAAGCAGCCGTCCGTGCGAAAAGACCATCGTCTTGTTCTGCTCGTCCATCAAAAGATTCCAGGCATAGCCGTCCGAAAGCACCTTGTACTCCTTGACCAGCCCGATCATCGCCCGGTCGAAGTCGCCGAGCCATGAATAGCGCAGGAACCCGTTCGTCGCCAGCGACCACTGGCGCCGCGCATGGGCATAGCTCCAGCCGTTGCCCTCGCGCGGAAAGTCGATCCACTCGGGATGGCCGAACTCGTTGCCCATGAAATTAAGGTAGGCCTGTCCGCCCGTCGAGATGGTCAGCAGGCGGATCATCTTGTGCAGGGCCATGCCGCGATCGATGACGAGATTCTCCGACGCCCGATCCATATGGAAATACATCTCTTTGTCCATCAAGCGGAAAGCCAGCGTCTTGTCGCCCACCAACGCCTGGTCGTGCGATTCGGCGTAGGCCACGGTCTTCACTTCGGGCAGGCGGTCGGTCATGACCGACCACATCTCCCAGATGTTCCACTCCTCGTCGGGCACCTCCTTGAGATACTTGATCCAGAAGTCGGGGATGGCCATCCCCAGGCGGTAATCGAAGCCGATGCCGCCGTCGGACTCCGGAATGCAGATGCCCGGCATGCCGCTGACGTCCTCGGCGATCGTGACGGCCGCAGGACGGAACTCGTGGACCAGCGTGTTGGCCAGCGTGAGGTAGGCGATGGCGTCGCCGTTGACCCCCGCGTCGAAGAAGCGTTCGCGGCAGTCGAAATCGACGTAGCCGTGATGATGGTAAAGCATCGACGTGACCCCGTCGAAGCGGAAGCCGTCGAAATGGAACTCGTCGAGCCAATATTTGACGTTCGAGAGCAGGAAGTGCTGCACCTCGGGTTTGCCGTAGTCGAAGAGCTTCGAATCCCAGTAAGGCTGGTCGCCCGCAGCACCCGGCAGCGAATAATGATGGTCGGTGCCGTCCAACTCGTTGATTCCCTCGTTGAGATTCTTCACATAGTGGGCATGCACCAAATCCATGATGACGGCCAAGCCCAGTTCGTGGGCGCGGCGGATCAGCTCTTTCAGCTCCTCGGGCGTGCCGAAGCGCGAGGAGGGAGCGAAGAAACTCGACACATGGTAGCCGAACGACCCGTAATAGGGATGCTCGGCGATGGCCATCAACTGCACGGCATTATAACCGTCGGCTTTGATGACGGGCAGAATCTTTTCGGCGAACTCGCGGTAGGTGCCCACCCCCTCGCTCTCCTGCGCCATGCCGACATGGGCCTCGTAGATCAACAGATCGCCGTTCTTCGAGGCATCGAACGCATCGCCCTGCCAGTCGAACGGCTCGGCGGGCGCCCAGAACTGCGCCGTATAATTTTTGGACTCCTCGTCCTGCACCACGCGCCGGGCATAGGCCGGGATCCGATCCCTCCACCCGTTGTCGCCGTGGACATGGAGCTTGTAGAGCGATCCGTGCGTCAGGCGGTCACGGTACATGGCCGCCGGAAAAAAGGCGCTCCACACCCCTGCGACATCGCGGTGCATGCGGATTTCGGTGCGCTGCCAATTGTTGAAATCGCCGAAGACATAGACATCGTGCGCCCCGGGCAGCCACTCGCGCAGCCACCACCCGTCGAGCAGCCCGTCCCACTGCCAACCGAAGTAACGGTAGCCGTTGGCGTAGTCGGAGAGCGAACCTGCCGTGCGGCAGATGTCGTCGATCTTCTGCCGATAACACTCCCAGCGGCGGTTCATCTCTTCTTCGACGGGGTGCAGCCATGCGTCGCGCTCGACGATGGGCAGGCGGGGTGCGTTTTTTTTCATAGGAAGAGAGGTGTTTATACAAACATACGAATAAACGAGGGCTAAAGCAAGCCCGCTTGCACTTTACCGAACGGAAATAGCTTCGGCACAACCAAAGGTACGAATTTTTTTGCACTTCGGCACTGCCGAACAATGCAAATAAATTTTTCTATCTTTAGCTACGCCCAAGATACTCGCGCTCGGCAAAATGCAAGTAAACTTGTTTTTGCGCTCGCTTATTATTATCTTTGTACAAATCGTTAAAATCAAGATTATGTTCAAACAACCCAAAGGTCTGATTGCCGCGGCCCTCGCCAACACGGGCGAACGCTTCGGCTTCTACACCATGATGGCCATCCTGACGCTTTTCCTGATGTCGAAATTCGGCATCGACGGCGAGCAGGCGGGCAAGATCTACTCCTTCTTCTACACCTCGATCTACATCCTGGCCCTGGCGGGCGGTCTGATCGCCGACCGGCTGCGCAACTACAAAGGAACGATCATCGCCGGCATTCTGGTCATGACGCTGGGCTATGTCGTACTGATGATGCCCTGGATTTCGTCCCGGGCGCTGGTCGTGGGCGCCCTGATGGTCATCGCGTTCGGCAACGGACTCTTCAAAGGCAACCTCCAGGCGCTCGTGGGGCAGCTCTACGACAACGAACAATACGCCAAGCTGCGCGACACGGGATTCCAAATCTTCTACATGTTCATCAACATCGGCGCCATGGTCGCACCGTTCGCCGCCGTGGGCGTGCGCAACTGGTGGCTCCGCACGCAGGGATTCCTCTATAACTCCGACCTTTCGGCCCTCTGCCACGCTTTCAACAACGGCACCATGACCGAGGAAGTGATGAACGGCCGCTTCTCCGAGCTGGCCGCGCAGGTAAGCCTCAACGGCGCCCCGGCCGACCTGGCCGTCTTCGCCCAAGAATACCTGACGGCGTTCAACACCGGATTCCACTATGCGTTCGGCGTGGCGATCGTGGCCATGCTCTTCTCGCTGGTGGTCTTCCTTTTCAGCAAGAAGAACCTGCCCGACCCGCAGGGCGCAACGGACAAGAAGACGGTTTCGAAAGCCGAAATCCAGCAGGACGCCCGCGAAATCAAACAACGTCTCTACGCGTTGTTCGCCGTCTTCGCCGTGGTAATCTTCTTCTGGTTCTCGTTCCACCAAAACGGACTGACGCTGACGCTGTTCGCTCAAGACTACACGCGTCTCGAAATCTTCGGCGCTCCCATTTCGGCCGAAATCTTCCAGTCGGCCAACCCCATCTGCGTGGTCGCTCTCACGCCGATCGTCATCGCCATCTTCGCCTGGCTACGCAACCGCGGCAAGGAACCCTCGACCCCGATGAAGATCGCCATCGGCATGGGCATCGCCGCTGCGGCATACGTGTTGATGGTCTTCGGTTCGCTGGGACTGCCCGGCCGTGCCGAAGTCGAAGCCATGGGCGGTCTGACCACCGCAGAGCGTGTGACGCCCTGGCTGCTGGTCGCCACATATCTGATTCTGACGGTCGCCGAGCTGTTCATCTCGCCGCTGGGCCTCTCGTTCGTCTCGAAAGTCGCGCCGCAGAAGCTCCAAGGTCTGATGCAGGGGTGCTGGCTGGGTGCCACGGCCCTGGGCAACGGCCTGCTTTTCATCGGCCCGATCCTCTACAACAAGATTTCGATTTCGGCGACCTGGACGGTCTTCGTCGTGGTCTGCGGCCTCTCGATGCTGGTCATGCTGGCTATGGTCAAGTGGCTGGAGCGCGTTACCGAATAAGAAACGCCGTTCCTTGCATAAACGAACCGGGCATCCTCCGTCGGAGGATGCCCGGTTTCTCATAGGGAAGCAAGTTTATCGCTCGGCCGTGCCGAAACGCTGAAGCGTCCCACGCAACGAAAACTTATCGTACTCGTCGCGCAACGACGCGATCAACTCGCGCACCGACTGGATCTTCTCGGCCCGCCAGGCATTGGCGCCGCAAAAAGCATAGCCGTTCTGCAACTTACCCTTGAAAGCGTTGTAGAGCGCCAGCATGATGCAATAGGGGCTGTGCGTCACATCGCAGGTCTTGATGCAGTCGAACGGGCAGGCCTTGGGACGCTTCAACCCCTCCTTGACCCGTTCGAGGAACGAACTGCGGAGCGCCCGGCCCGGCATGCCGACGGGACTCTCGATGATCTCGATATCCTGGGGCTGCGCGTCGATGTAACTCTGCTTGAAGGCCGGATCGGCGTCGCACTCCTCCGTGGTAACGAAGCGCGTGCCCATCTGCACCCCCTCGGCGCCCAGCTCCATGATGCGGTAGATGTCCTCGCCGGTATAGATGCCGCCGCCGGCGATTACCGGAATATGGCAGCCGTGTTCGGCGCCGAACGCATCGACCTCTTTCACGATCTCCGGCACCAGCTTCTCCAACGCATAATCCGCATCCTCGATCTGCTCGCGCTTGTAACCCAGATGTCCTCCCGCCTTAGGCCCCTCGACCACGATGGCGTCGGGCACGTAATGGTACTCCGAGAACCATTTGCGGCACAACAACGCTGCGGCCCGGGCCGACGAGACGATGGGCGCCAACTTGGTTCTGGCCCCCTCGGGCAAGAACGACGGCAGGTTGAGCGGCAGTCCGGCGCCCGAGAAGATGATGTCGGCTTTCTCGGCGACGGCCGTGCGCACCATGTCGGCGAAATTGGACATGGCGACCATGACGTTCACGCCGATGATGCCGCGCGTAGCCTCGCGAGCCTTGCGCAACTCCTGCTTCAGGCCCCAGATCGAAGCAGCCCGGTAATCCTTCGAATAGTCGTTGTAGATCGCTCCCAGGCCGGCCGAGGAGATTACCCCGATGCCGCCCTCGTCGGCCACGGCCGAAGCCAGGCCCGCCAGCGATATGCCCACGCCCATGCCGCCCTGCACGATGGGGACGGAGGCGCACAAATTTCCGATTTTCAATGATTTCATTCAGACGTATGTATAAAAGTAACGGGCAAATATAGGCATTTTAAGACGAATAATTCGGAAATCGGGAACAATTTTACAAAAACCGCACTCCGCATAGTTTTCGCCGTCCCTCGTCGGAAGCCTCGCGCTCGACGATGCCCGTCAGCACGTCGGCCGCATCGTGCCAACGGTTGGCGCGGAACTGCCGCCGGTAGGTAGTCAGGTGGGCGTAGAGTTCGGGCCAGCGGAGGTTCCAACCCCGCGGAAAGCGCAGCAGATGCAACGCCGTGGCTGCATTGGAGAGGATGCGGGCCTCCTTGTTGCCGTGCTGGTGGAACCACTCGATGCGCACGTCGGGCGCCAGCCGCTGCACGGCCCGCGCGAAACCCCGCCCGCCGTTATTGCTCTCGACGGCGGCCTGCCGCGTGCCCGAACGTACCAGCATCTCGGCCACCGCCCGCTCGGTAACCTCCATCGGCTCGCGCGAGTAGACGGCGTCGGTCAAATAGATCGTTCCGTCGACATCGACCGCATAAGAGAGCGAACACAGATAATCGTCGCCCGTGTCGGCCGTGTCGGTATAGTTGCCGTAGCGGACGATCTCGCGGGGCAGCGCGTCGTACTCGGCGAAGTTGGCCCCGTAGAGCAACCCCTCGCGGGCCGAAGGGTGCCCTTGGTACATGGCTTCGAACTGCAAAGGATCGAGCCGCCGCTTGGCCGCCAGCAACGCCGCGCCGTGCTGCGCCTCCCACAGCGCCTCGCCCGGTGCCCGCGGGTCGATTTCGGAGCGGGGCGACGCCTTGACGGCCTCGAAGTTGAGATGCACCCACTCGTCGTCGGCCAACGTGTCGAGCTGCGCCCACGAAACGAACTCCCTGACCGGCTCGCGCGCCATGATCGTGCCGATCAAATCTTCCTCGTGCCAACGCGTAAAGACGATCAACTCGCGCGAAGCGTTGTGCATGCGAGTCCGCACGACCGAAGTGTACCACTCCCAACAATTGGCACGGATGAGCGGCGAATTAGCCTCCAAAGCATCCTTATAGAGGTCGTCGAGAATGAAGCAGTCGACCCGGTTGCCCGTGAGCGACCCCTCGCGGCCCACCGACAACAGACCGCCCCGGCGGCCGATGATCTCCACCTCGTCGGCCGTACGAATGTAACTTGGTGGCTTGGAACCGCGCTTGATGGTGGTTGCGGGGAAGATGCCGCCATATTCGCGCGATTCGAGAATGCGCTGCACCCGCCGGTTGAACTTCGACGCCAAGGCCCCCGAATAGGAAGCTATGGCCACGCGGCAATCGGGATCGAGACCCAACACATAGGCAGGCAGCAAGGTCGTAGCGCCGACGCTCTTGCCGTGCTGGGGCGGCATGGTAACGATCAACCGCCGCACGCGCCCCCGGGCGAAAGCCTCCAACAACCTATAATAAGTACGGTGGAAAACCTGCAACTCCAAAAAGGGATAGACCTCCGATGCAAAATCGGAGAACGACAGCACGGCGGCCGAAAGATCGGGAGATTTCGAAGGCTCGGGAAAGTCCGTACGCACCATGCTCGGCGCATTCGGCACGGGAACAAAAACCTCTGCGGGAGCGCTTCCCGCAGAGGAAAAATCGGTTTTTGATTTCATGGCAATGTTTATTTCATGCACCTTTCCGACCTGTGCATAGTCCGAACGAGATCGGCACAGCACTCGGCCTATTGAAAAGGATCGATTTTTGAACCCCTTGCGCGGCGCCGCGACAGGCGGGTTCGACAAAAGACGGTTCCGGCGGGCGGCGCCGCGCCCCAGGCGGGAAAGAAACCGAAACACAAAGAAAGGAAAAGACAGAAAGGCGGCTCTTCGAAAAGACGGACTGCGGTTTTGGGGAAGACGGATTGCTCCGGACAGCCGCGTTCCTGTCAACGGAGCGTATTACGGATCACGAATTCCTTATTACATTCCGAAGATCGTCGAACGAAAAGTCGTTGAGCATTTCGCCGTCGGGCGCTACGGTGTGGAACTCCCACCACACGGGTACCAGATCGACGATCGCATCCTCCTCGCCTTCAGGCAGCGACACACGGCGACGATAGACGATTACCGAAGCCGTCAAGCGCCACGCCACGCCGTCGGCCGCCGCATCGACCGATCCCGAAAAATAGTTGCTTGCGCCGATGGCCTCCGCGAGCGACGCCGCGACCTGCCCGTAAAGTTCAGATGAAACCGAATACATGACTGATAATTAAAGGATTTTTTCAGAAAAACTTGGCATGCAAAAATAAATTGCTTAACTTTGCAGGACAAAGATAAGTTCAAATATTGAATTTTCAATCGCCGCGCAGCTTTTTTTTACTATAATTTTTTTCGATAGGACAATCATGAACGAACGGGTAAAATCGATACGCAAGCAACTCGGCATGACGCAAGAACAACTGGCCCAACGTCTTGGCATCGGCAAGGCGGCCCTTTCGATGATCGAGACGGGCAAAGCCAAGCTCTCGGCACGCAACCGCAACATCCTGGTTCAAGATTTGAACGTAAACCCCGAGTGGCTCGAAACCGGACGCGGCGCGATGTTCAACGCCGAACCTGACCTGACGGCCTACATGCACCGCACCGACAACTCGCTGCCCATGCAGAGCGTGCCGCTCTACTCGATCGAAGGCACGGCGGGACTGGTGCCGCTCTTCGCCGACCAGGCACACACCAAACCGCTGAACTTCATACACATCCCCAACCTGCCCAAATGCGACGGCGCGATCTACATCGTGGGCGACTCGATGTACCCGCTGCTCAAAAGCGGCGACATCGTGCTGTACAAGCAGCTGCACGACATCAACGACATCTTCTGGGGCGACATGTATCTGCTGTCGATCGACATCGACGGCGAAGAATACGTGACGGTAAAATACATTCAGAAATCCGAACGCGAAGGCTACGTCAAACTGGTAAGTCAGAACCCCCACCATGCCGACAAGGATGTGGCTCTCGACCGCATCCGGGCCATTGCTCTGGTCAAGGCCAGCATCCGCATGAATTCGATCCGATAGCAAGCAAAAAGGCGCGGACTTCTATCCGGTTCCATTTATCCGACCGCCTGCTTTCCTCTGTCTTCCTTCTGCCTTTCCTCTGACCGTTCTCCGTAACGCACCGCACAAGACGGTCGGCCATACGCATTTTCTGCATCTTTTGCGACCGCAACATCCAATTTGCGACAATACACCTATGTTATATAGGCTCCTACCTATTGTATTGAGCAGAATCTACCAATAAATCAACGCATTACAGCCAACAGGATCAAAATAGATCCAAAGGTATGCTGTTTAATCGTTAAACCCGATTGCAAATCGAAACAGAATTCGAGCACAAACAGCATATTCATAATCGTTTCCAAAATATCGCTAACAGACTGAAAGCTATTTCAAAAAGTTCGAAAAATAATCCAAAAAATCGCTACGACAATACCATTTATCGGTTAACTTTGCCCTTGACCGGTTGAGTTTGCAGACCCGCAGCAACGCATCGTTTCCGCATTCCGTCCGCAGGTTTCCAAACCGGAACAACCCTATCTTTAACCCTTAAACCCAAGCGTATGAGCAACTTCTGTCTCAACCTGAAGAGCATGGCCCTCCGGGGCTTTTGCGTCGTGGCCCTGATCGCCGCCGCATGCGAGAACGACGACACGCACCAGTGTCCCGAACCGCCGACCGTTGTCGACAACGGCGCACCCGTCCAAGCCGGCGATCCCGTAGAAGCAAGCCTTTCGATCGGCATGCGCGCCACCGACAACTCGGTGCACACCTATGCTGCACAGCCGCGTGCCGAACGTTCGGTCGACGACCTCTGGATTCTGGAATACGGCACCGACGGCACCTGCCTGGCCGCGAAGAAGATCGGCAGCTACGCTTTGGGCGAAGAAATCAAGGTCGACCTGATCGCCGGCACGGGCGTCGACCTCTATGCCATCGCCGGAGCCGGCGAGACCTCGTTCGAGGGGCTGTCGCTCGACGAACTCAAGGCTACGCATTGGGGGGGGGAATCCGTTACGCTGGAATCGCTTCCCTACTCGGCCCATGCCCAAGTCGACATCTGCTTCGCCAACTTCTCAAGCAAAGAACTTGTCCTGGAACACATCGGCTCGGAAATCAAGATCGCCTACATTCCCGACCCGACCACGCCCTATGAAGTTTCCTCCTACCAGCTCCGCAACGTCCCGAAGAAATTCCATTTCATCTCGGGCGCTCCCGTCTCCGCTGAAGACGTGGAAGACAAAGAGATCATCGTCGACAACCTCGGCGACACCTATACCTACATCATCCCCGAAAACCTCCAAGGCGTAGACGAAACCATTACCAATGCCAAGGACAAGATGACCGACAAACCGGCGACCTACGTCGAAGTCAAAGGCGCTTACGAGGCACCGGAAATCGCCATGTCCTACAAGGTGTCGTGGAAAATGTTCCTCGGCGAAAACAACACCAACGATTTCAACCTCCTGCGCAATAAGCGCTATTCTTTCGTAGGCAACCTCCGCATGGAGGACGAAACCGACCATCGTGCCGATGTCGATGCCATCGCGGCGCCCTACCGGCAGCCCGAAAGCAACTGCTACATGCTTACGCCCGATGCAGCCCATGCACTGGCCATTCCTGTGAGCCGCGTCAACACGTTCTGGAAGTCGGTCGACAGCCGCAACGAACTCTACGACGGCGAGAACGACTCGCCCATTCAGAAGTGGGCCGTAAAAGTCATCTGGTCGGACAGCAGCAACGAACTGATTGCTTTCGAGAAGTCCGAAGGCGCCGAAGCCGATGAATACTTCATCGTGAAACCCGCCGGAACGGGCGCCGAAGGCAATGTCGTGATAGGCATCTACGACGCCACCGCCGGCAGCGACATCGACGTGGCTACCGCCTCGCCGCTCTGGAGCTGGCATATCTGGGTCACGGCCTACAACCCCGGCGACGGCAATTGGGTGGCCCTGCCCGAGTTCGACCCGTCGATGGAAATCTACCCCAACCAGCCCGGGGCGAGCACGCCCAACAGCTATGCCCGCCGCATAGCTTTCCCGGTCGCCAACGGCAAGATCTACCAGTACAACAGCCTTACCAGCACCAGCAACTTCGGCATTCTGACCAACGGCGAGACCATCATGGACCGCAACCTGGGCGCCACGAGCATCGACAAGGCGCAGTTCGACAAGACCGTGGGTCTCTACTACCAGTGGGGCCGCAAAGACCCCTTCAGCGCCCCGAACGGCGACGCCTCGGGCATCGACTTCAGCGTGGAGGATAAACAAACCCTCGCCTTTGCCGTACAGAATCCCACGAAGTTCATCTGCGGCATCGGCAACTGGCTGAACACCAACGACACCAAACTATGGAACGAGGGGTCGAACTACACTCCCGTCAAGTCGATCTACGACCCGTGTCCCGCAGGATGGATGCTGCCCAACGGCAATGCCTACAATCCGTTTACCGTGGGTTCCTCCACCAATTCTTGGACTGCCTCGTCCATCTGGTCGCAACCCAATCTGAAAAAATGCGAATCGCTCGGCTATGCCACGGCGCAGGAAGCGGCCGACGCATTCGACAACGGCTATTTATTCTGGCACAACGACTTGCAGATATGGTTCCCTGCCGGCGGCTACATCAACGGCAAAAAAGTGCAGGAATACAAAAGCTGGGGCAAATGGTGGTGCAACCTGCTCAACGGCAACAAGGGCGCAGCCTACCGCATGCAGGCCTACGACGCCACGGAGGATAGCGACAACCGCTACGATCTCTACCTGTGCGTCAACGACGGCATAGGCTCCAATTCCTCCATGAGTGTAGCGATGCCCGTGCGCTGCGTACTCGAAATCAAGAACTGATCTTTCTTTCCAAACCCGATATACCATGAATATCATCCATACCTTCAAAGTCTGGGCGTGTGCAACGGTTGCAGCGTTATCCGCAGCCGCCTGCACGTCGTCCGACGACGGCGCAGGCGCAGTTCCTGCCGGCGAGAAAACGAACGTGACGCTGCAACTGGCACTTGCGCCCGCCGCAGCCTCGCCCACCCTCAACAACGTCTGGATCCTCCAATGGGACGCCGCAGGCAATAACAAGATATGCCGCAAGGAGCGCTACCACGACACGACCCAGCCCCTCGAAGTCGAACTTGAGGCGGGCAACGACGTATATGTGGCCGTGATCGCAGGCGTCGACGACGGCACGGTCTACCAGCTCGGCACTCCCTATGCCGACTTCTGCGGCAAGGCCTATCCCAACCGCATTGCCGACGACTCGCAGGTACCCTATTCGGGCGTCCGCCAGCTCACGATCGACCGGCAGGGCCAGCAGATCGAACTGCCGCTCAAGTGGATCGCCGCCAAAATATCGTTCAGCATCGCTTCGATAACCCCGGGCTACACGATCAAGTCGATGCAGATCAAGAACATCGCATCGCCGATCCGCCTGCTCGAAACCGGCGCCGAACCGGACGGATTCTCGTCGGGCGACCTCCTGACGAACGCGGCTGAGATGCCCGTAGTCTGCTATGCAAGCGAGAACCTGCAAGGCACCGAGCCGGGCATCGCATCGCCGCAGGATCGCATCACGACCAAGAAGGGCACCTACCTCGAAATCGTAGCCACCAAGGAACAGAACAACATCCGCACGACAGCCACCTTCTCGTCGTTCTACGGCAACAACGACACCGACAATTTCGACGTGGCACGCGGCAACGTCTACCACCAGGAACTGCATCTCGACTTCGACGCCGAGAACGACAAGCGCCTGACGAAAACCGATGCCGACGCATCGCTCGACATCCAGGAGCCGGCCAACTGTTACATGCTCGCACCCACCCGCAGTATCCCGATGGCTATCCCTGTAAGCCGAGTCAACGACTTCTGGATCAACGTCTACGGCAACAACCGCTACGCCATCGACGACGGCAAGAACGATGGCGCCGTCAAAAAATGGGTGGCCAAAACCATCTGGGAGACCGACGACGACCTCGTAGCCATTACCACGGCCGAGGGCACCGATCCCAACGGATATTTCATCCTCAAACCGGCCTCCGGCAAGGTCGGCAGCGCGCTCATCGGGCTGTTCGATGCCACGCAGGGCAACGACATCGACCCGAAAACGGCCAAGGCGCTCTGGAGCTGGCATATCTGGGTTACCGACTACGCACCGGGCGGAGGCACCGACGGCCCGATTCCCAACGTTTCGGGCGACCCGGGCCGAACGGCCGTACCGGGCGGTTACGTCCACCATTTTACCAGCCTTGCGGCCAACGTACCCCTCGACGGCGGACAGGCCGTCATCATGGATCGCGACCTGGGCGCCAAGGCCTGCAACCCCTCCGACCTGCGGGCCTCGACCGGCATGTACTACCAATGGGGCCGCAAAGACCCGTTCTATGCCGTTCTGCCCGACGACCAGGAGATTCCGGCCGACGGATACGCCACGGACGAGTCCGTGCCGGGAGCCACCGACCACATCATCTCTACCAAGCAGCCGGCACCTGTGAGCCTGGCCAAGGCGATCCAAAGCCCCACGGTATTCTTCTACATGGAAGGCATCTCCCAGACCGACTGGCTCCAGCCCGACAACAACAATGACAACTTGTGGCGCGACGCCAACAATACGACCCGCAAAACGATCTTCGACCCGTGTCCTCCGGGCTGGCGCGTGCCGGGCGACACCCGCACGTTCGAGTCGCTGACCCCCCGCGAAGTGTGGGAACCGTCGTGGTTCGACCCCGCCAATCCGGGCGAAGGCAACACCGACTACCTGGGCTACTACAACCGCTTCCCGCGGCAGGGCGTCGTCTGCTGGGACAACAGCACGGAGTTCTTCTCCAACTGCTCGGGCCGCATCAATGCCTACAACGGCCGTTTGTTCGAATACGGATCGGGCCAAAATCTGCTTCTGGGCACTCCGATCTCGAAGACCTTGGTCTACGCCGTCTGGCAGCATTCGCTCATGGGCGTCAACGCCATGGCCGGCGAGAGCATCTTCGAATCCATGTGGTCGCTCTACCGTCCTTCGGGATGCTCGGTGCGCTGTGTAAAAGAATAAACGCCTGACGCAGACAAGATTCAACCACCCATCCGTCGCCGCCACAGCGGGACACGTCCCATCGTCCCGCTGTGACGACGACCTGCTTCACAAACCTTATGAAAATAAAAATACACTTTTTCCTGGCTGCGCTTCTTGCTTTGTGCTGTTTCGGCAACACCCAGGCACAGAACCGCACGATAACAGGCGTCGTCGTAGACGATGCCGACTCGTCGCCCGTGAGCTTCGCCACGGTCTCCGTACCGGGCACCTCGCTGGGCACGACGACCGACAATGAAGGCACGTTCAAACTCACGGTACCCGCATCGACCGGAAGTCTCTACGTCAGTATGCTGGGCTACACGGCGCAGACCGTCGAACTCGGCGCCCGCACCGATCTGCTGATCGCCCTGGCCAAAGAGAGCCTGGGCATCGACGAAGTGGTCGTTACCGGCTTCCAGACGCTCAAGAAATCGACCTTTACCGGCTCGTCCGTCAAGTTGAAGACCGATGACTTGCAGATGAGCGGCGAAACCGACATCAGCCGCATGCTCGAAGGCAAGGCCGCAGGCGTGCAGATCCAGAACGTCTCGGGCACGTTCGGCGCGGCGCCCAAGGTACGCGTGCGCGGCGTGACGTCGATCAGCGGCGAGAACAAGCCGCTCTGGGTCGTGGACGGCGTGGTGCTGGAAGATGTGGTCAACATCTCCAACGACCAGCTGGCCAGCGGCGACCCCACGACGCTGCTGGGTTCGTCGGTCGCAGGCATCAACACCAACGATATCGAAAGCATCGACATCCTCAAAGACGCCGCCGCGACGGCGCTCTACGGCGCACGTGCCATGAACGGCGTGATCGTCATCACGACCAAGCGCGGACAGGAAGGACGTCCCGTCGTACGCTATTCGGGCAACTACACCATCCGCTCGATCCCTGCCTACGATCAATACAACATCATGAACTCCGCCGACCAGATGTCCATCTATGCCGAAATGGAGCGCAAGGGAATGCTGAAACCCGACATCGTGAACAACGCGGCATGGGGCGTCTACGGCATGATGTACAACCGCATGCAGACCTACGACCCGGCTACGGGCAAGTTCCTGCTGGACAACACCTACCAAGCGCGTCACGACTTCCTGCTGAGCCATGCACAAGCCAACACCGACTGGTTCGGCCTGCTCTTCCGTCACAGTCTCATGAACGAGCACACGGTAAGCGTGAGCGCCGGCTCCAAATATGTCAAGACCTATGCGTCGGTGGGCTTCCTCAACGATCCGGGATGGACGGTAGCCGACAAGGTAAACCGCTACACCGCCAACCTGCGCAGCGACTTCATCCTCTCCAAAAAATTCGAACTTTCGGTGCTGGCCCAAGGTTCGGTGCGCTCGCAGCGCGCGCCCGGCTCGCTCTCGCAGGAGACCAACCGCGTGACCGGCACCATTTCGCGCAACTTCGACATCAACCCGTTCAGCTATGCGCTCAACACCAGCCGCGCCCTGCGCCCCTACGACGAGCAGGGGCAAAAAGAGTACTACCAGCTCAACTATGCCCCCTTCAACATCCTGGACGAACTGGAATACAATAAAATAGACCTCGACGTGATCGACGTCAAGGCCCAGGCCGAATTTACCTACAAGATCATCGAGGGGCTGCGCTACAACTTCACAGGTGCCGTGCGCTACGTGAAGTCCAAGCAGACGCACGAAATCCACGAAAACTCGAACATGGCCAACGCCTACCGCGCTGCCGGCAACTCGACCGTCCGGGAGAACAACCCCTACCTTTACCGCGATCCGGACGATCCCGATTCCGAACCGGTCGTAGTGCTGCCGTTCGGCGGCTTCTACAACACGACGGAAAACAAGCTCATCAACTACGACATCCGTAATTCTCTGAGCTACAATAAATCGTGGAACGACAAGCATGATCTCAACGTGCTCGTGGGCCAGCAGGTAAAATACACCGACCGCACCTACAACACCAACACGGGCTACGGCTTCATGTACGACATGGGCGGCACGGTAAACGTCGATTACCGCATCCTCAAGCAGATGATCGAGTCGAACTTCCCCTATTACAGCCGTTCGCTTACCTACGACCGTTTCGCCGCCTTCTACGGCAACTTCGACTACACGTTCGACAAGCGCTACTCCATTTCGGGCACGCTGCGCTACGACGGATCGAACAACCTCGGCACGGCGTCGGGGTCGCGGTGGCTGCCCACCTGGAACCTCAGCGCCAAATGGAACCTGGGCCGCGAACGCTTCATGGAACCCTGCGCCGGCTGGCTCGACTACTTCTCGGTGCGGGCCAGCTACGGCCTGACGGCCTCCATGCCGCCCATCTCCAACGCCACGGCCGTCTACATCAACACCAGCACCACGCGCCCGGGCACCGACATCGAATCGTCGATCGTCATCGACCAGCTCGCCAATCAGGAACTTACCTGGGAAAAGAGCTACCAGACCAACGTCGGATTCGATTTCTCGCTCTTCAGCGGGCGTTTGGACTTCTCGTTCGACTACTTCATCCGCAACTCGTTCGACCTGATCTCCGTCATCAAGAGTTCCGGCATCGGCGGCGAGTTGTACAAGTATGCCAACGTCGCCGACCTGCGGGCCTCGGGTTACGACATTTCGTTCGGCGCCCGACCGGTCGTCTACAAGGATTTCCGCTGGACGACCAACCTCACGTTCGGATACTCGCACAACAAGATTACCCGTTCCGACTATGAGAACAACATCATGGGGCTGACCCGCTCCACAGGCGGCAACAAGCAAGGCTATCCGGTCAACTCGCTCTTTTCTATCCCGTTCGCAGGTCTCGATCCCGCCACGGGTCTGCCGATGTTCTACGGCCCCGACGGCACGAAGACCTTCACGGCCGACTTCCAGAGCACCGACACGAACTACCTGAAATACGAAGGGCCGATCGACCCGAAATATACCGGAGGATTCAACAATACCTTTACCTACAAGGGACTCTCGCTCAACCTGTTCTTCACGTTCCAGGCCGGCAACGTCGTGCGCCTCGCCCCCTCGTTCGCCAACAGCTACGACGACACGCAGGCCATGCCGCGCGAGATGTTCGCCCGCTGGACGCTGCCCGGCGACGAAAACCGCACCGACATCCCCTCGATCGCCGACAACGAAACGCTCAAACAACTGGTGGGCATCTACCCCTACAACTCCTACAACTACTCCACCGCGCGGGTCGCCAAGGGCGATTTCATCCGGCTGAAATCCCTCTCGCTGAGCTACGACCTGCCCAAGAAGTGGATGACGGCCACCACGTTCATTTCGAGCGCCACGCTGCGCTTCTCGGTCAAGAACGTCTGTCTGCTCTATGCCGACAAGAAGCTCAACGGCCAAGATCCCGAGTTCGTCAACACGGGCGGCGTCGCACAGCCCATCCAACGGCAGTTCATCCTTTCGCTCGATCTGGCATTCTAAAACGGTTCCCATCATGAAAAACATAATTTACAGCATTTCCATCGCACTGGCCGCCGCGCTGCCGCTGGGCGGCTGCTCCGAGTTCCTCGACACGGTGCCCGACGAGCGCACGCAGCTCGACAAGGTCGACAAGGTCGAGGCGCTGCTCGTCTCGGCCTATCCGCAGCGTTCGTTCGCCGCCCTGGTGCACTACCGCTGCGACAACATTACCGATTTCGGCATGACGCAGACCGGCGGACAGCCTATTTCGCTGGTGCAGTTCGCCGGCGAGGAGTTTACCTGGTCGGAGAGTATCCAGCCCAACGGCAACGACACCGAAGAAGCATTCTGGACGGCCTGCTACGAAGCCGTCGCCCATGCCAACCATGCGCTGCACGCACTGGACGATCTGCCCGAAACCGAAGGCCGCGCCGCCCGGGGCGAAGCGCTCATGGCCCGAGCCTTCTCGCATTTCTATCTCGTGTCGCTCTTCTCGGAGCTTTACAACCCTACCACCGCGGCGCTCCATCCCGGCATTCCCTATGTTACCGAACCCGAGGAACGTCCGATCGTGACCTACCGGCGCGAAACCGTGGCCGACACCTACGCAAAGATCGACCAGGACATCCAGGCCGGCATGCCGCTGATGACCGACGGCGCAGGATTCCACGCCCCGAAGTACCACTTCGGCATCGCCTCGGCCTGCGCCTTCGCCACGCGCTTCTACCTGCTCAAGGGCGACTACGGCAACGTCATCAAGTATGCCGACATGGTCTTCCCCGTGCCGTCGCAGTTCGACGACATCCTTACACCCGCAGGCACCGCCCTGAAGAATGCCGACGGCACGCCCGTGAAGAACGTCAGCCCCGCAGACAACGCCATCGCGTTCGCGGCAGGCAACTTCCACCCGTTCATCTCCTCCTATACGAGCATGAGCACCGCCACCGGCATCATGGGTGCCTATGCCAGCTCTTCGACGGCGGCCAACCTGCTCCAAAGCGAACAGTTCACTTCGCTGGGACTGCTCAACTACCGCTACTATTCGCGCTTCGGACTCTCGCTCAACGATGCCCGGTCGATGCTCTTCGCCGATAGCGGCACGAGCGGCGGCGACTGGATCTTCCTGGGCTGCTTCTACGGTTCGGACATGCTGTTCCTGCCCAAACTCGACTACGACCTTTACAAGTCCTCCGTGTCGGCCACCAGCGGCATCCCCTACTCCGTCATGCCGCTGCTGCGCATGGAAGAACTGCTGCTCAACCGGGCCGAAGCCTACGTGATGACCGACGACTTCGACAAGGCCATCGCCGACATGAACGTCTACCTTTCGCAGCGCATCGTACGCGACGCCACCTCCGATTCGGGCCGGGTCTACGATCCGAAGAACTTCTATCTCTCGCGCGACCGCGCCCTGGAAGCCACAATCTCCGACCGCACCGTCAACGGATTCATCAACCAGTACAACGACACCGCGTCGTGGCCCGAGATCAAGAAGGCACTCGTCATCCTGCTGCTGCGCTACCGCAACCTGGAGTTCTGGCAAGAGGGACTGCGCTGGTACGACATCCGCCGCTGGAACATTCCCGTAAAGCACACGCTGGCCTCGGGCGCTTCGAACACGCTGGCTCCGGGCGACGGACGCCGCGTGCTGCAAATCCCCGAATCGGCCCTGCTCTCGGGCGTCGAAAAGAACGAACGTCAGAACGTCGACGACGTATGGAACTAACAATGCTACGAAACATGAAACTCAACCGATATTTTCTCCCGCTGCTGCTTTTGCTCGGCATCGGCAGCGTCGCCTGCCAGCAGGAAGACGCACTCCATGTAGACGACGCCATCTTCGGTCTGGGCGGCAACGACCGGCAGACCGAACTGGACGAATGGCTGCACGACAACTATGTGACGCCCTACAACATCAACGTGAAGTACAGATGGAGCACCTATGAGGTCTCGACCACGGCGCAGCTCGTGCCCGTGCACCGCAACCTGGTCAAACCCATGATGCAGATGATCCACGACGTATGGTTCGCCCCCTACGAAAAGACCGCCGGGGTAACTTTCGTCAAGCAGACCACGCCCAAGAACATCGTGCTGGTGGGCAGCCCCGAGTACGACGAACAGGGCAACCTGACCCTGGGCCAGGCCGAAGGCGCCAACAAGATCACGCTGTTCGACTGCAACAACTTCAACCCCTCCAACGAGGAGTGGCTCAAGCGCCTGCTGCACACCATCGAACACGAATTCGCCCACATCCTCCACCAGACCCGCAGCTACGACAGCAGCTTCAAGAGCATCTGCGCCGGCAGCTACAACCCCACGGGCTGGTACAACGTCTCGGAACTCAACGCGCTGCTCGACGGGTTCCTCTCGTCCTACTCCATGTCGGGCGCCGACGAAGATTTCGTCGAGATCGTATCGCTCATCATGGTCTACGGCCCCGAATGGCTGGACTATCGCTACATGGTGCTCCAAACGCTCGTCGACCTGCCGGCCGGCGACAACGAGACGTCCGAAGAAGCCGCCATGCGCCGCGACCTGTCGGCCCGGGCGGCCAAAGGTCTCGAACGCTTGCAGAACAAGGTACAGATCGTGAGCAGCTACATGAAAACCGTCTGGGGCATCCAGTTCTTCGATGTAGAGGGCGGAGACAAAGGGCTGGTCGGCGAAGTGCAGGAAGCCATCGCCCAAGTGCTCGCCCAAAACGCAGGGATCGATTACAGCCAGGCCGACGAACAATAAAAACACGACACCATGAAGAAAATCATCCATATTTCAGTACTTTGTGCGCTGGCATGCTTCCCGGCTTGCGATCTGAAAGAAGATTATTCGTCCATCGGCAGCGTGGACAGCCGCATCGCGGCGCAGCTCTCCGAATACGAAACGCTCCTCTGCTCGGCGCCCTACGGCTGGCTGGCCGATGTCGCCACGGGCCGCGGCGGCACGCACCGGCTCTGGATGGGGTTCGCCGACAACGGCGAAGTGACCATGTACACCGATTACGTCGAATACTATCGGGCGCTCCGCACCCTCCCCTACACGAGCACCTATGCCGTCAAGGCCCAGCAGCGTCCCACGCTTTCGTTCGACACCTACTCCTACCTCTCGATCTTCGCCGATCCCGATCCGCTGGCCAACGGC
This sequence comes from uncultured Alistipes sp., assembly GCF_910580175.1. Classification (GTDB taxonomy): domain Bacteria; phylum Bacteroidota; class Bacteroidia; order Bacteroidales; family Rikenellaceae; genus Alistipes. Next base: position 385,136 of record NZ_CAJTXD010000001.1, read on the forward strand.
GCAGGAGAGACGGGCATCGGCATGATCGCCGACTTCGAGTACGAAATCCTCTCCTACGACAAGGGGCAGTTCCTGTTGCAAGGCCTCAAGCACGGCATGAGCGGCACGCTGACCGAAGCCACCCTCGAAGAGTACCAGGCCGTGCAGGCCGGCGCCCTGATGGACTGCATCGACGGCTCGCCGATCTATGAACCGCAGTTCCTGACCTTCAATTACGGGGGCAAAAGCTACGAACTCTCATCCAACGGCCGCCGCACGGCTATCTGCCGGCTGGAGCGCCGCGAACCGTACAGCGCGATCGTCAACAGCCGCATCGACTTCGCAGGCAACCTGATCCTCGAAACCCCGCTCACGCTGGGCGACCAGCAGATCACGCGTTTCGACAAGACCGCGACGGGCTATTCGGCCGTCATCGGCAACGAGCTGGTCGACATCGTCCGGAGCACCTCGACGCCCGCCTCCTACATGGGACTGCGCAACACCGATCTGTCGAATGTGTTCTATTCGTTCCCCTCCAATGCGCAGACCGAATGGAACAGCGAGTTCTACGTCATCGTCCAGCAGATGATGACCAACCTCTACCGAGACCCCGAGATGCCGCTCTACGTCTCCTACATCGGCGTGCAGTTCTACACCAATCCCGTCGCATGGGTCGAGATCGGCTACTACCTGGTCACTTCGGCCGGGCTGGACACCAGCCGGGTCTATTCGAGCGTCTACCAATACCCGCTGACGATGAATCCCGACGGCTCCTATACGTTCGGCGACAGCTACACCAACGTCTACGGCGAAGACCACATCGTCTCCAACATCGTCAAGGGACATTCGACCTGCCTGCTCGACGGGTTCTTCAAGGGCCGCACGTTCTATTGCAAGGCCTGGCCCCGCGCCGAATACAACGGCAACTACCCGTTCGTGGCGCTCGTGCCCACCCAAGGGGTCGAAGAAACCGGCGCCATGGTCGGGTTCATGATGGTGCAGAACTGACTCCGGTCACGCATCCTATTCGAAAGCGGCTCCTGACGGGAGCCGCTTTTTTTCGTCTCCTCGCGCCGAGCAGGCCGCACCGCCGCCATGCCGCATACTCCGTCGCGCCCGCCCCCCCCCGGGGTTGCCGCCCCGCCCTAAAAATCGCATACCAGCATTTCGTTTTTCTCAGAAATTGGTTACCTTTGTAAAATTGCCGGCGCCGAACCGATGCGTCGGAATGCAACATGCGTCCGGCAATAACGACCGCAAACCCAAAAAACTGCATACATTCATGAAAACCAACTACGAAATCCGCTACGCTGCGCATCCCGAGGATGCCAAACATTATGACACGACCCGTCTGCGTCGCGATTTTCTGATCGAAAAGGTCTTCGCAGCCGACGAAGTGAACATGGTCTACTCGATGTACGACCGCATGATCGTGGGCGGCGCCATGCCGGTGCACGAAGCGCTCGCACTCGAAGCGGTCGACCCGCTGAAGGCTCCCCACTTCCTCACGCGCCGCGAGATGGGTATCTTCAACGTCGGCGGCAAAGGCCGCGTGAAGTCGGGCGACACGATCTTTGAACTCGACTTCAAAGAAGCACTCTATCTGGGTGCCGGCGACCGCGAAGTGACTTTCGAGAGCGTCGATCCGCAGCATCCCGCCAAATTCTACTTCAACTCCACGACGGCCCACTGCACTTACCCCGACCGCAAGGTAACCAAGGCCGACGCCGTGGTGGCCCACATGGGTTCGCTCGAAGGTTCGAACGACCGCAACATCAACAAGATGCTGGTCAACCAAGTGCTGCCCACATGCCAGTTGCAGATGGGCATGACCGAATTGCTGCCCGGCAGCGTATGGAACACCATGCCGGCCCACGTCCACTCGCGCCGCATGGAAGCCTACTTCTACTTCGAGGTGCCCGAGGAGCATGCCGTATGCCATCTGATGGGCGAGGTCGACGAGACGCGCCACATCTGGATGAAGGGCGACCAAGCTGTCCTCTCGCCCGAGTGGTCGATCCACAGCGCCGCCGCCACGCACAACTACACCTTCATCTGGGGCATGGGCGGCGAGAATCTCGACTACGGCGACCAGGACTTCTCGAAGATCACCGACCTGAAATAAGCGATCGGAAAAACCGATGAGGTGCGGCCTCATCGATATCGGAAATCGAAATCGTTTCAGAATGAAAGCGACAAGGCTGTTCTTCTTGGTTTTTCCATTGTTCTTTTCCTGCGGTCTCTCCGCACAGAACAAACATACGATCCGCATCGGTGCCGGCGCAACGTACGATCATTGCAAGTATCTGTACGGCGTGCATGTTCAGGATGCGGAAGGGCAATCGGTCTTGAAGCACATGCGGCATTCGGCGTCAAATTCTAATCAGTATTCGTTTTTTAACTTTTAATAAAAATATGGTAAACTTTTCTTTGGAAGGTAAGGTCGCGCTCGTGACGGGCGCCTCCTACGGCATCGGCTTCGCACTGGCCACGGCATTCGCACGCCAGGGCGCCAAGATCGTCTTCAACGACATCAAGCAGGAACTCGTGGACAAAGGCCTGGCCGCCTACAAGGCCGAGGGCATCGAGGCCCACGGCTACGTCTGCGACGTGACCGACGAAGAGCAGGTCAACGCGCTGGTAGCCCAGATCGAAAAGGAGGTCGGCACGATCGACATCCTCGTGAACAACGCCGGCATCATCAAGCGCATCCCCATGCACGAGATGACCGCCGCCGAGTTCCGCCAAGTGATCGACATCGACCTCAACGGTCCGTTCATCGTCTCGAAAGCCGTCATTCCGTCGATGATCAAGAAAGGCCACGGCAAGATCATCAACATCTGCTCGATGATGTCCGAGCTGGGCCGCGAAACCGTATCGGCCTATGCCGCAGCCAAGGGCGGTCTGAAGATGCTCACGCGCAACATCGCCTCGGAGTACGGCGAGTACAACATCCAGTGCAACGGCATCGGCCCGGGTTACATCGCCACGCCGCAGACCGCGCCGCTGCGCGAAAAGCAGCCCGACGGTTCGCGCCATCCGTTCGACGCTTTCATCGTCGCCAAGACGCCCGCCGCACGCTGGGGCACGCCCGAGGATCTGATGGGCCCGGCGGTGTTCCTCGCCTCGGAGGCTTCGAACTTCGTCAACGGCCACGTCCTCTATGTCGACGGCGGCATCCTCGCCTACATCGGCAAGCAGCCGAAATAAGAAAAAGATTTAGATCAAGCGACCGCCCTTTCGGAAAATTTCCGAAAGGGCGGTTTTTCATCCTCCGAATACTTCAACTCAGTTCGGCAACTTGCAGGCCGGCACCCTTTCCGAAGCTATTTTGCGGCTTATTTCTTAAAATTCCGCAACCAGCTGGAGCCGGCGACTCTCCCTTGCATCAAATTATTTCCTCGATTGTGAATAATCTAACAATAAATTCCTATATTTGTATAGCCTTATAAAAACCTAACCGCATACAACATGGAACAGCTCTCTGTGCGCGAACTGCAAGACGTCGTGATCCGCTTCTCGGGCGACTCGGGCGACGGCATGCAGCTTACGGGCACGCTTTTCTCCGACACCTCGGCTCTGATGGGCAACGGCATCTCGACCTTTCCCGACTACCCCGCCGAAATCCGCGCCCCGCAGGGCACCGTAGCCGGCGTCTCGGGCTTCCAGGTACATTTCGGCGACCGCCGCGAGTTGAATCCCGGCGACTACTGCGACGTGCTGGTGGCGATGAACCCTGCCGCGCTCAAAGCCAACCGCAAATGGCTGAAACCCGGCGCCACGGTCATCCTCGACGGCGACTCGCTTACCGAGGAGCACATCCGCAAGGCCGGTTTCGCCACGCTCGACCCGCTGACCGAGCTCAAGTTGGACGAATACAACGTCGTGGTGCCCGACATTACCTCGATGACGCGCGAGGCGCTCAAAGACACGGGGCTGGACAACAAAGCCGTCGTCAAATGCAAGAACATGTTCGCTTTGGGCATCTGCTTCTGGATGTTCGACCGTCCGGAAGACCATGCTTTCAAATATCTCGACGGCAAGTTCGCCAAGAAAAATCCCGCCGTCGCCGAAGCCAACAAGCTGGCTATCAAGGCCGGATACAACTATGCCGCCAACACCCACCAGTTCGCCAACAACTACCGCGTGGCGCCGGCCCAGCTCGAAAAAGGCACCTATCGCTCCATCAACGGCAACGTAGCCACGGCATGGGGTCTCTGCGCCGCAGCTGAAAAAGCCGGACTGCCGCTCTTCTGCGGCTCCTATCCCATCACGCCGGCGACCGTGATCCTCGAAGAACTGGCCAAGCGCAAGGACTTGGGAGTCAAGACCGTGCAGGCCGAAGACGAAATCGCAGGCATCTGTACCGCCATCGGCGCCGCATTCGCCGGCAACTTCGCCGTGACGACTACTTCCGGCCCCGGTCTCTCGCTCAAGAGCGAGGCGCTGGGTCTGGCCGTCATGACCGAACTGCCGCTGGTGGTGGTCGACGTACAGCGCGGCGGCCCCTCGACGGGTCTGCCGACCAAGACCGAGCAGAGCGACCTCCAGCAGGCGCTCTACGGCCGCAACGGCGAGTGCCCGGTAATCGTCGTGGCCGCCTCGTCGCCGAGCGACTGCTTCCACTATGCGTTCGAAGCGGGACGTCTGGCCATGGAGCACATGACGCCCGTGGTGCTGCTTACCGACGGATTCATCGCCAACGGCTCCGAGCCGTGGCGCATTCCGCAGATGAAGGACTACCCTGCCATCTGTCCGCCCATCGTCGATCAGGCGCCCGAAGGCGGCTTCATGCCCTACGTGCGCAACGAGAAGCTGGCCCGCGGCTGGGCATTCCCAGGCAAAACGGGCCTGGAACACCGCGTCGGCGGCCTTGAAAAAGACTGCGTCAAAGGGTGCATCTCCCACGACCCGGCCAACCACCAGAAGATGGTGACGACACGTGCGGCCAAGGTCGCCAAAGTTGCCGACTACATTCCCGAGCAGCAAGTCTATGGCGACGCCGAGGGCGATCTGCTGGTCGTAGGCTGGGGCGGCACGCGCGGCCACCTGCAAAACGCCGTGGACGAGATGCGCCGCGAGGGCAAACGCGTCTCGCTCTGCCACTTCAACTACATCAACCCGCTGCCCCGCGGCGTCGAGGAGATCTTCGCCAAATTCCGCCGCATCGTGGTGTGCGAGCTGAACGAAGGGCAGTTCGCCGCCTACCTGCGCCAGCAGCTCCAGCAGTTCCGCTACGAACAAATCAACAAGTGCGAGGGTCTGCCGTTCACGGTGGCCGAGCTGAAACAGAAATTCGAAACCTTATTGAAGTAAAAGCTATGGCAGACTACAAATATACCCCCGCCGACTTCAAGAGCGACCAGGAAGTGCGCTGGTGCCCCGGCTGCGGCGACCACGCCATTCTCAACGCCGTGCAGCGCGCCCTGCCCGAAGTGGCCGACCGCACCGACACGCCCCACAACCTCTTTACGTTCGTCTCGGGCATCGGCTGCTCGTCGCGCTTCATCTACTACATGAAGACTTTCGGCTTCCACTCCGTCCACGGACGCGCCAACGCGGTGGCAACGGGCGTCAAGGTGGCCAATCCGCGGCTCAACGTGTGGGTCACGACCGGCGACGGCGACTCGCTGGCCATCGGCGGCAACCACTTCATCCACGCCATCCGCCGCAATGTCGACCTGAACGTGATCCTGTTCAACAACGAAATCTACGGTCTGACCAAGGGCCAATACTCGCCCACCTCGAAGTTGGGCAAGATTACCAAGACTTCGCCCTATGGAACGGTCGAAAAGCCTTTCAATCCGGGCGAGCTGGTCATCGGCGCGAAAGGTACGTTCTTCGCCCGATCGATCGACATGGAAGTCAACCTCTCCAAGGAGTGCATGGTCGCCGCCGCGCTGCACAAAGGCCTGTCGGCCGTCGAAGTGTTGCAGAACTGCGTGATTTTCAACGACAAGACCCATGCCGCATTCGCCGCCGACAAGGCCACACGCGCCGAACGCACGATCACGCTGCGTCATGGCGAAAAGATGCTTTTCGGGGCCAACAACGAGAAAGGTCTCGTCTTCGAAAACATGAAACTCAAGGTTGTGACTGTGGGTCAGGATGGCTATACGCTCGACCAGGTGCTGACACACGACGCCCACGAGCGCGACACGACGCTGCACATGATGCTGGCGGCCATGAAATATCCCGACTATCCTGTTGCCGTGGGCGTGATCCGCGCCGTCGACGACGACGCAGTCTACGACCTGGCGGTCGAACGCCAAGTCGAGGAAGTCAAGGCTGCATCGAAAATCCGCTGCGTCGACGACCTCTTGCACTCCGGCGCCACGTGGGAGGTATAGGCTGCCCGTCCTCCCGCTGCACCTGGGCGGAGACTTCCGGATTTCGGAAGTCTCCGCTTTTTTTCGCGTCTCTGCTCCTCCGGCCCGGCACATAACTCCGGTCTGCAATCCGGGTTCCCTGCACCGGTTTCTATAAGGGAGGAACTGCCAAAGTGGGTTGGTTTTCAAACTCGGCAGCAGATCGGCTTTCGGGTTCAAAGTCAACCGGAATTCCGCGGCAAGCGGCAAAAGCGGTTTTCAGATTGCCCGCGCCGGGTTTACTACCGCACCCGGCGTTTCATATCCCGTTCCTGAACCCCGCATTCGGAGTTCCCGCAATTCCGCCCGGGCCATCGATCCGCGGCATTCCGCCGGCATATTTCGCATCCGCTCCACCTTTATTTGTTTTTTGTTTGGATTTTCAAAAATTCGTTTTACCTTTGCAGTCAATCCGGGGGATTAGCTCAGCTGGCTAGAGCGCTTGCATGGCATGCAAGAGGTCACGAGTTCGAATCTCGTATTCTCCACTTCGATCCGAGACAAATCGGAGCCAAACGAAGACAAATCCCGCAAAATCAAGGTTTTGCGGGATTTTCGTTTTCTTCTCTCGGACATCCGGAAGACACGAAAAAGCCCCATTCGGACAAAGTCGCGTTACTAAAACCGTTACTAAAACGGCTTTGGGATTTTAGTAACGATTTACGACGCAAGTCGCTGATTTGTCGTCTATTGTCCTAAAAGTGTCTGCTCATAAACCAATTATTAACCGGTTCTTTGTCGACGGCGGTCGTTACTGAAATCGCCCGGCAAGAACAAAACGAGAGGTATTATGAGCAAAAGCACATTCACGATTCTTTTCTATGCCCGAAAGAATCAAGTAAACAGAGCTGGTAAAGCGGGCATTATGATTCGTGTTACGGTCAATGGAGAATCCGTACAATTCAGCTCGAAGCTGGACATCGAACCGGAGCTGTGGGATGCGACGAATCAAAAGATGCTCAGCACGACGAAAGCCGCACGCGAATTCAACGCACTACTCGACGAAATACGGACGAGCCTGCGCAACCACTATCGGGAAATCGAAAAATACGAAGCCTATGTAACGGCGGAGAAAGTCCGCAATGCCTTTTTAGGGATAACGATTCGACAGCAAACGCTGCTGGGAACATTCCGCAGACATAACGAAGATGTACAGAAGCTGGTAGGCATCAGCAAGAGTGCGGCCACTTATCGCAAATACGACCGCTGCTTCCGAAGGGTGGAAGAGTTCATTCAGACAAAGTATCGGATGAAAGATGTCGCGCTGAAAGAAGTAACGCATTCGTTTCTTGTAAGCTTCGAGCAATATCTGCGGACGGAAAAACAATGCTGTCAAAATACGGCAGCCAAGTTTTTACAAACGCTGCGCATGATTATCATCGAAGCGAAGAACAACGGATGGATTTTCAACGATCCGTTCGCCAACTATCGAATCCGGTTGAAAAAGGTCGATCGCGGCTACCTGACCGAAGAAGAACTGCAACGCATTTTGCAAAAGAAGATGCCGTGCGTACGGCTGGAACAAGTGCGTGACGTGTTTATCTTCGCGTGCTTTACGGGATTGGCTTATATAGACGTACGGAATCTGACCAAAGAGAATATCCGCACCTCGTTCGATGGTAAGCTATGGATTATGACGCACCGCCACAAAACACAGACGCCGGTAAACGTGCCGCTGCTGAAAGTACCGCAAATGCTTTTGAAAAAGTATGAGGGAACACTGCCCGACGGTCAATTGCTACCTGTACTGAGTAATCAGAAACTCAATTCGTATCTGAAAGAAATTGCCGACCTATGCGGAATCGAGAAGAACATCACGTTCCACACGGCGCGGCACACCTTTGCGACGACGATGACGCTGGCCAAAGGAGTCCCGATCGAAACCGTATCGAAAATGCTGGGCCACACGAACATCGTGACAACCCAAATCTATGCCCGCATTACCAACGACAAAATAGGTCGGGACATGCAAGCGCTGGCGGAACAATTAGGTGAAATCGAGAAAATAGCGTTGGAGGAATAGCTATGAAACGAGGCACCATTATCATAGAACCCGCCCACGTTGCAGTAGCTTTGTCATCCGATGGAACGGTATGGATGACCGTCGAAGAAATCGCTACGATATTCCATATTACGGGAGCAAGTGTGGAACGGCATATCGCAAAGCTATTCTCCGAGTGCGAATTGGATAAACGCAAGGTGCGGACAGAACAAAATATAGTGCGTAATGGACGCCAGTACGTTGTTGAATATTATAATCTTGATATGATTATTGCACTCTCCTATCGAATCGACACGCCTGCAAGCAAGGCGTTCCGACGGTGGATTGCAGAACAAGTTGTCCGAGCTGTAAGGCTGAAACCTATAATACCTATTGTTCTGCAAATTTATTCGCATATAAGCCAAGTCAATTAAACCGAAAGACGGCGGAAGAATTTGATGTCTTTCTACCGTTTCTTATGAATAAAGCTCATTTTCGGCGCGATTTTTCATGCAAAAACGCCCAAATTGAGCTTTATTTGCATATATTTGTGAGCTATAAACTATCTGCGATGAAAAACGCACGTCTCGATTCCATACTCGCCTACCTGCGCGACAACCCGCAATCCTCCTCGAAAGCCATTTTCGATGCCCTACCCGACATCGGCGGCTATGCCACTGTCAAACGGGAACTGGCGAAAGCCGTTGCCGAAGGAACGATTGTCGTTTCGGGACAACGAAAAGCAGCCCGCTATTCTGTGGCGCCGGGATCCAGCCTACTGCAACTGGTCGATATGGAAGCCTATTTCAGCAAGGAGATCGACGAACGAAACATTTGCGAATCCTACAACTTCGAACTGCTGGACACGCTTGCGACGGTATCGCTTTTCACACTGCAAGAGACCGCGAAACTCGACGCATTGCAAAAAACCTTTGCAGACCATCTGTCGAGACTGACCACCACCGAATACCGCAAGGAGATGGAGCGGTTAGGAGTAGATTTGAGCTGGAAATCGTCGCAAATCGAAGGCAACACCTATTCGCTGCTCGAAACCGAACGCCTGCTGCTTGAAAAAGAGACCGCCGCCGGTAAAAGCAAGGATGAAGCCGTGATGCTGCTGAACCACAAAGAAGCGCTGGATTTCATCCTCGATCATCCGGACTATCTTTCGGAGCTGACCGTAGCGAAGATCGAGAACATCCATTCGATACTGGTCGAAGAACTGGCCGTAGACCGTAACATCCGAGTACGGCGTGTAGGCATTACGGGCACGAACTACCGACCGCTGGACAATGAATTCCAAATTCGGGAAGCGCTGGAACGAACCTGCGCACTGGTAAACGGAAAAGAATCCGTATTCGAGAAAGCACTGCTCGTGCTGTTGCTGCTTTCGTATATCCAGCCGTTCGCCGACGGCAATAAACGCACGGCGCGGATTGTCAGCAATGCCCTGCTTGTAGCCAACGGCTACTGTCCGCTGTCGTTCCGCACGGTCGATTCGATCGACTACAAGAAAGCGATGCTGCTGTTCTATGAACAAAACAATGTGTCGGCATTCAAACGGATATTCGTAGAACAATTCGAGTTTGCTGTCGAAACGTACTTTTGACAATCGAAACAACAAATCAACGGCGGTGGAGAGCGATTTCCACCGCCGTTTTGTTTCTTATATCCAAAAAATCTCTCCATAGTCATTACCTACTATGGAAACCGTCGCGTGACGAACCGTCATCTTTGCCGCATAAACCAAGAAGCGGCAAAGATGGAAATCATCACTTTCAACCACAAGGTCTATCAGGATTTGAGCGAGAAGATCGAACGAATCGCCGATTACGTCTTCAAAAAAGAGGCACAACCACAGCATACGCCGGAAATCTGGCTCACGAGCGAGGAGCTGGCCGATCTGCTGAAAATAAGCACCCGCACGCTGCAACGGCTGCGCAAAGAACGTGTAATTCCCTACACGATGGTGCGCAGCAAATGCCTCTATCGGCTCTCCGACGTCGAGGAGTGCATCGCCCGTCGTATCGTTTCCTGCACTCCGCAAACATTGGACGAGTTTCGCAAGAACTATTTGCTTACCCACAAATCGCTCGACCGATGATTCTCGAAACCGAAACTTTCGAGCGATGGATGCGCGAAATCATCGCGCGCCTCGATCGCCAAGAGCACCTATTGCAGTCGCTCAAGGGTACGGGAATCAAGGAGGCGATGTACGTGGACGGCGAACGCCTCTTGGACAATCAGGATTTATGCCAGCTCCTGCAAACGAGCAAGCAGTCCCTGCAACGCTACCGCAGTTCGGGGATGCTGCGTTATCGGAAGCTGCGGCACAAAACTTACTACACTGAATCAGACGTACAAGAGTTCCTGAAAAAACATTTGGAGACGTTCTCGGCAGGTTGCCACGCCTCCGATCCGAAGCGCTGACGACGCCACTTGCTATCAACCCGACACCACAAGCTGTCAGGCGCAACAGAAACGGTATCAGCAGTTTATTCCGCAGCTAATTTCGCAGTCGTGCATCGTGCACGCTTATAAATCAATCATGTATGGAACAGAAAAAGAAAGACCAAGATGTTCTGATCGTCCGGGACGAGCAGACGGGTGAAATCGGAGTGGTCGCGGGGCTAAAAAGCGACGGCACACCGAATCTGAAACCCGCCAAAACAGAACACGCGCAGGACTTCCTGCGTTTCGACAGACACGGGGACGTGCTGGACAACTTCTTTGCCAACTTCTTCCGGCAATGCAAGGAGCCGAACCGCTTCGGATTCTACCGCGTTGCTGTCGAAGGCATGGAGAACGTGGTTGCGGTAATGAAAGACCTGCTGAAAGACCCCGTAGGTTTTCGGGATGTGCTCGCGCCGCACAAAGTCGATACGACCAAGTACGAACAGGCCGCTGCGCAGCAAGTGCAGGAAACGCCGCCCGAACCCGAAAAGGAGGAGAAACAACAGGATGAGAAGTATCGGCCTATCGACGAAACGCAGGTCGACAGCGAAGCATTCGAGCGCCTTTGGGGCGTAAGGGTCGAAGACCTGCGTCAAGCCGGATGCTGGGATCGTATGCTCGGCCACGGCAAGTCGCCATTGGTAACTTGTTATCCCGAAATCGGAGGCGTGCGTTTCCCGGTCGAAGCGCGACTGTCGCTGCGGGAAAACCCCGACGGCACGGTATCGCTCGTACCGCATCCGCTACGGCGCGAGCCCGATCTCAAATCTTACGAGAACATCGAGTTCACGGATTCGGATCGGGAGAGCCTGAAAAAGACGGGCAATCTGGGACGTGTCGCCGAAGTGCTCGACAAGAACACCGGCGAACTCGTCCCCTCTTATATCAGTATCGACCGCCAGACGAACGAAACGATTGCCGTACCTGTCAGCGCTCTCCGTATTCCTGACGAGGTAAAGGGTGTCAAACTCGACAAGGAGCAGCAGGCGGCATTAGCCGCAGGCAAAGGCGTCTATTTGGAGGGCATGACCTCCAAGAGCGGAAAACCGTTCAACGCCACGATTCAGATCAACGCCGACAAGCAAGGACTGGATTTTCACTTCGGCGGACAGAGGCAAACGCAGCGCGCCGAACAGCGAAACGGGCAGACGCAGGATGACGGGCGCAAGGTCTATATCGGTAAAACGTTGCTCGGGCTGCCGATTCTCGATGAGATGCGACAGGGCTGGGCACAAAACAAATGGGTGCTGATGGAGGGTCTTACCGACAAGAAAGGCCGCACGTTCAACGCCTACGTCCGGCCGAATCACGAGAAGGGCAAATACGACTTCCGCCGCACCATAGCCGACAAGTCGCAGATCCACGAAATCAAACCCGCGCACGCTTCGGAAACGCAGGTAGCGGTAAACACGGAGGACAAGACCAACGAAGCGACCAAACACGTTGGCGAGCCGCTGAAAAAGGGTCAGACAGCACCTGCCGACACAAAACAGCAGGAACGGCAAGAGCAAGGCGAGAACCGCCGTCAACATATCCGCAAACGGTCGGGGATGAAAATGTAATTCCGACATCCATCGAAATCGGGACTTTCAGTCCTACACCACTAAATCCACAGTAAAATATGCAAACTATTCTGACAGAAAAACCGAGCGTCGCGCGAGAGATTGCGCGCATCGTCAAGGCGACCCGCCGTGAAACGGGCTATTACACGGGCGGCGGCTATAACGTAACATGGGCTTTCGGGCATCTGGTACAACCGTCCCTGCCGGACAGCTACGGCATCAAGGGGTTTCACCGCGACAACCTGCCGATTATCCCGCCTGTCTTCCAGCTCGTGCCGCGACAGGTCAAGACCGACAAAGGCTACAAGCCGGATAGCAATGTGGCGGCGCAAATCAAGATTATCGCACGGCTGTTCCGCGAAAGCGAGCGCATCATCGTAGCGACAGATGCAGGACGCGAAGGCGAACTGATCTTCCGCTACCTGTACGAATACATCGGCTGCGCAACGCCGTTCGACCGTCTCTGGATCAGCTCGCTCACGGACAAGGCGATTCGCGAAGGGCTGGAACGCATCAAGAGCGGCTCGAAGTACGACAACCTCTACTACGCGGCCAAAGCCCGCAGCGAGGCCGACTGGCTGGTAGGCATCAACGCCACGCAGGCCATTACGATAGCCGCCGGACGCGGAACATATTCGCTCGGCCGCGTGCAGACGCCGACGCTGGCTATGGTCTGCGAACGGTATTGGGCGAACAACCGTTTCACACCCGAACCCATGTGGCAGGTGCATTTCGCCACGCCCGGAACGGACGCCGATTCGGTCGTCAAGTTCTCTTCTGTCGAGAAATGGAAAGAGAAAGCCCCTGCCGAAGCTGTTTATAAGGCTCTCGAAGCACAAGAAACGGTAAGTATTACGAAAATCGAACGCAAGGAAACCGTGCAAGAACCGCCCCTGCTCTACGATCTGACGACACTCCAAAAGGAGGCGAACAGCAAGCACGGATTCTCGGCGGAGAAGACGCTCGCCATCGCACAGAAGCTCTACGAGGCCAAATCGATCACTTACCCCCGCACGGGCAGCCGCTATATTCCCGAAGATGTTTTCGCGGAAGTACCTGCTCTGCTGCGTGCACTCAAAGACAACGCCACTTGGAGCAAACACCTTGCATCGGCAAGCTCTCCGACCCGCCGCAGCGTGGACGATACGAAGATTACCGACCACCACGCACTACTGATTACGGGCATGAAACCGCGCAACCTCTCCGCTGATGAGCAGACCGTGTACGACATGATCGTCGGGCGTATGCTCGAAGCCTTTGCCGCACCCTGCATCAAGGATGTTACAACAGTCGTAGCGACATGCAGCAGCGTGGAATACACACTGAAAGGTGTCGTTGTAAAGCAAGTAGGTTGGCGCGACATCTATGGCGAGGAGACGGAAGATACCGTGCTGCCCGAATGGACGGAGGGTATGACGCTTCCCGTCGGCGGCTGTTCGATGACCGAGGGCAAGACCAAACCCAAACCGCTGCACACGGAAGCGACGCTGTTGGCAGCGATGGAGACGGCAGGCCGCGAAATCGAGGACGACGAAATGCGTCAAGCGCTCAAAGCGTGCGGTATCGGCACGCCCGCGACCCGCGCGGCGATCATCGAAACGCTCTTTTCGCGAGAGTATATGATAAGACAAAAAAAGTCGCTCGTGCCGACCGAGAAGGGGCTGGCACTCTACTCGGTAGTCAAGAATATGCGTATCGCTAACGTGGAGCTGACGGGCGACTGGGAGGCTGCGCTCGCCAAGATCGAGCGGGGCGAGATGCGTGCCGAGACATTCCGCGAGGCGATCGAGATCTACACCAAGCAGATTACCTCGGAGCTGCTCGCCTCGGACAAGCTCTTTGCACACAAAGGATCGGACTGCCTTTGTCCCAAATGCAAAACGGGACGGATGCAATTCTACGGTAAGGTCGTGCGCTGCGACAACGCCGCGTGCGGACTGCCCGTGTTCCGCATCAAGGCGGGCAAGACGCTTTCCGATGCGCAAATCACCGAGCTGCTCACGCAGGGGAGAACAGAAATAATCAAGGGCTTCAACAGCAAGCAAGGCAAGGCGTTTTCCGCCGTCGTCGCTTTCGACGCAGAGTTCAACACTGTTTTCGAGTTTCCCGAGATGAAAAACAAACCGCGCAAACCCAAGAAAAGGAAATAATGCGTATATTCGCCACTGAGTTCACGGTCATAGGTCGTTGCGACTACTCGATAGCCGATACCGATTTATTCTCTGTGGATTTAGTGGTGGCACTCGGCGGGGACGTCGAGTGCCTTTTTCGTCTATCCGCTTTTCCATCAACCACTAAATCCACAAGAATTATGAATCAGCAAAACAAGCCTGCGGAGCTGTCCTATTACGGGCTTTACCTGTTATCCTACCTCAAAGAGAACCATCCCGACAAGGCGCACGACGCGTCCTTCGTCTAGGAGCGCACCGACCGTGCCGCCGAAGCGTTCGAGCAGGCGCGGCGCGAGGGTTATCTGCCAGAAGGGGCGCAAGAGCTGGCGATGGCAGCCCTGTTGGAGGGGCTTCGCTTCTCCAAGTACGACACGATCATCGAGGTGCTCTGGAACGAATTTTCGGAGGAGGTAGCCCAGAGCGACGCACCCGCTGTCGCGCTCCGGCTGCTGCCCTGCGTGGAGGGCATCTTCACGCAATACCCGCTCTCGGACGACTTCGCCTACTCGCCCGAATACGAGCAGCTCTACACGGAGCTTACGGGAGCCGTTTCGATCATACTCGAAGAAGATGGCATTTAACCGTAAAGCCAAGCTGCGGGACAACATCGAGGCGATACGCACGGCTTTCGAGTTGGACGGCGCACGGCGGGCAGCTACTCCCCAAGAGCGGGAGCGGCTTACCCGCTATTGCGGTTTCGGCGGGTTGAAATGTATCCTCAACCCGGCCTCCGATCTGACCGACGCCGTGCGGTGGGCGAAATCCGACCTCGAACTGTTTCCGCTGACATTGGAACTGCATAAGTTGATTCGGGAGTACAGCACCTCCGAGGCGCTGTACAAACAATATGTCGACAGCCTGAAAAGCTCCGTGCTGACGGCGTTCTACACCCCGCCGGCCATTACGGAAGCGTTGTCCGACGTGCTGGACGATTACAACGTGCGCCCGCGCCGCCTGCTGGAACCATCCGCAGGACACGGCGCATTCGTCGAGGCGTTTCTTCGAAAGAACGCCGATGCCGACGTCATGGCCTTTGAAAAAGACCTGCTGACGGGCAAAATCCTCGCGCACCTCTATCCCGACAAGAATGTGCGGACGGAGGGTTTCGAGCGCATCGAAAAGCCTTTCAACGACTATTTCGATGCAGCCGTCTCCAACATCCCGTTCGGAGACGTGGCGGTCTTCGATCCGTCGTTCACCGCCAGCGAATCGGCCGGTCGCCGCACGGCGTCCAAAGCCATTCACAACTACTTTTTCCTCAAAGGGCTGGACGCTGTCCGCGACGGCGGTATCGTGGCGTTCATCACCTCGCAAGGCGTGATGAACTCCCCGCGCAACGAGGCAGTGCGGCTCGAAATGCTCCGAGAGGCGCACCTCGTCTCGGCGATCCGCCTGCCGAACAACCTCTTTACCGACTACGCCGGAACGGAGGTCGGAAGCGACCTAATCATCCTGCAAAAGGATACCCGCAAAGAGGGGCTGACGGAGGACGAAAAGTTGTTTACCCAAACGGGAACGCTGCACGGCGTCAGCACCAACCGATACTTCATAGAGCATAAAGAGCAAATCGTCTATACGAGTGCGGAGCTGGACACCGACCCTTACGGCAGGCCGGCAATGGTTTACGAGCACGACGGCGGTGTAGAGGGTATCGCGACGCAGCTGCGTGAACTGCTCGACCACAACCTGCATGCGCGGTTGGCGATGCGGCTCTACTCCGGCAGCATTCGGAATACTCGGCTGCAAGAGCTGCAAGAGCAGCAGGCGCAAGCGACCGCAACGGTTCGGCAGGAAACGGAACGGACTGCCGTACCTGCCAAAGAGGAGAAACCCGAAATCGAGCCTCCCGTACTGACGCTTTACGACCTATTCGGTTTCACGGCAGAGGAGAGACGCATCGCCCAGACGGGCGGCAAACCCCGCCGCCGGAGCAACCACCCCAAGCTGGTGCAGCCGCGTCAGCCGTCGCTGTTCGATACACCGATAAAAGCGACAGCGAAAACGGCGCAACCCGTCCAAACCGCAACGGCCGATCATTCTATCGAAAACGGACAGAGCAGGCTGGAATCGGAGGCCGAGCGACAGCGTAGACACGAAGAAGATATGCAACCCCGACCGTTCGACGGATTACTGGAGCCGTACCATCGCGAGGGGTCGTTCGTCAAGGTAAACACCGTCGGGGCACGTTACCAGATCGGCCACCTGAAAGACGTTACCCGCTACGGGGCGACGTTTCATCCGCTCGATTTGGACAAGGCGCAGCAGGCGAAAATTGCGGCCTACATCTCCGTGCGCGATGCGTACGAGCGGCTCTATGTCTACGAAGCCGAGTACCAAGACGAAGGCGATGCCATGCGCGACGACCTCAATGCTCGTTACGATGAGTTCGTGGCCCGTTACGGCAACCTGAACGCCAAAGCGAACGTCAAACTCCTGATAATGGATGCTTCGGGGCGCGACATCCTCGCATTGGAACGTTCGGAGAACGGACGGTTCGTCAAGGCCGACATCTTCGACCATCCCGTAGCGTTCGCGCTTAACGGGATTACGCACGTCGATACGCCCGAGGAGGCTCTTTCGGCCTCGCTCAACCGCTACGGCGGCGTGAATCTCGACTACATGGAATCCCTCTCGGACAACAGCCGCGAGGAGTTGATCGACGAGCTGAAAGGGCGCATCTTCTATAATCCGCTCTCCGGCGGTTACGAGATCAAAGACCGCTTCATCGCGGGCAACGTGGTCGATAAGGCGGAGCGCATCGAGGCATGGATGGCCGAGAACCCGCACGGTGAGAGAGAACAAGAGGCGCTTACCGCCTTGCAGGAGGCCGCGCCGCGTCCGATCACGTTCGACGAGCTGGACTTCAACCTCGGCGAGCGGTGGATACCGACGGGCATCTACTCGGCCTATGCCTCCTACTTGTTCGGTACCGACATACGCATCGGCTATTCGGAGAGCATGGACGACTATGCTGTCAAGTGCAGCATGCGAAACGCCAAAATCCTCGATCAATTCTGTGTCCGGGGCTATTATCGCACCTACGACGGTATCGCCCTGCTGAAACACGCCCTCGTGAATACCGTGCCCGACATGACCAAGAGCATCGGCAAGGACGAGAACGGCCATGACATCAAAGTGCGCGACAGCGAGGGCATACAGCTCGCCAACGCCAAGATCGACGAGATACGAAACGGGTTCGTGGAATGGCTCTCGGAGCAGTCTCCGGAGTTTCAGAAGCGGCTGACGGATATGTATAACCGTAAGTTCAACTGCTTCGTGCGTCCGCAGTACGACGGTTCGCACCAGACCTTTCCCGACCTCGACCTGAAAGCCCTCGGCCGACGGTTCGGAATCAAGGACGTGTATCAAAGTCAGAAGGATTGCATCTGGATGTTGAAGCAGAACGGCGGCGGCATCTGCGACCACGAGGTCGGCACAGGCAAGACGCTGATCATGTGCGTGGCGGCGCACGAGATGAAGCGGCTGGAGTTGGCGCACAAACCCATGATTATCGGGCTGAAAGCCAACGTCGCGGAGATAGCCGAGTGTTACCGCACGGCCTACCCGAACGCAAAGATACTCTACGCCTCGGAAAAGGACTTCACGCCCGAAAACCGCGTGCGGTTCTTCAACAACATCAAAAACAACGACTACGATTGCGTCATCATGTCGCACGACCAATTCGGCAAGATTCCGCAGTCGCCCGAAATGCAACAACGGATTCTGCAAGCCGAGTTGGATACGGTGGAGGAGAATTTGGAGGTGCTGCGCAAGCAGGGCAAGGAGATCTCGCGGGGGATGCTGCGGGGATTGGAGAAGCGCAAAATCAACCTCTCCGTGAAGCTGGAGAGTATTGCCCACGCCATCAAGTCGCGCACGGACGATGTGGTGGACTTCAATCAAATGGGCATCGACCATATCTTCGTGGACGAGAGCCACCAGTTCAAAAACCTGATGTTCAACACGCGCCACGACCGTGTGGCGGGGCTGGGCAATCAGGACGGCAGTCAAAAGGCACTCAACATGCTCTATGCCATCCGTACCATACAGGAGCGCACGGGCAAGGATTTGGGCGCGACGTTCCTGTCGGGTACAACCATCAGCAACTCGCTGACGGAGCTGTACCTGCTGTTCAAATACCTGCGACCGAAAGAACTGGCGCGACAGAACATCAACTCGTTCGACGCATGGGCGGCGATCTTCGCCAAAAAGACCACCGATTTCGAGTTTTCGGTAACGAACAACATCGTGCAGAAAGAACGTTTCCGCTACTTCATCAAAGTGCCGGAGCTGGCGGCGTTCTATTCCGAGATTACCGACTACCGCACGGCGGAAGACGTCGGCGTGGATCGTCCCGACAAGAACGAGATACTCCACAACATCCCGCCCACGCCCCAGCAGGAGGAGTTCATCGAAAAGCTGATGCAGTTCGCTATGTCGGGCGACGCGACGCTGTTGGGACGCGAAAAGCTGTCGGATACCGAAGAAAAGGCCAAGATGCTGATCGCAACGGACTACGCCCGCAAGATGGCGCTCGACATGCGGCTGATCGACCCGAACTACGACGACCATACAGACAACAAAGCGAGCCACTGCGCCCGTATGATTGCGGAATACTACCGCAAGTACGACGCGCAGAAAGGAACGCAGTTCGTCTTCTCGGATTTGGGGACGTTCCAGCCGGGGCAGTGGGCCTCTTCGATTGAGCGAGGGCAAAGGGAACTTGTTCCCTCTGCCGAGCAGGAGAAGAGTAGAACGAAGTTCAACGTGTACAGCGAAATCAAACGCAAGCTCGTGGAGGATTACGGTATTCCCTCCTCGGAGATTCGCTTCATTCAGGAGTGCAAGAACGAGAAGGCACGCAAGGCCGTTATCGACGCGATGAACGAGGGCAAGGTGCGGGTGCTCTTCGGCTCGACCTCCATGCTCGGAACGGGCGTCAATGCGCAGAAGCGAGCCGTTGCGGTGCATCATCTCGATACGCCGTGGCGCCCCTCCGACCTCGCGCAGCGCGACGGACGTGCCGTGCGCAAGGGCAACGAGATCGCCAAGCAGTTCGCCGGAAACAAGGTCGATGTAATCATCTATGCCGTCGAGAAGTCGCTCGACAGCTACAAGTTCAACCTGCTGCACTGCAAGCAGACGTTCATCTCGCAGCTCAAAAGCGGTGCGATGGGTGCGCGAACCATCGACGAGGGAGCGATGGACGAGAAATCGGGCATGAACTTCTCGGAGTACATGGCTATCTTATCCGGCAACACGGACTTGCTCGACAAAGCTCGGTTGGAAAAGAAGGTGGCGGCATTGGAGAGCGAACGCAAGTCGTTCCACAAGGCCAAGAGCGGCTCCGCGTGGAAATTGGAGGAGTACACCAAGACGCTCGCCCACAACAACGACTGCATCGCCAAAATGTCGGCGGACTACGAGACGTTTCTTGCGCGGGTGCAGACCGACAAAGAGGGCAATAAACTCAACGCCCTGCGGCTCGACGGACTGGATGCCACCGACCACAAGAGCCTCGGCACGCGCTTACAGGAACTCGCCAAGAACGCCACGACGGGCGGCGAGTATCTGCGTATCGGCGAACTGTACGGCTTTCCGATTCTCGTCAAGACCGAATCCGCCCTGAAAGATGGCGTGGAGGTCAAGCAGAACCGTTTCTTCGTGGAGGGGACGTTCAAGTACACCTACAACAACGGGCAGGTAGCGATGGCCGACACGAAAGCCGCTGCGTCGAATTTCCTCAACGCTTTGGAGCGTATACCCAAGCTCGTGGAGCAGTATCGGGAGAAGAACGTCGAATACGAGCGCGATATTCCGATTTTGCAACAGACCGTCGGCGGCGTATGGAGAAAGGAGGACGAGTTGAAGCAGTTGAAATCCGAAGTCGCGGCGTTGGAGCGCAAGATTCAGTTGGAGTTGGCGCCGCCCAAACCAAATATGCAAGAAAAAGAAAATGTCTCCGAAAAAGCGGATATATCGCAAGCTACCAACGATTCTGTTCATTTCATACAGATCAAACGAACAAATGAAAACAATACTTCTTATAAAAGTCTTAAGATTTAATCCAATAAAGGCGGCGATAATCAGCCGCCTTTATTCCTGAAATAGAGTCCCTTTTCATTCGGCTTATCAATTAAGAAAATAGGGGTACAATCTCTGGGTATAGCACTGTTTTTCTTTGCCGAAATTTAAGTTTCCCATTTTTTATTTATATTTACACGTTAAGAATTACAGACCCAAATAACGAGTGGTAGACATATGATAAAAGAAACAGCCGGACTGATATTATTGCTTTTACTGAGTTGTACTGGGTGTATAAAAGACACTGCGCGGGTTACAGAACATCTGCAAACAGCAGCATCATTCATGCTGGAAAGACCGGATAGTTCATTATATATTCTGGAGCACATCGATTCCGACAAATTATCGCGCCGGAAAGACAAGGCGAAGTACGCTCTGCTTTATTCTCAGGCTCTTGATAAGAACTATATCGACAAGACGAACGATTCCTTGATTCTCGTAGCAGTCGATTACTATCAAGAGCATGGAACCGAGCAGGAAAAGATGCTTGCGTATTATTATCTCGGACGGGTGCAGTATAACGCCCGAGCTTATCAAAGCGCCATTATTTCGTTTTTGCAAGCTGAGGAATATGCCCTTCGCGCAGAAGATTATCTTTATTGTGGTCTGATATATCGGAATATTTCCAACATCTACAACGATACATACAATGCTGCGGAAGAATTGAGATATGCTCAAAAAGCGTATGATTGTTTCTGCCGGGCGGATGCGATGGAGTATCGGGATTATGCACTGCCGATACTGGCAGTAGCCTATGGCAATACATCCGATAGAACCAAGGAAAAAGAACTTCTGGAACAAGCTATCGTTTTAGCTCGGGAACGATGCGATACGTTGTTGTGGGGTATATGTTTGAGCAGTTATGCCTTGTGCCAGGAAGTCACCGAAGACTATCGCGGAGCCAAAGAATCCATCTTATCCTTAAAAAATAGATTGAGGTTGCCAATAGACCTTCGAGATTGGGTTACTCTTGCTCATTGCTATGCCCGGGAAAACAAGACGGACAGCGTGGACTTCTGCTTGAACGAAGCAGGGCATTCGGCTGCCACGTCGGCTGACAGTGCAAAGATTTTACTCCGGATATATTGTGTCGAAAAAAAACGCAATAATCCGCAAAAAGCACTCGAAGCATTGGAATGTTGCAATGATTTTCAGAATGCAGTATCTCGACAAATGCTTCAACAATCAGTAATCGCCACTCAGCGTGATCATTTCCGCAGCCGAGCCGATTTAGCTATGTATAAACTGAAAGCGAACCATCGCTTAGGAATTATTATTATCCTATCCATTTGTCTTTTTGCCGGAGTGGTAATTTTTTGGTTGTACAGACGCATTCAACGGAAGAATGCAGAAATTGAACGATATATGAATATCGCGAGCGATATTCAAGATGTATTGCAGAGCAAGAACACCGAGATGTCTCACTTGGTCAGACAGCTTTTCCATGAGAAGTTCAAGCTTATAGACAGCTTGGGTTGTACCTATTACGAACGTCGGGATACTCCGAACGAACAAATCGCGATTTATAATGAGGTCAAACGGGCGATTCAAAATTTAGGCACCGACAAACAGACGAAGAGCGAGTTGGAGCGTATCGTGAATCTTTGCAACGAGGACATTTTGAAGAAAATCCGAACGCAAATACCGGAGATAAAAATGGCGGACTACGATTTGTTCTGTTATCTTTGTGCCGGGTTTTCATACCGAGCCATCAGCATTTTCATGCAGACAAAAATAGATAATATCTATAACCGAAAATCCCGTCTGAAAATGTTGATCGGTAATTCCGCAGCGGCATCCAAGGAGTTATTCTTGCAAAATATCGGATAAACTTCTGATATTCAGCACATCTATCAAAATACCCCCCCCCGCAAGAGGAAAGACATCTAATAATCAACACGTTACGCATGCGATAGAAAATCAGCATCTAT
This sequence comes from uncultured Alistipes sp., assembly GCF_910580175.1. Classification (GTDB taxonomy): domain Bacteria; phylum Bacteroidota; class Bacteroidia; order Bacteroidales; family Rikenellaceae; genus Alistipes. The sequence continues at coordinate 407,666 of NZ_CAJTXD010000001.1, forward strand.
CACATGCGTAATTTATTTATATCCACTATATTACAATTTTGCAATGATAGAATTTTTTAGCCCATTTTTTAGTCTTTATACTTTATTGTCTCGTACTTTTTGCATAGTAATAAATGCAACGCTTATGAAAAAAATCATTCTCGCAATTAGCCTGATAATGGGTATTGCAACTTCTCGAACTGTACAGGGAGATGAAAAACACGTCAATAAAGAAGTTATACTTCATGACAAAGTAAAAATATTGGGGCCCCGTAGTGTAGTATTGTTGCCTACTTGCCGATACGACGGCTTCAACAGCTCAGTCGTGGTCGAATTTCCCGATGATGACGTTTCATTTACCGCGATAGTCGTCAACACTTCGACTGGCGAGCAATGGTTCGAGATGAATGATAACGGATATTGCGAAGTATTTATCTCCGGAGAAACCGGTACATATACGGTATCCATCGATACAGTATCCGGAAATTCTTACGAAGGCGATTTTTCCCTGCTTTAACATAAGGGAAAGCATCTACAAATAAAAGAGGTTGGGATTACGCGTTGATCTCGAATTTTGCAGGAGACTTGCCATCCTCTGTAAAATAAAAAGCCTCTTTCCAAAAAGGAAATAGAGTAAAGTGGTGAGGCTCTATACTATTCACTAATATGGAAAAAGGCAGACAAAGATATATATTTTTTCGTATTTAAGCAGTATATGCTCGAATACAGAGAGGTCATTCAAGAAATGGCCCAAAACAAATTCATATATTTTTCATAAAAAACTAAAAACATGAAAACGAAAAAACTCGAGAAGATTAACATTCAGCCTATTAGCCGCGAAGAATCCGGCATGTTGAAAGGCGGTTTTGCTTTAGCATCTGTCAATTCTTTCTCTTTGATGGATGATAAAGTCAAGAATACAGGCCATTGCACGAACAACTGCTCTTGCACTGTAAGAAAGGATATTGGAGAATTGTAATTTGTGAATAAGGGTGTTCATTGGACACCCTTATCTTACTTTTAATAATTATGAAATATAGTCGTTATAATTTCATTTACAAAATTACGGAAAGTAAGTTTGTACTCTATAATCTCCTTTCTGACAAGATTCTCGTACTATTGCCTGATATGGTTTCTTTGTTAAAAACAAATAAACATCAGCCGCAGGCTCTTCGGGAGATTCACCCCGATTTTTATAATGTTTTATTGGAAAATAGGTTTATTGTCAAACTTGATTGTGACGAATATGGATTGGCAATTGAGCGATTTATAAAAAAAGATGCTGATCGTGACATTTATTCAATAACGATCAATCCCACATTAGATTGTAATTTGCATTGTTGGTATTGCTATGAAAAACACATTCCATTGAGCAAAATGTCTCAAGATATTTATAGCAATATTTTGGCCCTTATTCGACAACATGTAATTGAAAAAAATATTTCCATCTCTTTCTTTGGAGGAGAACCACTCTTATCTTTCGAGGATATTATCATCCCGCTATTAGACGAAGTGAAGCATTTGTGCGATACGTATTCAAAAAAACTATATATTTCGTTTACAACTAACGGCACTCTTTTAACCGATAATAAACTTAAACGCTTATTGCAATACACGCCTAATATAAATTTCCAAATAGCACTGGATGGAGGTGAATCCCATCACAATACAGTCAAATTTTTCCATCATAAATCCGAAGGAACTTATCGATTAACAATAGATAATATAAAGAATACCATACATAACAAATTGCCTGTAATTGTACGATGTAATTTCACCCACATTACTATCCAATCATTTTTATCAGTATTACAGGAATTTGTCAATTCATCCGATGAAGAGAAAAAGATTTTGTATTTCGACTTTCATCGTATATGGCAAGACAAAGATGCGATCTATAACAAGTATATCCAAAAACAGTTCAAAGCCATCGTATCCTACGGGAAAAAACACAATCTCGAGATTTCAGACGGAACAAAATCATTGTACATGGGCAGCAAGTGTTACGCAGATGACAATGCGCAAGTGTTAGTAAACTATAATGGTGATTTGTATAAATGTACTGCTCAAGATTTTACAACAGATAATCGTGTCGGACAATTAACAAAAAAAGGAAAGTTAGTTTTTAATGATAAATATAAAAAGTTTTTATCCAACAGTTTCCCGAACAAGGCTTGCGCAAAATGCAAAATCTTTCCACTATGTATGGGCGGATGTTATAAAGTCAGAATGACTACTACTGATTTGAAATCTTGCCCTTTAGCATATTCACCCTCATTGAAACGAAATATAATTAGGCGTCGTATACAATTTTTATTGTCTTGACTATGTTGCGAAAAATAGTTTGTTTTTTTTGTGCGGTCTTCTTCTATATGGCTTCCATCCAGGCACAGCATATTGTTCGAGGCGAGGTGTGTGACACGGACGGCTACCCTTTGGAGTATTTCAATCTGGTATTGGAGAACCCAGCGGATTCGACATATCTTCAAGGAAACACTTATTACTCGGGGACATTTGAATGTCCGTTGCTGGGTATGGATGAAATAATGTTGCATTTTTCATCTTTGGGATTCAACGACACATATGTGAAAGTCAATCCGTTTAGCAACGCTCCGATTCGTGTTGTCATGCAGCCGTCGGTGATCGACGATGTGATAGTGGCAGCCCGAACGGTCAATGTCTTTCGGGGGAAAACAACCATATTGGTCGGAGGAACGGCATTGGGCAATCTTAGCGATGTGGAAGATATTCTGAAACGAGTGCCGTCCGTCAGAGCCGACAAGGATGAAATACTGATTTTCGGGAAAGGGACTCCTTTGATTTTCATCGATAACCGGAAAGCGTCGTATGAGGAGTTGAAATTGCTGCTGCCTTCCGAAATCGTTTCAATAGAGGTGGATCGCAACCCCTCGGCTCGTTATGATGCGCAATACGCGTCGTGCTTAAGAATAAAAACGAACCGCACCCGAGAAGGATACGCTGCCACAATTTACGAGCAGTTGTCGTTACATCGCTTTCTGAACAACCGTGCCGGACTTCAGGCGCAGTTCAATACGAAAAAATGGACCAATTTTATCTCGATCTCGCATGATTATGCCCATTGCCATAATTATTCAAAAGAAGTGGAGGCCGTTACGATACCAGGCTATTCCTTGAGGGATACTTGTTTCTACGATGTGCCATATAAAATTCATACTTGCAATCTGACTTATGGCAGTCAGTTCCGCATAGGAACGAAAGGGATGTTGCGATGGCAGTATGTTTTATCCCACGTGAAAGCTCCGGGAGATACAGACAATTCGGGTGAAATCATAGAACATGTCATAGAAAACGATATCCCGTCTTCGCCCTTACGAACCGATACCTATAAGGAGAGTGCATCTACCCGTCATCATGCAAATATCGGTTATCGGATCGATATGGATACGACCTGTTATTTCAGAGTGGATGCTGACGGCCTGTTCAGCAAATCCCAGCAAGCAGAAGACCTTTTTTTTCTACAGAATAATATCGTCAATAGTTCCTACATTACAAATTATTCAAAAAATGCCGCTTTTGAAGGACAAATAGAATATGGCAAGAAGATCGGAAAGATGACCTTGAATGCGGGTGTTCAATATAATTATCTTTCAGGTGATGTACAGTCGGACTACGATTCGGATTTTACTTCGACCATGTTCGATAATCATACCATAGGGGCTTATTTCATATTCCGTGCTGATTATGAAAAATGGGGGTGCGAAGTAGGGCTCCGTAACGAAGTCACTAACGATGTCACGAAAAATGGCGATCGGGTATTGAGGAACAAGTGGGAAAACAATTTATTCCCTTCTATTTCCCTTTATACGAATTCCCTCTGGGAGTCCGTTGCGCTGGCGTTCAATTATACATCCGGTATTCGGCGTCCGAGCGTATGGCAACTCTCGCCGACCTTGATGTATACGAACAGCATTACAATGAGGACAGGCAATCCTTTGTTGGAATCAGCTATTGCACATAGCTTTTCTTTAACCACCACATTATATGACCGATTATCTGTTTCGTTGGAGTATGATTACAAAAAGAATCCGATTTTGGAGACCGGCACTTTAACCGATGATGGTAAAATTATTTTTGCGCCTATAAATGTTCGTAATTCGCATATCGGAAGGGCATTGGCTTCATACAACAATAAGTGGGGGATATTTTCTTTTTCAGCAGATGTCATCTTGGAATATGCTCATACACGGATTCCTTTCATGGATGGAGTCCTCACAAACAAACGGTGGGCCTTTAACGGTTCCTGGAATGCCTCTTTGCAGATTACGAAAACTACGGAACTGTCATGTAGTTTTATTTACCAATCGCGTTCGGCTGATTTGATGACCGTTTTCGAGCCGATTAATAATTTATCAGTATTCTGCACCCAATCATTGTTCAAAGGGCGAATGCTTGTTTCTGTAGGGGTCTACGATATTTTCCGGAAGACGGGCCAGGATTGGTACGACCGTTATGAATATTATCAGGCGAGAGCATGGAGAAATGACGATACAAGATTTGTCCGGTTATCCTTGAGATACAATTTTAACAATTCTCGTCCGAAATATCGGGTGCATCATAGTTCGGACGTACTTGAGCGTTTATAGCAATGCGATCCCATTTTTTTATGCAGCCCGATGCCATGGACTGCGGTTCATGCTGCCTGAAAATGATAGCATCCTATTACGGTCGCAACTATTCCTTGGATATGTTGCGCAGCACTACGTTTGCGGGTATAGATGGAGTTTCGTTGCAGAATATCGCATCGGCAGCCGAAAAATTGGGGTTCAAAACCGTCGGGGGATTGGTTACGTTCGATACATTGGCAACGACAGCCGTATTGCCCTGCATCGTCCATTGGAATCAGAATCACTTCGTAGTCGTTTACAAAGTTAAAAAACATAAAAAGAACACGATTGTCTACGTCGCCGATCCCGGATGCGGGCTGGTAGAATATACGAAAGAGGAGTTTCTGACCCATTGGCTCAGTACTTCTCGCAACCAAGAAGAAAAGGGCGTCGCTCTTTTCATGGAGCCGACCGCACGTTTCTATGAACAGCAGGGCGATGAACAGACACCGAAAGGATTGGGGAAAATACACTTTCTTTATCGATATTTTATTCGTTATAAACAATTCTTTGGACAGCTTTCTATTGGTTTGCTCGTCGGCTGCGGATTGCAGTTATTGTTCCCGTTCTTGACACAATCGATCGTCGACGTCGGTATTTCCGGACGGGACATTCCATTCGTTTGGCTGATTCTAATGGCGCAGGCGATGCTTTTGCTGGGCCAAGCAAGCATCGATTTCATTCGCCGCCGAATTTTGTTGCACATCAGCACACGAATCAATATTTCGTTGATTTCTGATTTCCTTATCAAACTGATGCGTTTGCCGATGAAATTCTTCGATACGAAGCAGCTCGGCGATCTACTGCAACGCATTGAGGATCACAGGCGTGTACAGGATTTTCTTACGGCACAAACTCTGAACGTTCTATTCTCGATATTTACGTTCGTGATTTTCGGCGCGGTGCTCTGTATTTACAACATCAAAATATTTTTGATCTTTTTAGTCGGCAGTGTTCTTTACGGAATCTGGACTCTGTTCTTTTTACGTAAACGTCGAATCTTAGACTACAAATATTTCGAGCAGCAGGCAAGAGACAGAAATTCTACCTACCAACTCATTACTGGCATGCAGGAAATCAAGCTGCAAAATTATGAGTTGCAAAAACGTTGGGAGTGGGAAGACATTCAGGCAGACAAATTCGATGTGAACCTCCAGTCATTGTCGCTAACCCAAACGCAGGACGCCGGAAGCATCCTAATCAATGAGGGTAAAAATATACTGATTACAGCCATGACCGCGATTGCTGTAATCAACGGCAA
>NZ_CAJTXD010000001.1:413561-549685 GCF_910580175.1 uncultured Alistipes sp.
GTTGGCCGTACAATACATTATCGGGCAACTGAACACTCCGGTCGAGCAGCTTATGAATTTCATCTACCAATGGCAGGATGTAAGCATCAGTCTGGATCGGATGAATGAAATTCACGAGCAAAAAGAGGAGGAAAATACCAATCGGACGGTTGCTTCTTTTCCGCGAAATGCAGAGAAAACAATCCACATCGAAAACCTTTCATTCCAGTATAACGGCGGCAATTCGCCGATGGTACTCAAACATATCGACCTTGCAATCCCCGAGGGAAAAACGACAGCCATCGTCGGTGCGAGCGGTAGCGGAAAGACAACGCTCGTCAAATTGTTGCTGGGCTATTACGAACCGACGCAGGGAGAAATTTCGGTTGCCGAACAACCATTGCAGAATTTCAATCTTTCATGGTGGCGAACACAATGCGGTGCCGTCATGCAAGATGGTTATATTTTTTCCGAATCGATAGCAAAAAACATCGCCACTTCCGATGATAAAATTGACTTGGAAAAGTTGCGTTACGCCGCGGAGGTTGCCAATATTCATGAATATATCGAACGATTACCGTTGAAATACAATACTCAGATCGGGCAAGATGGACAAGGGCTAAGTCAAGGGCAAAGACAGCGTATCCTGATCGCCCGGGCCGTCTATAAGAATCCGCAATTCATCTTTTTCGATGAAGCGACCAATGCGCTCGATGCAAACAACGAACGACAGATTATCGATAATTTGGAACGATTCTACGAAGGGAAGACTGTAATTATCGTCGCCCATCGCTTAAGTACCGTAAAAAATGCAGACAACATTGTCGTACTTCATAACGGCGAGATCGCGGAACAAGGAACACATGCAGAACTTACAGCCCGACATGGCATGTATTACAATTTGGTAAAAAATCAACTCGAACTGGGAAATTGATATGGATGAACGAACAAACATAGAACTACGAAGCGAAAAAGTACGGAGCATTGTCGGGAAAATGCCCCCGTTCCTTCTTCGCATGGGCATTTCTATAATTGCAGGGGTTATACTTGTCGTTTTAGGACTGCTGTACTATATCCCTTATCAGCAAACTATTACCATTCCGGTGAAAATCAGCTTTTATAATGAAGATTCGACAAGCCATGCCGAATCCCATATTCCCCTGCAAGAAGTTCGCTCCATTCAAATCGAACAAAACGCAACAATAACCATTCAAAGTTTGCAAGGCAATTATAACATATACGGGCAGGTGTATAAGCTGGCGGAAAATAACGGGTTTGTCGATATTGATATTCTTCTTACAGATACCGCGTCCCATTCCGAACATTTAAGCACCCAGCCCACAGGCATAGCAACAATTCATATTTCCAGAAAACCGATTTTAAAGAGAATTATCAAAAAATCATAGAAGCAGAACAACCCCAATATTGAATTAGGTGTGCATTATAGATAATATGCACATCAAGTTCGTCTATGCAAAATTATTCACCTTTCAAAGAATAAATCTCCGCCATTACGGTCATAACAAGATACAAAATTGGAACTAAGAGATTTACAACTAAAAAGATGAATAATTATGACACATTATATTACAGCGGAAACACTATCCCGCTGTATAACAGAGGTTATTACAGCACACGACGAACAATTAGCGAAATTTACAGAACTATTGCATGATCTGTACGATACAAGTACGAACGCCGTCGAATTGTTTCGTATTTTGAATCATACTCGCATCCGATTATTGCATTGCCCTCCCGCAATCGCTAATCGTATTGACCATTTGCTGAAAGTTGCTATCGGCTATATTGACACCGAACTGGAATTACTTGCACGATACGGTAACCGAAATACTACCCATGAGACACGGTTTCGCTGGACTGGCAGCCTTGTAGAATTGGTCGAGATCATCTATGCATTCGACGAATTGCACTGCATTAACGACGGCGAAACCCCTATCAACGAATTGTTTTCATTCTTCGGAAGATTGTTCGGTATGGAGATGAAAGAAAGTCATTGTTACAATGCCTATACGGATATGAAACGCCGCAAGAACGATAGCCGGACGTACTTTCTCGACAAGATGCGCGAGCGGCTGAACCTGCGAATGCAGTGCGACGACGAGAAAGAGCGCGAACGACGCAAATAAATCAGTATGTTAACGGGAGAAATATCACTTATTTCTCCCGTTTTTTATTACTTTTGCTAAAAGTCATTCGCAATGGAAAAAGAGAACCATATTTCATCATATAATGCGGATTTCATCCGCGAAATCAAGCAAATCGTAACTCTCGCCCGACAAAAGGCTTATACCGCAATCAATTCGGCAATGGTCGAAGCCTATTGGCAATTGGGCAAGCGCATCGTGGAGCAGGAACAACAGGGAAAAGATAGAGCTGATTACGGTTCACAGTTGTTGAAATCACTCTCGAAAGAACTTACGGCAGAGTTCGGCAAAGGGTTTTCTATCAATTCATTATACTATTACAGGCAATTTTATGTCTTCTTTCCCGAAAAACTCCCCACAGCGTGGGGAATTTTGACGTGGTCGCATTATAAACGTCTGTTAAGCGTCTCTAATGCCGATGCCCGCGCATGGTATCTGAAAGAGGCCGCCGAGCAGATGTGGAGCTACCGCACACTCGACCGCAATATCGGCTCGCAGTATTACGAGCGGTTGCTGCTCTCTCAACGCAAGGAGACGGTTAAGTCCGAAATGGAGGCTCTGACCACCCCATTCGAACACGATCGCATGGAGTTCATCAAGAACCCGACCGTCGCCGAGTTCATCGGTCTTGCGCCCAACAGCGATTTCTCGGAATCGGATTTGGAAAAAGCAATCATCGGCAACTTGCAAAAATTTCTGCTCGAATTGGGTAAGGGGTTTTCGTTCGTCGCGCGGCAGAAATTAGTCCGCACCGAAAAGAAAGACTATTTTATCGACCTCGTATTCTACAACTACATCCTCAAATCGTTTGTGCTGATCGACCTCAAAACGACGACCATCACGCACCAAGACGTGGGACAGATGGATATGTACGTCCGGATGTATGATGAGCGGGTGCGCGGCGAGGACGACAACCCGACCATCGGCATCGTCCTTTGTTCGGAGACCGACGAAGATATTGCCCGCTACTCTGTTCTGCACGACAACGACCGTCTGTTCGCCTCGAAGTACATGCTCTATATGCCGACCGAGAAAGAACTCCGTGAGGAGATTGAACGACAAAAGGAGTTCTATCGGTTGCAACACGGAGAAAACGAGTAGCAGGAGTTATAAAGAAAACGAGCCGTATTCGCGGCTCGTTTTTGTTTCGATTACTTCTGCTGCAACAGATGCGCTAACGCCGGATCGTTTTTGATGCGCTCTAACTCGTCGGCGACGATTTGCCGCACGTCGGCCTTGATTCGGTTATAATTTTCCTGTATCGTCTCTTTCATGCGGTCGTTGCCCTCCTCGTCCGTGAAATCGGTAATGACGGGAATCTTCTTGTAGGCTTCCTCCTCCTGCTTTACTTTTTCAGCATCCACAACAATCTCGCAGTGGAAAATTTTCTGCTCGATACGTTCCGTAAAGTTGTCCGACACGGAGCCGACGAACATACCCTGCGTCAATCCCGAAATCTTCGAGGGCGGGATGAGCGAATCCATCTGCGTATTGATAGATGTAGACTTGTCGTTGCGATTGATCGTGATGCTCTGCCGCTTCTGCAACACCTTTCCGAAGCGCTCCGAGAGCGTCTTGGCCGTTTCACCAACCACCTGACCGGAAAAGATATTGCCGACGGTGTTCATCACGACTTTGGCCTCCTTGTCGCCGTAATCGCGGACGAGCTGGGAGAAGTCCTGAAATCCCAAACATACGGCCACCTTGTTGCTTCGGGCTGTGGCAATCAGATTGTCCAACCCTTTGAAATAGATAGTCGGCAACTCGTCGATGATGACTGACGATTTGAGCATACCTTTCTTGTTGATGAGTTTTACGATTCGAGAATTATATAATCCGAGGGCTGCGCCGTAAATATTCTGCCGGTCGGGATTGTTTCCGACACAGAGGATTTTCGGCTCCTGCGGGTTGTTGATGTCGAGGGTAAACTCGCTGTCGGACATGACCCAATAAAGCTGCGGCGAAATCATGCGCGAAAGCGGTATTTTCGCCGATGCAATCTGTCCCTGCAGCTGCTCCGCCGCACCTCCGAGCCATGCGTCCATAAAGGGCGAGAGGTAGTTTTCGAGTTCGGGATACGAAGTCAGAATCGGGAAAATATCCTCGTAACGGCGGTTCAAGAACTCGACGGCGTGCGGAAAAGTACAATACCTCCCGTTTCGGTAGATTTTGAGATACCAAATAATTGCGGCAAAAAGGATGATCGGCGATTCGACGAAGAAGTCGCCCTGCTTTTGCACCCACGTCCGATTGAGATTGAGCATGATGGTGTAGGCACTCTCGTAAGCGTCGGTAATGTCCTCCATGAAGTCGGGGTGTATGGGATTGCAGCGGTGCGACCGTCGCGGATCGTCGAAATTGATTACATAGAATTTCGGTTTCACCGCGTATCCGTCCAAGTGGTTCAACAGGTAGTTGTAGGCAATGGTCGAAAGGTCGGGAAACTTGAAGTCGTAGATATACATCGAGTAGCCCTTTTCGATCTGCTGCTTGATAAAATTATTGACCACGGCATAGGACTTTCCGCTGCCCGGCGTTCCGAGTACGATCGCAGCACGGAACGGATTCACGACGTTAATCCAACCGTTGTTCCACCGCTTGCGATAGTAGAAGCGCGTGGGCAGATTTACAGAGTATTCATTGGTCAGAAGGCGCGTCTCCTGCATGAACGATTCGTTCTCGTTATTGAACGGGTCGTCCATGAGGTTGTTCTTCAAAAGGCGGCTCGCCCACAGCCCGGCCATCAGCAGGCAGACGTACCCTGCGGTCGTCGTTGCGACGTAGAGCAGCATTGTCGCCATAAGCGGGAACGGCAAAGCCAGCAGCCACCAGTTCAGAAAAAACAGCACGAAGCCTGCCGCGAGTGCCGTGCCGATGCGCAGCCATGTTATCTTCTCGTCTTTCACGCCCGTCGTTCCCAAACACGAGAGGCCGAGCAGCACGACAGCAAAGAACTTCGTGTAGAGCATGGAGTGGAACAAATGCGCTGTGCGGTCGAAATTCATCAGGATTTTATCGACCACGCCGATATTCATGCCCCACGCAAGGATCGCCTCGTAACAATACCAATAGATATTCATCACGACTAACAATATACTTACGGCACGCAGAAAATCCATGATTTTCGCCAATGCCCTCAAATCATCTTCTTGTTGCATAATTTCGATTTTTAGATTTTACGTTTATTCCTCCTTTTCTTTTTTCGTCGCTGCATCTCGCGCATAAAAGCTTCCTCCTCGGCGTCCATGCCCTGTGTGTCGGCGGTAAACAGCCCCAAACCGCCACTTGCTGCGTCGTCGTAAAGAGACGCATGCGTCGGCATGTCCGCCGTATCCGATTGTTGCGAGAGAGCAATCGGGAGCGGTATGCCCGCCGCCGGAGGTGCGAAATGTTCCTGCAAGGAGTTCGCGGAAAGCTCCTTGTCCAAACGGGAGCCGTTCAACACGCACCCCGTTCGGTGGTCGATGAACGTAGCGCCATAGATACGCCCCGTATCGGTCTTGCGCAGTACGACGTCCACTCCTTTGGCTTTCAGCAGAGCGATGAACTCCGCACGGTCTTTCGTGCGGCGCAGTGCGGCCATTGCTGTTGCTTGGGTTATACCGCCGAGCTTCCGCGCCTTGATTTGCTCCTTGCTTGCAGCACACCACCGCTCGAACGCCTCGTACCCGTATCGTTTACCGAAGCGGGAGGCTTTGAGCGGCGTGCCGATTTTCTCGCCCTTGTCGTCGGTGGCGGAATAGACGAAGCCCCGATACTCCCTGCCGCGCACCTCGCCGCGGCACTCCTCGACGGTTACATTGTAGAGCGCAAGCAGTGCGCGGTATTCTCCGAGCGTTTGAAACCGGTATTTGCCCGATATGCCTTTCAGGACATTGCCGATCTGTCGTTTCACGTCGCCCGCAGCTACATCCACCGTGCAAAGCAATTCGGCCTGCTGCTGCCGCTTGCGTTCGGCGGTATGCAACCCGTATTTGCATTCCAGACCGTCGGTAATACGCTTGCTTCGACGATGCAGGAAATCCTTATTCAAACGCCGTCCGTCTTCATCAACGTTTACGGAGATGATGTGCAGGTGGTGGCGGCCGATGTCTTCGTGCTTAAACACCACGTAGGGTTGATTGCCGTAGCCGAGTTTTTCGAGATATTCCTCGGCGACGGCCGTCAGCTCCGTATCAGTCAGACGGTCGTCGGGGTGCGGATTGAGCGAGATATGGATAACCGTATTTCGGGTACGCACCTGCGCGGGCATGCAGCGAGAGAAATCCTCCGCTGCCCGCCGGATGTCGAGGCGTCCCGTCCCCTCGTCGAAGATTTTGTGCGTGGCGAGCAGCCGTCCCTGGCCCTCGTTGATCTTCTCACCGTTGTAGGCCAATGCCCCGTAAAGCGAGCTTCCTACGTTAATTTTGGCAACCATTGCGTCTGAAATTCATTCGTCAAGGCGAGGATTTGGCGGCTCAAGGCGACGAGTTCTACGGTCTGTTTTTCCAATCTGTAAAGTAAAGCCATCGCCTTTTTCTCCGAAAAGCGGCTTTTCAGCTCCTTGACGGTCTGGTTGTAATTCACGCCGACAGCACGAAACTGTGCGTGTAGGGAAGCGAGCTTCGTGTAATAATCGACGAGTGTTTTGTCGATTTTCAGCACCCGGAACTCGGCCCCGAAGACGCGGGCTTTGATGAAAACGGCTTTCGCGTAAACACCCGACTGCTCGTACATGGCGAGGAATCGGGCATACTCCTCGTCCGTGAAGCGCACCATCACGGGGTGGCAAACCTTGTCTGGTTTGGGAGATTTGCCTCCAACATTTCTTTTCTTTCCGTTCATACTTATGTGGATTTAGCGGTTGCGCAACATAAGCCACCACACACTTCCCAACCGCAGGTTCGAGATCAGGCTTCCCGACTTCGGAGGGGAAGCCACACCCCCCTGCAAGGGCAAGGTCTGTTTCGGAGTTACCCGAAACCCTTTGAGTAACTCAAAGGACACCTTGCTATGTTCCGACGAACATAAAAATCCGTCCGAAGACGGATTGCGGGAGAACCGATTTCGACCGCGGCCTGAAGCCGCGCGATGTACCCTGTCGCTTGGGCGCAAAGGTAGAAGCTTACGATGCAGCTTTTCCGAAGCCGAAAACGCCAAAGGCTATCATCCCGACGCCACAAGCTATCACCTGTTGTTGAGACGGCAGAAGTTGTGATTTTTCGCTGTTTATTTGCCATACGAACCAACGAACAGCCATTGGTTGTAACGAACGGATATTGAACGGAACAACTCGCCGGACAACCGATCGATTCGCCCGACGGACATACGTCGCAAGGACGATTGCAACCAACTACCCAATGTTGCAACCAACCGATGTCGGGCCATTGGGCGGAACATTCGTCCGCACCTACGGCTCTGCCTCGGGCCGGTGGTAAAAACGAACGTTCGCAGAAACGGACAACTCTATGTATAACTATTAAAATTTACAACGGTATGAACAAACCAACCTATGTAGCTTTCTCCACGCAAAAAGGAGGAGCCGGAAAAACGACCATCACGGTGCTGGTCGCAAGCTACCTGCATTACGTCAAGGGGTACAACGTCGCAGTAGTCGATTGCGACTTCCCGCAGTACAGCATCCACGACATGCGCAAACGCGACATGGACATGACGATGAAAGACGACCACTACAAGGTGCAGGCCTACGAGCAGTTCAAACGCCTTGCGAAAAAAGCCTATCCGGTGGTGTGCAGCAAGCCGGACGACGCCGTGGACGCGGCGTCGCGCCTTGTCGAATCGGGTGTCCCGCTGGATTTCGTCTTCTTCGACCTGCCGGGTACGATCAACAATCCGAGCGTCGTGAAAACCATCGCCGCAATGAACTATATCTTCTGCCCGATCGCCGCCGACCGAGTGGTCATGACGAGTTCCATGCAGTTCGCTACCGTCATCAACGAGCACATGATAAGCACCGGCAGAACCGCCGTCAAGGGGTTGCACCTGCTGTGGAACATGGTGGACGGACGCGAAAAGACGGAACTGTATGCTGCCTATGAGAAAATATGCGCCGAATTGGCACTGCCCATTCTGAAAACCTTTCTGCCGGACAGCAAGCGATTCCGCAAGGAAGCAGCGACGGAGCGCAAAGCAGTATTTCGTTCGACGCTCTTTCCTGCGGACAAGTCCCTCGTGCGGGGCAGCAATCTCGATGCGCTCGTCGATGAAATACTGAACACCATAAAACAATAGAGACATGGCGAAGAAACCGAATATCGAAGACATCGACGAGAACTTCATCATCAACTCGTTCCGGCAGGACGACTTGACGATTCCACCGTCAGCACGGGCTACGGAAGTCGCCTCCGAAAACGAGGATGCGGAGCCGTTGCAACGGGAAGAACCTCGCCGCCGAAAAATCAAAAACAAGGAGACGGATTACCGCTCGCTGTTCCTGAAAGAGGCAGCCATTCCCGCACGCATCGGTAAGACGGTCTATATCCGCAAGGAGTACCACGAGCGGATACAACTTATCCTGCGGGTCATCGGCAAGGACGAAGTGTCGCTGTTCAGCTACATAGACAACGTGCTGGCGCACCATTTCGAGACCTATCAGGCCGAAATCACCGAATTGTACAACGAGCATAACCGCTCCATCTTTTAGCCTATGGAAACGCTATTGGTATGCCTACTTGCGGGTTATGGCGTGTGGCTGGCGGCGTATCTACTCTGGGAGAAGCGGCAGTCGGAACGCCCCACGCCGCAGACGGATGTCGCGTCTCCGAAACGCCGAGACGACGTGCCGGATATTGTCGGCAAGAGCAGCTTCCGCATGAAGCCGACGACGCCAGAGACTATCATTCCGACGCCACAAACCATCACGCCCGCAGAAACGGAATCAGCGGCGGAAAAAGCGTCTACATTTGCCCTCGAAGCCGAAAAACGCAGCCCCGCACGCCTTACCGACGAAGAGCTGGATGCGGCGTTCGAGCATCTGGAAATTCCCGACGTTCCGCTCGAATACGAAAACGACGAGGCGGCAGGTGCGGATGAGGAAATGCCGCTTGCGATACACCCTGCGGGTTACGCCTCCGGCGTGAGCTTCGAGCAGATCGACCGAGCGGTCAGAACCGCCTCCAATACCTCGGCGACCGATGCGGAGCGCAGAGAAGCGGGACGGGTCTTCGAGCAGATAGAGGGCACGGAACTGTACGACCGTCTGGTCAGCGATTCCGCCGCTATCGGAGAGAAAATATCGGGGTTAATGGATTGCTATTTAAGTCAGCCGATCTCGACGGAAGGGGACGCGGGGACGGTAGCAGTCCGACCCCGAAACATTGCCGATGCGCCGGACGACACGGACGGGTTCGACATTCGGGATTTTGTATAACGATTAAAAACGAACGAGCGATGAAAGAGAAAGAGTACGGGTAGCTGTCCCACGACAAAACAGGCCACTAAATCCACAAGTAAAAATCAGTATCAACCCACCGGGCGGGCTATCCTCCCGTCCGGCACAATCGAAAAGCAATCTATGACGAAGAAGCATCTTCTTTTTTCGGCAGCCCTTCTGCTGGCTGCCGCCTCGGCCTTTGCGCAGGGCAACGGCCTTTCGGGTATCAACGAAGCCACGAGCATGGTAACAAGCTATTTCGACCCCGCGACGAAACTGATATACGCCATCGGCGCGGTAGTAGGACTTATCGGCGGCGTCAAGGTCTACGGCAAATTCTCGTCGGGCGACCCCGACACGTCGAAGACCGCCGCCTCGTGGTTCGGCGCGTGTATCTTCCTGATCGTGGCGGCGACGATTCTGCGTTCGTTCTTCCTCTAATCCGACGACGATGGCAGAGTACCCTATCAACAAGGGGATCGGCCGTTCGGTAGAGTTCAAGGGATTGAAGGCGCAATACCTTTTCATCTTCTGCGGAGGGCTGCTCGCCTTGTTCGTCCTGTTCGTCATCCTGTACATGGTCGGCATCGACCAATGGTTCTGTATCGGCTTCGGGACGGTGTCGGCCTCCGTTCTGGTGTGGCAGACATTCGCCCTGAATGCCCGGTACGGCGAACACGGACTGATGAAGTTAGGCGCGCAGCGCAACCGTCCCCGATACCTCCTGAACCGCCGCCGCATCTCCCGATTATTTACCCGTAAAAAAGCAACGAATGAGAAATACACTTAAAGCGACGACGCTCGAATCGAAATTCCCGCTGCTGGCTGTCGAGGAGGGGTGCATCCTCTCCAAAGAAGCCGACATCACGGTGGCGTTCGCTGTGGAACTGCCGGAGCTGTACACCGTAACCGCCGCCGAGTACGAAGCGATACACGCCGCATGGTGCAAGGCGATCCGCGTGCTGCCCGATTTCAGCATCGTGCACAAGCAGGACTGGTTTGTGCGCGAGGAATACCGCCCCGAATTGCAAAAAGAGGAGATGAGTTTCCTCTCGCGTTCGTTCGAGCGGCATTTCAACGAACGACCCTACCTCTACCACACGTGCTACCTGTTCCTGACGAAGACGGCCAAAGAGCGCAGTCGCCGACAGAGCAACTGGAGCACCCTCTGTCGGGGACATATCATCCCGAAAGAGATTCGCGACAAGGACGCTGCGGCCAAGTTCATCGAAGCGACGGAGCAATTCGAGCGCATCATGAACGATTCGGGCTTCATCCGCCTGCGCCGCCTGACGTCGGACGAGATTACCGGCACGGCGACCAAAACCGGATTGGTGGAGAAATACTTTTCTCTTTCACCGCAGAACACCGCTTGCTTGCAGGACATCGCCCTCGCACCGGACGAGATGCGCATCGGCGACAACATTCTGTGCCTGCACACGCTTTCCGATGCAGAGGATATGCCCTCGTCCGTGGCGACCGACACTCGCTACGAGAAACTCTCGACCGACCGGAGCGACTGCCGCCTGTCGTTCGCCTCGCCCGTCGGGCTGCTGCTGCCGTGCAACCACATTTACAACCAGTATCTGTTCATCGACAACAGCGAAGAGAACTTGCAACGGTTCGAGAAGAGCGCCCGCAACATGCAGTCGCTCTCGCGCTACTCGCGCTCCAATCAGATCAACAAGGAGTGGATCGACGAGTACCTGAACGAAGCCCACAGCCTCGGTCTCACCTCCGTTCGCGCCCACTTCAACGTCATGGCATGGTCGGACGACCGCGAGGAACTGAAACGCATCAAGAACGACACGGGCAGCCAGCTCGCAGCGATGGAGTGCACCCCGCGCCACAACACGGTGGACTGCCCGACGCTCTTCTGGGCGGCCATACCGGGGAATGCAGCCGACTTTCCTGCCGAAGAATCGTTCTACACCTTCATCGAGCAGGCGGTCTGCCTTTTTACCGAGGAAACCAACTACCGCTCGTCGCTCTCGCCCTTCGGCATCAAGATGGTGGACAGGCTTACGGGTAAACCGCTGCATCTCGATATTTCCGATCTGCCGATGAAGCGCGGCACGATAACCAACCGCAACAAGTTCGTGTTGGGGCCGTCGGGCAGCGGCAAGTCGTTCTTCACCAACCACCTCACGCGGCAGTATTACGAGCAGGGAACGCATATCGTGCTGATCGACACGGGCAACTCTTATCAGGGGTTGTGCGAGATGATCCGCCGCAAGACGGGCGGCGAGGACGGTATTTACTACACCTATACCGACGAGAACCCCATATCGTTCAACCCTTTCTTCACAGACGACAAAGTGTTCGACATCGAAAAGAGGGAAAGCATCAAGACGCTGCTACTGACGCTGTGGAAAAAGGACAACGAACCGGCCACCCGTGCGGAGGAGGTCGCCCTCTCGAACGCCGTCGCGCTCTACATCGAGCGCATCAAGCGCGACACCGCCGTCATCCCGTCGTTCAACACGTTCTACGAGTTCGTGAAGACCGACTACCGCGCCCTACTGGAAGAGAAACAGGTGCGGGAGAAGGATTTCGACATCGCGGGATTTCTCAACGTGCTGGAACCCTATTATCGAGGCGGGGAATACGACTACCTGCTGAACAGCGACAAACAGTTAGACCTCTTGCAGAAGCGGTTCATCGTCTTCGAGATCGACGCCATCAAAGATCACCCGATTCTCTTTCCCGTAACGACGATCATCATCATGGAGCTGTTCATCAACAAGATGCGCCGTCTGAAAGGTATCCGCAAGATGATACTTATCGAGGAGGCGTGGAAAGCCATCGCTTCGGCGAATATGGCTTCTTACATCAAGTATCTCTACAAGACCGTCCGCAAGTTCTACGGCGAAGCCGTCGTAGTTACGCAGGAGGTGGACGACATCATCTCGTCGCCGATCGTCAAGGAGAGCATCATCAACAACTCCGACTGCAAGATACTTCTCGACCAGCGCAAGTACATGAACAAGTTCGACCAGATTCAGGCGCTGCTCGGACTGACGGACAAGGAGAAGGGACAGATTCTCTCGATCAACATGGCCAACCACCCGTCGCGGTTCTACAAGGAGGTATGGATCGGACTGGGCGGTACGCAGTCGGCGGTCTATGCCACCGAAGTGAGTGCCGAGGAGTATCTCGCCTACACGACCGAGGAGACGGAGAAGTTGGAGGTCTATGCCCTTGCCGAGAAATTAGGCGGCGACATCGAGGCGGCGATCCGGCAGTTGGCCGAGCAGCGCAGAAACAAACAGTAATCAATCATCCAAACAAGAAAGCGTATGAGTATGAATAAACAACGGCTGCTCACGTTGAGCGGCTATCTGGTGGGCTTGGCAGCCATGATGCTGCAAGCCTGCATCGAGACGAAAGAGACCGACTGCGGCAAGCTCTGCGGCAACTGGGTCAGCGTACAGGGCAAACCCGACGTACTGATCTACCGCGAGGGCGACGCCTACAAGGTTACGGTCTTCAAGCACAGCGGCATCCGTCGCAAGCCGAAGCCCGAAACCTACCTGCTGCGCGAGGAGGAGGGCAACCTCTTCATCAACACGGGTTACCGCATCGACATCGCCTACAACGAGGCGACGGACGTGCTGACCTTCTCGCCGCACGGCGACTACACCCGTGCGAGTGAAAAACAATAACAACCACTAAATCCATAAGAGAATGAAACAGAAAATAATCCTGCTTGTCAGCGCGTGCCTGCTGCTGGCGGGCACGGTGCGAGCGCAATGGATCGTCAGCGATCCGGGCAACCTCGCACAAAGCATCATAAACGCCTCGGAAAACATCATCCATACCTCGAAGACGGCGGCCAACATGGTGTCGAATTTTCAGGAGACGGTAAAAATCTACGAGCAGGGCAAGAAGTATTACGACGCCCTCAAATCGGTGAACAACCTCGTCAAAGATGCCGTCAAGGTCAGGAACACGATTCTGATGATCGGGGAAATATCGGACATCTACGTTACGAATTTCCAGCTTATGCTGCGCGACGGGAATTTCACGCCCGAAGAGTTGTCGGCCATCGCATTCGGCTATACGAAGCTCTTGGAGGAGAGCAACAACGTCCTCAAAGAGATGAAAGACGTGGTGAACATCACGACGCTTTCGATGAGCGACAAGGAGCGCATGGACGTGGTGGACAGGTGCTACAACAGCGTGCGGCGATACCGCAATCTTGTGATGTACTACACCAACAAGAACATCTCGGTCAGCTACCTGCGCTCGCGCAAGAAGAACGATATGGACAGGGTGCTGGCTCTCTACGGCAGCCGCAACGAACGCTACTGGTAACCCTTAATCCGCAACGATTATGATGTTAATGACCGTAGAGTTCGATAACCTGCACACCATCCTACGCTCGCTCTTTACCGAGATGATGCCGCTCTGCTCCAACATGGCGGGTGTAGCCAAAGGCATCGCGGGGTTGGGTGCGCTGTTCTACGTGGCCGTGCGCGTGTGGCAGTCGCTCGCCCGCGCCGAAGCCATCGACGTGTATCCGCTGCTGCGGCCTTTCGCCGTCGGTTTCTGCATCATGTTTTTTCCGACGTTCGTACTCGGCACGATCAACGGAGTGTTGAGCCCTGTCGTGCAGGGCACGAACCGGATGCTCGAAACGCAGACGATGGACATGAACCAGTATCGCGAGCAGAAAGACAAGCTCGAATACGAGGCGATGATGCGCAACCCCGAAACGGCCTACCTCGTCTCGAACGAGGAGTTCGACCGTCAGCTCGAAGAACTGGGCTGGTCGCCCGGCGACATGATCACGATGGCCGGAATGTATATCGAGCGCGGTGCTTACAACATGAAGAAAGGCATCCGCGACTTCTTCCGTGAGGTGCTGGAGCTTTTGTTCGCCGCTGCCGCGCTGCTGATCGACACGCTGCGGACGTTCTTTTTGATCGTCCTGTCGATTCTCGGCCCGATAGCGTTCGCCATCTCCGTGTGGGACGGCTTTCACTCCACCCTCACGCAATGGGTCTGCCGCTATGTACAAGTGTACCTGTGGCTGCCCGTCGCCGACCTGTTCAGTACCATTTTGGCGAAGATTCAGGTGTTGATGCTGCAAAACGACATCTCGGAGTTGCAGAACAACCCGAACTTCTCGCTCGAAGCCTCCAACGGCGTCTATATCGTCTTCCTGATTATCGGCATTATCGGGTATTTCACGATTCCGACCGTCGCGGGGTGGATTATCCAAGCCGGAGGCATAGGCGCATACGGACGCAACGTAAGCCAAGTCGCAGGCCGCGCCGGAGGGTTGGCCGGCAGCGTCGCCGGTGCGACGACCGGCAATATTACGGGCCGCCTGTTCAAACGATAAATAACCAGAAATCAAAGAATTATGGAATTCAAATCATTGAAGAATATCGAATCCTCGTTCCGGCAGATACGTTTGTTCGGAATGATATTCCTCGCTCTCTGTGCTCTCGTTGCGGTTTACTCCATGTGGAGTTCCTACCGCTTCGCGGAGCGGCAACGCGAAAAGATCTATGTCCTCGACGGCGGCAAGTCGCTGATGCTCGCGCTCTCGCAGGATTTGTCCCAAAACCGTCCCGCCGAAGCGCGCGAGCACGTGCGCCGCTTCCACGAGCTGTTCTTCACGCTCTCGCCCGAAAAGAGCGCCATCGAGCACAACATCAAACGCGCCCTGCTGCTGGCGGACAAAAGTGCCTACAACTACTACTCGGATTTCGCCGAAAAAGGCTACTACAACCGCATCATCGCGGGCAACATCAATCAGGTATTGCAGGTCGATTCGGTGGTCTGCGATTTCGACCGCTATCCCTACCGCGTGAACACTTACGCGCGACAGATGATTATCCGCGAAAGCAACGTAACGGAGCGCAGCCTCGTAACGTCGTGCCGCCTGCTGAACGCTTTGCGTTCAGACGACAACCCCAACGGATTTACCATCGAGGGCTTCACGATTCTGGAAAACCGCGACCTGCAAACATTCGAGAGATAAGCTTATGAAAAAGTTAATCGAACGTCTGAGCGAGTGGACGGACAGACAGGACGAGTGGTTGCAGGTATGGCTCGCGGCACTCCCCGAGCGCACGAAAATCATTGTCGTACTCGTCATTTTCAGCTTGTTCGCCATCGGCGCCCTCTTTACGTTCGGGGCGGCGCTCTACCAGATCGGACGGGAAAACGGACGACGGATAGAGATCGAACATATCAAACAATTCAACCTGCCGCAGAAGCAGGACAGTATCCACCTTTTCAACCACTACGATTATGGCACAGAACAAAAATCCCACGACTAACATGAAAGAGGCGAAGCCTGAACAGCCGCTCACGGAGGAACAGCGGCAACGCCGCCGCAAGATGCTCGTATACCCGCTTATGGGGCTGCTTTTCATTGGCTCCATGTGGCTGATCTTCGCACCCTCCGACAAGGACAAGGCCGAAGCGCAGCAGGGCATCGGTTTCAACACCGAAATGCCCTTGCCCGCCCAATCGGGCATCATCGCCGACAAGCGTACCGCTTACGAGCAGGCACGCTTGGAAGAGAAGCAGAAAGAGCGGCGGGCACAGATGAACGACCTCGCCGCCCTGTTTTCGGACAAGGACGACGAAGCCGAAACGAAGACGGAGGATTTCGACCTGCTGAATCCCACGCCGCAGCAACCCGCCCGCACCTACGGCGGCAGCTCCCCGCGACAGCCGATCCGCTCCTCGGCAGCGGCTTACGAGGACATTAATCGCACGCTGGGCAGTTTCTACGAAACGCCGAAAGACGATCCCGAAAAGGAGGAGCTGCGCAAGCGCATCGAAGAACTGGAAGCGATGGTTGCGCGGCAGGCGGAGCCGTCCGGTTCGACGCTCGACGACCAAGTGGCCTTGCTCGAGAAGTCCTACGAATTGGCGGCCAAATATATGCCCGCCGGACAGGGCGGCACGACGCAAAAGCCGTCGGCAGCCGATACGGAGGAGGACAAGAAGACGGAGCGCAACGGCAAGGCGGTGGCGCAACCCGTCGGGCAGGTGACCGAACGCATCGTCTCCGCACTCGCACAGCCCATGACCGACAGCGAGTTCATCACGGCGCAGACCGACGAACGGAATTTCGGATTCCAGACGGCGGTCGGAACCTCGGCGGCAGTCGGACGCAATACCATTCCGGCGTGCGTACACGGCAACCAGACCGTAACCGACGGGCAGGCCGTCCGCCTGCGGATCGCGGAGCCGATGCAGGTAGCCGGAGTGCGCATCCCCCGCAACACGGTCGTCGTGGGTGCGGCACAGGTGCAGGGCGAACGGCTCGGCATCGACATCACCTCGCTGGAATATCAAGGTACGATCATCCCCGTCGAGTTAGTCGTTTTCGACAGCGACGGGCAGGAGGGCATCTTCATTCCCAACTCGATGGAAGTAAGCGCGGCCAAAGAGGTGGCGGCCAACATGGGGTCGTCGCTCGGCAGCAGCATCAACATCTCCACCGACGCGGGAGCGCAGCTCGCCTCCGACCTCGGCAAAGGGTTGATTCAAGGCACAAGCCAATATATCGCCCAAAAGATGCGCACTGTCAAAGTGCATCTGAAAGCGGGATATAGGGTCATGCTTTATCAGCCGGAGGACTAACGAGAAAAGGATAATCAGCAAGTAACCATTTATTAAATCGGGGTTCTTAACCCCGCCACTAAATCCACAGTAAAATGAAAAAGTATTTTGTAATGATGTTCGCCCTCTCGCTGGGCGCAGGTGCGGCGAACGCACAGGAAGTAACCAACACCGAGACCGTCGAAGCGACGGAGCAGACGCAGACGGTATCGCTCTGCAAGGAGGTCTATCCCGACGCGGAGCGGGACGGCGTCCTCTATCACGGCCTCACGCGCAAGCTCTCGTTCGACCGCATGATTCCGCCGCACGGGTTGGAGGTCACCTACGACAAGACCGTGCACATCATCTTTCCGGCAGCAGTTCGCTACGTCGACCTCGGCTCCCCGAACCTGATCGCAGGCAAGGCCGACGGTGCGGAGAATGTCATCCGCGTGAAAGCCGCCGTACGCGATTTCCACGCCGAGACCAATATGTCGGTCATTACCGAGGATGGCTCGTTCTACACGTTCAATGTCCGTTATACGGCGGAACCGCTGCTCCTGAATGTCGAGATGTGCGACTTCATCCACGACGGCGCATCTGCAAATCGCCCCAATAACGCAATGGAGGTATACTTCTCGGAGCTGGGAAGCGAATCGCCGCTGCTGGTCAAGCTCATCATGAAGTCCATCTACAAAAACGACCGCCGCGAAATCAAGCATATCGGTTGCAAGCGGTTCGGGGTGCAGTACCTGCTCAAAGGCATCTACTCGCATAACGGCCTGCTCTATTTCCACATGCAGTTGAAGAACTCGTCCAACGTGCCGTTCGATGTGGACTACCTCACTTTCAAGATCGTCGATAAGAAGGTCGCCAAACGCACGGCCATTCAGGAGCAGGTCGTATGGCCGGTACGGGCTTACAACAACGTACAAGTAATCGACGGCAGACATAGCGAACACATGGTCTTCACACTCCCGAAATTCACGCTGGCCGACGACAAACACCTCGTCGTGGAGCTGCATGAACAGCAGGGAGGCCGTCATCAGACTTTCACGGTAGAGAATGCCGACTTGGTGCGCGCCCGTGTTATCGACGAATTAAAGGTCAAATAACATGAAGCGGGCGATATTCATTCTGTTGCTGGCTTTGTGCGTCGTATCTCGGCACGAAGCACACGCCCAGCGCGCTCTGCCGAAAATGCGCAGTATCGAGCTGCGGAGCGGCATGGTCGACGGGTTCTGCACCGCTGCGAGCAAGGATGCGGGGTACTATTTCGGTATTGCGATGAGCCGCTACGCGAAGCATGCCGACAAGTGGGTCTTCGGCGTCGAGTACCTGTCGCGCTACTATCCCTACAAGGCCGGACGCATTCCGATGGCGCAGTTCACGGCCGAGGGCGGCTACTACTACAAGTTTTTCGCCGACCCCTCGCACACGTTTCTCTTCTACGTCGGAGGTTCCGCCATGACGGGATACGAAACCGTAAACTGGGGCGACAAGCGGCTCTACGACGGTGCGACGATACGCAACCGCGACCGGTTTCTCTACGGCGGGGCCGTTACGCTGGAAGTGGAGGCCTATCTCACGGACAGAATCATCCTCTCGTTGTCGGGGCGTGAACGCTGTTTGTGGGGTACGACGACGGGGCATTTCCACACGCAGTACGGCATCGGAGTAAAGTTCATCATCAACTGACACGAACATTTTTATCAAACCGCTACGCAAGTAGCATAAAACCAACTTTTTATATGAAACACTTATTTTTGGCGGCTACGGTCGCCTTGGGACTTCTCGTCTCGTGCAATAAGGAAGAGAACGAAATTTACGCGACCTCGAAAGGTGCGGTAGCCACCGTGTCGTTCACCGACGGAGAGCCTGCGACCCGCAGCGCGACGGCCGAGGCCGAGACGTGGGAAAAGACGCTCAACACGGTTACGATGTTCGTCTTCGACCCGTCTGGCGACCTGATGGTCAAGCGTTCGTTCTCGGCAACCGAACTCTCGGCCAAGAAGGCGACTTTCGCCCTGCCGGATGCCGTGCCGGGCAACGTGTGCGAGTTCTATGCCGTGGCGAACCTCGATGTAGCGAACGTCGGCGACAAGACGACGCTCACGGCTCTGCTGGAACGCGATGCGGCCTCGTACAACGGTACATTCGCCGAAGTTTCGACGAAAGCCATACGCACCGGCGGCTTCGTCATGTCGGGCATGGCCACGGAAACGATCGCCGCCGGTTCGACGACCGACGTAGCTATCACGCTCAAGCGCACCGTGGCGAAAGTGGCCGTTCAGGTTACGCCCTCGCCCCGGTTCGGGTCGCTCTATCAGGGAGCCGTGCGGATCAACAGCATCACGCTCTCCAATGGCGCGACGCAGACACCGGTGTTCCAATCCGACTACAATCCGGGAGCCTTCAATTTCTCGGCGACGCAGGCCTCGGACGCCGCCTCGGGCAAGTACCGCAACCTCTTTTACCTGTTCGAATGTCCCGCCCGCAACGTCGGCAACCGCGTGAAAGCGATCATCCATGCAACCTACGATATGGACGGCGATTTTTCGACCGCAGCCGGTCAGTCGTCGATGACCTACGAGGTGGAACTCGACGGTACTTCGGGCGGTGAGATTCGTCGCAACGGCTACTACCGCGTGGACATCACGATCAACGGCCTTTCGGGCCACGACGCCTCGCTGACCATCACGCCTGCCGAGTGGGAGTTGCCCGTAACGCAGACCGTGGAGCTGGGAGCATAAACCGCAAGTCGAACCCGTTTCCGCTCCGGCCTACGTCGGGGCGGGAACTTTTAATCAGAGTATTCGTTATGAAAAAAATCTTATTGTTTATCATACCGCTGCTCGCGATGATGAGCAGCTGTATCAAAGACAAGATAGAGGCATGTCCATCCTGCAAGGATAAGGTACGCTTCTCGTTGCAGGTGCAGGAGGAGGGCGTGCAGTACGTTACCCGCGCGACGGACGAGCAAACCGTGCACGATGTCAATCTTTTCCTCTTCGACCCGTGCGGCGTGCTGCCCGACCGCCATTTCTACGTCGAGAGCGGCACGGTGGAGTGCTCCGTGCTGCCCGGCAGCTACGAAGCCTATGCCGTGGCGAACGTGCATCGAGATATGGGTACGATGACCCAAGAACAGCTGCGCGCCGTTCAGCTTCCGTCGGTAACCCGATATACCATGCTTCCGATGTCGGGACACACGACGCTCACGGTCGAAGACCGAATGCCGGCACCCGTCATTACCGTGCGACGTACCGTTGCGAAAATCATCTGCAACGTATCCATAGATCCGGCCGTCGCAAGCACGATGGAATTGCAGTCCGTGCAGATCGTAGATGCCTCTGCCACGACGAAGCTGTTCGAGGCGGAGCAGGTCGCCAAGAATTTCATCACAATGAACTCAGCGGCAATCGCATCGTCGGAATTACGCTCGGCAACACGAATGTTTTATCTACTGGAAAATTGTCAGGGCGACGTGCCGTCCATCACGACCCAGCAGCAGAAGTGTGCAGAGAACGCTCCGCAAGGTGCTACTTTCGTGCGGATCAAAGCACAACAAGAGGGCTTGCAACTGACATACGACGTCTATCTGGGCGAAAACAACACATCGAACTTCGATGTGCGGCGCAACTCGGTACAGACGCTCAACATCATCATCAAAGGCAAAAACGAAGTCGACACACGGGTGCATTCGTTCGGTGCGGAGATCTCGGACGAGCTTCCCGATCCGGCTTTCAATACGTCATTGAACGAGTATTGCTGGTACAAAAGCGGTATGAATAATCTGACCATCAAAGTTGACAAGCCCAACATTACGGGCGAATTGACGGGAGACATACTCTTCATGCAGGGACAGCAATATGCTTTCCATATCAATGAAAAAACACTCACCCCCGGACTATCGCTTCGGCTGGCCGATCCCTCCGGCAACTACGTTTTCAACGCATGTTACGACCCGCGCGTGTTTACGTCCGCCAACAATCGGCTGATCTACGACGTGTCGCTCTCCAACGGAAACGGCTACTCTTACACGAAACGGTTTACGCATGATTTTTACAACCATCTGACGGTTTATACCTATTGGAACGGACGCGAACACCAAGGCGGCTATCTTGACGATATTTCGGCTGTGCGCACTATTTCACATTCCAATGCTGGTGTTTCTTATGTCCGTATGCTCGCCCTCGACGACGGGCCGCAGATGCGCGCGGTACCCGACGACGGCTTCACGTTCCAAGGGTGGTATGCCGATAAGGAGCTGACGCAAAAGGTCTCGGATGCGAATCCGTATCGGCATCCGATGCACTTTCGGGTAGACACGCTCTACGCGAAATTCAAGTCGGAGCGAGTATACATTTACACGCGGATCAAGGAAGTGTCGTTCGCTTGTCCGAACGGATACCAGATAGACGAGACCAAGCAGGCATTTATCGTCCTACCCGGCAGTCGATGCACCATATCCGGCAAAGACGGGCGACTCGTTTCGGTATGGTGGGACAAACCGGAAACGTCCAGGATACGCCGTATCGTATCGACCGACAATCCGTACAGCTTTATTGCGGCAGCCAACCTGACCCTTATCCCGGGCTACGATGCCGTGTCGAAAGAAGAACTGACGAATAACCAAACTACAACTGCCACCGATTAAACCCTGCGAAGATGAAAAAGTTATTTATCCTGCTGCTGTGCGCCTTTGCGGCGCACACGGCATCGGCCCAATACACCGCCGTGCGTGTCAATGCGCTGGGCTGGGCAACGGGAACGCTCAATGCGGGCGTCGATATCGCCGTGGCGCAGAAGTGGTCGGTAGATGTTTCGGGCTACTGGAATCCTATTTCGACGGAGAGCCTGCGGGCCAACGTTCTCGCTGCGACGGTCGGCGTGCGCCGCTGGCGCTTCGAGCCGCATGTGGGGCTGTTCTGGGGTCTGCACTCGTCCATCGCCAAGTATAAAGTAGGCAATCGCCGCACCCGCTACAACGGCTGGACGACGGGCATAGGCTCCTCGGTCGGCTACGCGTGGATGCTGGCCAAGCGGTGGAACCTGACCCTCGAAGGCGGCGTCGGCATCTACTATATGGACGACCTGCGCTGGCATCCCGACCCGTCTCCCTACGAAGCGATCCGCTATGAACATTGCCGCCGCGTTGTCCTCGCGCCCTCGAAAATCGAGGTGGCATTTTCCTACCTGTTCTGAACATCAACTATAACAACACAATGACGATGAAACGAAAAATCAGATACGGCCTGCTGGCATTAGCCGTCGCAGCAGGGTGCATGGGGTGCGCCAAGCTGCACGAAGAGATCGAAGAGCGGTACATCGAACGTCCGCAATACGACATCGAGATACCCGCGCCACCGGCGTGGGATTCGATTCCCCAACCCGACACCCCGATAGGCAAATAGTGTAAAACCGATAAAAACGAAACAAGATGAAGAAGATAAAAGGATTTCTGATGCTCGCACTCGCGGCGGTCGGCACGCTGCTGACCGCCTGCGACAAAGAGCTGGACATAAAACAGGCGTATGCGTTCCGACTGGAGACGATGCCCGTGCAGACGCGCATCGTGCGCGGAGAGACAGCCGAGATACGCTGCACACTCGTCCGAGCGGGGAAATACGACGGTGCGCGGTACACCATCCGCTACTTCCAGCCCGACGGCAAGGGCGAACTCCGCATGGACGACGGGACGCTGTTTCTCCCCAACGACCGCTATCCCCTCACGAGGGAGGAATTTAGACTTTACTATACTTCCGCGTCGTCGGATCAACAGACCATCGACATCTACGTCGAGGATAACTTCGGGCAATGCGAACAACTATCGTTCAGGTTCAACAACGAGAACGAAGAGAAAGAGTAAATAATCGAACCCAACAAAAGCCCTCCGACACACGAACTTGTCGGAGGGCTTCGTCGTTTCGTCAGTTCTATGCGATCTCGAACAAGGATAGTTGTTTCGGCTCCAAATACTGCCTCTTGATTTCGGCGAGCTTGGCGATGAGTTTGCGGATTCTCTTGGCGTTGTAGTTGGAGCTGTCTGAGCTATGCTTCATCGCATAGGCGTATTGTCGCTCCAATTGTCCGATGCCGTTTCTGACCGCCTCCTTGTAATCGGCTATCGGCTCGTCCCACACCGACGGATGGCTACCGCCCCCTGCACTGCCCGTACTCCAATCGACCGTTACGGCATACGTTCCGTCGATGGACTGCCCGATATGAATCGTATTCCACATGTCCACCTCAATGCGCTCGACGATCGGGAGCATACCCCGAAGCCAACCGTACTCGTCGAACTGCTTGGCCGTGTAGCCGAACAGCAGGCCGCGTTCGTAGGTGCGCACGTTACGGATGATGTGGTGTACGCAGTCGCCGAAACTCTCGAAATAGGCGATTTCGTCGGCGTCGTCCTTGCGGACGGCGAAGAGGTAACGCAAAACTGTGTTACGCTTCGTGCGGCACGGATTATACTCCGATATGGCCGCTAACTTCTCCTGCTTGGTGTATTTCTGTATGGGGTTCATGGTTTCCGTATTTATGGGTTGATTATTTGAGATTAGGCCGAGACGAGGCGGTCGATGGGCATATTCCGCTCCAACCACTCCTTTACATGGGTCATGTTGTATTCGGAGGTTATGACCGCCGTCCGCTCGTCCGTCTGCGTGAAGCGCGAGCTTTCATAGTTGTCGATCCACTCTTTGAGCGAGGCGACACCCCACGCTTCGGGGTCGTCGAAAATGCTTTCCTCCAATGTGCGGATAGGCTCCGCGAAGAGGACGATCAATGTTTCGTAATTGGCTGCTGTCGTTTTCATAATTTCAACTCGTTAATGATTAGAATCTCGTGTAAAGTCCCGTTACGGAGGTGAAGATCTCTTCCAACATATCGCAATAGACGCCCTCGTAAACTGCGATGTCTTTCGTCTTGACCTCGAAATGCTTGCCGACCGTCATGCGGTAGAACCGCATCCGATAGGTGTCCGTCTCCTTGTCGAGCGTTATGGCCAGACGGTTGGCGGAGGTCTTGTTGCGGGAGAGGTTCATGCGAACCCCGTCCCCCAAGTCCATGAAATCGCGGCTTCCTGTCATGGCGACGAACCGCCTGCCGCCGATCTGCTGTAATATCGTTGCCGCTATCATCGCGCTACTTCCTTATTCGTTTTACGTCGCAGCCATTCGTCCCGTCTGCGGCGGCACTCCTCCAACGTCGGAGCGACGCAGGAGAACAATTCGCCGTCCGTGTGTCGGTAGTCGTATTGGCAAAACCGCATCTTCGTCCTGCGAGCGAAAGCCGGGGTGAAATACTCGTGTCGTTCCTCTCCCGTCGGGCACACCGACACGCCGTTTACCGTCATCTTCGTTGGTTCCATTGTTAGCGTTGTTTAAGGGGTTAAAATTCTGCTTTCAATAGTCTGTGCTTGAACTGCTGCGTCGGGTCGCTGACCTTGCGCTGGTGTACCCACAGATGGTGCGAGCCGAAGCCGTACATGAAATAGTCGTCGAGCGGGACTCGGGTTTTCAGATTCTCGATGCCCTGCCGCAGTTCGGTTTCGTTGCTGGCGAAAAGAATCGTATTTGTAAGACGGAAATAGATCTCCGTTACCTCGTCGCAATAAGGACAAAAGAAAGATTCAAGTGTTACGTTCATAGTTTATCTTATTAAAGTGTTAATATCCAAACAAAGGCTCCTATGAAGGTTGCAAGCGAGACACCGAACAGGACAATGCTCCACACGATTCGCAACACGCCGCTTAACAGGGCTTCGATCATCCCGACGATGAAATACACCACCCAAAGCACAAGGGCACACGGGACGGCTGCGAGAATGTGTAATGCTGTTTTGAAAATCTCGATCGCTTTCATGGCTGTTGTTTTTTGAGTTCGATGCGGATTCGAGAGTGGAGGGAGTGAGTTTCTTATCCTAATCTGCCTCTCGTTTATCCGACATTTTTTTTATGCGTCTTTCGGTCGTATCGGTCGTTTCGTTTCAGGGGCTTTTCGGTGTAGAGGTCAGGACGTACAAGGTTTCGACGAAAAATACCTCGCAACCGCAGGACGCAGGGAAGATTTTTCGCCGAACCGCAAGGCTTGACCTTGTACGTCCGTGAAGACCTCGTAAACACCTTCGCACCTGCAACATAACGACGCCACGGGACGATGGGAAGACAGCAAAATGGAGGTAACCGAATTATTAGGCAGATTCGAGGAAGTAAGAATAGTGCTTGTGCTATTCGCTTTATAATGGGGCGGAGCTCCCATCCGAAAAAGAAAAGCTCCCCGCTTCTTGTGAAGCAGAGAGCCGTAGGCTATCCCGGTATGAATGAGTAACGAAAAAAGAACAATATAATACTTTACATGAATTTCTGACAAATAGGATATATTTTCATTTCGTCAATCAGCTGCGATAATCTAAAGGTTAAGATTAGTTTTGATTTCAATAAGTAATTCCGGCAACCTTTTTTCTCTTTTTGCGATAGTATTTATTTCACATTGCCATACGACGAGTACGTTCCATCCAGCTTCTTCCAATTCTGAAATTTTTCGACAGTCTCTTTCTACATTCGCGTTCAATTTCGGAATCCAGTACGCCTCGTTGCTGTGGGGACGACGCCCGGCTCGACAAGAATGCCCATGCCAAAAGCAACCGTGGATGAAAATTACAGTTTTATATTTTTTCAAAACGATATCGGGAGATCCCGGAAGCGAGCGCACGTTCGTTCTGTATCGAAAACCTTGAGAAAACAAATATTTACGAACCAATAATTCAGGGTTTGTATTCTCGTGTTTGATTTTCGACATTATTTCCGACCGTTTTATTTTGCTGCATGAGTCCATAAATTCCTGAAAATAGTTATTCGATTCAGAATCTTTAATTACTTTTGTAGTACAAAGATATATAAAATTGAAACGAAGTACGAATAAATGTTGAAACGGGATCAAATAGGAGTAATCGATCTTTTTTGCGGTATCGGAGGGTTAAGCTATGGGTTGAAACAGGAAGGGTTCGATATTATAGCGGGATTCGATATTGACAAAACCTGTGAGTTCGCGTATACGCATAACAACGAAGCGAAATTTTTCGATACGGATATTACGCGAGTGCGGAAATCCAAAATCAATAAACTCTTCAAAGGGAAGAAAGTTCGGGTTTTAGCAGGGTGCGCTCCCTGCCAGCCATTTTCGTCGTATGCTTTCAAAAACAAAGAAAAAGACCCGAACAAATACGATCTTCTTTATCAATTCGGCCGATTGGTAAAAGAGACATTACCGGATATCGTTACAATGGAAAATGTTCCGCAAATCATGGATTTCAAATTGAAGCCCGTGCTATCCGACTTCATTTCTTTATTGAAACAGAAAGAATATGAAGTGAGCGTCAATAAAGTATATTGTCCGGATTACGGAATACCGCAAACCAGAAAGCGATTAGTGCTTATAGCGTCGAGGATCGGGAAAATAGAATTGATTCCGCCGACCCATACGAAAGATAATTACGTGACGCTAAGAGACGCTATAAGCGATTTGCCTGAAATAAAAGCAGGAGAAACCTGCGCAGAAGACCCGTTGCACCGAGCACAATCCCTCTCTCCTCTGAATCTACGTCGTATAAAGAGTACTCCCTACGGAGGAAGTTGGAAAGACTGGCCGGAAGAGTTGAAATTGAAGTGTCACCTGACTGAAAAAGGGAAATCGTTCGGCAGCGTATATGGAAGAATGATTTGGGATTCACCGGCTTCGACGATGACCACGCAATGCACAGGTTTAGGCAACGGTCGTTTCGGACATCCGGAACAAGACCGTGCAATAACTGCGAGAGAAGCTGCATTGATACAAACGTTCCCGAAAACTTACAAATTTTTCTCGAATGAACAAGCCGTATCGCTCACGAAAGCATCTCGCTATATCGGGAATGCTGTTCCTCCTAAATTAGGACGGATAATTGCGATGAGTATCGCGAAACATTTGAAACTCGAATAATGATGGAAGACGAGAAAATATTGAAATGGAGATTCGACGTAAGTACGTTTCGTCTGATCGGACGCGATCTGATTACAGATCGAATTACGGCTCTGTTCGAACTCGTGAAAAACTGTTACGACGCGAATGCCACGGAAGTAGAAGTCTTATTCGAAAATGTCGGATTCGATGCCAGCACGGCGGATAAATCCAAAGGTCGTATAACTATTAAAGACAATGGATTCGGAATGTCGTTCGAAGATATTCGCGATAAATGGATGGTAATCGGAACTTCGAATAAGCGGAAAAATCCGATATCTCCAGCCCCTTTTTCCCGACGATGCGTAGGAGAAAAAGGTATCGGTCGTTTCGCCGTAGATAAATTGGGCGACAAAGTGAATATCATAACGAAACGAGCGAATAGCAACGGATGGCTGAATGTTGAAATCGATTGGAATCTATATTATAATCAAGCTAATGACGACGGTGGAATCAAATTATTTACCGATATCGAAAATAGATATGCATATATACCTTCTTCGAGCGCAGAAGAATCCGGAACAAGCCTGATTATTGAAAACGTTCGAGAAATTTGGAGTGAAGACGATGTAAAAAGATTCATTCGAGAAGCGTCGAAAATCGTATCTCCGTATGCGAATTTGAATCCGCCTTTCCAAATACGAGTTTTCGCTCCTGAGTTCGCGATAAAGACCGAAGTCATCGAACCGATATCCGATATCGACGATGCGACGCTTTCGTTAGACATCGCATTCGATAAAGAACGCGGCATTCAGGAAACTCTTTATTTCGAGGAAGAAAGCGGAAATATTAGAAAGAAAAATATAGAGATTAAAGAATTCGGAGGAATCTCTATGCGATTATTTTACTTCGACGATAAAGCGCGACGAGCGTTTCGAAAAAAATATCCGAATAACGAAATCGACGGTGTTAAAATCTATCGAGACGGTGTGATTACGACTCCGTTCGCAGAACGAGAAGACGACGCAAACAAGAAACGCGATATTTTAGGAATCGACAAGCGATTATGGCAAGATATCTTCAATAAGATCAGCACACG
Source organism: uncultured Alistipes sp. (assembly GCF_910580175.1). Classification (GTDB taxonomy): domain Bacteria; phylum Bacteroidota; class Bacteroidia; order Bacteroidales; family Rikenellaceae; genus Alistipes. The sequence continues at coordinate 441,693 of NZ_CAJTXD010000001.1, forward strand.
AGAAATAATCGGAATAGTCGATATTTCGAAACAAGAGAATCCGGAGATCATCGATGCGACGAACCGTCAGGACTTCAACGACAACGATGAGTACCGTGCGTTGAAAGAGTTCATTATCCTCCAGATCAGTGCTATCGAAGACTATAAAATCTATTTGAGAAAAAACCGAAAAAAGGATATAGATTCCGAACTCAATAATGCGAAGCAAGATATAGACGATTTAGTTCAATCGGCGTCCGATATCGCAGAAGCTCATCCCCAATTGCAACCGCAATTGAACAAATTGATTTCGACCGCAAAGAAAACTGGGAAAAGCGTAAAAGCTGCCATCGCAGAACATAAAAAAGCGGAAGAAGAATTTATCCGCAAAGAAAATATGTACATGAGTATTATGTCTTTGCAAGAATATGCTATACATATCACTCATGCAGTCCGGACGTCGTTGAATAAGATCAAACGAAAAGCGGACTTCTTCAAAGAATTTTACCCCGATCCTGAAGAAGAGAAATTTTTTCTCTTATACGCGAAAGAAATTTCCGAAGAAATGGAAATATTGGATAAGGTTATCAATTATATGTTGAGTTACTCTCAATCCAATATTTCTTTTCAAGATATCGATTTACAAAAGCTTATCGTCGATATTATACAGAATTATCGAACTAAATTCGATTACGAAGGAATAAAAGCCGAATATGCCATAAGAGAGCAATTGATCGTATCTTCGAACAGACAATTTTTTTACGACATTCTACAAAACTTAATAGACAATTCTATTAAAGCGATGAAGAGTGTTGATGAAAAAATTCTGAAATGCACTGCCTTTACGGATAATAACGAGTTAATTATTAAAATATCCGATACTGGCATAGGTATTCCTGATGAAAAAAAAGAATGGGTCTTCGGTTTGTATAATACTACGACGGAAAAAGACGGGGGAGCAGGAATCGGTTTGTATGTGGTCAAGACGAGAGTCGAGTCGTTGAAAGGCAGCGTGAAGATAATCGATAGCGAGTTCGGCCACATAGGAACGACGATTCAAATAACCTTACCATTTAAAAAATAAACGAGTATGAATTTCGAAATCGTAATAATCGACGACAATATGAAGTCCTCCGATCCTTTCGTTAGAAGGCTCGAAAAAGTATTTCAAGACGCACGAGTAATACTGTTCCCCGACGTTCAAAAAAGTTTGGACTATATTTTCAATAACCTATCGAAAAAGCTCATTGTTTTTTTAGATTGTAAATTCGATACGGGATTGCAAGGAATAGACGGGTTGAAACGTATACGAGAAAAAACATCTCTGCTCTACATCGTAATGATGTCCGCTAATTCTCCGTTGCAACAACCTGTAGACGATGTCATAGAGATGATAAACAACAAGGGCATCTATTTTATCAATAATGCCGATATGCGTAAAGCCGAAGAAATCGTCGAACGTATAAAATACAATTGGAATACCGATTTCGATTGCGTTTTAGAGCAATGGATTTTGCAACACGAAGAAGAAGCCGACAAACTTTTCGTATGCAGAGGAAAAGAAAGTTATACGCTTAGAAAAATTCTCGATGAAGTCCGACGACAAACCGGGTTCGGAAAAGATATAGAGAGAATAATGTATAAATCTACGATCCAATCTTTATTAGACAGCAAACTCGATGATTGACGATATTATTATCTCGTATAATAACGATTATACCGAAGAAAACAAATGGTTTTTCGAGTCTTGCGCCGATGAAACGAAGCAATTAGCGACGAATTGCAATATCGCGTACAGAACGATAACTCCACCCAACCTTTCTGCTGAAGAAATCGAACGCCATATCGGTTCGTGCCATGGCGGATTCATATTCTCTGCATATATGCACGGGCATAAGAAAGGACTCGTAAACGAGCGAAACGAAGATATCGTTTCGAACGATATTAATTCGGATTTATTCGTCGGAAACGTCTTTTATACGTTTTCGTGCCAATGCGGAAATCAATTGCAAGAGGAATTGAGCAATCGAAACATCGCATTATTTTGGGGATATAAAAGCGACACTAATATTCTTCTTCGCGAAGAGTGCGTAGAATGCGCTGTCGAAGGTCTCAAACAATTTTTATCGGGAAAAACGGTCGAAGAATCAAAGTTGGCAATGGAAAAGAAATATAAAGAAAATCATTATAAAATCGGAGGTTTATACGGCGCACTATTGCTTGAAAACAAAGATAATATGGTTGTCGTCGGGAACCCGAATCTGACGATGTACGACATACCTAATATCTAATTCGCGCATATGATGTAATTTATGTTGTACCACAGAATGGCTTCCAATTTACAATTCCTGCTTTTATCTATCGGCTTCTTCCAACTGATTTCGGATACGGCTGCCCATTCGACGATTCATCGTCTAAAAATTGCGCTACTTTAAGAGTCGAACCATAACGGGACGCATAGATCTCTGAAAGGTCTTCCATATTCGTATTATGGTTTCTTCTCTATTTTTCCCTTTATAAAATCCTTGACCGAATAAAGTTGTCGAACTCTGATTTATAATATTTTGCTATTATTCATTCTGCTATTGCCACACTTTGAAATTTTCTTCTTATCTTTGCAAAGTAGTAAACGGGCAGACACTTGACTGACAATAGTCGGCCTATTGCCGACAAGAAACCGTTACAGAAGCGTTACTACGCGATTTTTGACATATTTATTACCTTGATAATAAGGATTTTCGGAGTATAGGTTCACGAATCGTATTCTCCACAAAACAAGCGAGAGCAAACATGTTGTTTGCTCTCGCTTGTCGTTTCTGGCGACGGCAAAGTTCCGCGCGCGATCGAACAACCGACGCCCCGACACACAACAACCGACACACAATAACCGGCACACAATAACCGGCACTCTGACATCCCGACAAACAACTCAATACCCGCGACACATCATCTATCCTGCCCTCGCCATTTATCTCACAACACACCAGCTAACCCGCGACACACTAACCTGTCCCACTGCATACCAGCTATACCCCACGGCTGTTATCTGTCCTATTGGCCGCCATCTTCTTGCAATATGCCATTTTTGTTATCTATGTCTATTGCTCGCCATTTGTCCTGCGACAACTCCTCACGCCGCTCTGCGAATCGGCAAAAAAACAGCCGGAAGAACGTTCGTTCTCCCGGCCGGCTCAAGCGGTCGCCCGCTTATTTAACTGCTTTAACTATTGCTTCGAATGCCTTCGGCTCGTTCATCGCCAGGTCGGCCAGAACCTTGCGGTTCAGGGCGATACCCTTGGTGTTGAGCTTGCCGATAAACTGCGAATAGGTCATTCCCTGCGCGCGGACTGCGGCGTTGATACGCGTGATCCACAGCGAACGGAACGTCCGCTTCTTGAGTTGGCGGTGTGCATAGGCAAACTGCAAACCCTTCTCGACCGTGTTTTTCGCTACGGTCCAAACGTTTCCCCTTGAACCAAAGTTACCTTTGGCAAGTTTCAGAACTTTCTTTCTGCGTGCGCGCGACGCAACTGCATTGACTGAACGTGGCATAGTCTGAAATGTTTTTTGAGAGCTGTCAGCGACGCGGTTCTCCCGCGTTCTTCGGGGCTGGTTCGCTCCAGGTTAATGAATGGTTTCCCCCGATCGTTTATTTTACGAGCAGGTTCTTGATTTTGGCCTCGTCGGCCGCAGAAACGGTACCCGAATAGCAAAGGTTGCGCTTCTGTTTCGTCGTCTTTTTGGTCAGGATGTGACTGTGATAAGCGTGCTGACGCTTGATCTTTCCTGTGCCGGTGAAGGTAAAGCGTTTCTTCGCCGCGGCATTGGTTTTCATTTTCGGCATTTTCGTAAACAGTTAATTAGTTAAACGTAGCCCGCAAAATTACGAATTTTTTCATATTCCGCAATCGAAAAAACCGTTTTTTCCGCATGCAGCACCAAATTATTTTCGTACCTTTACGTTGTCAAGTTACACTCACACCAAGTTCCATTCATTGCTTATGGCATTTTTCTCTTTCTTCGGCCGCCGCCCCAAGGCTCCCGTCTACCCCACCGACACGTTGATCGCGCACGACGGCACCGAGTTTACGATCACATTCTTCAAGCATGCGTCGCTCTCGATCAACGTCGGGGGCAAACATATCTATGTCGATCCCGTGGGCGGCGGCAACGTCTTCCCCGCCGCGCTGCCCAAGGCCGACCTCATCCTGCTGACCCATTCGCACGACGACCACTTCGACCTCTCCGCCGTCGAGAAGCTCTGCACTTCGAAGACCGACATCCTCAGCGACCGCACCACGGCCGAGGCGTTCGACATGGAGGGCCACGTCATGCGCCCCGGCAGCATCGCCACGCCGCGCGACTACGTGAAGATCGAAGCCGTCGCCGCCTACAACACGACCGAGGGGCGCCTCCAGTTCCACCCCAAGCAGCGCGAGGACTGCGGATACCTGCTTACCATCGGCGGCATGCGCATCTACATTGCCGGCGACACGGAGCCGACCCCCGAAATGAAAGCGCTGCGCGATGTCGACATCGCCTTTCTGCCCGTCAACCAGCCCTACACCATGACCGTCGACCAGGCCGTGGAGGTCATCCGCCACATGAAGCCCGTCTTGTTCTATCCCTATCACTACGGGCAGGTCGAGGAGAAAACCGACCTCGACCGCCTGGCCCGCGAAGTCGAGGCGCTGGGCACCACCGAAATCCGGATACGCCCGATGGAATAATGCTCCACACGAAGCGACGGGCAGAGCTGTACGCCCCTTGTCCGGACATCCTCGGAGAGCTTGCGCACCCGATAAGCCGGGCTTCCGCTTCTCCCGACAAAAAGGCGCGCCGGAAAACATCCGGCGCGCCTGGCGTTTCATATCGATCGGCAGTTTACTTTTTCTCTCCTGCCGCATTTTTAGGCTGGGCGTTTACCTTGAGCGACGCCAACCCCTTAACGATATTTTCGTCATTGTTCTTGGCGGCATCGTAGGTTACCGTCACTTCTTTCGTAGCAATATCGATCGCCACATCCTTGATGCCCTTACCCAAAGAAGGCACGTTGTTCATGATCTTATTGGCACAATGGTCGCAGTGGATGTCGGTCTGGAATACCGTCGTTACCGTCTTCTTCTCGGCAGCAGGCTTCGCCGCCATCGTCATGCCTGCCCCCATCACGAGCGCCAAGACAAACATTACAAGTTTTTTCATAGTTATTTAAATTTATTATCAGTTAATCGTTTCTCCGGATTCTCCGTCGCTCCGCGTCTCAAAATTGATCGGATAGAGTTCGGAACCACAGATTCTTCACTTCGTTCGGAATGACAAAAGACAGGGCCTGGAACGACATTCCACTATCCACCTTTCATCATTTACCTTTTACCTTAATATAGGTTCCACCGCATGCCGATGTAGAACTTGCGGCCCATCAGCGGCCCCCATACGTTCATCGAGTTGAACTCGTAGGAATAAGGATTCGACGCATGCAGGATCGGGTCTTTCTGGCGATAGTCGGCGATGTTCTCGCAGCCCACATAGATATCGAACTTGCCCACCTTGCGGCTTACCTGCGCAAAGAACATCGGATAGCTCGGCGAATAGCTGTCGTCGGCCAGGATGCCGTTCTGCGTCGGGATGCGCGACGGGCCGTTGAGTTGGGCCGTGGCATCGAATACCCAGCGCCGGAACTTCGTGGCATATTGAATGTTGAGCAGCGTCTTATAGCGGCTGACCAAGGGGCGTTCCACACGCGCCGTTCCACCGTCCGGACGATCGATCGTCATCTCGCTGTCCGTGTAGCGGAACGTGGCGAAGATGTCCAGCCGCTCGACCGGAGTCCACGAAAAGTCGACCTGGTAGGTGTCCGTATAGGAGCGCCCGTGGGTATCGTAGATGCGGATCGTCTGCGGATCGTATTCCTGGTCGGCCACTACCGAGTTGTAGAACTGCGTGCGGAAGTAGTCGAAGCTCAGCGTCATGTTGTCCTGCCCCAGCACCGAGAAAGTCTGCGTCAGGCTTCCGCCCAGCGTCAGCGCCTCCTCCATGCGGTCGAACGCGCGGCCCGAGCAGACCTTCTCCCGATAGTCGGGCATCACAATGCGGCGGCCTGTCGCCAGCATGCCGATATTATCCGTGATGACGTTCGTCGAACGGTAGCCCAGACCCGCCGAAGCGCGCAGCGTCGTCGTAGGAGTAATGTTCCACTTCACATGGCCCCGCGGCGTGAAATAGAACTTGTCATAGTAGCCGTTGTAGTCGCCGCGCACACCCGCCACCACCGAAAACTTATCCTTGATGGCGTAGGTGTATTCAGCATAGGCCCCTACCTCGTTCTCATCCCGGTCGAGGTCATAGAACGCGTCCGGAGTCTCCGCGATCCACGGCGTGCGGTTGTCCAGCGTCTCGCGGATGTACGACAGACGGCCTTGCACCCCTACGTTGAGCGACGAACGATAAGTAAAATAATGCGCATACATCAGGTTGGCCGACAGCGTGTTCTCGTTGCCGTCGTAGTCGTTCAGCCCGAAGTAGGCATCTTCGTTGAAATGGTCGAAGTCGATTACCAGTGCCAGGTTCGAGCGCATCTCGTCCTGCTCCTCGTCGTCGTAGACCGACGGGCCGACGGGCGTGCCGACCTTAAAATAGCCGTTGACGCCCCGGTTGCGGATGTGCGAACCGTAGAGCGGCATGGCCGTGCCGGTCTGCTGCCAATTCCAGCGCTCGGACATCGCATCGCGCATCGCGGGAGTGTTCTTGTAGTCCAACATGCCGCCCAGGCGATTCTCCTGCACGAACTTCCAGCCCCAGCGGATCTGCATGCCGTTGTCGGCCGCATAGAGCCACTTGTTGGCCACATTGATCTGGTCGGCCTTGGGCAGGTCGCGGAAGCCGTCGCGGTTGTGATCCATCTTGCGCACGTCGGTGTCCATCGAGCCATGCAGCAGGATGACCGACGACAGTTTCTTGTCGCGCGACACGGGGAAAGCGGTCGTGATGTTCGCTTCGGGACGCAGCTCGTCGTCAAGATAGAGGTTCACGAAAAGCCGCTCGTTGTCCGTCGGCTTGCGGTGTTCGAGGTTGATCTGCCCCGTGATCGCTTCGTGGCCCGCCGTTACCGACGCCACACCCTTGGACACCTGGATCGAGTTGAGCCACATGCCCGGCGTGTAGCTCAAGCCGTAGGGGGCCGACAGCCCGCGCATGATGGGGCGGTTCTCGTCGAGAATCTGGGTGTAGGTGCCGGCCAGCCCCAACATCTTGATCTGCCGGGCGCCCGAAATGGCATCGCTGTACCCTACGGTTACCGACGCCGAATTCTCGAACGACTCGGCCAGGTTGCAGCACGCCATCTTGCACAGACCGGCGAACGAGATCATCTCGCCCTTCATGATGCCGTCGCGCTTCACATAGTTGCCGCTCAGATTGCCTTCGATCACTACGTCGTCGAGCGCCACGCCCTCGCTTTGCAGTGCGAAATCCGCCCGGTTGACGCCCGCAGCGAGCCGGAGCGTGTCGTTGACATAGCCCAGATAGGAAGCCACCAGAAGATCGTGGTTCTTGACACGGTGCAGCTGAAACGCACCCGCTGCATCGGTGCTCGCACCGATGTTCGTGCCGGCCCAATAGACCGACGCCCCGATGAGCGGCTGCCCCTCGGCATCGCGCACCGTGCCCCGCATATCCTGCGCCGAAACTGCGACGCATGCCGCGAGGGTCGAAAAAGTAAGAATAATGGTTTTGATTTTCATCGTATTCCGTCGATTGGTTAAAACTGCATGAGCGGACGGACACCCTGCGTCTGCAAGGTTCCGCCCGTCTGGGTTCTAAACCGATGCGGGAGGAGCACGAAGACCGGCGAACTCCAGCAGCGGAGCCGCCGGAACAGGCGCAGGCCGTTCGACGGAACGGCGGCGCAACGCCGGCACATGGGCCGGACACGGACACTCGGCCGCCAGCGACGGCGGCAGCAGCGTCACGACACAACGCACCGCCTTTTCATAGTCGGAATGCGCACCCGTATAAAGATCGATTTCGGTGGAGTGGCGATCGCCGCAGCAAGGAGCCTCCAACGTCTGTGCCGCTCCGTCGTCGAACACGCAGCCGCCGCATGCGCCATGATCGGCGCACCCGTGGCACCCGTGCACCTGAGCGCACGCATGCTTTTCTGCGATGCACCGGCACGAGAGCGACACATAGGCTCCGCCGCCCACCGCCAACAGATAGACAGCAAGCAGCAACAGCGATATGTATCTTCTCCGGGCCATACTTTCCGAACGATCCGTATCCAAAACGAACGGATCGACTGCAAAATTACAAAAATTACCCCATTCCGGCAATTTTTCGGTTCGGTTTCTCGCTTGCATCCTCCGGGAAACCCCCGGAAACAACACGGTATTTCATTTTTTTGGCTGCGCCCAAGATACTCACGCTCGGCAAAATACAAGCGAGCTTGCTTTTACCCTCGCTTATTCGTATTTTTGTCCTATGCAATCGGGCGACGAGAAAATATACGAGGTATTGCACCGTCATTGGGGTTTCAACGACTTCCGCCCCATGCAGGCCGAGATCATTCGCTCGGTCATGGCCGGGCACGACACGCTGGCCCTGATGCCTACGGGCGGCGGCAAGTCGCTGACCTACCAGGTGCCCGCCCTCTCCCGCGAGGGCGTCTGCATCGTCGTCACGCCCCTGATCGCCCTGATGAAGGATCAGGTCGACCGGCTCCGGGCGCGCCGCATCCCCGCCACGGCCATCCACTCCGGAATGTCGCCCCGGCAGATCGACATCGCGCTGGACAACTGCGTCTACGGCGACATGAAGTTCCTCTACGTGGCACCCGAGCGGCTGGGCACCGAGGCCTTCCGACTGCGGGTCGTGCGCATGAACGTGCAGCTTCTGGCCGTCGACGAAGCCCACTGCATCTCACAGTGGGGCTACGACTTCCGCCCCTCCTACCTGCGGATCGCCGAATTGCGCGAGAGACTCCCAGGCGTGCCCGTCCTGGCCCTTACCGCCTCGGCCACGCAGCTCGTGGCCGACGACATCATGCGCCACCTGCATTTCGCCGAGCCGCACGTGCTGCGCAGCAGCTTCGCCCGGCCCAACCTCTCTTACAGCGTCCGCCGTACCGACGACAAGAACGGACAGCTGCTGCGCCTGGTGCGCAACGTCGCCGGCTCGGGCATCGTCTACATGCGTACGCGCGAGGGCACCGAACAGATCGCCTCGCTGCTGCGCGACGAGGGGATCGCAGCAACGGCCTACCACGGCGGACTGCCCCACGCCGAACGCACCCTGCGGCAGGAGGAGTGGATCGCCGGCAAGGTGCGGATAATGGTCGCGACCAACGCGTTCGGCATGGGCATCGACAAGCCCGACGTGCGCTTCGTCGTCCACTATGCCATGTGCGATTCGCTCGAAAACTACTACCAAGAGGCCGGACGTGCGGGCCGCGACGGCAAACGGGCCTATGCGCTGCTGCTGGTCGCTTCGGACGACAGCGACCGCATCGCCCGGCGCTTCGACCAGGAGTTCCCGCCCTTGGACAAGATAAAGGATATCTATGAGCAGGTCTGCTCCTACCTCCAGATCGGCATCGGCGACGGAGCCGGCGCCTCGTTTCTGTTCAACCTCCACGACTTCTGCGCCCGCCGGCACCTCTATTCCGGCACGGTGGCCAGCGCGCTGAAGCTCTTGCAGCAGAACGGCTACCTCACGCTGACCGACGCCCAGGAGAACCCCGCGCGCATCATGTTCTGCATAAGCCGCGACGACCTCTACAAGCTGCGCGTGCAACGCGACGAACTCGACCACTTCATCCGCACCCTGCTGCGGCTCTACAACGGCGTTTTTACCGAATTCCGCCCCATCGACGAGGGCGAAATAGCGACCTGGAGCGGCTACACCGTGCCCAAGGTCAAGGAACTGCTCAAACGGCTATGGCAGCTGCGCGTCATCCGCTACGTCCCCTCCAACCGCTCGCCGATCCTCTTTTTCAACGAACAGCGGCTGCCCCGCGCCGACCTCTACATCGCCCCCGAGACCTACCGGCGGCGGCAGGAGTTGATGCACGAGCGGTTCGAACGCATGATCGCCTATGCCGCCAACGAGCACGAGTGCCGCAGTGCGATGCTCCAAGCCTACTTCGGCGAGAGCGACCCCGCGCCATGCGGCGTCTGCGACCTCTGCCTGGCCCGGCGTCGGGCCGAGAAACAGCAGAAGAGCCGCCCCGCACCCGACGAAAACCCGGCAGACGCCGGATTGGAAGAGCGGCTGCTGCAAATGCTGGCCGCCACTCCGCTCGACCCCCGCACGCTGGCCGCCGAGCTGCCCGGTTCCCCGGAGCAGATCGCCCGGACGTTGCGCCGGCTGTTGGACGAGGGCAAAATCATCACGGGCGAAGATGGGAATTTGCGAATAATTCCTTAAATTTGTAAGAATTTACACATCCGATGTCCAACAAGACCATTTTCATCAATAAGATCAGCAACGAACAGACCGCCCTGCTGCCCGCCATCGAGTTCCGGGGCGAAATCCGGATCGTCGAGCACGAACGCGACATCGCCGCGGCCTGCCAGGACTTGGCGGCCCAGCCTCTGATCGGGTTCGACACCGAGACGCGCCCCTCGTTCCGCCCGGGCGTCAGCTACCGCGTGTCGCTGCTCCAGCTCTCCACGCCGCAGCGCTGCTACCTCTTCCGGCTCAACCGCATACCGCTGGCCAAACCGATCCTGCAACTGCTCGAAAACCGCGATCTGCCCAAAATCGGCGCCGACGTAGCGGGCGACCTGCGGTCGCTGCGGCAGCTGCGCCGCTTCCGCGACGGCGGATTCGTCGACCTGCAAACCATCGCGCCCCAATGGGGCATCGAAGAAAAGAGCCTGCGCAAACTCTCGGCCATCGTCCTGGGCCAGCGCGTCTCCAAAGCCCAGCGCCTGAGCAACTGGGAAGCCGCCGCGCTAACCGACAAACAACAGATCTACGCAGCCACCGACGCCTGGGTCTGCACCCGCATCTACGAAAAGCTGCTCCGCACTCCGAAAATCTAAAAAGACACTCCATGATACCGCAAGTTTACCTGCGCAAAGGCAAGGAAGAATCCCTCGCGCGGCGCCACCCCTGGATTTTCTCCGGCGCCATCGACTACATCAAGGCCGAGGAGGAGTCCCAGATCGCCGAGGGAGCGCTGGTCGAGGTCTACACCCATTCGGGCGACTTCATCGCCCAGGGACACTACCAAATCGGCTCGATCGCCGTGCGGGTGCTCACGTTCGAACGCGAAACCATCGACCAAGTCTGGTGGAACCGCCGCATCGCCGTGGCGCGCGACGTACGCCGCACCCTGGGGCTGACCGACGATCCGCAGACCACCTGCTACCGGCTCGTGCACGGCGAGGGCGACTCGCTGCCGGGGCTGGTCGTGGACATCTACGCCACGACGGCCGTCGTGCAATGCCATTCGGTAGGCATGTACCGCGCACGCCGCGAAATTGCCGAAGCCATCGTCGCCGCCTACGGCGACCGCATCACGGCCATCTACGACAAATCGTCGCAGACGCTCCCCTACAAGGCCGACCTCGGCGCCGTCGACGGCTACCTGCGGGGCACCTCCGACCATACGTCGCAGGTGGTGCTCGAACATGGCGAGAAATTCATGGTCAACTGGGAGAAAGGCCAGAAAACGGGCTTCTTCCTCGATCAGCGCGAAAACCGCGAACTGGTCAAGCGCTACGCCAAGGGGCGCACCGTGCTGAACACCTTCTGCTACACGGGCGGTTTCTCGGTCTATGCCCTCTCGGGCGGGGCCAAGGAGGTATGCTCGGTGGATTCGTCGGAACGGGCCGTGGCGCTGGCCACCGAAAACATGCGTCTGAACTTCGGCGACGATGCGCCCCACACCGAAGTGGCGGCCGACGCCGTGGAGTACCTGCGCGACATCGGGGACAAATACGACCTCATCATCCTCGATCCGCCGGCCTTCGCCAAGCACCACAAAGTTCTGGGCAACGCCATGCAAGGTTACAAGCGGCTCAACGCCCGCGCACTGTCGCAGATCAAGCCCGGAGGCATCCTGTTCACGTTCTCGTGCTCGCAGGCCGTCTCCAAGGAACTTTTCCGCACCACGGTATTTTCTGCCGCCGCCATTGCAGGCCGCAAGGTGCGCATCCTCCACCAGCTTACCCAGCCGGCCGACCATCCGATCAACATCTACCACCCCGAAGGCGAATACCTCAAGGGACTGGTACTTTACGTGGAATAGAGACACCGTAACGGTTGCTATCGAAACGGCCCGCCCGGGATGCTCCTGCGTCCGAAATACCTCTACATGTAAGCCCCGAACCGGCTTCGACATAAAAATAAAAAAAGTCATGCTGAATCAGCATGACTTTTTTCGTCGCGGCACTCCGCTATTTCTTCCGCGCCCGCTGCTGTGCCTCCTGCTGACGCAGCAGTTCCTCGTAGCGTTGCTGGAACTTCGATTTTTTGCCTTTCAATTTCTTGGCTGCATTGGCATCCATGATGGCCTGGATCTTCCCGTCGTCCACCATCCGGCGGATGACGAGCGTCTGGCCGATGGTCAGCAGGTTCGAAAGCAGATAGTAATAGCACAGACCGCTCGCATAGTCGTTGAACCAGAAAAGCAGCATGAGCGGCATCATGTAGACCATCATGAACTTCATGCCTGCCATCTGGGGCTGCGACGATGCGGTCTGCTGATAATTATAATAGGAATAGGCGAAGGTCGAGAGACACATCAACAGCGCGAACAACGATACATGGTCGCCATAGAACGGAATCGAGAACGGCAGATTCAAGATACTGTCGTACGACGACAAGTCATGCGCCCAAAGGAACGGCTGCTCGCGCAACTCGATCGACGCCGGGAAGAAACGGAACATCGCAATGAGGATCGGCATCTGGATCAACATCGGGATGCAGCCGCCCATCGGGTTGATGCCCGCTTTCCTGTAAAGTTCCATGGTCGCCTGCTGGCGTTTCATCGCATCCTCCTGCTTGGGGTATTTCTTCGCCAGCTCGTCCACCTGCGGTTTGATCAAGCGCATCTTGGCCATCGAAACATAGCTCTTGTAGGTCAGCGGCGAGATGACCAGACGGATAAGCACCGCCAGGATCAAGATGATGACACCGAAGCTGCCGATGTAATTGCGCAGAAAGTCGAATACCGGAATCACGCACCAGCGGTTGATCCACCCGAAGATGCCCCACCCCAGCGGGATGAGCCGTTCGAGGGCCGTTTTCTGACCATCGACCTCCACCTTGCGCAGGATCGAATACTTGTTCGGGCCAAAATAGAACGCGAAGTCGTAACCCTCGGTCTGCGGCGTATAGGGCACGGCCATCTGCGCCTCGAACTCCTTGACATAGCCGCTGCCGGGCTGTGCCGTGGCGAAAGCGACATTCGCATACGAAACATTCTGCGGCGCAAGGAACACCGACGAGAAGAACTGCTGCTTGAACGCCACCCAGTTGACCGCCGTCGAGATGTGTTTCGACTCCTCGCCGTCGCCCATACCCAGTTCTTCGATCGAACTTTCGCCCGGGAAACGGTAGGCGACCGTCGTATACATGTTTTCGTTCTTGAAGCCGCGCTCGTTCTGGTAGGAGGTGTTGGCCCACTGGATGCCAACGGAGGTCTGGTTAGCCATTTCAGGCGCCATGTTTACCAAGCGCACGTCGAAATCCACCAGATAGTCGCGCTGGGGCGCTGCGCCATCATGGATGGCATACCGATACTCCAGCCACGCGCCCGCCCCCACGGGCAAGCGCATCACGACCGACTGCGCCCCCTCGGCCGTCCGGGTCACGGGCTGCATCTCGAACGTATAGTCCATCGTATTGACCGGCACGTTGTTCGTCCCGTTCTTCACATAGAACGTCAGCGCGAAATAGGCGCTCGCCGGGTCGAACAACTCGATCAACTCGTCGCGCTCGCCGCGCGGCGCATAACGGGTGTAGTCCTTGAGCGTCACACCCATGATCCGACCGCCGCGGGTCGAGAAACGCACTGCCATGACGTCGTTTTCCACCACGAATTCTTCAGCTGCGGCTTCAGCGGCAGCTGCCAGATAGCCGCCCAGCTGCGACACGCGACGCGCATGCGCGGTCTCGGCAGCCGATTCGGGAGTCGCCGCCACGGTTTCGTCGTCCGGCATGCCGGCGACAGGCACCTCGGGGTTCGACGCCGCCGCTACCGAATCCTGGTAAGCCTGCCAGACGGCCAGCTCTTGCTGGTATTTTTTCTGCTCCTGATTATTGAAATAGGCGAATCCCGCAAAGAGAAGCGCCACGACCGCAATGCCGATGATCGATTTCTTATCCATGTAGTTCCAAAGATTTTATTTTTTCTGCGTATCGTACGCGAGGGCCGCCGCCACGAACCCCACGAAAAGCGGCGAGGGGCTTTGCACCGTACTCTTATACTCCGGATGGTACTGCGTTCCCACGAACCAGGGGTGGTGCTCCACCTCGACGACCTCCACCAGATTGGTGTCGGGGTTCACACCCACGGCTTTCATGCCTGCCGCCTCGAACTGCTCCAGATAGTCGCTGTTGAACTCGTAGCGGTGGCGGTGGCGTTCCGAGACGTTCAGTTTCCCGTAGGCCGCGGCCACTTTCGAGCCTTTCTTCAACAGACACGGATAGGCGCCCAGACGCATCGTACCGCCCTTGGCCGTGACTCCCTTCTGCTCCTCCATCAAGTCGATTACCGGATGGGGCGTGGCTTCCATCTCGCTGGAATTGGCATCGGCGATGCCCAGTACGTTGCGTGCAAATTCGATCACGGCGCACTGCATGCCCAAGCAAATGCCCAGGAACGGAATCTTGTTCTCCCGGGCGAAACGCACCGCCTCGATCTTGCCCTCGATGCCGCGATTGCCGAAGCCCGGAGCCACCAGAATGCCGGCCATCTTGCCGAGTTGAGCCTCAACATTGTCGCGGCTGATCTTCTCGGAATTGACGTAGCGCAACTTTACCTTGCAGTCGTTCATCGCACCGGCATGCACGAACGATTCGCAGATCGACTTATAGGCGTCGGGCAGCTCGGTGTATTTGCCCACCAAAGCGATTTCCACCTGTCGGGAGGGATGTTTCACACGCTCCACGAAGTCGCTCCAAGCCGCCATGTCGGGTTCCTGCTCCGAACGGAGGTTCAGCTTGTCCAGCACCACTTCGTCCAGATGCTGCGCGTGCATGCGCAGGGGCACTTCGTAGATCGTCGGCACGTCGATAGACTCCATCACGGCGTTGGCGTCGACGTTGCAGAACAGCGCCACCTTGCGCCGCAGGTTGGTCGTCAGCGGACGCTCGGTGCGCAGCACCAGGATGTCGGGTTGCAAACCGTTCTCCAGCAAGGCCTTGACCGAATGCTGCGTAGGCTTGGTCTTCAGCTCGCCCGATGCCGCCATGTAGGGGATCAGGGTCAGATGCACGAGCGCCGAATTGCGCGACCCGAGCTGGTAGCGCAGCTGGCGCACCGATTCGATGAACGGCAGCGACTCGATGTCGCCCACCGTGCCGCCGATCTCCGTGATGATGACATCGTATTTCTTCGTCTGACCGAGCAGCTGGATGCGGCGCTTGATTTCATCCGTGATGTGGGGAATTACCTGCACCGTCTTGCCTAAATACTCGCCCTTGCGCTCCTTCTCGATCACGCTCTTGTAGATCTTGCCCGTCGTCACGTTGTTGGCTTTCGAGGTGGGATGGTTCGTGAAGCGCTCGTAGTGACCCAGGTCGAGGTCGGTCTCGGCGCCGTCCTCCGTCACGTAGCATTCGCCGTGCTCGTAGGGGTTCAGCGTCCCGGGGTCGACATTGATATAGGGATCGAGCTTCTGGATCGTTACCGAGTAGCCGCGCGCCTGCAGCAGCCGGGCGATCGAGGCCGAAATGATCCCCTTGCCCAACGAAGAGGCCACGCCGCCCGTCACGAATATGTACTTGGGTTTAGTCAGTTTCATTTATCTTCTTGTTTGTCGTTGTTTGCGTTTTTCTGCACCTCGGCGGCCTGGCGATCCAGCAGTTTTACCTTTTCGACCGTCGCCGCGATCTCCTCGTGCATGCGCGCGATTTTCGACCGGACATCCGCGATCAGCGTCTCGGCGCCTTTCGAGCGGGCGAAGAACCCGATGTTGTTCTCCAGCTGAGCCGCCTCCTGCTCCAACTGGCGCACACGGTTGCAGAGCCGCTCGCGCTCCGTGCGCATGCGCTTCTCGCCCGCCGACCGCAGGGTGGCGACCTTCTCGCGGAAGCGGTTCATCGAGCGGTCGCGCTCCGTGCCGCGCAGGGCCGCGAACAATTCGTCGACGACCGCCTTGTAACGCTTCTGCACCGCATCCTTCTGCTTGATGGGCACGAAGCCGATCTCGCCCCAGCGGCGCTGGAACTCGCGGATCGCCTCATAACCTCCGGCCTTGACATCCGCCGCAGCCATCTCGTCCAACAGGGAGAGCTTCTTTTGCAAGTTCTCTTCGTATTCGTTATTCTCGGTGGCGAAATGGACGCTCTTGCGCTCGAAGAACTTGTCGCAGGCCGCACGGAAGCGTTTCCACACCGCATCCGCATGGCGGCGCGACACGGCCCCCGTCTCTTTCCAGCGGGCTTGCAGGGCGATCAGTTCGTCGGTCGTCTTCTTCCAGTCCTCGCTGTTCATCAGCGCCTCGGCCGCCTCGCACAATTCGTTCTTGAGTTGCAAATTATGATCCATTTCAGCCTTGAAACCCTCGTAGAAACGGCGCTTGCACTCGAAAAACTTGTCGCAGGCCGCGCGGAAGCGTTCGTAGATGCGGTTGTTGTCTTTCTTGGGCGCGAAGCCGATGGTTTTCCAGGTCTTCTGTATCTCCAAAAGCCGTTCGCTGGCCCGGTTCCACTCCTTGCGGGAAACGAGCGGCTGCGCCGCCAGCTCCTCCGTCGCCGCGCACAGCCCGGTTTTCAACTCCAGGTTCTTCTGCTGTTCGGCCTTCAGCGCTTCGAAATATTCTTGATGCTGCTTGTTGATGCGCGTCGAAGCCTCCTTGAAACGTTCCCAGAGCGTCTCCTTGTATTCGTGGGCCACCGGCCCCGTCTCGCGCCATTCGTCGTGCAGCTTCTGCAACTTGCGGAACGCCTCCACGATCGACGGCTCCAGCACCAGCGCCTCGGCCGCCTCGCACAAGGCGACCTTGTGCTCGTAATTCTTTTTCAGATCGAGATCGCGCAGCTCCTTGTTGATCTTGATGAAGCCGTAGAAGTTCTCCACTTGCAGGTTGTAGTTCTCCCACAAATCCTTGACGTTGGTCTGGGGCACCATGCCGGTCTCTTTCCAGCGGGTCTGCAATTCGCGGAACTTGTTGAACGTATGGTCGAGCGTCTCGTCCGAGCCGACCAGCTCCTTGATCTCTTCGATGATCCCCAACTTGACCTGCAAGTTGCGCTCCTGCTCCGCTTCGAGACCGGCCAGAAACTCGTCGCGGCGGCGGCGATACGCTTTGAACAACTCCTTGAGCCGGGTCTCGGCGTCGTCCGCCGTCGGCACGAACGCCTCCTCCGCCCCGCCCTGCGCCACGAAAGCGCGCCGCGCCGTCTCGACCTCGGCCCGGCGCATGCGGTAGAAAGCGATCTTCAGCGCCTCCACCTCCCGGCGGATCGCCTGCACGGGCCGTTCTTCGAGCATGCGGGCGAATTCGGCCAGCAGTTCGTCCTTGTTTTCAGCCTTGAAAAGAAGTTCCGACGACTCCCCGGCAGCCGATTCTCCGGCTTCGGCCTCCTCGGCCGTCTCGCCCTCGATCTCCAGTCCGGCGTCGCGGGCCGCCAGCGCGGCCTCCTCCTCCGAGAAATCCACCTCGGCATCCGCCGCATCCCCGTCCGTTCCCGACTCTGCGGCTTCGGTCGTTTCGGCAACATCGCACGGCCGTCCGGCACATGCAGGAGAGACGCCGGCCGCAAGGTCGGCAGAAGATTCTTCCGATGCGGACTCCGCCTGCGCGGCATCCGTGCAGGGTGCGGTCTGCAATTCTTCAGCCCCAGGGCTGACATGCTCTGCGGGAGCATGGAGAGTCGGTTTTTCAGTGGCCATTTCGATAGCGATTTTAGTGCGTTCTACACTACGGAAATATATGAATCCTGCAAATATAACCATTTTTCCCATGACGGCGAATGATTTCCACGGAAAATTCGTATCTTCGCATAAAACACCCGCAACACTTTCGGACACACCAACCAACCGCCACCCATGAGCCACCGCATCCTGCTGGTCGACGACGAACCCGACATCCTCGAATTCGTGCGCTACAACCTCCTCAAGGAGGGCTACGAGGTCTTCACGGCCTGCAACGGCGCCCAGGCGCTCGAAACGGCCGCCGCCTGCCGCCCCCACCTCATTCTGCTGGACCGCATGATGCCCGTCATGGACGGTGCCGAAACCTGCCGCGCCATCCGGCGCGATCCGCAGCTCAAGGAAACGATGGTCGTCTTCCTTTCCGCTTTGGGCGAGGAAGAACAGCAGCTTACCGGATTCGACGTCGGAGCCGACGACTACCTGACCAAACCCATCCGCATGAAGCTGCTCGTCAGCCGCGTGAAAGCCATCCTCAACCGCATCGACGCACAAAGCGATGCAGCACCCGCCGCATCCGGGCCGACCATCGACCGCGAACGCTACACGGTGCACTGCGACGGCCGCGAAATCGCCCTGCCGCGCAAGGAATTCGCGCTGCTGGAACTACTCAGCTCCTCGCCCGGGAAACTGGTCTCCCGCGAGGAAATCTATGCCAAGATATGGGGCACGCAGGTTGTCGTCGGCGACCGCACGATCGATGTGCACATCCGCAAGCTGCGCCAGAAAATCGGCGAACAGCGCATTACCACAGTCAAGGGCGTCGGTTACCGCTACGAACCGTAGCAGAAAATGCAGCCCGCAACTCCGAGACCCCCTATTCCGTTCTGCGGCTCCGAGACAGCGGATTCCGACCCGCCCTTCCGGCATACCCTATTTCGGCCCTGCACCCCCGCAACCGCAAAACACCCGGCCCGGCCCGAAATTCCGCCCTTCCGGCAGCACCTGCATCAAACGCCGGCAGACTCCTGCATCAAGTTGCAGCCCGACCGCGCAAGCATTGCCGCTTGCGGAACGGCATCGTCGTCGACCCGCCGAATCGCGGCCGCGCTGTCCAACTGCCGGATCGGCGAAGCGCCCGATCCGACGATTTTTTCGCCTAATCGAACAAAATTTATTCGGACTGCAACTATTTTTTTGCATAAATTTGCATGATCGTAAAAATTTGCCTACATTTATCTTATAATTTGTCTTAACAATTCATACTTAAAATGGTAATATTGGTACTCAACTGCGGCTCGTCGTCGATCAAATACCAGGTCATCGACATGAAGTCCGCTTCCAGCAAACTGCTCGCCAAGGGTCTGGTCGAGCGTATCGGCCTGCCCGAGGGCGATCTCACGCACAAACCCGTCGGCAAGGAGCCGTTCGAACTCCACCGCCCCATCCCCGACCACACCACCGGCATCCAGCTGGTCATGGAAGCCCTGACCGATGCGGGCCACGGCGTCATCCGCTCGCTCGACGAAGTCAAGGCCGTCGGCCATCGCGTGGCCCACGGCGGCGAGTTCTTCCCCCAGAGCTGCCTGGTCGACGACGACACCAAGCAAAAAATACTCTCCCTCTGCCAGATCGCACCGCTCCACAATCCGGCCAGCCTCGAAGGCATCCGCGCCATCGAGCAGGTGCTGCCCGGCGTGCCGCAGGTCACGGTCTTCGACACGTCGTTCCACCAGACCATTCCGGCCGTGAACTTCATGTTCGCCCTGCCCTACGAATACTACGAGAAATACCGCGTCCGCAAATACGGATTCCACGGCACGAGCCACAAGTTCGTGGCCCGCGAGGGCGCCAAACTCGCAGGACTGGATTTCGACCGCGCGAAGATCATTACCTGCCACATCGGCAACGGCGGCTCCGTAACGGCCGTTCTCAACGGCAAGTCGTTCGACACCTCGATGGGCTTCTCGCCCCTGGACGGTCTGGTCATGGGCACCCGCTGCGGCCAGGTCGACGCCAGCGCCATCACGTTCATCGGCGAAAAGGAGGGTCTCTCCTTCGCCCAGCTCGACACCATGATGAACAAGAAGTCCGGCGTGCTGGGGCTTACCGGCATTTCGAGCGACATGCGCGACATCGACCGCGCCTACAACGAGGGCAACCCCCGCGCCATCCTCGCCCGCGACATGTACTACGGACGCATCAAGAAGTTCATCGGCCAGTATGCCGCCGAGATGGGCGGCGTCGACCTGATCGTCTTCACGGGCGGCGTCGGCGAGAACTCGTGCGAGATGCGCGAAGCCGTATGCTCGGGGCTGGAGTTCATGGGCGTGCATTTCGACAAGAATGCCAACGCCGGTACGCGGGGCGTCGACAAGATGCTGTCCGCGCCCGATTCGAAAGTCAAGGTCGCCGTCGTTCCCACCAACGAAGAACTGGTCATCGCCACGGACACGTATAATCTGGTAAAGTAAAAAACGGAACTGTAAAGTCGTGTCGTAACGGCGATTCTTCGAATCGTGCAGGCCGCAGCCTCTCCCGGCGGAGACCCGCGCGCGCTCCGCAGGCTACGGCAGCCTACGACATGAAAAGTATAATTCCATAAATAATAACCGAAAAAACAAAAAATAACCATGATCCAACATCTTACAGAAATCGTCGAGGAAGCGAGAAAGAAAGGCAAGAAACGTTTGGCCGTCGCCTATGGCCAGGATTCGCATACGCTGGAAGCCGTCTACGAGGCTTACCGGGAAGGGCTGGTCGAGCCGACGCTCTTCGGCGAGCAGGCCGTCATCGAGCAGGTCTGCCGCGACAACAACATCGACATCAACGCATTCCGCATCGTCGACGAAAAGAGCGACGTCAAGTGCGTGCAGCTGGCCGTGGCCGCTGTGGTGGCCGGCGAAGCCGACGTACTGATGAAAGGCCTTGTTTCGACCGACAAATACATGCGCGGCATCCTCAACAAGGAGGCAGGACTTTTCCCCCCGAAAGGCGTGTTGAGCCATGTTTCGATCTCTGAAATGCCTTGCTACCACAAGCTCATCGTCATGTCCGACGTAGCCGTCATTCCGCTGCCCGACTTCAAGCAGAAGATGAAGCAGATCGGCTACCTCGCGCAGACGGCCAACCTGCTGGGCATCAAGACTCCCAAGATCGCCTGCATCGCACCTTCGGAGCAAGTGCTGCCCAACGTCGTCTCGTCGACCGAGGGAGCGCTGCTGGCCAAGATGGGCGACCGCGGCCAGCTGGGCAACGTGATCGTCGACGGCCCGCTGTCGCTCGACGTCGCGCTTTTCAAGGAGGTAGCCGAGCATAAGAAGGTCAAGGGTTCGTCGGTTGCCGGCGATCCCGACTGCCTGCTGTTCCCCAACATCGAGTCGGCCAACGTCTTCTTCAAGTCGACGACGCACCTTTGCGGAGGCGAACTGGCCGCTATGGTCATGGGCACCAAAGTTCCGTGCGTGCTTACCTCGCGCGGCGACAGCAGCAAGACCAAGCTCTACTCCATCGCTCTGGCCTGCCTGGCCGCGAAATAGACGTTTCCGGGTGCCCGACCGGCCCGCTGCGTCGTCCTGCGGCACAGCGCAGAAAGGCCGGGCGCGACGCCCCGACACTGCAAACCTCCGAATTCCAATTTCGAACCGAGACCTATGGCATTCAAAATATTAGCGATAAATCCCGGCTCAACTTCCACGAAGGTCGCCCTCTACGAAGAGGAGCGGCCTTTGCTGGAACTCACCCTGCGCCACACTACCGAAGAAGTTTCGCGCTTCGCCGACGTCATCGACCAGCTCGACTGGCGCCGCGGGCTGATCCTCTCCACGCTTCGTGACAACGGATTCGACATCAAGGAGTTGTCGGCCGTCATCGGCCGCGGCGGCCTGATCCGCCCCGTCACGGCAGGCGTCTACGAAGTCAATTCGCGCATGCGCCACGACTTGCGCCACGCACAGATGAAGCACGCCTGCAACCTCGGCGGACTGCTCGCTGCACAGATCGCCCACATGGCCAAAGTCAAGGCCTACATTGCCGATCCTCCCGTGGTCGACGAGATGGACGACGTAGCCCGCATTACCGGCATGCCCATGTGCCCGCGCAAACCGATCTTCCACGCCCTCAACCAGAAAGCCATCGCCCGTCTGCATTGCGAGCGCAGCGGCTGCATCTACGAGAAGTCGAACCTCATCGTCGCCCACATGGGCGGCGGCATCTCCGTGGCGGCGCACCGCCAAGGCCGCATCGTCGACGTCAACAACGCGTTGGACGGCGACGGGCCGTTCGCGCCCGACCGTGCCGGCAACATTCCCTCTGCCGAATTGATAAAAACCTGCTTCTCCGGCAAATACACCAAGGAGGAGCTGCTCAAGTTCATCTCCAGCAAGGGCGGTTTGGTCGCCTTGCTCGGCACCAACTCCGTGATTCAGGTCGTGGAACGCATCCAGCAGGGCGACGAACGTGCCCGCAAGGTGCTCGACGCCATGTGCTACAACATTGCCAAACAGATCGGCGCCATGGCCGCTGCTATGGCCGGCCAAGTCGACGGCATCCTGCTTACGGGCGGCATCGCATTCAACGAACAGATCGTCGATGCCATTCGGGAACGGTGTTCGTTCATCGCCCCCGTTTCGGTCTACCCCGGGGAAAACGAGCTGGAGGCCTTGGCCATCAATGCCCTGGTTGTCCTGCGCGGGGTCATCCAACCCAAAATCTACGAGTAAACGATCCGGACGTCGGAACTCATCATGACCGCAACGATGCGCAAGGCCGATCCGCAACATCTGATTCTGGGCGCGCGTCTGCACGACTGGCTCAAGTCAGCATAGGCGGCATAAGCCGGCTCGCATTCAAGACTTTTCGACCTCTTATCCTACACAACAACCCGGGAACGAATTCCCGGGTTGTTGTTTTCTTATGTCGGCTGCATCAGAGATCGGTATCGGCTTCGGCAGCATCGTCGTAGTACGACGCCAGCGCATACAAGTTGTCATGCAGCGTCTTCATCATCGCCAAGTACTCCGTGTAGGGTTGATACTCCACCGACACCAGTCCCTTGTTCGTGCCGCGGCCGTCCTGGTATCCGTCGGCATATTCGAAGTGCATCCAGCCGGCGCAACGGCGCGTCTCCAACAGCCGCAGGCAGAAGTTCTGGTAGAATTCGCCGCGGTTCTTCTGCGTACGTACCAGCCAGCCGCCGCCGTCGGTATTGACATAGGGCCGGCCCTTGTAGGCCGCATCCGCCGCCTTGACATAAAATTCCGACACGATGAAGGGCCGGTCGCCGCACCACATCGCCAGGTCGGCCATGAAGCCGGGTTCGGGCTGCCAGCGGGCATAGTAGTTGATCGACACCACGTCGCAATAGCGGGCGCAGGCCTCGACGATGCCCCGCGTATACTTGCTCCAGTCGTGCAGACGCGCGCCCAGAATCAGATGCTGCGGATCGGCCTTGCGCACCGCTTCAGTCGTGATGCGGAAGTAGTTTTCAGCCACCTCGGCACGGAATTTCTCGCGGTGGGCCGGCGTGATGGCCGACTCGGAAGCAATTCCCTCGCGGGTCATGAAGTCGCGCGCGAATTCACGAGCGCCGCTGTATGTGTCGGGCAGGGAGAGGAAATGCTTCAACTCGACGCCCAGCGTGTTGCTGCTGTTCTCGTAGGCCACGAACGGCAGTTCGTTGTCCAGATAGTAGCCCACGAAATGCGGATCGCCCACGAAGTCGGCGCACTTCTCCTGCGCCAGCTGCTCGACATACTCCTTGAACTTGGGTTCGAAAACGAGCACGAGACGATTGTATTTGCCCGTATCGAAAGCCTTGTCGTAGCCCAGCTTCGAGGTCATGTCCCACATAAACGTGCGCAGCAGATAGAGGTTTTCGCCATAGGCGATCTTCCGGCGGCCCGAAATGCTGCCGGGTGCCGCATATTCAGGCGAGAGGAGGTTGTCGCGGATGTCGTCGGGGAAACGCGCGATGCGCTTGGCGCCGTACGAAATGTAGTTGATCCCATAGGAGGCCAGCATACGCCCCGTCTCGGCGCTCCACGCCGCATCCGTCCCGAAACGCGCCTTGTAGCCTGCTTCATGCTCGGCCGTAGGGGTGTCGTCCATGTGATAGGGACGCACGTGCTGCGTGCCGTGAAGAATGACCGCCCCGCCGTCGGGATCGAGGAAATACCAGCGACCGTCGGCCTGCGCCACCCGGAAATAGCCCTCCGTACCCCGCACCGTCTGCGGCGTACCGTAGTCCAGGCGTCCGCCCCAGGGGGTTTCGACATGGAAATCCACCGGTCGGAAGCGGTTCATGCCTGCCACGGTGCGGGTCTGCGTGGCGTCGGCCACCTCGCCTCCCGCAATCGCCTCGCAGGTCGTCCAGCCGCGGAACGAACCGTTTACCAGCCGGCGGAATTCGACCGCAGTATAGCTGTATTCTTCCTTTTCGCCCGTTCCGGGTCGTTCGTCGTCCGGAGTCAAATTGTCGTCGGCACAAGCGAAGCCCAAACAGCCGCACAGCGCCAAAAGCATCCATTTAGTTTTCATCATGTTCATCTATTTTTCGGTTAGTTTATTCATTTCTTGCAATCGCAATAAGGCTGCGGCATAACGTCTTCCCAATTCGCGCTGACTCGCCGCCGAGAAATGGGGATCGCTCTCATCTTTCATCGGTTCCAGTCCCTCCGAGCCGACGCACGCCGTGTGCGGCAGACGCAGCCCGCGCAGCATCGCATTGAACGGCGCCGTACCTTCGGGACGCCGCGTCCAGTTCCACCGGGCGATCTGGCCGAATACGAACGGCAAACGCGGATCGTTCAGCTCAGCACGCAAACGTTCCACAAGCAGACGCAGGCACGCTTCGTAGCGCTGCGGATGCGCCGCATCGGCTTCGCCCTGGTGCCACAGCACGCCGACCACCTCGCCCCACTCCTGCGCGGCACGCAGGCGGGCCAGCGCTGCATCGAGCAGCTGCCCTTTCGGGCCGATCCATTCGTCGATCGAAGTGCCGCCGCGCGCATTCACGACCAGCCCCACCGGCCGCCCCGTCATCCCGACGAACGCCGATGCAAAACCGCCCGCCGGCCCCACCTGCTGCATGCCCAGTTCCTTGCGCACCGTAGAATAGCGGTTCAGCGGTTCGACGGCCGGTGCGAAGCGCCCTTCGGCATCGAGAAGCCACACGCCGGCCACCGTATCACGGGCCGCAGCGTCGAGCGGGCCGCGGCCCGCCATGTTCGACTGTCCGATGCAAAGCACGATCTGCAACCGCAGCAGCCGCACGAAACGCACGCCCTGCCGGTCGAGCGTATCGCCCCGCATCCGGCAAGGCCGCAGCTCACGTCCCTGCGCCGTTGTGCAGCGCAGTGTCCGGCGGGCGTTCCAAGGCACATATACCGTCTGCGCCGCCGCTCCGAACGCCCACAGCAACAGCAGGCCGCAAATCCATAGCCGCCTCATGGCCTCAATGGTTGCGATAGATCCGTATGGCGTTGAGCACCGCCTCGCCCTCCCGCGGCTCGAAGTCGATCCGTATGCCCTTGCCGTCGCTTACCGTCACTTCGACCTTGCGCACCAGCGCCCGGGCGAATCCGACCTCCTCGGCGATCGAGAAGTTCTCGAAAACGCAGGTGCCGTTGACCGTCACATCGAAGCGGCGCCCCCGATAACGGGTGCCCGCATCGTCGGCCCCCAGATTGTAGGCCAGTTTCGCGCGTTCGCCGTCCGCATCCAGTTCGGCCCAATAGAAATAGATCGAATAGGTGCCGTCGGGCACATCGGCGCAGAACCTTTCGATACCGACCCGCTGGGTCTGGAACAACGGGTTGCACGCCGTGCCGCGGATGTCTGCCGCCGTGCCGAGCCAGCCCGTGCCCTCGCGGCGCAATATGCGGCCACCCGCATAGCCCCAGCTGCCCGGAACGTAAGGCTGCTCGGGAATCCACGCCGTACCGGCTGCGCGGTCGTCGAAATAGCGCGGCGAGCCGAGCATCACGTTCAACTCGGTAAACGCGGTCGGCGTGGCCCGCACCAGACGGAAATCCACCGTCAGGACGTCGGTCAGCGCGCCGGCCGTGGCGACGAGACGGTTTTCGCCATCGACGAACGGCACGTCGAACATCGCCACGCCGCCCTCGGGACGTTTCGTACCCAACTTGCGGCCGTTGTGCGTCAACGTTACCGTCTGCCGGTTGCAGAACACCGGCACCGGCTGCACCGAGCGGCCGCGGCCGTCGTCGGCCCCGCCGCGGTTCTCCCAGCAACGGTTGCCGATCAGCAGCTGCGGCTCTGCATTGAGCCGGCTCTTATAAAAGAGGTAGGTATCTTTCTTTTCGCGGTCGAGGCCCGTCAATCCCTTGTTGTTGACATGGGGCACCACGTCGGCGCGCGGCTCCGAATAGAAGCTGTTGAGGTTCCACACCGACGACCCGGCCACGAAAGGCCGGCGCTCGATTTCGCGCAGGTAGTGGCGATGATAGAGCAGACCGTACTCCTGCGAGAAGTCGAACTGCTCGGGCGCGAACGAATGGACGCGCTGATCCACGTCGGCCCCGTATTCGGTCACCATCAGCACCTTGTCCGGGTATTCGGCATGCAGCCGGTCGAGAATCTGCTCGAAGCGCGTAATGTCCTTCTCGTACCACCCTTGGTAGAGGTTCCAGCCTTGAATCATCGGTATGCGCGTGAGGTTCGCCGCAGCATAGGCTTCGGGCGCATTGTGATAGGCCATCATGGTGTAACGCGAGGGATCCTCCGCACGCACGGCCTCCTCCAGCGCCCGGGCCACGCGCTCGACCGCCTTATAGTAGACCGCCAGTTCGCGTTCGTCCTTGTAGGGCGGACGCAGCAGCACCTCGTTCATGTAGGCCCAGATCATTACCGACGGATGGTTGAAGTCCTGGCGGATCATTTCGCGGGCCATCTGCACCGCGTTGTCCAGAAAGGCGTCGCTCTCCGTGACGGCATTGACCACCGGAATCTCCACCGAGGCCACGATCCCCAGCCGGTCGCACATCTCCAGCACCACCGGATCTTGCGGATAGTGGGATATGCGCAGGAAGTTGCCGCCCATCTGCTTGAGCAGCCGGATGTCGCGTTCGTGCATGGCATCCGGCAACGCCCAGCCGCGCCCCTCGTAGTCCTGGTGGCGGCACGTGCCCAGCAGCTTGCGCGAACGTCCGTTGAGCGAGAATCCTGCGTCGGGATCGAACGCAAACCACCGCAGGCCCAGCGAATTCGACACGCAGTCGAGTTCTGTCCCGTCCTCGGCGACAAGACGCGTAAGGACGCGGTAGAGATTCGGTTCGTCGATGTCCCACAGCTGCGGATCCTCGATCCGTATGCCCCGGCACACGGGTTCCACGACCTGCCCGGCGGGCACCGTCAGCAGCGTGTCCGCAACCGCAGCCCGACGGCCGTCGGGCGCCATGATCCGATGCTCCAGCCGCACACACGCAGGCTCCCCGCCGCGGTTCGCCACGACCGTACGCACATCGACCGTCGCTTCGTGCGCCGAAACCTCGGGCGTGGTCAGGTAAACCCCCGACGAGGCCATATCTACGGGCGCCACATGCACCCGGTCGGTCAGCAGCAGGCTCACGTCGCGGTAGATGCCGCCGAAAAAGGTAAAGTCGGCCGAGAGCGGCGGCATGTCGGGGTCGTGGCGGTTGTCGGCCTCCACGGCCACCAGATTCTCGCCCGGCACGACCCAGCGCGTGATGTCCAGCGCGAAACGCGTGTAGCCGCCTGCATGCCGGCCCGCAAAATGGCCGTTTACCCAGACGCAGGCCGTCTGGTTCACGCCCTCGAAGCACAGATAGACCTGCTTGGCCGCAATGCTTTCGGGCAGGAACAGCCGTTTGCGGTACCACCCCGGCCCGCGATAGTAGCCCGGCACGTCATCGTCGGCATCCTGCGCATTCCACGTATGCGGCAGATCGACGACCTCCCACCGGCTGTCGTCGGCTCCGGGGAGGAACGCGTCGTGGGAAGCCCCCCGGCTGAAGCGCCATGCCTCGTTGATCGTATATTTTTCACGCGCCGAGAGCTGCACGAGCGACCCGAGCGCCAAGAAAAAAGCAAGGAAGAATTTCATATCGTCGATTCGTTAAAATGTACACTCCAGCGGTTCGCCCGCATACTCCATCGTTCGGCACGCAGGCGGCATGCCGGGTCGGAAAAGCCGCAGCATCAACCGCTGCCTGCGGGCCATACCTTCGTAGGCCCCCTCGCGGCGGGCGATCCGCAGCGTCGCCGCAGCATCGTCCCACGCCAGCCGCACGAGGGCGTATTCTCCCTCCGCATACCCGAAGCCGTCGCCCGCATCGTCGTAGAGCGCGAACCGGGCGTCGGCGCCGGCATAAATGCGGATTTCGAGCGTCGTGTCGGGCCGCTCCATGGCCGAACGTTTCGCCTCGCCCATCGGGACGATCGACCCGCCGCGCACGTAGAGCGGCAATTCGGTCAAGTCGCACGTTGCGACAACCCGTTCGCCGCCGCGGCAAGCCTGGCCCGTGAAGAAGTCGTACCACCACACCCCCTCGTGGCGCGGCAACAAGGTCTCCACCTGCTGACGTTCAGCGCCGGCAGGCAGCGGCTCGAAAACGGGGCGCACCAACAGCGCGCCGCCCAACAGAAAGGCTTCGTCGGCCCGGGCTACGGCGCGATCCGCCGGAAAAGCCATGCCGAGCGCCTCGATCATCGAGGCCCCCTCGGCGGCGACCCCGCGGGCCGCCGAATAGATGAACGGCATCAGCCGATAACGCAAATCAATATATTTCAACTGGTTGATGTATTCGGCACTCCGTTCGTCGCCGAACCGCCACACCTCGCGCGGCACATCGGTACCGTGGGCACGGAAAATCGGCAGAAACGCCGCGAACTGGAACCAGCGGGCATAAAGGTTGCGGTAGTCCGGATCGTTCAGCCCGCGCGGATAAGGGCCGCCGTTGCTCTTCACGAAGAAGCCCCCCGCATCGACCGTCCACCACGGAAAACCCGAGGCCGAAAGCCCCACGCCTGCGGCGAGCTGACGCCGGAAGTTCTCCCACGAGGCCACCACGTCGCCCGACCACACGGCCGTGCCGTAGCGCTGCTGCCCGGCGAAAGCCGAACGCGTGAAAAGAAAAGGCCGCCGCTCGGGCTGCGCCTGGCGCAACCGCTCGTACAAGTCGCCCATCCACACCAGCGAATAGGCGTTCAGATAACGATGGAAGGCTCCCCAGGCCGTGCGTCCGGCCGATTTGGTGCGTTCCTCCTGACGCCGCTGCGTGAAACCCTCGCGGAACGAGGGTTCGGTGGCGTCCATCCACCAACCGTCGACGCCGGTCGACAGCAGGCCCCGGCTGAAATGCTCCCAGAAGATGTCGCGCGCCGCGGGATCGAACGCATCGAAGACCTTATAGCCGGCCCACGTGCGCTCGTCGAAAAGCGCCCCGGCCCGTTCCAGGTCACGGTATACGGCCGTCTGCGGCCCGAAGCCCGGCCACACCGAAAGCATCAGCCGGACACCGCCGGTCTCGTGCAGCCGCGCGATGCTCCGGGCCGGCTCCGGAAACCGCACCGAATCCCACAGCAGCGCATTCCAACGGGGCTTATCGCCCCAATACTCCCAGTCCTGCACGATGACGTCGAGCGGAATATTCCGCCGGCGGTATTCGTGCACGACCTCCTCCAGTTCGTCGAACGACTTATAGCGCTCCTTCGACTGCCAGAATCCGAAGACCCATTTGGGCGGCAGCGACGCCGCACCGGTCAGCTCGCGGTAACCCCTCACGCAGTCGGCCGGGTCGTCGCCCCGCACGAACCAGTAGTCCACCGCATCGGCCACCTCCGACTCGAACTCGAAACACGCGCCTGCGTCGCGGAACTCCGACGCCGAAGGATTGTCCCACAGCACGCCGTAACCGCGCGTCGACACCGCATAGGGGTTGACGATCTCCTTGTTGGCCTGCAACAGCAGCACCGTATCGCGCTTGCGATCCACGCCGCCGGTCTGGTACTGGCCCAGTCCATAGAGCGACTCCTCCTCCGTGGAGCGGAAACGCTGCACCACCCCATAGCACGCTTCGCCGCCTACCGTATCGGGCACGAAGCTGCGCTCGTCTTCTTCGAGCAGCAGACACCCCCGCGCCGGATCGTAGAACGAGAAGCGGCCCGACGTCCGATCATAACGCACCTCCAGGCGCGCCGTACGGAACGCATAACCCTCCTCGCACGCCGTATACCGCACCGCCACAGGATCGTCCGACGGCACGGTCGCCAGCCGGCGGGTCGCAAGGCTCGCCGTATCGGGCAGCACCAGAATGCGCACCGCCCGTTCCGAACGGAACTCCACGGAGCAACTCATCCCCCGCTCCTCGAAACGGAACACGCTACCCTCGCGGGAAACATTTCCACAGCCGCCCACAGCCAGCAGGGCGAACAGCAACAATCGTCGGCCCATCATTTTATCAAGGTATAATGAAACGAAATATCGCGCACCTTCACCGGCCCTTTGAACAGGAAAGTGAAGCCGGGCGTCATATCATAAAGCACGTTTTCGGGAGCCAGTTCCACGCGCACGCGCCGCCACGTCCCCGTTCCGTCGGTGCGGAATTTCGCCACCGTGGCGAACAGTTCCTTGGGTTGCCGCTCCGTGCGCGAATAGACGAACGCGAACCGTTTGTCGGGTTCCCCGTCGAAATACTCGAACTCCAAATAGCCCGTATGGGTGCGCGCCGTCATCAACGGTCCGAGCGCCCACGCCGGGAAGCAGACCTTCAACTCGGGATCGGCGCTCCAGGCACCCCATGCGGCTTCGCTGCTGAAACGCAGATCGGCCGTCGCCACATCGAGCAAACGACGTTTCAACTTGGCCTCCGCAGCCCCGAAAAGCACCCCGGCGTCTGTCAGCAGCTGTTTCGCCTCGGCATACCGTCCCTCGGCCATGCCGTGGGCCGCCCGATCGAGCAGCGCATCCCCGTCGATAGTCTTGCGGTTCGCCGCCGCCAGCAGGGCGCTGCGCTTCCTTAATGCAAAAAGTTGCGCCGGCAGCTCCAGCCCCGTCTCATCGGCCGGGCACTCCTTGAACAACGACGCATAGCGCAGCGTGGTGCGCAGTTCGCGGTCGCCGTTTTCCACCGTGGGTTCGATTTCGTGACCCTCCGTGTAGTCGCTCCACGAAGCGATGAAGACCATGTCGAGGCTGTCGCGCGAAGCCATGCAGAAATCCCACATCCGCTCGTAGGTGCGCCCCTCGTCGCGCGGAATGCAAAAGAAATGCTGACGCCCCCAGCCGGCACAGCCGCGGTTGTCCATCCCCGGCGTCACGAAACCGGCCTTGACCGTAAAGGCGGGATCGGCACTCAGCCAGATCGAATCGCGAAACGGCTTCATGAACTCGATGCAGTCGTCTGAAACGGCATAATTATCCCACGCAGCATGCTCCGCATCCCGAGACCTCACGCGGGCCGGCAGCCAAGCCGTGGGGATCGTCCCCAGGCGGCACCAGGCCTCGATTTCGTCGCTCCAGCGCACCGGCACATAACGATCCTCCTCCAGCGTACCCCAATCCGCCCAGCGGCGCAGCACGGCCGGCTGCGCCATACCCTCGGGCAAACGCACCTGCGCCGCGGCACGGGCATACTCCTCGGGCGTAGCGCCCGGCCCGAAAAGATAGAACACCGGACGTCCGCCGACCGTGGGAGCCGTCGGCCCGGAGAACACCTCGTCGACCAGATACTGGCAGCAGCGGGCAAAGTGCTCGGTCTTCTGCTCGCGGGTCGCGATTTCGGGGTGCAAGCGCGTGATCCAATCGTAGTAAAGCCATCCGTCGCACCAGTTGACCCCGATTTCGAAGCCGTACTTCGCCGCCACGGGCTGCATAGCCCGCAGCAGGAGGTCGTTCTCGTGCCCCATGAAGCCCCACTCGACAAAAAAACCGTCGACCCCCGCAGCCTTGGCTGCCAGAATCCGGTATTCGATCGCATGGGGGTCGAGGTCGGAGTGCATGCCGATCGCAGGATAGGCCGCAGCGGCGATGTCGCGGCGGCCGAGCGAGTCGCAGAAATCGGCGTTGTAGCACAGCCGCGCACGTCCGGTCTGCGACTTGTGCGTGTCGGCGTGCATCTCCCAACGGCCCAATTTACCATCGTGGGCGCGCGTATAACGCACGCCGTGGTAGTCGGCATAGACTTTCTTGCCGTTCTGCGCCGAAAGTCCTGACGCCCACAGGAGCGCCAGGAACAAAAGCAGGCGGAAAGGTTTCATAAAAAACGTTATCGGAAAAACAGGGAGTTTTCCGGCCTGAAGGTCAGAAAACTCCCTAAAAAACTTCTATTTCTTGGGGAACTTCACGACGATCGTGAAAGTCGACAACGAGGTATTGGTGTTCCTCGTATAATCGACGATCTTGATCAATCCCACGCGTCCTCCGCCGGCCGACGACTTGGTGCCGGTCTTGAAGGCGATCACATTGCCGGCCTGCAAGCCGGTCAATTCGGTTGACGCCACCTGCTCGGCGATGACCTGCTCGGCGATCGTTGCAGCCGTGGCGTTCTCGAAGTCGATATCGTTGCGCAACTGATAGCGGGTCTGCACCTGCGGCAAGTCTTTCGACGTGCCCGAAGCGTAGGCATACTCGCTTGCCTTGTTGCCGCCGGGGAAATAGATGCGGACGTTGCCGTTCATGTCGTAGAACAGCCAGTCGGCATCGACGCTCGTGTCGGTCTTATTGGCCACGATCTCGGAGAGCGCCAACCCCTTCATGTATTTGAGCGAGAAGAACGAGTAGATGCCCGGACGCGAAGCGTTGCCGTCGGAATAGCCCTTGGCGCCCATCACTACGTTTTCGGCCAATTCCATGCCCACGAGCGCCTTGATGTCGACGCTCGTCGAGCGGCCCACGTTGTCGGTTACCACGGCGCGAACGCCCGAAACGTCATCCGTAAATTCGATCTCCTCGGCAAAGGCCAGGTTGTTGAGCTTGTCGGGATATTCTTTCGTCAGCACGGGTTCGGTCGCCACGGTCTTGCCTTTCTTGAGGAAGAGTTCGACCTTTACCACGCCGGCCATCGATTCGATCGTCAGCGGCACGGCCTTGCGCTCGTTGCGCTCGGCAACGATGGTCTCCGCCGCGGGCACCACCGTCGGCGGCGGCACGGTCTTGTACTTGACCGGCAGCGAGACGATGCGCACCTGGTCGTAGACGTCCACGGCCCGCACGCGGAAGCTGCGGTCGTTCTCGCCGTAGGCGATCAGCGCGTCGAATTCGTAG
Organism: uncultured Alistipes sp.; assembly: GCF_910580175.1. Lineage (GTDB taxonomy): Bacteria > Bacteroidota > Bacteroidia > Bacteroidales > Rikenellaceae > Alistipes. Next base: position 474,959 of record NZ_CAJTXD010000001.1, read on the forward strand.
CGCGTCCACGGATCGGTGTCGCCGCCCGTGACGGCCCCGCCGTACTGGGTCTGGCCCTCGACCGAAACGCGGAACATCTCGATACGTTTGAGCGCCACCTCGCTGGTAACCGTAAACCGGGTGTTGGGCAGCTCGCCGCCTATGGTTTCGTCATACTCCCAGCTCTCGGGCGTGAAGACGATCATCGGGGGTTCGACCACATCGATGATCTCGATAGGCAGGACAGCCTCCGCACGGCGGCCCAGCAGGTCTTCGGCCGTTACCACGGCCTGCACGTAGTCGGACTTGTAGTTTATCGTCTCCGAGAGGCTGTAACTCTTGGGGTTGAAGAATTCCGTGACGGTCGTCACAGGCACCTGCTCGCCCTCGGACGTGAGGATCGTGAGCGCCACGCTCCGCAGTCCCGCTTCGGACTTTACCACCGCCACCACGGGCAGGTTGTCCACCATGTTGAGGTCGGCGACCAGCGTATCGTAAGGATAGGCCACCACGGGTTCCGACGACGAAGGATCGAGACCGTCATCCTCCGAGCAAGCCGCCAGCGACACGGCTCCCAGGAGCCACGCCAGCAGGACGATGATTCTATTTTTGTTCATAACGTTCTTGTTTTAAGGTTCATCGGTTACTTTTTGTAGTAACAATAATTGTCGAATACATGCACCACGCCGTTGGTGGGCATGATGTTCGAGCTGACAGCCAGACGCATGGGCGAGCTGCCGTTGCTGCCCGTGTTGTTGACGACCACCTTGCCGGCATCGGCCATCCAGGGGTTCTTGCGCGTGAGCATCGTCATCAAGCCCTCTTCGCCGCGGCGGAGCGTCAGCACGAAGATCGGCTCCACGGGCAGATCGCCGTAGCTGCTGTACTCGCCGTCGATGATATGGTAGCGGATCAGGTTGCGCACCTCCTCGACCGGGCACTCTTCGACGGTCGTGCAGCCCAGCGCGCCTACAAAGTTGTTCACGGCACCGTCGGTCAACACCAGAAACGTATAGGCGCGTTCGGTCTGCGTGTAGTAGGCTTTCATGTCGGCGTACTCCACGGCCGCCATGAACTTGGAGAAGATATCGCTGCGCGACTCCAGATACTCCCACGCCGTCATGTCGATATGGGGATCGAGCACCGAGGCGTCGTAGTCGGCATCGGTCTGCAACTTCATGTCGCTGCACCCCGCGATCGCGGCGACCGCCAGCAGCAGCAACAATTTATGAATGATATGCTTAAACATGATTGTTCGTTTTGGTGGTTATTCTTGAGTTTGCGTTGCATAGTAGGCATTCTGCGTCAGCGCCTTGTTCTGATCCAGGTGCGAGAAATGGATCGGGAAGAGTTCGTTGCCCTCCTCCGAGCAGCCGTTGATCGGCCCCATGACCGTTTTCCAGCGTCCCGTGCGCACCAGGTCGAACCAACGGCGGCCTTCGCCCGCCAGTTCGCGCTGACGCTCGTCGAGGATGAAGTCGACCAACTCGTCCTCCGTGGCGAACGACGAGGCCTCGGGCGTCTCCAGCCCGGCCCGCGTGCGGATCTGCTTCACGAGGTCGAGCGCCTCCTCCCACTTGCTCAGCCGGGCCAGCGCCTCGGCCTGCAAAAGCAGCATGTCGGAGTAGCGGTAGATCGGATAAGCCACCTGGCACGTCTTGTTGAGCGTCGATGAAATGTCGCCCGGGATGTACTTGCGCAACTCCCAACCCGCCTGGTACTCCTTGGTTACCAGCGGAAAACGGAGATCGTTGGCCTGGTCGAACTTGTTGCGCAGCGCCTCGGAGACGACCCCGGCACGATTGCCCGAACCGGTAAACCACTGGTACATGTAGCTGAAACCGTTGGTTCCCACCTCGTCCATGTTGAAGTGCACCACCAAGATGAATTCCTTGGTCGAGTAGTCGTCGTTCTCGGGCGTGTTGTCGCTGGCCTTGCCGTTCAGCTCCTCGGTAAACATCTTCTTCCACATGTCGATGCTCGGCTCGAAAGCCATGAACGAGGGATCGCCCTTCATCTTCTCGATGGTCTGGTCGGCCAGGTTGTATTCGCCCAGCCACATGTAGGCGTCGGCCATGATCGCCCACGCTCCATAGACCGAGATGCGCTTGCGCTCCTTGTTCTTCGTGCGGTCGATGAGCGCTTCGGCTTTCTTGGCATCTTCGAGCACCACTTCGCGGAGAATGTACTCCTTGTCGGTGCGTTCGCGGTAGATGCTCTCGCTATACTTCTCGTTAGGTTCGACAAACAACGGCACATCGCCCCACACGCGCACAGCATAAAAGTAGGCCAGCGCACGCATGGCATAGGCCTGCCCCAGCAGATCGTTGCGTTCGGCCACCGAGGGCGTGTCGATGCCGGGGATGTACTTGATGCAGAGATTGGCCTGGTTGATGACCTTGTAGAGGTCGCTCCACCGCGTGCAGCGATGATCGGTCGTCAGCTGGTTGTCGATCACGCGCTGCTGATCGGCAGCCGACGAAGCGCCCGGCGCAAGGTTGTCCGAACGGAATTCGCCCCAGTAGAAATAGTTCTCGCGCATCGTCGTACGGAAAAATCCGTAGATCTGGTTTACCCCCGCCTTGGCATCGCGCGAGGTCTGCCACATGTTGTCGGCAGGCACTTCGCTGACGGGCTGCTCGTCGAGAAACGACTCGCACCCGACAGCACCCAGCGAAAGAGCGGCGGCAAGAATGATGATATGTCTTTTCATGGTTGTAATCGGTTAAAATTTAACGTTCAGACCCAAGCCGAATTCACGTTTCTTCGGATAGCGGTAGGTGTCCTTGCCGATCTGCAACGGGTTCGACGAGGAGAACTCGGGGTCGTAGCCGCTGTAAGCAGTCCACGTGAGCGGGTTGTTGGCGAAGAAGTAGACCTGCAAAGTCTTGATGCGGGCCGTCTTCAGCCACCGCTCGGGCAGGTCGTAGCTCAAGCGGATGTTCTGCAAACGGATGAAGTCGCCCTTTTCCAGATAGAACGAGTTGGCGTAGCGCGCGTTGTTGTACTCGTCGTTGTAGGGACGCGGATAGAGCGCCTCGTCGCCCTGGTGCACCCAGATGTTGTTGATGACATGGGGCGAGGGGGTGGTCGACGAATATTTGAACATGTTGCGCTGATGCTCGGCATCGTTGTAGATATGCGCGCCGAACGAATAGTAGAACGACACGAAAAGGCTGAGGTTCTTATAAGTGAACGTCGTCGACAGACCGCCCGTGTAGGTGGGCAGCGCATTGCCGATGACCATGCGGTCGTTCTCATCGATCACACCGTTGCGAGCGCCCGGCGCCTCCTCCCAGTTGACATCGCCGCCGCGGAAAGGCTTGCCGTTGGGCAGTTTCTTCTGCACCACGTCGCCCGTGTAGGCTGCGCCGTCGAGGGTATAGCCCTGGAACACGCCGCCCTCGAATACGGGCGTGAGCTGCTGCCACGTGCCGGGCGTGAAGGCGTTCGACTCGTCGTAGCGGAAGATGCCCAGCTGCTTGTAGCCGTAGAAGTCGCCGATCGAGCCGCCCTCCTGCATCCACCACAAGTTCCCCTCCAGATAGGGTTCGCCCGTCGAGAGGCGTTCGATGCTGTTCCAGTTGCGCGAGATGTTGAACGAGGCGTTCCAGCGGAAATCTTTCGTCCGCACCAGATCGCCCGCCACCGTCAGCTCGAAACCGCGGTTGCGCACTTCGCCCACGTTGGTGCGCATCGTCCCGAAGCCCGATTCTTTGGGCAGTTCGAGGTTGGCCAGCAGACCGTCGGTATATTTGTCGTAGTAGTCGGCCGTGACGGTCAGGCGCTGCCCGAAGAAGCTCAGGTCGAGACCCACGTCGGTCTGACGGGTCTCCTCCCAACGCAGGTCGTCGACCGCCAGGCGGGCAGGATAGACGCCGCCGATGCCGTCGTAGATGTCGCCCGTAGCGTAGGAGTAGAGGTAGTCGTAGTTGCCGATCTGTTCGTTACCCGTCACACCCCAGCTCACGCGCACCTTGGCGTCGTCGAGCACGCGGCGCGAGAATTTCATGAATCCCTCGTCCGAAATGCGCCATGCCGCCGACACCGAGGGGAAGTTGCCCCAGCGGTTCTGCTTCGAGAAGCGCGACGAGCCGTCGCGGCGCAGGGTCGCCTGCACCAGATATTTCGATTTGTAGTCGTAGTTCACACGGGCGAAAAGCGACGCCATGGCGTGGTTCTGCTGCCATGCTCCCGTCTCGCTGAGCACCAGATTGGCCGAGAAGGCATTCATCGTGGTCAGGAAATCCGACGAGGAGTTGATGCCCGAAAGCACGGTACGGTCGTAGCGCCATTGCTGCTCGCTGAATCCGACCATGGCCGTGAAGTTATGATCGCCCCACTTGTTCTTGTAGGTCAGCACATTTTCATTGAGCCAGTTCCAGTTCAAGTTGTCGTTGGCATAGCCTGTGTTGCTTTTCTGCCACTCGTCCGTAATCATGCTCGGATAGACCCTGCGGCGCTTGTCCAGATAGAGGTTGGCGTTGATGTTCGTCGAGAAAGTCAGCCCCTTGACGATCTGGATTTCGAAGCCTTGATAGAAGTTGACTTTGTAGTACTCCGTGCGGTCGGTCGTATATTTTACCTGCGCCAGCGGGCTTTTCTGCCCCTGGAACACCCCGGCCAGCGAGCCGTCGGGATAATAGAGGTTGAAATAGGGGCGGCGCGAAAGCATGGCCGTCATCAGCTGGCCTTCGTTGATGCCGTTCTTCTGCGAGTAGCCCAGCGACACGCGGGTGTGGAGCGTCAGCCAGTCGTTGGCCTTGTAGTCGGTGTTCACACGGGCCGTCAGACGCTGGAATCCCGTATTGGGCACGATACCGCGTTCGTTGTAGTAGCCCGTCGAACCGTAGTACTTGATCTTGTCCGAGCCGCCCGAGACGCTCAAGTCGACCTGATCTTTCTGTCCCCACTGGAACAAGATGTCCTGGTAGTCGTTGTCGATGTTGAACGAGGCGTTGAGCGAGTCCTGGATGATCATGTAGCTCTCGTCGGGCGTGCCGATCTTGTTCTCCAGGAAGTAGGCCCGGCGCTTGAGGTCATAGTTGCGACGGTCGGCGCGCGTGGCCTGGGCCAGTTTGTGGGAGAGCTTGCCCCACGAGTGGTAGTACTTCACTTCCACGCGCGGCGCACTGGTCGAACCGCCCTTGGTCGTGATGAGGAAGACGCCGTTGGCCGAACGCGAACCGTACATCGCGGCCGACGCCGCATCCTTGAGCACCTCGACCGAGAGGATGTCGGAGGTGTTGATGCCGTCGATATCCTCCATGGGGATGCCGTCGACCACGAACAGCGGCTTCACGCCCTCGGCCGAGAAGGTCGAGATACCGCGCACGTTCACCGTCGACGTCTCGCCCGGCTGACCCGATCCGGCCGTGATATGCACACCGGCCACCTGGCCCTGCATGGCTTCGAAGACGTTCGAGGCCATCTTGCGTTCGAGGGCTTCTTCCGACAGCGAGGTCACGGCACCCGTGAGGTCGCGTTTCTTCATCGTGCCGTAGGCCACGACCATCACTTCGTCGATCTGCTGCGCATCGGCCGTCAGTTCGATATCGAGCCTGTCGGCCTGCGCCCGCACGGTGCGGGTCTCATAGCCGATGAACGACACCTGCACTTCGGCGCCCCGCTTCGAGAGGCGCAGCGAGAATTCGCCGTTCGCTCCGGTTACCGTACCGTTCGTCGTGCCGGGTTCGGTTACCGTGGCACCGATCAGGGGCTGTCCGTCAGCGTAAACCGTACCGGAGAACGTAAAATTCCCCCCCCCGGCATTTTGCGCCATGACAAGCCCCGATTGCAGCAACGCAGCCGCCAACAGCAGCACGCTCTGCACATGGAGTTTGGTCAATAGTTTTCTCATAAAAAGTTATTGTTTGGTTGGTTCGTTTTCATACAACTTTTTTCCGTGGCGTCCCGATTCCGGCCCGTGCGGAAATCGTTCCGCTATTCGGTCGGATACAGCGATCGGGCAATGCCCAGCTCCAGGCCGCGCAGTTCCGCCAGTCCCCGCAGTCGTCCGTAGCACGAATAGCCCGGATTCGAGCGGCGGTTCAGGTCGTCGCACATCCGGTGTCCGTGGTCGGGACGCATCGGAATCGAGCGGCCGCGCCGCTGCTGCACCTCCAAAAAGGCTTTCATCACTTCGTACATCGGCACGTCGCCCTCCAGGTGGTTCGCCTCGAAGAAATTGCCCTCGGCATCGCGCTGCGTCGACCGCAGATGCACGAAGCCCACCCGGTCGCCGAACTCGCGCATCATGGCCGGAAGGTTGTTGTGTGCGCACACACCGAACGATCCAGTGCAGAGACACAGGCCGTTCGAAACGTTGGGCACCGCTGCGATCAACTTCCGGAAATCCTCCGCCGTCGACAGAATACGCGGCAACCCCAAAATCGGATAGGGCGGGTCATCGGGATGGATTACCAGCTCTGCCCCCGCCTCGTCGGCCACCGGACACACCTCTTTCAAGAAAGCGATCAGGTTACCCCGCAAGATCTCGGCATCGATTCCGGCGTAACGTTCCAGCTCATGCCGGAACTGGTCGAGCGTGAAACTCTCCTCCGCCCCCGGAAGCCCGGCGATCATGTTGCGGGTAATCAACTCTTTTTCTGCGTCGTCCATCCGGGCGAAACGGGCTGCCGCCACGGCCTTCTCCTCGGCCGTGTATTCCTCTCCGGCAGCCGGACGCTGCAAGATGTACAGATCGAACGCCATGAAAGCCGCCCGCTCGAACCGCAGCGCCTTAGAGCCGTCCGGCATCGTGTAGGCCAGATCGGTGCGCGTCCAGTCGAGCACGGGCATGAAATTATAGGTGATCGTCCGGATGCCGCACGCCGCCAGGTTGCGGATCGACTGCTTGTAGTTCTCGATATAGCGCGCGAAATCGCCCGTGCGGGTCTTGATATGTTCGTGCACCGGCACGCTCTCGACCACCGACCACTTCAGGCCAGCGTCGGCAATAAGTTGCTGGCGCGCGCGGATCTCTTCCACGGGCCATACTTCGCCGTTGGGGATGTGGTGCAGCGCATGCACCACGTCGGTGGCGCCGGCCTGGCGGATATCCGCCAGCGACACCGGGTCGTTCGGGCCGTACCAGCGCCAAGATTGGGTACAAAGGACAGGCATAGATTTTATTTTAGTCGCAAAAAACAATCATTCATTTGGTTTCAAATCGAGAACGCATCGAATCCGCCGTCGACCACGGCCAGGGCACCCGTCACGAACGACGAGGCGTCGCTGATCAGATAGTGGATCGTACCGAGCAGCTCCTCCGGCTCGGCGAAACGGCCGGCGGGAGTATGCGCGATGATGGTCTTGGCCCGATCGGTATAGCTGCCGTCGGGATTGGTCAGCAAGGCCCGATTCTGGTTGGTCAGCAGGAAGCCCGGCACGATGGCGTTCACGCGCATCTCGGGGCTGAACTTCGTGGCCAGCTCGGCAGCCATATACTTCGTATAGTTGCCGATGGCAGCTTTCGCGGCTCCGTAGCCCACGACGCGCGTCAGCGGGCGCAGGGCCGATTCGGAACAGAAGTTGACGATCACGCCTTTCTTGCGGGCCGTCATCGCCTCGCCGAAAACCGTGGTAGGCAGTACCGTACCGAAAAGGTTGAGGTCGACGACCTTCTTGAACGCCTCGATCTCCAGATCGAGGAACGACTGCCCCGGAGCGATCGTAGCGCCCCCCATGTTGCCGCCTGCGGCGTTGAGCAAGACGTCGATACAATCGTACTTGGCGAGGATGTCGGCGCGGTTTTGTTCGAGCACCTCGCGATTCAAGACGTCGGTAATTAGGAAAAGCGCTTCGCCGCCCTGCTGCCGGATCGTCCCGGCCAATTCATCGCCGGCCTTTTCGTCGCGATCGAGAATAACGACCTTGGCGCCCTGCTGTGCAAGGTAAAGACAGATCGCACGCCCCAGAATCCCGGCACCGCCGGTTACCACCACCACTCGGTCGCGGATGTCGAAAAGATTTTTCATCGCTTAAATAATATGATTATTATAAAATTGTACGTTTTCTTTCAGCACGATGTCGATCGGCATCAGATTGTCCGAAGGGCCGCGGCTGCCGCTTACCAGCATGTCGCACAGGGCCATGACCCCGTGGAAGCCCTGCGCCGCAGGACGTTGGGCCACCAGCGCCGTCACGGCGCCGGCCTCCAGCATCTCGCGGTTGCGACGAATGACATCGTAGCCCACCAGCCGCACCCCGCCGTGCCCCGACCAGCGCAGGTAGCTGGCCAGAATGTAGCACGTCGAATTGAAAGTCACGGCACCCGCGATCCGGGGGTGCTCAGCAAAGAGGTCGTCCAGTATCCGCTTGTTGTAGGCTTCGTCATCCAGACGCAGCGAAACGCCCAGCAGGTTGCCTCGGAAGCCCACCCGTTCCAGATAAGCTCGAAACCCCGTCTCCCGGCAGCGGCACTGGTTCGAACCGCCGTCTCCCCGATGGATGATGCTGCCCACCGCGATGTCGGCGTCCAGCGGAATGCGGTCGACCAACAGCCGCGCTGCGACAGCTCCCGCGTCGACCGACGAAGTGCCGAAATAAGCCAGGCGGTTGCAGCCTGGAATATTCGAATCGACAAAAACATACGGTATCCCCAACGCATCCAGTTCGCGCGCATATCCCGCCACCGACTCCGAAAAAAGCGTCGCCAGCAGCACGCCGTCGAAATGCTCGTCGCGCACGCGCATGAGCGTCCGCACGAACGTCGCATGGTCGTACTGGTCGAAGAAAAACCGGCGCACCCGCACATTGAAACGCTCCGCCCCCACTGCTGCCCGCGCTATGCCGGCATCCACATCGGCCCAATAGTCGCCATCGCGATAGGCCGGAATGATGACGGCCAGCGTCCTTTCGCGACACGACGCCAGCGAACGGGCCATCAAGTTGGGTTGATAGTCCACCGACGCCAACACTTCACGTATCTTGCGCAACTTTTCATCCGAGACTTTCCCCCGGTTGTGAATCACGCGGTCGACCGTTCCGGCCGACACACCGGCCATGCGGGCCACATCCACGATGCGGATGTGTTCTTTGAGTTTTTCTTTCATCAGGTCAGGTACTGTCCTTTTCGGACTTTGTTATGACAAACATAGATAGAATTTTTCAAACCTCCAAGGTGTGTGCGCACACAACAACGATTTTTCAGCACAAATTTACGTTTACACCTTCCGGACACACCATCGGATCATCCTCTCCCGGCCCTGTTCCACACCCCGGAACAAGAGCACGGCGCCCCGCGGAACGGACTCCGGACGGCCCGGTAGATGAAACGGCAGACGGGAACATTTCGATTCCCGTCCGCCGTTTCAAAACACCGTTTTTTACGCTAACTATCTTGCGCCCTCTCCGGATTCGATCGCCATGCTATCGGCACCGTCAACTTTCAAAACGCCTGCGCACCATGGCCGCCACTTCGCCGAAAGCCTCCAGCCGGAAAAGCGCCGAAAGCGCCGCATAGAGCGCCACGCCTGTCCCGACCTCCGCCGCCAAACGCAACAGCGCATTTTCGATCGGCGCAGCCGCCACCGCCCGCACCGCAACGTACATCGCGCCGGAAATCAGCACCACGGGCAGCAACGTCCGCAACAGTCGGCGCCCGGTCAATTCGGTACGCCGCAGCGCCGCCGTCACGTTTACCACCATTTCGCAGGCCGCGAACACCACCAGTCCCCACACCACCGCCTGCACGCTGCGGGGAATCGTCAACGCCAAGATCAGCGTCATGATCACTTTCTTGAGCACCTCCAACCGCACGATCGTCGGCCCTTCGCACTTCACTTTCAACACATTGTAGGCCACCATCGCCACCGGATAGAACAGCCCGGCCAGGCAGATCGTCTCAAAATAGGGCACCGTCGGCATCCATTTCTCCCCGAGCAATACGGCGAACATGTCGTGCGCCACGGCCGACAGCCCGAGCATCATCGGGAACATCGTATAAGCCACCACCATCGTTACCTGCCGGTAGCTCTCGGCGAACTTCTTCCCGTCCGAGGCGATTTTCGACAGCGCCGGAAACGTTACCCCCTGCACCGCCGCCATGGTCGAGGTTACCGGCAGATCCTTGAGTTTTTGCGCCTGGTCGAAATAGCCCAGCGTCCCGGCCGAATAAATCTTGCCGATGAAAAGTTGCGGAATCTTGTTGTAGAACGACGCTATCAAATCCGTGGCCAGCAAACTGAAGCTGTAAGGCATCATCGCACGCAGCGCCCCGAAGTTCCATCCGGAGGTCGCCCGGGGCCGCCAGTCGCTCAACCGCCACAGCAGCACCGCCCGCACGCCCGTCTGCAACACCCGCTGCGCCACCAGGCTCCACACCCCGCATCCGGCCAAAGCCAGCAGCACGGCGGCGCAGCCGCTTACGACCGACGAAGCGAAAGTCACTTTCGAGAGCAGCGCAAAGCTGAAACGACGCGTGAAGATCGTATTTTGGATGACGCACAACGCATTGACCGGCACCAGCAGAAAGAACACCGGCGCTATACGTGTAATCACGGGCATGTCGTAATAGTTCGCCGCAACAGGCGCCAATGCCGTGAGCAGCACATACAGCGCTGCCGACGCGCCCACATTGAACAGGAATACCGCTTTGTAATCCTCGGGGGCAGGCTCCGCCTTGCGGATCAGGGTCTGCGAAAACCCGCTGTCCACCACCACCAGGGCCAGCGCCGCGAACGCCGTGAGCACGGCCACCACACCGAAATCGGCCGGCAGCAGCAGACGCAGCACCACGATAGACACGCCCATCTGCAACAGCATCGTGCCGATCTTTTCGCCGATCGACCACGCCACGCCGCGCGCCACCTTATCTTTCAGAGCCTCCGCCAAGGTCTCACAACGTTGCGCAGGCTCCGCCGCGCTCGTTGCGCTCACGGATGCGTTTCACATCGGCGATCTCCACATACGAAGCCCCGCCGTCGGGTCCGAAACTTCCGCCCACGATCGCCAGCAAGTCGCTCTCCTCCAGCCGGTCGCTCTGCTCGATCACTTCCATGGCATCCACCAGGAAGTGGTAGCGGTCGCACAACTCCTGTTTGCGCAAGATCGGCACCACGCCGTACGAGAGGGCCAGAATCCGCTGGGCATGCAGCCGGTAGCACACGGCCACCACCGTCTTGCGGCCGCGGAACGCCGCCAGATAACGGCCCGTGCGGCCCGTCTTGGTGTCGAGCACCACATATTTGATCGGCAGGTTGGTCGACGCCCGCACGGCCGACCGCGCCAGCTGGGCCGTGATTTCGTGGTTTACCGACACCATATCCATGTCGATCATCGGCTTGAAATGCGTTTCATCGCGTTCGATCTCCCGGGCGATGCGGGCCATCGTCTCCACGGCTTCCACCGGATAGTCGCCCATGGCCGTTTCGTCGCTCAGCATCACGGCGTCCACTCGTTCATAAATGGCGCTCGCCACGTCGCTGACCTCCGCACGCGTCGGCCGCGGGTTGCGCACCATCGAGTAGAGCATCTGCGTGGCGATGATCACGGGGCGCTTGGCCGCGATGCACTTCTCCACGATGCGGCGCTGCGTGTTGGGGATCGCCTCGGCAGGCAGCTCCACGCCCAAGTCGCCGCGCGCCACCATGATGCCGTACGACGCCTCGATGATTTCGTCTATATTGTCCAGGCCCTCTTGGTTCTCGATCTTCGAAATGATCTTGATCGGACTGCCGTGCTTATCCAGAATCGCCTGCACCGCCTGCACGTCGCGGATGCTCCGCACGAACGAGTGGGCGATGAAATCCACATCGTGCGCAATGGCCCATTCGATGAAACGGCGGTCTTTCTCCGTTACCGACGGCAGGTCGATCGACACGCCCGGCACATTCACGCTCTTGCGCGAGCGCAGCGCGCCGTCGCCCGCAAATTCGCACACCAGCTCCGTGTCGCTCTTCTCCACCACGCGCAGCTCCACTTCGCCGTCGGCGATGAGCATCCGCGCCCCCATCGGAATGTCGTCCACGATGCCCGGCACGTTCATGTATACCGTCTCGCGCGTCGTGGCGTCCGTACCGTCCGAGCCGCGCACGGCCACCCGGTCGCCCGCCTTGAACTCGATTCGCTCGCCGTACTCCGACGCCAGGGTCGTTACCCGGATTTCGGGGCCTTTGGTGTCGATCATTACAGGGATGGCCGGATCGACCCGATGCACCGTCTCCACGATCTGCGACGCGCCCTCCAGGGTCACGTGCGCCGAATTGATGCGCACCACGTCCATGCCCGCCTGCGCAAGGCTGCGCACGAATTCCTCCGTACAGCGGAAGTCCGACATCGTGGCTACGATCTTGGTTTTTTTCATCTTATTCATCGTTCTTTTATTTTTTCTGTTTCTTCGTTGCTTGATTTTCAGTCCGCCCCAGCAGCGCTTCCACGCCCAGGCGGTAGGATTCGAGACCGAATCCCATGATCGACCCCACAGCCACGGGTGCCAGCAGCGACACATGGCGGAACTCCTCACGAGCCAGGATCGACGAAATGTGCACCTCGACCACCGGCACCGCGATGGCCGACACGGCATCGCGCAGCGCCACCGACGTGTGGGTGTAGCCCCCGGCGTTCAGCACCACGCCGTCGTAGCGGCCCTCGGCCTGCTGGAGCGCATCGACCAGCTCGCCCTCCACGTTGGATTGGCGATAGTCGATCCCCGCCTGCGGATAGCGCTCCCGCAGGCTTTGGAGCAGCCCGTCGAAGGTCTGCGTGCCGTACACCTCCGGGTCGCGGCGGCCCTGCAAATTGAGATTCGGGCCGTTGAGTATCAATATTTCCATAAGGAAGCCTCTTTTTTGCGGCACGGCATCGCTTCGGCGGCAGCTCGCGCCTGGATGCAACCCCCAAGGCGCGCGTTCCGCATTCGCAGTTTTCGTTTCGCGCCGCAAAGATAGCGCAAATCGCGCGAAAAATCGGCCAAGAAACACAAATAATATTCATGCTCCCCGCCCAGTTTTTCGCTGTTCCGCCTTCCTGTTCGGCAATTTCCGAAAATTATTTCTCCCGAATCGTTCTTTTATTGCCCTAAATCGTTATTTTTGCATTTATAAACTATCCGTTTTCTACCCCATGAAGGAGATCATCCAGCTTCACGACAAAAAGTTCCGCATCATGATCCCCGCCGAGAAGATCGACGAGGCGGTCAGCGCCGTTGCACAGCGCATCAACCAGGATTACGCCGACAAGGAGACCCCGTTGTTCGTCGGCGTGTTGAACGGCTCGTTCATGTTCATGAGCGATCTGATCAAAAAAATCGAGTTCAACAACGAACTTTCTTTCGTCAAGCTCTCCTCTTACGAGGGCACTTCTTCGACCGGCCAGGTCAAGAGTCTCATCGGGTTGAACAACTCCATCGAAGGGCGCCACATCATCGTAGTCGAAGACATCGTCGACACCGGCGAGTCGATCGAGCACATGGTGCGCGACCTGGAGGCCCGCAAGCCGGCCAGCATCGACGTCTGCACGCTCTTCTTCAAGCCCGGCTCCTACCGCAAGCAGCTGCCCATCCGCTACCGCGCCATGGAGATCGGCAACGAATTCATCGTCGGCTACGGACTCGACTACGACCAGCTGGGCCGCAGTCTCAAAGACATCTACGTCGTTACCGAATGATCGCCGCCCCCGACACCGCATCGCTCGACGGCGGGCGTCTGCTGCCCGTCGCCGAGGATTTCTACACCCTCCAGGGAGAGGGATTCCACGCCGGCCGGGCCGCTTACTTCATCCGGCTGGGCGGCTGCGACGTCGGCTGCGCCTGGTGCGACGCCAAGTACGCCTGGAATCCGGCGCTCTTTCCCCCGACCGACGTGCAGACGCTCGTGGCCCGGGCCGTGGCGTCCGGCGCCCCCGCCGCAGTCATTACCGGCGGCGAGCCGCTGCTCTACCCGCTCGACGAGCTGACCCGCTGCTTGTCCGAAAGGGGGTTGCAGGTCTTCCTCGAAACCTCCGGATCGCATCCGTTCAGCGGGCGCTTCGACTGGGTGTGTCTCTCGCCCAAGCGCAGAAAGCCGCCCGTCGACGAAGCGTTCGGCAGGGCTTCCGAGCTGAAAGTCGTCATCGGCAGCAACGAGGATTTCGAATGGGCCGAAGCCAACGCAGCCCGTGTCGGCGCCGGCTGCCGTCTCTCGCTCCAGCCCGAATGGAGCGTCGCGGAACAGATCATGCCCGCCATCGTCGACTATGTCAAAAGCCATCCCCGCTGGACGGTCTCCATCCAGACGCACAAATACATGAATATTCCGTAGCGCCCATCGCACCGAAGCATCGGGTCTCTCCGGTTCTTCGCCCGGCGCACCGCACTGCAAACAAGAGCCTTTTCCATGAATCTTCAGACCGGCCGTAAACTTTGGGTCGTCGCCACGACGGTCATCATCGCTTTCACGATCTTCATCGTGGGGCGCAACGCCGTGCATGCCGTGAAGATCAAGCGTCAGATCAACGCCTTGCAGCGCGAAAAGGAGTTCTTCCAAGCCAAGATCGAGGCCGACAGCACGCTGCTCGAACGGCTCCGCTACGACGAATACCTCGAAGAATACGCCCGCGAGCATTTCCGCATGCAGCGGCCCGACGAACACGTATATATTATAGAGGAAGAGTAGGCAGGACTTCCGATTCGTGCCGCACGATCGTCTCCGCAGCCCCCTGCACAGCAACCTTTGCCCCTCTGTCCGGCAGCCTGTCTGCCCGGTCTCTCCCCTCTGCCTTTCTGTCCGGTTGCTGCGGTCTCGGCGCGGCACGTTTCCGCCCGAGCGGATCGAGGATCAATAGTGTTCGAATCCGCGCCAGTCGAGCAGTACTTCCGCACCGTCGCGCCGCCACGTCAAGGCATTGCCCGCGACGATCCGCCCCACTTCATACAGCGGTTCTCCGAAACGGTTCCGGTAGTCCGCCGCCAGTTGCCCCGCAGCATCCCGCGAGGCGGACAACAGCAGTTTGTAGTCCTCGCCTCCACATGCCGCCGTGCGCAGATCGGCCCCCTCAGCCACCGGTATCCGATCCAGATCGATCGCGGCACCCACGCTCGAGCACGCCATGATATGGCATACATCCGACGCCAGACCGTCCGAGAGATCCATCATCGCATGCACTTCCGGCCGTGCTCCCAGCCATTGCCCCTCCTCGACCTGCGGCCGGGGATTGCGATGTTCCGCCGCCAGGGGAGTATCGTACGTCCCTGACAGCATGTCGCGCAGACCTGCTCCCGAAGCCCCCAGCCGCCCCGTCACGAACAGCACGTCGTCCGCAGCGGCCGCACTGCGGCGTTTCAGATGCCCGTCGGGCGCCCGGCCGATCGCCGTCACATTGATCGTAATGCCGGTCTGCGAACACGTCGTGTCGCCGCCGATCAGCGCCACCCCATAACGGGCCGCCAGGGCATGGTAGCCCGTCATGAACCGTGCGGCCCACTCTTGCGTCGCATCCGCCGGCAAGGCGATCGACAGCAGTGTTGCCACCGGACGCGCACCCATGGCGGCTACGTCGCTCAAATTCACGGCCAAAGCCTTTCCGCCCAACTCCTCGGGCGTGGTCGCAGCACGCAGGAAATGCACCCCCTCGGTCAGCAGGTCGGCCGTGAACACCAACGACTCGCCTGCTCCCGTCGGCAGCACGGCGCAGTCGTCGCCGATCCCCTCGAAGCCGTTGCGGGGCAGATCGGCGCACAGCGTGCGAATGGCCTCTATGAATCCGAATTCAGTCATCGTGTCCGGTTTGTTTCTCACAAAAATACGAATAAGCGAGGGCAAAAGCAAGCTCGCTTGCATTTTGCCGAGCGAGAGTATCGAATAATCCGACACCCGAATGGAGGTGGAAGCAGCCGATCCGAACGGAGACAACACGAACACTCCGAACAGGGCGCTCCGACGTCCTTGCCGAATGGGGCATAAACAATCCGTTCCCCAGACCCGGCATTCCTGCCCGTCTCGGGAACGGATCGTTCAAAAGCGCCTGCGCTTCAAGCTATACCAGTCCGGAGAAGCCCATGAACGCCATGGCGAGGATTCCGGCCGTAACCAGCGCAATGGGAATGCCCTTGAATGCCTTGGGCACATCCTCGAAATCCAACCGTTCGCGGATACCAGCAAAGAGCACCAGCGCCAGCGCGAAGCCCAAAGCCGTGGCGACCGAGTAGGTCACGCTCTGCAACAAGTCGAATTCCTTCTGGATCATGAGAATCGCCACGCCCAGCACGGCGCAGTTGGTCGTGATGAGCGGCAAGAAGATGCCCAGCGCCTGATAGAGGGCCGGCGACAGCTTCTTGAGGATGATCTCCACCATCTGCACCAGCGCCGCGATTACCAGAATGAAAACGATCGTCTGCATATACACGATGTCCAGCGGCACGAGCACGTAGGTCTGGATCAGCCAAGCCACCACAGCGGCGATCGCCATCACGAACGTTACGGCAGCGCCCATACCCAGCGATGTTTCCACTTTCGACGACACGCCCAGGAAGGGGCAGATGCCGAGGAACTGCGCCAGCACCACGTTATTCACGAAGATGGCGCCGATGATGATTGCAAAATATGAAAGCTCCATAACTATTTCTTGGCTAATTTGTTAAACAATACCATCAGGTAGCCCAGCACGAGAAAGGCACCCGGCGCCAGCACGAAGATCAACGGCGTATAGTTCCCGATACCGAGATTCGCCCCGAAGATCGAGCCGCTGCCCAGGATTTCGCGCACCGCACCGATTACCGTGAGCGAAAGCGTGAACCCCAGGCCGATGCCGATACCGTCCAGCACCGAGTCGAAAGCCGAATTCTTCGACGCGAACGCCTCGGCGCGGCCCAGGATGATGCAGTTTACCACGATCAACGGGATGAACACGCCCAGCGACGCATAAAGTGCCGGCACGAACGCCTGCATCAACATCTGGATAATGGTCACGAACGACGCAATGATGACGATGAACGCCGGAATGCGCACCTTATCCGGAATGATGTTCTTTACCAGCGAAATTACCAAGTTCGACATGATGAGCACGGCCATCGTCGCCAGACCCATGCCCATGCCGTTCTCGGCCGAGGTCGTCGTACCCAGCGTGGGGCACATGCCCAGCACCAGAACGAACGTCGGGTTGTTCTTGACAATACCGCTCAATATGATATTCAACTTATTCATTTTGACCTCCTTCCTGAGCCGCAGGCTCGTTGGTTCTCGATGCGCCGGTCGCCGTATCGGTCACGCTTTCGCCCGCCGCAACGTTCTTATAGGCCATCCACGCCCGGTTGATCGCATCCACATATGCACGCGACGAAATCGTCGCCGCCGTCAGCGCATCCACGTCGCCGCCGTCCTTCGTGACGGCCAGCTTGCCGCCGACCAGTTTTTTCGCTTCCAGCAGCTGGCCCTTGATGCTGTTGAGCAGCGGGTTGCCTTCATCGGCCATCTTCGTGCCCAGTCCCGGAGTCTCCGTCTGCTTGAGCACGTTCACGTTGATGACCTCGCCCGCAGGCGTGAAACCCACCATCAGATTGATCGCTCCGCCGAAGCCTTGCTTCGACATCGTTTCCACGGCATATCCCACCACGGCATCGCCCTGCGTAGCGGTGTAGACCGCAATAGGCATCTCGTCGATAGTCAGTTCCGTCACCGCCGTAGCGTCGAAGAGCGGCAGCACGCCGTTCAGCGCCTCGATCTTGGCTGCCTGCTCGGCCTGCGCGATCGGCTCGGCCGTAATCATGTTGACCGCACCGACCCCGGCCGACGCGACAAGCGTGATGCCGAAGAGGACGGCCGTCATGTTCAAAAGTGTGCTTTTCATAACGTTATCCTCCTTATTTCACGCCGAAGCGCTTGGGTTTCACATATTTGTTTATCAAAGGCACGGTCGAGTTCATGATCAGGATCGCGAACGACATACCCTCCGGATAAGCACCCCACAGACGGATGCACATCGTGATGGCACCGATGCCGATCGCAAAGATCACACCTCCGCGCACGGTCATCGGCGAAGTCGAATAATCGGTCGCCATGAAGATCGCGCCCAGCATCGCACCGCCGGCCAGCACATGAAACAGCGGGAGCTGCCACAGCGCAGGGCTTTCGAAGCCCGACGCAGCCAGTTCCGCCACAAACGCGAAAAGCGCCATGGTAGCCAGCACCGTTACCGGAATCTGCCAGGTAATGACCTTGCGCCACAGCAGATAGACGAAGCCGGCGAGCAGCGCCAGCGCAGCCACCTCGCCCAGCGAACCGGGCATATTGCCCAACATCAAGTCCTGCATGTTCATCATGCCGGCCGAAGCTGCGCCTTGCTTGACAGCGGCCAGCGGCGTCGCGCCGGAGAGCGCATCGAAGCCCTCGACCTGAGGGAAAGTCGTCATCTGCACAGGATAGGCGATCAGCAGGAAGACTCGACCCACCAAAGCGGGGTTGAACGGGTTCTTACCCAAGCCGCCGAAGGTCATCTTGGCGACCGCGATCGCCACGAAAGCGCCGATCAGCACGATCCACCACGGAATCGACGCCGGCAGGTTGAACGCCAGCAGCACGCCCGTCACTACGGCCGACCAGTTGCCGATCGTCGGAGCGCCGCCGACCAGGAATCGTTGGATCAAGTATTCGAACACCACGCACGACGCCACCGAAAGCGCCGTCACGCAGAGCGCGCTCCAGCCGAAGACCACCGTCGAGACGACCAGCGCCGGCATCAAGGCGATTACCACGTCGCGCATGATCCGGGTCGTCGACTGCGAAGTCTGCACATGGGGTGCAGGAGCGACGATAAGTTTGTTTGCCATATTGTTTTGGTTTTTCCTTTTACTTGTTTTTCGGTCGCCATTACTTCTTCGGTGCCGCGGCGGCGGCACGTTGGCGGATGATTCCCATCACGGTCTGCTTGCCCAGGCGGATCCAGTCGAGCAGCGGCAGATAGGCCGGGCACGTCGACTGGCAGCAGCCGCACTCGATGCACGAGGTAATCATCTGCGCCTCCAGCGTCTCCCAGTTCTTCTTCTGGGTCATCTTCGAGAGGTAGTAGGGTTCCAGCCCCATCGGACATGCCGACACGCACTTCGCGCACTTGATGCACTGCGAGGCTTCGCGGCGCTGCGCATCGCGTCCGTTGAGGATCGTGATGCCCGAGCAGCCTTTCGTCACAGGCGATGCCAGTTCGATCATCGCACGGCCCATCATCGGGCCGCCGTTGATCGCCTTGACCTCGTCCTCGGGCAGGCCGCCGGCCGCTTCGATGAGCGTCCGAACGGGCGTTCCCATACGTGTGAGCAAGTTCTTCGGCGTCGCCAAGCCCTTGCCCGTGATGGTTACCACACGCTCCACGAGCGGCTTGTTTTTCTGCACAGCCTGATATACCGCATACGTCGTCGACGCATTGCATACCACGGCGCCCACGTCGATGGGCAGGGCCGGCGGAGGCGGCACCTCACGTCCGATCACTGCGGCGATCAACTGTTTCTCGCCGCCTTGCGGGTACTTCACTTTCAAAGGCACCACTTCGATGCCGTCGTATTCCTTGACGATCTTTTTCAGATGCGCGATCGCGTCGGGTTTGTTGTTCTCGATGCCGATGAACGCATTTTTCACACCGATCGCTTTCATCAGGATCGTGACGCCGACCACCAGCTCCTCGCCGTGCTCCAGCATCGTGCGATGATCCGACGTCAGGTAGGGTTCGCACTCCACACCATTGATAATCAATGCTTCGGCTTTCTTTCCAGGAGGCACCGACAGCTTCACATGCGTGGGGAACGTCGCGCCGCCCATGCCCACGATGCCGGCTTCCTTGATCTTCGCGATGATCTCTTCCGGCGTCAGCGCGCACTCTTTGACCAGCGTCTCCGTACGGTCGATGCCTTCGGCCCACTCGTCGCCCTCGCGCTGGATCGAGATCATCATCTGACGCACGCCCTGGCCGTTGGGCTGCATGTCGACCGCCGTTACCGTGCCCGAAATCGGGGCATGGATGTTCGCCGACATGAAGCTGCCCGCCTCGGCGATGAGCTGTCCCACCAGCACCTTGTCGCCCTTGGCCACCTTGGCCACCGCAGGCGCTCCGATATGCTGGGCCAGCGGAATCGTTACCGCATCGGGCAGGGGAAGCACCTCGATGGCACCGGCGCAGCTCAGTTTATTTTCCGACGGATGCACTCCGCCTTTCGGAAATGTTTTCATACCAACTATCTGATTTTACGATTCTTCGTTATTCCGATTTAGCAGCGGAAGACTCCGGTGTCTTGGCTGCGGAAACCTCTGCGGCAGGTTTCTCGGCCGGCTTCTCGGCAGGTTTCTCAACCGGTTTGGCCGGTGCCTTCGGTTCCTTGGGCAGCGGCTCCATGTTTACCAGCTTGATCGCGCCCGTGGGGCATTCGTTCACACACTTGCGGCACAACTTGCACTTCTGCGGGTCGATGTAGGCGAGGTTGTTCTCCACCGTGATGGCGCCGAACGCACACACCTTCTCGCACTTGCCGCAGCCGATGCAGCCCGCCTTGCAGGCTTTCATTACCGCCGCACCCTTATCTTTCGAGACGCACGACACATAAACCGCCCGATCCTTGGGCCACTTCTTGCGCAACTCGATGATCCCCTTGGGGCAGGCCTTGACGCAAGCGCCGCAGGCCGTGCACTTCTCGGCGTCGACCTCGGCGAGTCCCGTCTCCGGATTGATGCGAATCGCATCGAACGCACACACCGTCACACAGTCGCCGAAGCCCAGACAGCCGAACGTGCAGCCCGTCTCTCCGGCATAGAGCGACGAAGCCACCGCACACGAGCGGGCGCCGTTGTATTCGTTGGTGCGGGGACGTTTCGCACACGTTCCCCCGCAACGTACCGTCGCGGTCTGGGGTTCCTTCTCCGCGGCTGCCTTGCCCAGATAGGAGGCTATCGCCTTCATGCAGTCGCCGCCGCCCACCGGGCAGAAGAGCGCCGAGATGTCATCGTTCTTTACCAGCGCATCGGCCATGCCCCGGCAGCCTGCGAATCCGCAGCCGCCGCAGTTGGCGCCGGGCAGCATCTTTTCCACCTCGTCGATCCGCGGGTCTTCCTCTACGCGGAACTTGCGGGCCACGAAGTAGAGAATCACAGCGGAGAGCACACCCAGTACGCAGAGCGTCAGGATAGTGTAAAGTAATACTTCCATTTAGATTTTTGTTATTGTAAATTGAATTGTGTGTTCGATTTTCCGGCGGCAAAGCCACAGTACCATATAATATAGCGCCACACCGCCCAGCGCCGCCAGCGCCGCCGGGCCTTCGGCCCAGCCCGCCGCACCTATCGTCAGCACCAGCACTGCCAGCAGCACGACCAGCGCGCCCACATAGCCCAGCGCCACGGCCAAACCGCCTGCCCGGCGCAGCACGCCGACCACGACCATCTCGCCCGGCGCATATTCCGCTGCATCGGGCGTCGATACGGCCACGATCTTCTCCGCGCTCTCGGCCATGCCGCATGCTTGGCGGGCCTTGCACGTCCCGCAGGCGCTCTGCGAGATGATCTTCACATAAACCCGGCCGGCCTCCACACGGTCGACCGTGCCGCTATGTTCGATTCTTTCCGCCACCGCCTCAATCGCCGTATTTGTTGGTCAGCGGCATCAGCCGCTCGTGTCCGAACGAGCACATCGACAGGCGCAGCACCGGCGGGAACTGGTAGCGTTTCTTTTCGTTGCGCATAATCATAGCATGGATCTTCTCCACCACCTCCGAGTCGAAACCGGCGTTGATGATCTCCTCGCGGTGCTGCCCTTCCTCGATCATGCGGAACAGAATCGCGTCCACCACCTCATAGGGCGGCAGCACGTCGGTATCTTTCTGCCCCGGATGCAGTTCCGAGGAGGGTTCCTTGCTCAAAATCTTTTCCGAAATGGGATTGCCCTGCGTGCGGTTGATGTAGCGGGCCATGTCGTAGATTTCGCCTTTGTAGAGGTCGCCCGTCGGGCTGAAAGCGCCCGCCGTATCGCCGTACAAAGTACAGAATCCCAGGGCATTTTCGCTTTTGTTCGACGAATTGAGCAGGATATAGTCGCTCTTGTTCTGCACGGCCATCAGCAAGATCGTACGGATGCGCGTCTGGATGTTCTCCTCCGTCGCGTCGAACTCCGTACCGCCGATTACCGGCTTGAGCGTATCGATGATGCTGGTATAAATTTCAGAAATGGGGATGACGTTGTATTCGATACCCAGCCGCTCGGCCAGCTCCTTGGCATCCTCCACCGAGTCGTCCGACGAAAAGGGCGAAGGCATCAGCAGCGCCCGCACATTCTCTTTGCCCAGCGCATCGGCAGCCAGACACGCCACCACCGCCGAGTCGATACCGCCCGACAGGCCGATCGAGGCTTTCTTATAGCCGTTCTTGCGGAAAAAGTCGCGCAGGCCGCAGCGCGCCGCCTCGTAGACCATCCGCGTGCGGTCGCCGCTCGACGGAATCGTCACGGGCTTGCCCTCGGCCGCCGTATCGAATACCTGGAAATCCTCCTCGAAACTCTTGAGCATCAACACCAGTTCGCCCCGGTTGTTGAATGCGCCCGACGTACCGTCGTAAACGATTTCGGTCGAGCCGCCCACCTGATTGACCAGCACGAGGTTCTTCCCCTCGACGAACGAAAGGTTGCGCATCATTTCGTAGCGGTAGGTCATCGACCCCTTGCCGTATTTGCGGGCATTGATCGACACGATGGTCTCCACCGAATGGTCGAAATCATGCTCGCGGCTCAGATCGTCGCCCACGATGATGGCGCACTTATGACCCTTGATCGTAGCATATTCATACCCTTTGGAGGGCACCAGAAAGCCCATTTCGCGCCGGGCCGTGATGTGCTTCTTGCCCACGTAGCGCAGCACCTTGCGATCTTGAATGAGCGCTGCGGCGCTTACCGTGCCGTCGGCCGTCAGCAACGGCAGGCCCACGATGGCTGCGATCCCGTCGCACGCCGAGGCGATCTCCACCAGCGCCTCCTCGCACAGCTCCAAGAACGTCGTTTTGCGCAGCAGGTCGAATCCCGGAGTGCCGCTCACGGACTGTTCCGCAAAGATGACCAGATCTGCATGTTGCGCTTTCGCTTTGTTGATCGACTCGATGATTTTCGACGCATTGCCGTCCACATCGCCGACGGTGTAGTTCAACTGGGCAATAGCTATTTTCATCTACAATTATTTAAGTCCGGAAATTACAACTTTGCAAAGTTAAGGATTATTTATAAAAGACGGAAACATTTTCCATGTTATTAAATTAATATTTTGGTACTCCCGGAAGCCGTTCCTGCCGCATCGGCCGCGCAAAAAACCACATTCTCGCCCCTCCGGCTTCCACAACGTCTCCGTCGAGAATCCGCAACTCATCCGCCGAGGATCCGGCTCCGCACGGCCCCTGCTAAAAATCCGCCCAGCCCCACCGGCTCCAGCCCCTCCCTGTTCATACAAAGTCCGTTCGGCCCCGCCCTGCTAAAAACCCGTCGCTTTTCCGAAACAAAAAAGCCGTCCTTCCGGACGGCCTTGCATGTTTTTCCTGCGTCTATTGTTCCGCTTCGGGATCGGCCACCAGAATACGGCCGCAATATTCGCAGATGATGATTTTCTTACCTTGGCGGATGTCCACCTGACGCTGGGGCGGTATGCGGTTGAAGCAGCCGCCGCACGCATCGCGCTTTACCGTTACCACGGCCAGGCCATTGCGTACATTGCGGCGAATACGCTCGTAAGCCGTCAGCAGGCGTTCGTCGATCTTCGCTTTTACTTTCCCTGCCTGGGCGTCGAATTCCGCCACCTGGGGACGGGTCTCCTCCTCGATGCTTTGCAGTTCATTTTTCTTGGCTTCCAAATCAGCCATGCGTTCCCGGCCCAGCGCCTCGGCTTCGTCGAGCAGCAGTTTCTTGCTCTTGATGCCCGCCGCATACTCTTTCAGACGCTTGTCGGCCAGTTCGATTTCCAACTCCTGGTATTCGATTTCCTTGGTAATGGCGTCGAACTCGCGGTTGTTGCGGACATTGTTCTGCTGTTCCTTGTAGTTGCCGATCAGGATTTTAGCCTGATCCGTCTCGCGCTTGCGCTGCTTGGTCAGGGTGTTGAGTTCCTCGATCTCGCCGTTGATCTTGTCGATCCGGGTCTGCATGCCGGCCAACTCGTCTTCCAAGTCCTGCACTTCCAGCGGCAGGTCGCCCTTGACCTTGTTGATTTCGTCGATCTTGCTGTCGATCCGCTGCAACTCGTAGAGCGCCAGAATCTTCTCCTGCATCGAATAGTCCACTTCGGCAGTCTTCTTCTGTGTTGCCATATATGTTGTTCGTATAATTTTTAGACTTTAGAGCCAATAATTCACCGGATTGCGCGAATGCTTACTCTTGCGAACCGCAAAGGTAATCAAATTTTTCGATAAAATATCAAATAATAGTTCGATTGCACAATATTCGCTCTCGAAATGGCCTACGTCGGCCACCGTAAGCGCCCCGTCCGGGGTCATGAAATCGTTGTACTTCAGATCCGCCGTCACATAGATGTCGGCGCCCGCCGCCCGGGCCTGGCCGATGAGCGACGCTCCCGCTCCCGTGCAGACAGCCACCCGGCGCACTTCGGCCCCGACCAGCGCACTGTGGCGGATGGCACGCACGCCCAGCGTCTCCTGCATGCGGCGCAGGAACGCCTCCGTCGGTATCGGCGCCGGCAGTTCGCCCACCACGCCGAACCCCGTCCGCGCTCCCGGCGCCGAGGGTTCCAGCACCTCCAGCCGCTCCACGCCCAGCCGCTCCGCCAGCCGCCAGCTCATGCCGCCCGGCGCGCTGTCCAGATTCGTATGGCAGGCATAGAGCGCCACGCCGCTCCGGATCGCCCGTTCCACGCAGCGCTGCACCATGTCGGCCGAGTTAAAACGTTTCAGCGCATGGAACACGATCGGATGGTGGGTCACGATCATGTCGCACCCTTCGCGCTCGGCTTCGTCCATGACCTCGTCGGTCACATCCACCGCCAGCAACACGCCGTGTACCTCGTCGTCCGGGCGCCCCACGATCAGCCCCGCATTGTCGTACGACGCCTGCCACTCCAGCGGTGCGAAACGTTCTATCGCATCGGTTATATCCTTGATTTTCATAACACGCAACTATCTTGTTCCGGATATCGCCTCCCCGGAATCCGGATATCCGGCTTCTTAAAAAGCATTCTCCCCTATCAAAACAGCGATTGTTCATAGAAGGCGAACAACTCCTTGTTGTCCCCCTCCTCCGACTTGCGGCGCACACGGCGTCCTGCCGGCTTTGGCGAACCGGGTTCCGCGACCCCGGCGCCGGACGTCTCCGGCTCGAACTTCACCACCGCCTTCGTCCGCAGGCGCGGCGCCCGCGGCTCCTCGGAACGTTCTTCCGGCGCCGCGTCATCCGCCACGATCCCCTCGCCCCCGGCCTTGAGGTCTTCGCGCACCTCCTCCAGCAGCGCCCGGATGTGCCGCAGCCGCGTCATCAGCTCCGCATCGCGGCGCACCTCGTCGCACGCGCCTCCGCGGCGCCGCTTCATCGCGCGTTTGGCCCCCTCCAGGGTCATGCCGCGTTCCTTGACCAGATGATAGATCACTTTCAGATGTTCCACATCCTGCACCGTGAACAGCCGGTTGCCTTTCTTGTTGCGTTTGGGTTGCAGCACGTCGAACTGCGCCACCCAATAGCGCAGCAGCGACGCTTTCACATCGAACATCTCGGCGACCTCGCCCATCGAATAAAAAATCCTCTCTGCCAAAACGATATGAATTCAAAGTTTCCGGCCTTCGACCGCCGCCCGCATCCGTCCGCAGGCCCGCCGCCCGAAGGTCTCGCAGTTCGCTTATTGTTTGAGTATCCGTAAAGCACTCGGATACATATTATTGACACGCCTATCGATGCGTTTGGCGAATCCCAGTGCACGCCCCTGCGTGCAAATCAGGTTCAGCCCCTCCGTCAAGGCGTCGGGCCGCATGTCGCCGCGCCGCAGATAGTCCAGCGCCTCCTCGCGGGAGACTTCCGCCACCGGCAGTGCTCCGCGGTCGAGTTCCGCATAGAACGCCAGAGCCGGTTCCGGACGCAGGCGCCCCTTGAACACCTGCCCCATGGCCACTCCCGAGCAAATTACCGGCAGTACCTCCGAGAGTTGCCGCACCGCGTCGGCCTGCGCCGCCGGCCAGCCGTAAAGCGTTCCCGCCACCGACGCGAACCGCATCTGCTCCGGACGCAGCACCCAGCGGCTCAATTCGGCCGCGGCCGCCTTGTCGATTTGTCCGAAAACCGTCCTGCAAGCCTTCGGCGTCTTCATCCGGCCCTCCGCATCGGGTGCCTTGCACGCCACGGCCGCGAAGAAACCCTCGCCGCACGCCTTGTGGGGATAGAACCGATAAGTACGAAACGCCCCGACCCGCCCGCAGACGATGCCCCAGACCTCGTCCGTCGCGGGAGCCGGCGCTTCCGCCACCTCGTCGCCCGCCCAAGCGAGCATCCGCTCCAACGTCCCCTCGTCCTCTTCGCGGTTGAAGGTGCAAGTGCTGTAAATCAGACGTCCGCCCGGTTTCAAGGCCCGCCACGCCTCGCGCAGAATCCCGTCCTGCCGGGCCGCACAGAGACGCACGTTATTTTCGCTCCACTCCTCGCGGGCACCCATGTCCTTGCGAAACATCCCTTCGCCCGAACAGGGGGCATCCACCGCCACCACGTCGAACCAGGCTTCCAGATCGCCCAACGCCCGCGGTTCGCAGCAGGTCACGGCCACATTGCCCGTGCCCCACTTGCGCACGTTGTCGGCCAACACCTGCGCCCGCCGGCGGTCGATTTCGTTCGCCACGACCAGCCCCTGCGGCCCGGCCAACGAAGCATAAAGTGTCGTCTTGCCGCCCGGCGCCGCACACAGATCGAGAATCCGCCGCCCCGCCGCGTCGCCCGCCAACAGTCCCACGAACTGCGAGGACGCCTCCTGCACATAGTAGGCGCCCGCATGGAATGCGGGGTCGAACGTAAACTGCGGACGTTCGGCAAGATACCACCCGTCCGCGCACCACGGCACCGGCTGTGCAGCCCCCAGCGCACACAACAGCTCCTCCGCATTGCCGCACTTGGCGCCGTTGAGCCGCACGCTTACCGGCGGCACGCCGTCCAGCGCCGCGCACAGCGCTGCACCCTCCTCGGCCCCCAACTCGCGCAGCACCCGCTGCACAAACTCCGCAGGCAGCGCCATCGGCTCAACGTTGGGTATTCAAAGCATCGATCCGGGCGCAGATCCGCTCGAAGACGGACGCATCCGACACGAAATCCTCGTGATCCTTGTCGATTACCAGCATGTCGCCCTCGTAGATCGTGTCGATCCAATGGTTGTACTTGCCGTTGAGCCGTTTCAGATAGGCTTCGTCGATGTTCATCTCGTAGGCCCGGCCGCGCTTGCGTATCTGCGAGATGAGCGTCGGGACGCTCGCCTTGAGGTAGATCAGCAGATCGGGCCGCGGAATCAGCGAGGTAACCAGCCGGAAGATCTTCATGTAAGTCTCGATATCGCGCGAAGCCATCAGCCCCATCTCGTGGAGGTTGTCCGCAAAGATGTGTGCATCCTCGTAGATCGTGCGATCCTGGAAGATCACGCCCGAGCCGTTGTCGGCCAACATGTCCATGGTCTGTTCGATGCGGCTGCCCAGAAACGAGATCTGGAGGTTGAACGACCAGCGGTTCATGTCCTCGTAGAAGTCGCCGATGTAGGGGTTGTTGCTCTCTTCCAGATAGGCCTTGGCCTTGTAGCGCTCGGTCAGCATTTGGGTCAGCGTCGTCTTTCCGCTTCCGATGTTACCAGCAATGGCGATATACATAATACGTAATTATTATAAAAGTCAGTTTCTTCGGGTCAGGTTATCCCGGGTGTTTCGGGTTATTTTCGGGTATCGGTCTCCGCAGGAGCATTTTCCGCCATGAATCGCTTCATGTCTTCGATCGCCTGGCGGCCGTTGACCAGACGGGGCACTTTGTTCTTGCCCCGCGCCCGCATCCAGGCCAGAAACATGCCCGGAGCTACCGGCTCGATCCGCTGCACGTCGAGCGTCGTGCGGCGCTTGGCGTCGTAGTCCGAATTTACCGCGCGCAGCGCTTCGTCCAGCGCCGCCGCGAAAGCCCCCATATCCGAGGGTTCGCGTTCGAACTCTACCAGCCACTCGTGGGCGCCCCGCTCCTCCAGCGACATGTAGCACGGCGCCACGCTGTACTCCGCCACCGCGGCGCCCGTGCGGCGGCATGCCTCCAACAAGGCCCGGTCAGCGTTGTCGACGATCAGCTCCTCGCCGAAAACATTGATATACTGTCTTGTGCGCCCCGCAAAACGGATGCGGTAAGGATCCGTCGAGGTAAATTCCACGCGGTCGCCGATCTCGTAGCGCCACAATCCGTTGTTCGACGTGATGAGCATCGCATAGCTGCGGCCCGCCTCGACCCCCTCCAACGGCACGATGCGTTCGCCGTCGCGGAATTCATAGTAGGTGCCATAGTCCAGCATCAGCAGCATGTCATCGCGCTGCGGCTCGTCGGCCAGGGCGAAAAAGCCCTCCGAAGCGTTGTAAGTCTCCATGTAACGCATCCGCGACGAGGGGATCAAGGCCTCGAACGATCTCCGGTAGGGAGCGAACTCCACCCCTCCGTGGGCGAAAAGTTCCAGTTCGGGCCACACCTCCAGCAGATTCTTCTTGCCCGTGTATTCCAGCACCCGGCGCATGAGGGCCAGGTTCCACGACGGCACCCCGGCGAAAGCCACGATGCGCTCGCCCGCACACTCGCGGCAGATCGCCTCGGCCTTGCGGTCGAAATCCGCGATGATCGCCGTCGCGCTCTTCGGCGCCCGCACCCAGCGGCTTACCAGCGCCGTTTCGCGGATCAGCAGCGCCGACAGGTCGCCGACCAGATTGCGCCCTTCGCGCCGGCACGAGCCGCCCAGAGTGAGGGTCTTGCCGTCGAAAAGTTTCGTATGCGGATCGGCCGCGGCGACCAGTGTCGCCAGATCGCGCATGCCCAGCGTGTGGTTGTGCCACAACGACCGGCGCGTCACAGGGATGTACTTGCTCCTATCGGAGGTCGTGCCCGACGATCGGGCGAACAGGTCTACCCGCCCGGGCGCCGTCACGTTTCGTTCGCCCGCCATCATCCGCCCGATCCACGGCTTGAAGGCTTCGTAGTCCGACACCGGCACCGACGCCGCGAACCGCTCCGGCGTGCGAATCGCCGCCACGCCGTATTCTCGGCCGAAAGCCGTGCCGCGCCCCCGCTCCAGCAGCTCGCGCAGCATCCGCTCCTGCGTCCGGGCCGGGTGGCGGCGGAAAAAGTCGATGGCCCGCATGCGCTGCGAGAACCACAATCCGGCTATTTGGCTGCGTAAAGACACGTCGTTGAGTGCTTAATTGAAAAAATATCCGATCTTGCCCACCGATGCCGGCATGGCGAAGACCACCGCCCGGTCATAGGGATTCAGCTCCATGTTCTCCACGGCGATGAACACCTTGTCGCCGCGCACGATGCCGCCCACGATCGCATCCTCGGGCAGCCCCAGGTCGCGGATACGGGCCTTGGTGGCCGGCGAATTGGGCTTGACGATGAATTCCAGCACCTCGGCGTCGCTGCCCGTCAGGCATTTGATCGCCTGCACGTCGGTCGACATCGTGAAGCGGAAGATATTCGACGCCGTGACCAGTTTCTTGTTGATGATCGTGTCGATGCCGATCGACTCGGCCAGATCGATATAATTGAGGTTCTCGACTTCGGCGATTACCTTTTTGACCCCCATCTGCTTGGCGAGCATCGCCGCCAGGATGTTGGTTTCGCTGCGCCCCGTCACCGCCACGAAAGCGTCCATGTTCGACAGCCCCTCCTCCATCATGGCCTCCGTGTTGCGTCCGTCCTCGTTGATGATGAGCGTCTTTTCGAGCGTCTCGGCCAGACGATAGGCCTTGTCGGCGTTGTAGTCTACCAGCTTGATGTTTACCTCGTCCTGCAACTCCGTGGCAATGCGGATGCCGATGCGCGAACCGCCCAGGATCATCATGTTATTGATCTCCACATTCTTGCGTCCCGAAAGTTCCATGACCTCGCGCACGGCGTCCTGCCGCGCGATGAAGTAGACCATGTCGCCGTCCATGAACCGTTCGCCGCGCCGCGGGATGATCGTCTGCCCGCCCCGCGTGATGGCCACCGTGCGGTAGCTCAACGGCGTCTCTCCCTCCTCGAAGCCGGCCGGCTCGCGCCCCACCAGCGGCGAAGCCGGTTCCAGGCGGAAGACCACCAGCGAGAGCTTGCCGCTCGAAAAATCGACATATTCCGTCGTCGACGTATGGCCCAGCAAGTTGATGACCTCGCGGGCCGCCACCTTCTCGGGATAGAACAGATAGTCGATGCCCATGTCGATGAACACCTCCTTGTTGTTAGGCTCAAGGTATTCGTTGTTATCGATGCGGGCGATCGATTTCTTGGCTCCCAGTTTCTTGGCCAGCATCGCCGCCACGATGTTGTCGTTCTCCTCGTGGTTCACAGCGATGAAGAGGTCGCAGCGCCGCACCGACGCCTTGCGCAGCACGGCGAACGTCGTCGAGTCGCCCTCCACGGTAATCACGTCTGCCAGGCTCCCTACCTCCGACAGCAGTTTCTGATCGCCGTCGACGATAGTGATGTCGTGGCCGTTGCCGCTGAGCATCCGCGCCAGATGGCTGCCCATCTCGCCTGCACCCGCTATTACGATTTTCATCTTCGCATTGTCGTTTTTCCTTTCCGCGTTCCGCACGTCCGACCGCATGGCACTTGCCGCCCGTTCTTCTCCGCACGCCGCAGAATTCTACCCGCACGAGGCTGCACCGAAAGACCGATGCGTGCCGGCGGGGCAACATTTTTGCAATTTATTTTACAAATGTATACATTTGTCGGCGAAAGCCAAAATTTCAGTCGCAAAATTCCAATATCATGCCGTCCTGGTTGATCGTCATACTTTGCACCGCCGCCGCCGTAGGGTTGTTCGTCGTAGGCATGTCGTTGACACTCCTATTCAAAGGTCATCACATCGACTCCGAAATCTCCACCAACAAGAACATGCAGCGCCTGGGCATCAAGTGCGCTGTACAGGAGACCCGCGAAGCCGACGGCACGGCCGACTGTCGCCCCGGACACGACGACCTGCCTGCCGGATGTTCCGGCAGCTGCGGATCCTGCGACATCGGGCACAAAAAATAAACGGAGGATCAAGACTCCGTCTTTCCGAACCGACCGATCCGCCCCGGGCAATCCGCTCGGAACGGCCCAATCCACCCAGAACTACCCATTCCGGGTATTCCGCTTCGGAACCACTCTCCGGGCACCCTTTCCCAGAACGATCTATTTTTCATCGCGGCGCCTTGCCCCCGGCCGGGCCGCAGCCGGTTTCACACCTTGCAATACTTCGACCGGCAGACGAACCACGGATTGCGCAGGTCTTCCTCGTTGTAGCGCAGCTCCCGCCCTTCCGGCAGCGAGCGCGTCGCGCCGCCCGCTTCCGCCAGGATCAACTCTCCCGCCGCCGTATCCCATTCATAGGTGTGCGTCGTGCGGACATAGTAATCGACGCTGCCCTCCGCCAGCAAACAAAATTTGTACGAGCTGCCCTGCTCCACCACGTCCAGATCGGGATATTTCTCGCGCAGCCCGGCGATATGCTCGTGCGTCTCGGGCGTCTGATGCGACCGCGACACGGCCACGCGCAGGCCTCCTCGCTCCGCCGCACCTTCGAAAGGCAGCGGACGGAATCCCTCGACGATCCGTTCGTAAGAATAGTCCGCCGCGGCATCGGGCACAACATGCTCCTTAAGAAAAGCTCCCGCACCCCGACCCGCGATGTACATCTTTTCGTAATACGGCACATAGATTACCGCCCCGATGCACACGTTGTTCTCCATCAAGGCGATGTTTACCGTAAATTCGTTATTGCCCTTGATGAACTCCACCGTTCCGTCCAGCGGGTCGACCAGCCAGTAAAGTTCCCAGTTGCGGCGTTCGTCGTAGCGCATTTCGCGCCCCTCCTCGCTCAAGACCGGGATGCGTGTCGGCCCCAAATACTCACGGATCGTCTTGTGGGCCAGCCGGTCGGCCACCGTGATGGGCGTGCGGTCGATCTTCAGGCTGATGTCATAGTCGTCCAGATTCTTGTATACTTGCATGATCGAAGCACCCGCCCGCACCGCCGCATTGAACAGCGATGCCAGCAGATGCGCCCTCACCTTGTCATTTATCATCGTCGCTTGTTTTTGGGAATCGTCGTTCTTCCTTGTCATGGTAAAGTTAGCAATAATTTACGAGAGTGTGAAATTTTTCACACCGAATTTACGTCCTTTCCCACGCCATATTTTCGCACCCCGCAGCTCCACGGCCGTTCCGTCCGTCGCCGCCAGCCGCGTGAGCACCCAAGCGCACTGCAAAACCGCCGCCCCAAGGAGCAGCACGACCATTCCCCACCGCTGCATGACCGCTGCCGCCACGACTCCCGCCGCCAATAGACACGCCGCCAAACCAAGTTCTCTCTTTTTGCCTGCCGCCGCAAAACGCCGCTCGTACAACACCGGTTCCCACAACGTCCGGCGACGACTGCGCGGAATCTTCCGCCCCGCCCGTTGGCCGAAACCGCCCGCTGCCGACACCGCATCGCGGTTCAGCAGCACCTCCGCCTCGCCCGGCCACGAGCGCACCGCACCGATCGTCCCCGGTTCCGCACCGCCCAGCACCTCGGCCAGCCGCTCCACGGCCCCGGGAATCAACCGCTCGGCCCCATGCACGGGCAACAGCCAATCGTAGGTCGCCACCGACGCCGCGGCATCGAAATCCTCCTCCTGCGTCGTCTCCTCCCGGTCGAGCAACACCAGCCGGCGATAACACCGTTTGCGCGACCGCCACATGCTCCGCACACCGCGGGCCGGGAACTCATCCGACGGCACATGCTCGACCCGAATCATCCGGTAACGGTCGACCAGCCTCTCGAAGCAGGCGGGATAATGCGCCGCATCCACCACCGCAACCACTTCGTAGCGCACCAGCTCGGTCGAAAGCAGATTTTCCACCTGCCCCGACTGGCGTACGCCGCTGCACAGCACCGAGATGCCCGGCCCGTCGCCGGCCGCCAGCGCCGCCCCGTGTCCTCCCAGAGCGAGCCGCCGCGCATTCCGCGCCCGCATGGCCAAAGCCAGCACCGCGCAGGCCCATGCCATCGCCCCCATCGTCAATATGACCACGACCGTCATCATGCCAAACATCGCTTATACGACTTTACCATCGTTTCATAATAGCCGCACTCCCCCTCATCGAATATCCGATGCAAAAAGCGCGGCGCATAGTCCTCGCACACCATGCAGCGGAGCAGCACCCGCCGCTCCGACGCGCTCATCCGCCCCACGCAGTCGCGCACCTCGCGGCGGATCAACGGCCGCCGCAGCATGCAGAGCGTCCGCAAGGCCTCTGCATCGAGTTCGGGCGTCCGGGCATCGGCCAGCATCCGCAGCAACAGCGGCTCGGCCTCCTCGATACCGAACTGCCGAACGATGCACAGCCCCACCCGCCGCAGATTGCTGCAAGGCGAAGCCACCAGCGGTTCGTAAGCTACCGGCAGCACCCCGCGCCGCAGCAACGCCATGATCTGCGCCGTCTCCGATTCGGTCAGCGGCCACGCATAGTCCGCCAACAGCCGCAGAGCCGACATCGGCTCTGCCGCCAGCCTTACTGCCAACGCCTGGAAGCGCACGCTCCGGTTGCGGCTCCTGCCGTAATGCACCACACGCCGGGCTACCGTTCCATCCACGGGCAACGACGCCAACAGCGCAAGATAACGCGCCCGCCGATAACCCTGCGCACGCCGCACGTGCCGCAGCAGCCACCTGTCCAAGCCATAGGCCTTGACGATCCGCCGCAACACCGTCATGTCCAACCCGTAAGTCATCGCCGCCACCCCGGCCAGCGTCTCCGCAAGCAACAGCCGGGCACCCGCGCGGCGCAACATCGGGAAACGCGGCACCGCTCCGTCGTCAGCATACAGCGCGAACATCACGATATGCAGGTACCGCCGCCGCAGAATATCGTTGCGCCACAACTCGCGGCGCCGGCGCAGGGTCTCGACCAGCAACATGACCAGCAACACTCCTGCCGTAGCAGCCGCAATCGCCGCACATATCATATAAAAGGAATTCATAGCCGCATCCGGGTCAAATTATCGGCCACCTTGGCCCGCAAACGCTGCAAGCTGATCGGGAAAGTCATATATTGGTCGACGCCGCATTCCAGCAGGCTCAACACCGTCCGTTCGGCCTGCTGCCATGAAATCGCATAGATCGCCGGGCGCCGCAGCCCCTCGGGACGCAGCCGCCCGATCAACTCGCGGCCGCAGAAGAAAGGCGCCGTGCGCAGCACGATTACCAGGTCGAACAGCACGCGGGCGCACAGACTCTCCATCGCTTCGCCGCACCCCGAGCAGCGCACCTCGGCGCCCAATCCTCCGAGCGCCAGACGGATCAGTTCGCGGGCGAATTCATCGTCAGAAGCTATCAATATCCGTTGCATGACACCTCTCCGGCCTTGTTGCCGGACGCGCCTACCCGGCCCAAAACCATGCCAGAGGCCCGCCGGCAGAAAAAAAGTTCCCGGGAGTGTTGTTTATACGATAAATATGCGTATATTTGCACCTCGAATTATGTGTCAAAACATAACCATCGCATTACATGTACGTTATAGTAGAGATTGCAGGTCAGCAATTCAAAGCTGAAAAAGGTCGGAAACTTTATGTTCACCGTCTCCAGGGCGAAGAGAATTCGTCCGTAAGTTTCGACAAAGTCCTGCTCGCAGACAACGACGGTCAGGTTAAAGTAGGCGCACCTGTGGTAAAAGGCGCCTCGGTAAAGTGCAAGATCCTCAAGCACCTGAAGGACGACAAGGTTTTGGTCTTCAAGAAGAAGCGTCGCACCGGCTACCAGAAATGCAACGGTCATCGCCAGTATCTGACGCAGATTCTCATCGAGGATATCGTTGCGTAACCCTTTAAAAACTGAATCAACATGGCACACAAGAAAGGTGTAGGTAGTTCGAAGAACGGCCGTGAGTCGGAAAGCAAGCGACTCGGCATCAAATTGTTCGGCGGTCAGTTCGCAAAGGCGGGCAACATCATCGTTCGCCAGCGCGGCACGGTGCACAATGCCGGCGAGAACGTTGGCATGGGCAAGGATCACACGCTCTTCGCCTTGGTCGACGGCACGGTCTCGTTCTGCAAAAAGAGCGAGGGCAAATCCTATGTGAGCATCACTCCGCTGAGCGAGTAGCACAGCGTCACGCATCAAAAACGAAGCGTTCGGTTTCCCGAACGCTTCATTTTATTTTGATACCCCGGCAAAGTTTCCTACCACAGCCGAGCCGGCAATTTCCCCTCGCAGCTTTTCCGGCAAGAGCGGCAGTTTTTCCGCAACTTTTCCTCGCAACGGACTTGCGAATCTTTAAAACGTCGGTTTAGACACTCCCGCCCGACAAAATACCAGCAAACTTGCTTCTGCTCTCGCTTATTCGTATCTTTGACTATGTCTTAGATACTCCGCCTCAACAAAATCCAAACTCTGTTTGGTTTTGTATTCGGCTTATTCGTATCTTTGGCTTCGCCCAAGATACTTCGTTTCGGCAATGCTCAAATAAATTTGGCATTGCACTCAACTTATTCGTATCTTTTTGCTCCGTCTCTTTCTTACTCCGCAATCACGCCCGAGCCGACCAGTTCGTCGCCATCGTACCACGCAGCGAATTGCCCGGGAGCGATGCCGCGCTGCGGCACGTCGAACACAACGAATGCCCCCTCCGCCCGTACATGGAGCGTCGCATCCTGCAACGGCTGACGGTAGCGGATACGCACCCGGAAGCGGGCCTGCCTGCCGACCGGAACGGCACGCAAGGGATCGAGCCAATGTATTTCCGACGGTTCGATACGCAAGGCCGGGCGCCACAACCCCGGATGCGCATCGCCCTCGCCCACATAGATCACGTTCGCGTCGACGTCCGTCGCCAGAATGAAAAGCGATTCCCTGCGGCCGCCGATCCCCAGTCCCTTGCGCTGTCCGATGGTGTAGAAGTGGGCGCCGTTGTGGGTGCCGATCTTCTTGCCGTCGCGCACCGTATAACGCCACGGCGCCGCCAAAGCAACAAGGTCTTCGAGCGAAGGATCACCGGCCGCCGGCGCTCCGACGGTCGATTTTCCGGCTGCCGATTCTTCTGCAAGCGGGATGCCGGCCGGCCCTCCGACCGTCGAACCGCCGATCGTCATCCCGCCGTCCGTATTTCGGCCACGCCGGGAGTATTTTGGCCACGCCGGGAGTATTTCGTGTATGTTTCCCTGTTTGGCAGTTAGTTTTTGTTGCAGGAATACCGGCAGGTCGACTTTGCCCACAAAGCAGATGCCTTGCGAATCCTTGCGTTTGGCCGTCGCGAGTCCTTGCTCCTCGGCTATGCGCCGCACCTCGGGCTTGAGCAGCCCGCCCACGGGGAACATGGCGTAACGCAATTGTTCCTGCGAAAGTTGACACAGAAAATAGCTCTGATCCTTGTTCGGATCGGTGCCGGCCAGCAGTTTGTAGTGCACCGCACCGTCGGCGTCCGTCTCTTCGGCCTTGCGGCAATAATGCCCCGTAGCCACGAAATCGGCCCCTAACTTCAGCGCCTCGCGCAGGAAGACGTCGAACTTGATTTCGCGGTTGCACAACACATCGGGATTGGGCGTGCGACCGCGTTCGTATTCGGCGAACATATAATCCACCACGCGTGTGCGGTAGTCGGCCGAAAGGTCGACCACATGCAAAGGAATATCGAGTTTCTTGGCCACCAGTTCGGCAAAAAGCCGGTCGTCGTGCCACGGACAATCGCCCTCCAGGGTGCCCGTCGTGTCGTGCCAGTTGACCATGAAAAGGCCCACGACTTCGTGCCCCTGCTGCTTGAGGAGCCACGCCGCCACTGACGAGTCCACACCGCCCGAGAGTCCTATCACTACGCGTGCCATCTCAATCCAATTCTAAAAGTCCCGCGGGCAGCACGAACCGGATCGTGCGGCCCTCGAAATCGATATGCCCGATGAACTCCTCCACGGCAGGCACCAGCACGCGGCGGCGGTCGATCTCCAGTTCGAACAGCGGGTTGGCCTCGCTGTCGTAATAATCGACCAGCGTCCCGGCCACCGCCCGATGCGACACCCCGTCGTCCGTCGCGACTTCTTCGGCCTCGACGGCGAACCCGATCAGGTCTTCCATGTAGAATTCATCGTCGTCGCCCGGCTCCGCACGCTCCGCCACCCGAAACTCCAGCCCCAGCAATTCGCCGGCCCGGCGGTCGGTGTCGATATCGGCGAACGCCGCCACAGCGCCCGTCTGTCCGCGGCGCTCGAAACGCTCGCACCAGAGGGGCACCTCCAACCCGTCGATCATGACCAGCAGCGGCATGGTCTGCGGATCGAAGTCATCGGGAAATCCGGCATGCAACGAGAGCATCACGCCCCCCTCGGTGCCGAAAAGTCTATTGATCCTACCTGCAAGAAAGTCCATTCGTCAAGTTCGATCTGCATTGCAACATCTACTACGCCGCCGGGGCATCGTAACACCTCGAAACTGCGGCTTCTCTAAATCGATTCCGATTAAAACGAAACCCGGCAAATCTCCCGTCGTGGGGAAATTTGCCGGGAATCGATCTATACGGCCGATGCCTTATTCGGCAGCGGGAGTTTCGGTTTCGGGAGCAGCCTCGGCAGCCTCTTCGGCAGCGGGAGCCTCCTCGGCGTTCTCGGCGGCAGCTTCCGCTTCGGCCTCCTTGGCAGCAGCTTCGGCAGCAGCCTTCTTCTCGGCGATGGCTTTCGCACGATCCTCGTTTACCTTGGCTTCGGCAGCCAGACGAGCTTTCTCGGCCGACTTGGCATCGGTAGCCAGCTTGTTGGTCTTGGCCTCGATCTTGCCGTTCTTGGCATCGAGCCATTTGTTGAAGCGGGCCTCGGCCTCGGCCTCGGAGAACGCGCCCTTGGCCACGCCGCCGAGCAAGTGCTTCTTGTAGAGAACGCCTTTGTACGAAAGAATAGCCCGACACGTGTCGGTAGGTTGTGCGCCTTTCTGTAACCAACCCAGGGCTTGCTCGAAGTTCAGGTCGATCGTAGCAGGATTCGTGTTGGGGTTGTAGGTGCCCAACTTCTCGATGAATTTACCATCACGTGGCGCTCTGCTATCTGCGGCAACGATGTGGTAGAAAGCGTAGCCTTTCTTACCATGGCGTGCCAGACGAATTTTAACAGCCATTTGCTATAAAATTGTTATACGGTTAATAAAAACGCTCAGCCTATACGGGCTATCAAGCGTGCAAATGTAGACAAAATATTCCTGCCGGCAAAATAAATCGCAGAAAAAAAACTGCCGCACCCCGACGAATCGCACGCAGAGAGACGAAATTATAAAAAACTTTTCGTACCTTTAACTTCGTATCAAGATACTCTCGCTCGGCAAAATACAAACTTCGTTTGCTTTTGCGCTCGCTTATTCGTATCTTTGTCCGATCGAAACGGAGGACAAGCGCCTCCGGGCCGACGGTTCCGTAGCTCAGTTGGATAGAGCAACAGCCTTCTAAGCTGTGGGTCGAGCGTTCGAACCGCTCCGGAATCACGACGACGGAAAACAGCCTTGGGATAGCCCTGAGGCTGTTTTTTCATATTCCCGAACCGATCGAAGCCCCCGCTCCGGCCATTCACAGCGTACGGCGCTTCGCCATCGCCTTTCCGTGCCGAAGGGGTTCGTCGGCTTCCTGGCTCTGGAACCCGAATATCATCTATAATACGTTCCTTGCCAATGGGCTGCATTGCCGGCCGCATCGCGCACGATGAGCTGCACGCTGTGGACGGTATGCGTGGGCGCCGTGTCGAAAACATGTTCCAGCCGTCCTTTCATAGGATAGCTGTCGCAGGGCACCCATTCATCATCGATGCGCAGCGTGTAAGACGCTACGCCCGAGAAATTGTCGCTCACACGAAATCCGAGCGAAGGCTGGCGCGAAAGATCGGCCCCCGACACGAACCGCGGGACGATGGTCGGCGGCAGGAAATCGGCCGCCACGAACAGCGGGTCGGACGTATAGGTCGACGCGCTGACCACCCCGTCGTGGAACGTACCGCCCGCATAGGCCGCCTTGCCTTTGGGCGTCAGGCGGGCCAGCGAGGCGTGGAGCCGTAGGTGCTCGGGCACCTCCGCACGGATCGAGACGGTCATCATGCGGCGCAGCGGCGTGGCGGCAGGCAGTACGCGGAAAGCCGGCGAGAGCACCACCACCCCCGAGTCGACCGCCGGCGCAGCGACTTGCTGGGGCCGGCAGGCGACCGTCTCGTGCAAGGCTCCGGCAGGAATCCGCGCCGTGAGTTCCGGCCCGCACTTCAGAATCGTGACCCCGCCGGGCCGCGCGATCCGGGCCATGGTGTCCGCTTCGGCCCGGAATTCTTCTTCGCGCCCGCATACTGCGAACTCCAACGTAGAAATATTATCGCTGTCGTCCTCGACTTCGATGCCCAGCCGCCGCATCTGGCCCGGTTCGGCGCGGATCACTCCGCGGTCGGTCATCGTCGTGTAGAAGCAGTCGGGGGCGGCCTCCAGTTGCGCCAAACGGATCGCCTCGTTGCGGGTGGCGATCTGCATAGGATAGCAGCTCACGGCATCGCAGCACCGCGAGCGGTCGAACGTGAAACCGTCCATGCGATACTCGAAATAGGGTTCCCCGTCGATCCGGGCCGTCACGCGCCACACCCCGAACGTGTTGTGCACGCCGTTGCGGCGGTCGGTCGTCTCGACCACGAAATAGCCTTTGCGGCCGACCGGCACCGGTTCGCTGCGCGTAAGTTTATAGTTCCCCTCGCTGAGCCGCACGGCTGCATAGCTCTCGGCCTTGCGGTGCACGCACAGTCCGCCGGGCAAGGAGTCGATCTCAATGTAGTGCACCTTGACGATCCGCGGCGCCAACGTGTCGGCCGGGCGGATGATGCCCTCGTGCACGATGTTGTAGAGCCGCTGCGTCGGCGTGTCGCGCACTTCGAAATGGAGGTGCGGCCCCATCGACGAACCGCTGTTCCCCGAAAAACCGATCGGGTCGCCCTGCGCCACGGGCCAGGCTTCGGGGCCGAAAAAAAGGTTGAGCCGGTTTTTGCACTGGGTGCGGCGTTCGTGGGCAAGATATTGCTCGATGTCGTCGCGAAAACGCTGCAAATGACCGTAGACGGCCGTCGTGCCGTTGCGCAGGGTCAGATAGATGGCCCGACCGTAGCCGCCGGGCGCCACCGAAATGCGCGACACATACCCGTCGGCCACGGCCACCAGCGGCTTGCCCTCGACACCGCCCGTGCGGATGTCGACGCCGGCATGGAAATGGCCGGGCCGCATCTCGCCGAAGTTGGCCGAGCAGCTCCCGTCGACGTCGCAGACCGGATAAACATAGTCGGCAGGGTCGAGCGTCTGCGCCCGGCCGGCGGCTGCGAACGCCACAAAACAGAGGAATATCAGAAATCGTTGCATAATTCGGAGTCTCCTACAAGCGAAACGACCGTATCGATCACGGTTTCGTAGTCATAACCGAGCGAAAGGCCGTAACGTATCAATTTGGTTTTCAATTCATAGGGCGTGTCATGCCTGACCGTGCGGGACTTGCGTTCGAGCTGTTTCCGCAGACGGTCGGCCATCTCTCCGCGGTCGGTCTGGGCCAGCGCCGCGTCGATCGTCGCACGGTCGATGCCCTTGCGCTGCAAGGCCGCCCGTATCTTGTACTCGCCCCAGCCGCCAATCCGGGTTTTCTCGCTCACGAAGGCCCCAGCATAGCGGCTGTCGTCGATGAACCGTTCGCGGACAAGCCGCGCCAGCACTTGCTCGATGTCGTGCTCCGCCAGCCCCCAGCCGCGCATCAGACGCCGGGCATCGCCCTCGCACTTCTCGGCCCGGGCGCACAGCCGCATCAAGGCCGCCGACGCTTGGTCGGGTGTCTTGGCCCGCTTGGGCCGAGAGTCGGTCTGCGAGGAGGCTTCAGGATGTTTCCTTATGCGAGTCGGGCGCATAGCATTCGTGGTTTACCATACATATCTTGCCGCAGACGGATCGCATCGTACCCCTCATCGGCAAGCATCCGCATCAGGTCGTCGCCGGCCTGGTGGTAGATCTCAAAATAAAGCTTTCCTCCCGGTTCCAGCATCCGCCGGCCGGCCCGGGCGATGGCCCGATAAAAAAGCAGCGGATCGTCGTCGGGCACGAACAGCGCTTCAGCAGGTTCGTAGTCGCGCACATTGGAGTGCATCGCCGCCCGGTCGCACTGCGGAACATAGGGCGGGTTGGAGACCAGCAGGTCGAACCGCCCGGCGAAGCTCCCCGCCAAATCGCCCAGCGCATCGGCCTGCCTGAGAATCACTTTCGCGCCCAAGGCACGGCAGTTCTCCGCCGCCACGGCGAGCGCCCGGGGCGAAATGTCG
The DNA here is from genome assembly GCF_910580175.1 of uncultured Alistipes sp. Classification (GTDB taxonomy): domain Bacteria; phylum Bacteroidota; class Bacteroidia; order Bacteroidales; family Rikenellaceae; genus Alistipes. The sequence goes on from NZ_CAJTXD010000001.1 coordinate 516,363, forward strand.
GCGGCGAAAACCTCGGCCCGGGGCAGTTCCAGTGCCAGCGTAGCGGCGATACAGCCGCTCCCCGTGCCGATATCGAGTATGCGGCGGGCCTGCGGATCGTCGGCAATGATCCAGGCCGCCAGCTCCTCGGTTTCGGGCCGGGGAATCAACACCCCCTCGCCCACCGCGAAGCGCCGGCCAAGAAACTCGGCGCCACCTATAACATATTGCACGGGCCGCCCCGCGGCGAGCTGGTCGATCACGGCGTCCAGCCCCTCGATCCGGAGTGCAGCCCCGGGGTCGGTCAGCAAAGCGGCCACCGGCAGCCCTGCCAGCTCCGAAACGCACGTCAAGGCAATGCTGCGGGCCTCGCGCGCGTCGTACAGCGGCACAAGCGCCGCGGCTATGCGGTCAATGATGTCGCGTCGGGTCGTCATCTTCGCAAATCGGCCAGAGCTATGGCGACGGCAGCCTCCACAACCGCAGCACCGCGCAGGGCTACGCACACGTCGTGACGCCCCCCGACGATGAGCGGTTCCACGCGGCCGGTCGTCCGGTTGAAAGTCATCTGCGGCCGGGCGATGCTGGGCGTGGGTTTGAAAGCAGCCCGTACGACCAGTTCGTTGCCGTCGGAAAGTCCCCCGACGACACCCCCGGCATGGTTCGACGCCGTGGTTCCCGCAGCATCGAGGATGGGATCGTTGTGCTGCGACCCCCTCATGCGGGCGGCCGCAAATCCGCTGCCGAACTCGACGCCCTTGACGGCAGGCACGGCAAAAAGCAGGTGGGCGACCCGGCTTTCGAGCGAGTCGAAAAACGGCTCGCCCCACCCCATCGGGATGCCTCCGACGCGGCATTCGACCACCCCGCCCACCGAATCGCCCTCGGCCGTCGCCTCACGCAAGATTTCGTCGAAGCGGAGCGGGTCAGCGCAACCGCCCATTTCGGCAATGCGGGTGGCAAAGGTCAGCGTTTCGGGCAATATCTTTTTGGCCACGACACCTGCCGCCACAAGCGCCACGGTAAGCCGGCCCGAGAAATGGCCGCCGCCCCGCGGATCGTTGAACCCGCCGAAGCGCTCCTGCGCCACGCGGTCGGCATGCGAAGGCCGGTCGTGTCCGGCCGTCGCCGCATAGTCCTGCGACCGGACATCGCCGTTGGGGAAAACGAGGGCCAGCGGCGCTCCGGTGGTCAACCCGTTGTAGAGACCCGCCGCGAACTGCGGCACGTCGGCCTCCCGCCGGGAGGTCGTGCCCGGAGCACCGGCCTGCCGCCGGGCCAGATCGCCAGCGAAATCTTCGGCCGAAAGCGCGATGCCGGGCGGCACGCCGTCGATCGCCACGCCGACCTGCGGCCCGTGGGACTCGCCCCACAGGGCGATGCGGAAATGCTCTCCGAAACGGTTCATACGCAGATATGCTGAAGATCGCGGAAGAAATCGGGATAACTCTTGGCCACGCACCCGGCATCGCGCACGACGACCGGCCCCGAAGCCCTCAAGGCCATGACTGACAGTGCCATGGCGATGCGATGATCGCCGTGGCTGTCGACGACGGCCGCACGCACCTCGCCGCCACGGATGCGCAGCGTGTCATCATCGCCGAAATCGACCTCGATGCCCAAGCGCCCGAACTCCTCGCGGATGGCCTCGGCCCGGTCGCACTCCTTGTGACGGAGCCGCGAGACCCCGCGGATGACGCTCGTTCCCTCGGCCGAAGCAGCCAGCACGGCGAGCGCAGGAAAGAGGTCGGGACACTGCGAAGCGTCGAATTCGAATCCGCGCAAGGGCCGATGTGCGGCCGTGACGGAGTGCGGCTCGTCGATGATGGCGGCGCCGGCCCGCACGAGCGCCTCGCAGACGGCCGTGTCGGCCTGCCGCGAGAGCATCGAGACGTTGCGCACGGCGACCTCGCCGGCAACGGCCCCGGCCACCAGCAGCATGGCGGCGGCGCTCCAGTCGCCCTCGATAGCGAAATCGGTGCCGCGGTAATGCTGTCCGCCGGGGATGTAGAACTCGGAGAAGTCGTTGTGGCAAATAGTGACGCCGAAGTACTCGGCAGTATGTACGGTCATATCGAGATAGGGCACCGAGACGGCCCGGTCGACGAAGATCGTGGAATCGCGGGCGGCCAAAGGCAGGGCGAGCAGCAGCCCCGTAATGAATTGCGAAGAGACGGAGCCGTCGATCCGCACGCAACCGCCCTGAAGCGGCCCCTGCACCTCGAAAGGCAGCAGTCCGTCGCTGTCGGCCGCCCGGGCGCCCAACTCCCGTAGGGGTGCGGTCATCATCGCCATAGGACGCTGCAAAAGCGACTTTTCGCCCTCGATACGGAGCGTTTCGTGCCACAATGCGGCGATGGGCGTAAAGAGCCGGGCGGCAAGGCCCGATTCGCCGACGCCCAACACCCCGCCGCGGGGTTTCAATCCCCCGCGTACGGCAAGCGTATGCTCGTCGACGCGCTCCGTTGCAGCCCCCAGCATCTCGATGCACCGCAGGGCGGAGCGGGTGTCGTCGCAGAATCCGACGTTATGCAGAACAGAGGTCTCCTCCGAGAGCAGCGATGCGGCCAAGGCGCGCTGGGCATAACTCTTGGAACAAGGGGGCGTCAGCGCGCCTGCGACGCACCCCGGCATGAACGTGATGTCCATCATTCCCGCCCTCCCCGGTTCTTCATCTCCTGGGTCAGCTGATGGCTGCGCTTCAGCTCGAAATGCTGCCCCAGATAGACCTTGCGCACCATCGGATCGGCAGCCAGTTCTTCGGCCGAGCCGGTCTTCAGAATCTTGCCCTCGTAGAGCAGGTAGGTGCGGTCGGTAATGGCGAGCGTCTCATCGACGTTGTGGTCGGTAATGATGACGCCGATATTTTTATGCTTGAGCGTGGCCACGATCGACTGGATGTCCTCGACGGCGATCGGGTCGACGCCGGCGAACGGTTCGTCGAGCAGGATGAATGCCGGGTTGATCGCCACGGCCCGGGCGATCTCGGTGCGGCGCCGCTCGCCGCCCGAAAGCTGAATGCCGAGGCTCTTGCGCACTTTCTGGAGACGGAACTCTTCGATCAGAGCCTCGACGCGCTCGTTCTGGTACTCCTTGGAGTAGTCGGTCATTTCGAGCACGGCGCGGATGTTCTCCTCGACGGTCAGCCGGCGGAATACGGAAGCCTCCTGGGCCAGGTAGCCGACCCCCAGCTGGGCGCGCCGGTAGACGGGCAGCGACGTCAGCTCGGCGACCTCCTGCTTGTCGTTCTCCAGGAAGATCCGCCCCTCGTTGGGCTTGATCAGCCCGACGATCATGTAGAACGTGGTGGTCTTGCCGGCTCCGTTAGGCCCCAGAAGGCCGACGATCTCGCCTTGGTTGACGTCGATCGACACGTGGTCGACCACGGTGCGCGACTTATATTTCTTCACGAGCTGGCTGGTATATAAACGCATGGCAAAACAACTTTTACATCCTCATCCCCTCCTCGCCCGGACGCTCCGGCAGCATCCTGCCGCCCCGCACGCCGCTGCGGCCCGTCCGGACACGGAAGCCGCCGTCCCGGCAGAGAGGAGGCAGCATAATCGGCGCCGGAAACCCGCAGGAGGAAAATTTCCGAAATTTTTTACAAAGTTATGTTTTTTTCCGAAAATCTTTTTATCTTTACATTGAATTTTCGGATTTAACCCACACGAACGACGAAATGGAACAGTTCGACACCACCCTGCTGCACGGAAAACTGAAAGAATACTTCGGCTTTTCCGCGTTCAAAGGCAACCAGGAGGCCGTCATACGCAACGTGCTGGAGCGCAAGGACACGTTCGTGCTGATGCCGACCGGGGGCGGGAAGTCGCTTTGCTACCAGCTGCCGGCCCTGCTCATGGAGGGCGTGGCGATCGTCATCTCGCCGCTCATCGCCCTGATGAAGAACCAGGTGGATTCGATGCGCACCTTCGCCGCAGAGTCGGGCATCGCCCACTTTCTGAATTCGTCGCTCAACAAGACGGCCGTGGCCCAGGTGCGGGCCGACGTGCTGGAGGGCAAGACCAAGCTGCTCTATTTCGCGCCCGAGTCGCTCACCAAGGAGGACAACGTGGCGTTCCTGCGCAAGATCAAGGTGTCGTTCTACGCCATCGACGAGGCGCACTGCATCTCGGAGTGGGGCCACGACTTCCGCCCCGAGTACCGCCGCATCCGGCCCATCATCAACGAAATAGGCAACGCCCCGCTGATCGCCCTCACGGCCACCGCCACGCCCAAGGTGCAGATGGACATCCAGAAGAACCTGGGCATGTCCGACGCGGCGGTCTTCAAGTCGTCGTTCAACCGGGCGAACCTCTATTACGAAATCCGTCCCAAGCACGACGTCGACCGCGAAATCATCCGCTTCGTCAAGCAGAAGGAGGGCAAGAGCGGCATCATCTACTGCCTGAGCCGCAAGAAAGTCGAGGAGTTGACGGAGCTGCTCGTGGCCAACGGCATCAAAGCCCGGGCCTACCATGCAGGCATGGACGCGGCGACGCGCGCAAGCAATCAGGACGATTTCTTGATGGAGCGCGTCGACGTCATCGTGGCCACGATCGCTTTCGGCATGGGCATCGACAAGCCCGACGTACGCTACGTGATCCACTACGACATCCCCAAGTCGCTCGAAGGCTACTACCAGGAGACCGGACGGGCGGGCCGCGACGGCGGCGAGGGGCACTGCCTGGCCTTTTATAGTTACAAGGACATCCAGAAACTGGAAAAATTCATGCAGGGCAAGCCCATCGCGGAGCAGGAGATCGGGAAGCTGCTGTTGTTGGAAACGGTATCTTATGCCGAAAGTTCGATGTGCCGCCGCAAGACGCTGCTCCACTACTTCGGCGAAGAATACACCGAGGAGAATTGCCACAACTGCGACAACTGCCGCCATCCCAAACCGCAGGTCGACGCCAAGGCGGCGCTGAAGATGGCGCTGGAGGCGTTGCGCGACATCGGCGACAAGTTCAAGGCCGACTACCTCGCCGCGGTGCTCGTGGGCAAAAATACGGCTCTGATCAAGAGCTACGGCCACAACAAGTCGAAGTGGTTCGGCGCGGGCGAAAAATACGACACGCGTTTTTGGGGTGCCGTGATCCGCCAGGCGCTGATCTTGGGGTTGATCGACAAGAACATCGAAAACTACGGTCTGATTTCGATCAACAAAAAAGGCGAAAGCTACATCGCCCTGCCTTTCCCGGTAAATGTGACGATGGATCACGACTACGACCAGGAGGAGAAGGAAGCCGAGGCCGAAACTCCGGTGGGCAAGGGCGGTGCAGCCGACGAGGAGCTTTTCGCCATGTTGAAAGACCTGCGCAAGAAGGTGGCCAAGAAACACGACCTGCCGCCGTTCGTGATTTTCCAGGACCCGTCGTTGGAAGACATGGCCGTGCAATATCCCATTACCCTGGAGGAGATGCAGAACATCACAGGAGTGGGTGCCGGCAAGGCCCGCAAGTTCGGCGAGGAGTTCGTGAAACTCATCAAGGCCTACGTCGAAGAGAAGGAGATCATCCGCCCGCAGGACATGGTGGTAAAAGGCGTGGCAAGCAAGTCGGGCAACAAGATATTCATCATCCAGTCGATCGACCGCAAGATGGATTTCGAGGACATCGCCCGCGCCCGCGACCTGGATTTCGACGAGTTGCTGACCGAGATCGAAGGCATCGTCAACTCGGGCACGAAGCTCGACATCGCCTACTACTTAGGTGGATTCATGGACGAAGATAAGATCCAGGACATCTACCTCTACTTCAAGGAGGATGCCGAAAGCGACTCCCTCGATGCGGCGATCGAAGAACTCGGCTCGGACTATACGGAGGAAGAGATACGCCTGGTACGCATCAAGTTCATGTGCGAACAAGGCAACTGACACCACGCAAAACCGGACATCGGAAGCTGCCGGACACCCTACGCAAGAACTCGTCGGTTCACCGCCGGTTCGTTCGGATTTCGGTTTTCTTTCGGTCGTTCAATTTTCGTTCGGAGTATGAATAAAAAGACTTTTACGCTGGCATTGTTGTTTTTCTGCGCGACGCTTGTCTGGCTCGGAATCACGATCCGATGGTTCTGCATATGCCGTCATTGCGTAAGTTGGTTCGATCTGACGATCGCTTTGTTGTTCGTCATGGCCGGTTGCGGCATGACCGTACACGAATTCCGCAAGAAAAAGCGCAAACATTTGGAAGAAGTGAACAGACACAAAATACCTTGAAATGGCATTTCTAAGACGATTCATATCTATTCTGGCCGGGGTGTTCTTCATCTTGGCGATCGTGTCGGCATGGCGCGTGGCGATGGCCGACGGCGGCGACATCTGGTATGTGCCGGTAGTGATGGCCTGCTGCGCCATCATCATGATATTCACAGCCTTGCGCTTGCAGCCGCACGATAAGAATACGGAGCGATAGCCCCTCCCGCCGGCCCGGCAGCGACCGGCCGCCGGCGCCATCACGAAATAGCCGCCATGAGCAGAACCGCCCTTTTTCAGACCCTCCGGATCGCAGTCATGATCCTGGCCGCAGCAGGCATCATCTATGCCTTGGAATACATGCAGGGCGGTGCTGCCGTGTGGTTCTGGGTAACCCTGCTGGGCATCGGATTCGTCGGGTTGCTTTATAGCTTCCGGATCACGCAGCGCCGCACTGCCAGCAAAAGGCGCAACACACCCGGAGAAAAAACTCCGAAAACTCCCGGGCAAAGGCACTGAAAGCTCCCGGGCATGCGATGAAGATACACCAAAAATAAAGACACCCATCTTCCGACGAACGCATAACATGACCGCCGCCGTGTTCGACAAAAAACGCCCCGAATCCGCCGCCCCGCGCCCCGGAACCCCCAAAAAAACGGATGACGTACGGGCCAAGAAAGCACTGGGCCAGCATTTTCTGGTCGACCTCAACATAGCGCGCAAAATCTGCGACTCGCTCTCGGGCGGCACGCCCGAAACCCCGGCAACGGTGCTGGAGGTGGGTTGCGGCATGGGCGTGCTGACGCAGTATCTGCTGGCACGCCAGGATATTGCGACCTGGGGCGCCGAGATCGACACCGAGAGCGTCGATTATCTCCATGCGCATTATCCCGATTTCGCGCCGCGGCTTCTGGTCGGCGATTTCCTCAAGATCGATTTGCGCAGCGTTTTCGCCGATGCGCCCGCCTTGAAGATCATCGGCAACTTCCCCTACAACATTTCGTCGCAGATTTTTTTCAAGATTCTGGAGCACCGCGACCTGGTGCCGGAGTGCGTGGGCATGATCCAGAAAGAGGTGGCCGTACGGATCGCCGAGCCGCCCGGATCGCGCGAATACGGCATCTTGTCGGTGCTGCTGCAAGCGTGGTACGACATCGAATACCTCTTCACGGTCAACGAAACCGTGTTCAACCCGCCGCCCAAGGTCAAAAGCGCCGTCATCCGCCTGCGCCGCAACGCCACGCAGCATCTCGACTGCGACGAACAGCTTTTCGTCCGGGTGGTAAAAGCCTCGTTCGGCCAGCGCCGCAAGATGATCCGCAACTCGCTGCGCGCGGTGTTCGGCGACTTCGGAGGTGCAGAACACCCTTGGTTCAGCCGTCGCGCGGAGCAATTGTCCGTGGCCGAATTCGTCGAGTTGACCCGGTGGGTGGAGCAAAACTCGAAAACCACCCTTTAGCCCCTCCCCGTGCGCCGCGCACCCAGCAAACCACCGTATTCTATCAATATCCGGCCCGCATACCTGCACACCGTATTCTGTCAATTCCGATCCGTGTCCTGATAAGATCCACCCGTATCCTGCTTTTTCCGGCCCGGCACCACACCGCATGCTACCAATATCCAGCCTGCATACCAGCCCGATGCCGGATTTTCCGGTTTCTATTCTCCGACTTCTCCCGCCACCACGGTGACCAGGTCTTCCCGCTTCAGATACTTCTGCGCCAGATTCCGGACGTCGGATGGCGTCATGGCACGAATGGCCCGCAGATTGGCATCTACCAGCGTGTTGTCCGCGCCGCAGAGGATGTTTTCGATCGTCACGTCCGCTATGCCGAACGGGCCGTCGAGGATGCGCATCATCTCCCCCGCCATGATATTCTTTACCAGCGCCAGTTCGTCGTCGGGCATCGGTTCGCGGCGCAGCCGCTCGATTTCGGCATCTATCTCGGCCAGGGCCGCCGCCGTGACCTCCGTCCCCACCTGCGCGGCGATCGCCAGATAGCCCGCCTGCTCGAAGTTGACCATCGCTGCTACCACTCCGTAGGTGTAGCCGTGCCGCTCGCGCAGATTCTGCATCAGCCGCGAACCGAAATAGCCGCCCAGCGCCGTGGCCACGACCTGCATGCCCACGAAGTCGGGATGCTGGCGCGGAAAGAGCAGGCGCCCGATGCGGATCGACGACTGCACGGCTCCGGGATGGGCGACCTCCGCACAACGGCGGGTCTGCGGCGCCGGAAAGAGCGGCCGCGCGGGCGTTCCGTGGGGCAGACGCCCGGCAATGGCGGCCACGGCATCCCGCTCCTGCCAGGTAATGCGGCCGCTGCACACCACGAAGCAGTTTTCGGCCGTATAGAACGTCCGGTAGAACGCTTCGATGTCGCTGCGCGTCAAGGTGTCGTACAATTTTTCGTCCGTCGACACGCCGTAGGGATGCCGCTCGCCGAACATCGCCGCTGCGAACGCCTCGCGCGCCTGAACGTCGACTTTCTGCCGGTCGATGGCCAGACGTTGTTTGCGCTTGGTACAGTAGGTCTGCAACTCCTCCTCGGGAAACACGGGCCGCAGCAGGATTTCCTCGGCGACGGCCAGCGTCTCGCGAAAAAACTTCGAGAGCATGGCGAAGTTGATGTAGGCATAGTCGCGGTCGAGGTTGACATCGAACCACGAACCGTAGAAATCGAGCCGCTCGGCCACTTCGCGGGCCGTGAGGCCCTGCGTCCCCTCGGCCAACAGGTTGGCCGTGGCGGAAGCCGAAAAGGGCACGCGCTGCACGGCGGAGCCGGCACGGAAAACGAACGTCACGCGCAGCACCTCGAAATCGTCGGCCGGAAGCGTGTAAAGCGCCACGCCGTTGTCCAACAATTCTTTGCGGGCTTCGGGGACGCGAATGTCTGACGGGAGAATCAACGGGGGCCGGTTCATCGGGCTTGATAAATAAGGGTGGAACTTCGTTCTGGCAGCAGCACACGGCTGCAAAAATCGGCAATGGCCTCGGGCGAGACGGCGCGATAGCGGTCGACTTCGCAGTTGACAAGATCGAGATCGCCCAACAGTTCGTAGAACCCCAGGTTCATCGCCTTGTTCATGACGTTGAGTTCGCCGAACAAGGTGTTCGCCTCGAACTTGTTCTTGACTTTCTGCATCTCGTAGTCGGACGCTGCTGTCCGACGCAGGGCGTCGATTTCGGCGCGGAACGCCTCCTCGACCTGCTCGGGCGCCACACCCGGCAGCAGCTGCCCCGTGAAGACGAACAGCCCGGGATCGAGATCGCCGGTAACATAGGCGTTGACCGACGACAGGAGTTTCCGTTCCTTGACCAGCCGCACATAGAGCCGCGACGAATCGCCGCCCGAAAGCAGATCGGAAACCAGATCGGCGACGAAGAAATCGGGCGACGTGCGCCCGCCCATGCGATAGGCGACCGTGACAGCCGTAGCAGGCACATCGCGGACGACGACCTCACGGCGCCGCGCCGTCTGGGGCGGTTCCTGGGGTACGGGCACCGCCGTGCAGGAACGGTCGGGCAAGGCGCCGAACCACTTTTCGGCCAGCTCCAGCATCCGTTCCTCCTCCAGGTCGGCCGACATCGAGAGGATGGCGTTCGACGGGCGGTAGTGGGCACGGTAAAAGGCTTCGACATCGGCAAGCGTCGCTTCGGCTATGTGGTCGGGCGTCAGCCCGATGGCGGCCCAGCGGTAGGGATGCACCTTATAGGCCAAAGCCCTCAACAGCAGCATCTGATCGCCGTAGGGTTGGTTGAGGTAGCGCTGGCGGAACTCCTCGATGACCACTTTTTTCTCGGTCTCCAACTTCTGCGGCGTGATGTCCAGCCCTTCGATGCGGTCGCTTTCCAACCACAGGGCCGTTTCGATGTTGTCCACCGGAAGGGTAATGTAGAAATCGGTGTAGTCGTTGTTGGTAAAAGCATTGTTGTCTCCGGAGGCCATCTGCACAGGCAGGTCGAAGTTGGGCACGGCTTTCGTGCCGCGGAACATCAGGTGTTCGAACAGATGGGCGAATCCGGTGCGCGCAGGGTTCTCGTTGCGCGCCCCGACCCGGTAAAGCATGTTGACCGCGGCCAGGCGCGACGAACGGTCGCGGTTGACGATGACCGTCAGGCCGTTGGCAAGAGTGGTTTTGCGATAGGGAATCATGGAGGACAAAGGTAACACATTTCAAACCAAAAATCGCAATCGAACACCGCGGAGTGCACAACCCGACAGCAAAACTGCCAAAAAATACAGATTATTTGTACGAATTTAGGTATCGTTTTTCTCCCGAATTTGCTATCTTTGCGTCGCGTGTTTTCAGACTACGAAAACGGATAAAAATACACACTCAAAAATACTCTAAAATTTTTAGCGAAATGGCAGAAAAGAAATTTATCACGTGCGATGGCAACTACGCCGCGGCTCATGTAGCCTACATGTTCTCGGAAGTAGCGGCCATCTACCCCATCACGCCTTCTTCGACCATGGCCGAACTGGTGGACGAATGGGCCGCCCAGGGCCGCAAGAACATCTTCGGCGAGACGGTAAAAGTGGTGGAGATGCAGTCCGAAGCCGGTGCCGCAGGCGCCGTGCACGGTTCGTTGCAGAGCGGCGCCCTGACCTCGACGTTTACCGCGTCGCAGGGCCTGCTGCTGATGATTCCCAACATGTACAAAATCGCCGGCGAGCTGCTGCCGGGCGTATTCCACGTTTCGGCCCGTGCGCTGGCCGCACAGTCGTTGTCGATCTTCGGCGACCACCAGGACGTCATGGCTGCCCGTCAGACCGGTTTCGCCATGCTCGCCACCTCGTCGGTGCAGGAAGTCATGGACTTGGCCGGCATCGCCCACATCGTCTCGCTCAAGGCCCGCGTGCCGTTCCTCCACTTCTTCGACGGCTTCCGCACCTCGCACGAGATCCAGAAGATCGAGTTGATCGACGAGGCCGCACTGACCTCCATGCTCGACCGCGACGCCCTGAAGCAGTTCCGCGCTCAGGCGCTCAACCCCGAGCACCCCGTCACGCGCGGTACGGCCCAGAACCCCGACATCTATTTCCAGACCCGCGAGGCTTCGAACAAGTTCTACGACGCCGTGCCCGACATGGTGGCCGACGCCATGAAGCAGATTTCGCAGATCACGGGCCGCGAATACAAACCCTTTACCTACTATGGCGCCGCCGATGCCGAGAACGTCATCGTGGCCATGGGTTCGGTTACCGAGACCATCAAGGAGACCATCGACTACCTGCTCAAGCAGGGCAAGAAGGTCGGCTTGATTACCGTACACCTCTACCGTCCGTTCTCCGAGAAGTATTTCTTCGACGTCGTGCCCGCTACGGTCAAGCGCGTCTGCGTGCTCGACCGCACCAAGGAGCCGGGCGCCGAGGGCGAACCGCTCTACCTCGACGTGAAGTCGATGTTCTACGGCAAGCAGCTCCAGCCCATGATCCTCGGCGGCCGCTACGGTCTCTCCTCCAAGGACACCACGCCGGCCCAGATGCTCGCCGTCTTCGAGAACCTCGCGGCCGCTCAGCCCAAGAATCATTTTACCGTCGGCATCAACGACGACGTGACCAACTTGTCGCTTCCCGTCGGCGAGGAGATTTCGCTCGCCAAGCCCGGTACGTTCGAGGCCCTCTTCTTCGGTCTGGGCGCCGACGGTACGGTGGGTGCCAACAAGAACTCGATCAAGATCATCGGCGGCTCGACCAACAAGTACTGCCAGGCCTACTTCTCCTACGACTCCAAGAAGTCGGGCGGCTACACCTCGTCGCACCTGCGCTTCGGCGACCTGCCCATCACGTCGCCCTACCTCGTCACGACGCCCGACTTCGTGGCTTGCCACGTGCCTTCGTACGTCGACAAATACGACGTGTTGAAGGGCCTCAAGAAGGGCGGTTCGTTCCTGCTGAACTCCGTGCACGACGCCGAGACGACCTGCAAGACCCTGCCCGACCACATGAAGGCTTACCTGGCCAAGAACAACATCAACTTCTACATCATCAACGCCACGAAGATCGCCGCCGAACTCGGTCTGGGTTCGCGCACGAACACCATCATGCAGTCGGCGTTCTTCAAGATCGCCAACGTCATTCCGTTCGAGAAGGCCGTCGAGGAGATGAAGCACGCCATCCTCAAGTCCTACGGCAAGAAGGGCGAGGATATCGTCAACATGAACTATGCTGCTGTCGACGCCGGCGGCAGCGCCGTGGTCAAGATCGACGTGCCCGCCGAGTGGGCTTCCATCGAGGTCAAGGCCGCCGCACACAGCGTCGACATGTCGCGTCCCGAGTTCGTCCGCAACATCGTCGATCCCATCAACGCCCTCAAAGGCGACGACCTGCCCGTGTCGGCCTTCAACGGCCGTGAGGACGGTACGTGGGACAACGGCACGGCCGCCTACGAGAAGCGCGGCATCGCCGTCAACGTTCCCGAGTGGCAGATCGACAACTGCATCCAGTGCAACCAGTGCGCCTACGTCTGCCCCCACGCCGCCATCCGTCCGTTCCTGGCCACCGAGTCCGAGGCTGCCGCTTCGGGTCTGGCTTGGAAGCAGGGTCTGGGCGAGACCAAGGAGTACAAGTTCCGCATCCAGGTGTCGCCGCTCGATTGCACGGGGTGCAACAACTGCGTCGACGTCTGCCCCGCCAAGGAGAAGGCGCTCATCATGAAGCCGCTCGAATCGCAGCAGGAGCAGATCAAGAACTGGGATTACATTACCAAGAATATCGGTTACAAAGAGGTCGTCGACAAGACCAAGTCCGTTAAGAACCTCCAGTTCGCACAGCCGCTCTTCGAGTTCTCGGGTGCCTGCGCCGGTTGCGGCGAGACGCCTTACATCAAGGCCATTTCGCAGCTCTTCGGCGACAAGATGATGGTGGCCAACGCTACGGGCTGTACGTCGATCTACTCGGGTTCGGCTCCCTCGACGCCCTACTGCACCAACGCCAAGGGCCAGGGCCCCGCTTGGGCCAATTCGCTCTTCGAGGATAACGCCGAGTTCGGTCTGGGCATGCACGTCGGTGTCGAGAAGCTCCGCGACCGCATCCAGCTGACCATGGAAGCCGCCATCGCCGAGTGCACGAAGTGCTCCGAGGAGTTGAAGGCCGCCATGAAAGAGTGGATCGCCGCACGCGGTTCGTCCTCCGCTTCGGCCGAGGTAACGGCACGCCTGCTGCCCATGCTCGAAGCCTGCGGCTGCGACTATTGCCAAAAGATTCTCGAAATGAAGGATTGGCTCGTCAAGAAGTCGCAGTGGATCATCGGCGGCGACGGCTGGGGCTACGACATCGGCTACGGCGGCGTCGACCACGTGCTCGCTTCGGGCCAGGATGTCAACATCCTCGTCGTCGACACGGAGGTTTACTCCAACACCGGCGGCCAGTCGTCCAAGTCGACGCCCGTGGGTGCCGTCGCCAAGTTCGCATCGAGCGGCAAGCGCATCCGCAAGAAAGACCTGGGTGCCATGGCTATGACCTACGGCTACGTATACGTCGCCCAGGTATCGATCGGCGCATCGCAGCAGCAGTTGTTCAACGTGCTGAAAGAGGCCGAGGCCTATCCCGGCCCGTCGCTCGTCATCGCCTACGCGCCTTGCATCAACCACGGCATCAAGGGCGGCATGACCCGCACGCAGACCGTGGGCAAGGAGGCCGTGGCCTGCGGCTACTGGCACCTGTGGCACTACAACCCCCAGCTCGAAGAGCAGGGCAAGAACCCGTTCGTACTCGATTCGAAGGAACCCGACTGGTCGAAGTTCCAGGACTTCCTGAAGAAGGAGGTACGTTACACGTCGCTTCAGAAAGCGTTCCCCGCCGAGGCCGAAGAACTCTTCCAGGCCGCCGAGCAGAACGCCAAGTGGCGCTACAACGGCTACAAACGCCTTTCGGCGATCGAATACTAACCATTCGATGACTTTCCGGGCCGCATCCTCTTTTCGGGGATGCGGCTTTTTATGGAGAAATCCCAGAACGCTTGCACCGAACGGATAAAAGCGCTAACTTTGTGCGGTTGGCCCGCAATTTGATCGCTGCCACCCCGAACGACACAAAAACATCAATAAACAGAACTATGAAAAAGATCATCGCAGCAGCAACGCTGCTTCTGACGCTGGCCGCCTGCTGCGGCACGCAAAACAACAAGCCCCTGGAGGGCACGACGTGGAAACTCGCCTCGTTGGAAGGCATCCCCGCAACGGCCATCGATAGCGAGGAAGACGCTTTCACGCTGGAGTTCAACGCTGCGGACACGCTGCTGGCGGGCCGCACCAACTGCAACCGCTTCTTCGGCAACTATACGATCGAAGGCAACAAACTGACGCTGGGCAACATGGGCATGACGCGCATGGCATGCCCCGACATGGAGTACGAAGACCTCTTCGTGGCAATGCTCAACAAGGTAAACGCCTATGAAATCAAGGGCGACAAGTTGACGTTGCAGGAGGGCGACAAGTCGCTGGCCGTATTCAAGGCGGTAGAGAAGAAGTAGCTCCCGCGCATACAAAACCGAATTCCGGGTAACGGTTATTAGCCGTTATCCGGAATTACTATATTATATATAGCCCCCGGGTCTCTCCTCTCCCTGCGGAAACCCTCCGTCCCCATCTTTCGAGCCAACAACCATCCCCCCTCTCTCTCCCCGGCACCTGCGCCCGACACCCGTTTTTCCTGCACCCAATACTTTCCAAATCCCCTCTTTTAGGCTCCCGCACTTGCCGATTCTTAAGACACCCGATACCCCCCCCCTTTTTTCCGCATCCCTTTTGGTGTCGCTTTCGGGCACCCGCACATAACCGCCGGCCCAAAAAAACTCCGTCCCCTCCACCCATTTGGGTAATTTACACCTACCTTACCAAGTTTTTTTCTCTTTCGGGTAATTCGCACCGCTTTTTCCACTCCAGCCCCCCACTGCCCTTTCAACTGCCCCCTCTCTTTCAGACCCCCACTGCCCTTTCAACTGTCCCCTCTCTTTCAGCCCCCCCCACTGCCCTTTCAGCTGGATTTACCCTCTCTTGGAGAGGCCCCGCTCTCCCGAATGGATCAACATCCGCCTATAAAAATTCTATCTTTCGGGTGCTTTGCACCCGTCTTCCGCCCCCAGGGGGGGGGGCAGGGGCGGAAGAAAACACGGAATCTTAAGTTATAGATAGGCGAATTTAAGTTATAACTAAATTTTGAGTTGTGCATCTTTTTTAGCTTTACGTTCGTAAAAAGAGATGCTTGTGAAACCCAAAAGCGCATTCGATTGTTATGTCAGCGCAGCCATTCGAAAAGAACGAATGGCTCAACAGGTATCGCAGGCCACGTTGGCATACGGCATCGGAGTGAGCGACGGATTCATCAGTCAAGTCGAAAACCCGAAAAGCCCCTCGAAATACAACCTGAACCACATCAATGAAATCGCCAGATTTCTCGGTTGTTCGCCGCGGGATTTTCTACCCGAAAAACCGTTATAAAACGACCGAAATAGCAATGATAAGTACTCTCGACCAATATATTATCGATGCAGTTCGCAAAAAGCGTCGGGCACAAAAAGTGTCTCAAGCTATGCTCGGGGCATGGATCGGTGTGAATAGAGGGTTCATAGGTCAGGTCGAAAGCCCCAAATGCGATGTAAAATACAGCGTAACACATCTCAATGAAATCGCCAAATATTTAGGTTGTTCGCCGCGGGATTTTCTGCCCGAAAAACCATTATAAACCGATCGAATAGTTTGAATCAGAAACTCAACCTATTCGAATACCATGCAACCGTTGCCATCCGCAAAAACGGATAGCGCGATATTTTCAGATGGTCTCGTTCCAAACGATTTCTTGCTGAAAATACCAAATAAATTAGGCATTCTTCTCCTTTTTTACCTTTTAAAATCCGCCTGCCCTGCCATACATGAGTATACTCATGTATACAAGAGCATATACAATGGCACGTTTTTTAGTTTTGTATTATTAAACGTTGCCACTTGAAAACCGCTATTGATATATACGTTATCGACGCGATTCGTAAGAAGCGGATCGAGCAGCACGTGTCGCAGGCTATGTTGGCCAGTTTCATCAACGTTTCGAAAGGGTTTATCGGGATGGCCGAAAGTCCCAAATACGACATCAAGTACAACATCCGCCACATCAACGAAATCGCCAGATTTCTCGGGTGTTCGCCACGGGATTTTCTGCCCGAGCAGCCGCTTTAGTTCCCCTAAGTTAGGAAATGCTCCTTATGAGGTTTCGGGGTTTCTTCTCGTCGTGGGTTCGCGCAGTCATTTTTTCGGTTTGCGTGATTTGTTTTTCGGTTCGTGTTCTCGGCGTTTCCGCCCAGTCCGTCGGCATCGCTTATTGCGACGTCGATCGTTTCTACGACACCATCCCCGCCCTCTTTTACAACGACAGCGGCTTCACGCCCGAGGGACATCTTCGGTGGACTTCGGAGCGTTACACCAATAAGGTCGCGCGCGTCGCAGCATTGGCCGATTCGTTGGCGTTGCCGCTCGTCGCTTTGTGGGGCGTCGAGACCGAGGGTGTCGTGCGCAACATCGCTGCCGCCTGCCGCAACGATTATTGTTATCTCCACCGCACGCTCAATTCGCTCGACGGCCTCGACTTCGCCTTGCTTTACTTCGCCGATTGTTTCGCGCCCCATTACGTCGAGCCGGGACGGCGCTACCTCTATGTCGAGGGTGTGCTGCGGCGTTACTCCGCCCGTCCGCCGCATTATCGGGTACGCAAGGATACCGTCGGCTTGTTGTTGTGCAGCGAGGAACGCATGGCTCCGTGGGTCGCCCGCGACTTGCGGCAGGAGCGGCCCGGCGCCAAGCTCGTGATCTTGGGGCGCCAGCCCGCACAGGGGTTGGAGATCTACGGTCTGCGCGACGCCCATGTCCGGGCCGAGCGGGCCGGCCGGGGCAATGTCCGCTCCCGCGGAGGTTGGCGCATGCGCGACCGGATCGCCGTCGACACCGCCCTGCGCATCGGCTCCGGCGAGGTCTACATCCGGCGCTTCCTGCTCGACGCTTCGCAGACGCAGCCTCTGGCCACCTACGACCGGCGCCGTTACTTGGGCGGCACAAGCCATGCGCTGCCGGTGTATGTCTACCTGGAGTAGCGGCCCGAGAACTAAATCATTTTAGCGGGCCTATTAAATCATTTTAGCACTTCGTCCCCCCCCAAGCCGGCATTTTCTCGCCGACTATTCGGCATTCATTTGGAAAAGCGGAAAAATTTCGCTAAATTCGCCATCTGCCACATTGAAAAAGAGAAATTCACAACACAATAAAATAAAACAAAAAACTTATGGCAGACGTTAAACGGGTCTACACGTTCGGCAACAAGGAAGCCGAAGGCAACGGCAAAATGCGCGAACTGCTGGGCGGCAAAGGCGCCAACCTCGCAGAAATGAACCTGATAGGCATCCCCGTGCCTCCGGGCTTTACCATCACCACGGAGGTGTGCACCGAATATTACCAGCACGGCAAACAGGCCGTCATCGAGATGCTGCGCCCCGAGGTCGAGAAGGCGATGAAGAACATCGAGCGTCTCACGGGCATGCAGTTCGGCGACAAGGAGATGCCCTTGTTGGTATCGGTGCGTTCGGGCGCCCGCGCCTCGATGCCCGGCATGATGGACACGATCCTCAACCTGGGCATGAACGACCAGGCCGTCGAGGCCGTGGCCAAACGCACGGGCAACCCGCGCTTCGCATGGGACTCCTACCGTCGTTTCGTGCAGATGTACGGCGACGTGGTGCTGGGCATGAAACCCGTATCGAAAGAAGACCATGATCCGTTCGAAGAGATCATCGAGGCACAGAAAGCCAAGCGCGGCGTGAAGAACGACACCGACCTGACGACCGACGACCTGAAGGAGCTGGTCAAGAACTTCAAGGCCGCCGTGAAGAAGCAGACGGGCGAAGACTTCCCGACCAATCCGTGGGATCAGCTCTGGGGTGCCATCTGCGCCGTGTTCGGTTCGTGGATGAACGAGCGCGCGATCCTCTACCGCAAGCTCAACAACATCCCCGCCGAATGGGGCACGGCCGTGTCGGTGCAGGCGATGGTCTTCGGCAACATGGGGCAGAACTCCGCCACGGGCGTGGCATTCTCGCGCGACGCCGCCACGGGCGAAAACATCTTCAACGGCGAGTACCTCATCAACGCCCAGGGCGAGGACGTCGTGGCCGGCATCCGCACCCCGCAGCAGATCACGATCGAGGGTTCGAAGCGTTGGGCCAAGGCACAGAACATCAGCGAGGAGGAGCGCAAGTCGAAATACCCCTCGCTCGAAGAGGTCATGCCCGAGGTATATAAAGAGCTGAACGACATCCAGCACCACTTGGAGCAGTATTTTACCGACATGCAGGATATCGAGTTCACGATCCAAGACGGCAAGTTGTGGATGCTCCAGTGCCGCAACGGCAAGCGCACGGGCGCCGCGATGGTCAAGATCGCCATGGACATGCTGCGCGAGGGTCTGATCGACGAGAAGACCGCCGTGCTGCGCTGCGAACCGGCCAAGCTCGATGAGTTGCTCCACCCCGTCTTCGACAAGAAAGCCATCGCTTCGGCGCAGGTCATTACCAAAGGTCTGCCCGCCTCGCCGGGCGCAGCGACCGGCCCCGTGGTGTTCTTCGCCGACGATGCGGAGAAGGTGCTCGCCAAGACGGGTCAGAAAGCCATTCTGGTGCGTATCGAGACCTCGCCCGAAGACCTCAAGGGCATGCTCGACGCGGCAGGCATCCTCACGGCCCGCGGCGGCATGACGTCGCACGCAGCCGTCGTAGCACGCGGCATGGGCAAATGCTGCGTATCGGGCGCCGGCGAGCTGGAAATCGACTACAAGGCCCGCACCATCAAAGTCAACGGCTTTACCGTCAAGGAGGGCGACTGGATTTCGCTCAACGGCTCGACGGGCGAAGTCTACTTAGGTCAGGTGGCCACCAAAGCCGCCGACTTGAGCGGCGACTTCGGCAAGCTGATGGAGCTGGCCGGCAAATACTCGGTGCTCAAGGTGCGCGCCAATGCCGACACGCCCAAAGATGCGGCCCAGGCCTTTGCGTTCGGCGCCGAGGGCATCGGTCTCTGCCGCACGGAGCATATGTTCTTCGAGGGCGACCGCATCAAGGCCATCCGCGAAATGATCCTTTCCGACGACGAGGCGGGCCGCCGCGTAGCGCTGGCCAAGCTGCTGCCCATGCAGCGCGGCGACTTCGAGGGGCTGTTCAAGGCCATGAACGGCTATCCCGTGACCGTTCGTCTCTTGGATCCCCCCTTGCACGAGTTCGTACCCCACGATGAGAAGGGCCAGAAGGAGATGGCCGAGGAGATGCACGAGCCGCTCGCGAAGATCGTGGCCAAGGTGGAAGCCCTGGCCGAGTTCAACCCCATGCTGGGCCACCGCGGCTGCCGCTTGGGCAACACCTATCCCGAGATTACCGAAATGCAGACCCGCGCCATCATCGAGGCGGCCATGAACGTCAAGGCGGCCGGTATCCCCGTCCATGTGGAGATCATGGTGCCGCTGGTGGGCAATCATAAGGAGCTGCGCTACCAGAAGAACATCATCGACCGGACGGCCGAGCAGGTCTTTACCGAGCGCAACGACAAGATCGAATACATGGTCGGCACGATGATCGAGGTGCCGCGCGCCGCCGTGACGGCCAACCAGATCGCCGAAGTGGCGCAGTTCTTCTCGTTCGGAACCAACGACCTGACGCAGATGACGCTGGGCTTCTCGCGCGACGACATCTCGAAGTTCCTGCCCATCTACCTCGAAAAGGGCATCCTGAAGAACGACCCGTTCCAGATTCTGGACCGCAACGGTGTGGGCCAGCTCATCCGCGAAGCGGTGTTCAAGGGCCGCGGCACGCGCGAGAACCTCAAGTGCGGCATCTGCGGCGAACACGGCGGCGAACCCTCCTCGGTAGAGTTCTGCCACTATGCCGGTCTCAACTACGTGAGCTGCTCGCCGTTCCGTGTGCCCATCGCCCGGGTGGCTGCGGCGCATGCGGCGCTGAACCAGAAATAAAGCGTTTCGCCCCGCCAGAGAACCTCATCCGTTCTCTCCTTTAAATGAAATTACCCCTGCCGCCAAGTGCGGCAGGGGTAATTTGTTGCATCCGGAACATTCCGCACGACGGGCAGGGCTTATTTTTCAAATGCCAAGAGGAGAAAAGAGACCCGCCACGACCTCGAAAAAGAAAAAAAATCGCATTCCGCCCCCCGGCGGATCGACCTGCGGCACGAGTGTTGCGATACCCCTATCCGTCATCAAAATTATTCGGTTCGTGGAATTTACTTGGCGTAGAACGTTTTTTTTTATACTTTTACCCTGGTAAACAGACACTGCAACAAACGCTCAATTAAAATAATCGGAAATGAAAAAGATTCTTCTCGCGGCAATCGCCGCTCTTTGCATGGCAGGGGCCGCCTCGGCCCAGGATCGGGGCGGATGGGGCATCGGCCCGCAGATCGGCGTCTACACCAACACGGGCGCCGACGGTGCAATCTTCGGCATCGGCGCCGCAGCCCGCTACGGCATTACCGATGCGTGGCGCGTGCAGCCTGCCGTGACCTTCCTCTGCAAGAAATATTGCTCGGTAGACATCAGCGCAGACGTGCAGTACCTCTTCAAGGTAGCCAGCTTCTGGACAGTATATCCTCAGGCCGGTTTGAGCGCCAACGACATCGGCGACTGGTCGTGCGGCATCAACCTCGGTGCCGGAACGGACTTCGCGATCGCCCGCAACTGGGATCTCTCGGCCGGATTCAAATGGATGGTCCAGACCCGCAAGTATGCGAAAAACCCGATCATCATCAACGTAGGCGCAACCTACAAGTTCTAAACCGCCGCCGGGACACCCGGACGTACAATTACGGGGAAAGCCGATTGTTTCGGCTTTCCCCGTAATTTTTTCGGTGGGAACACGCCCGCCGGATCCAAAATATTTTTTCAGCGCATTCCGGCACGCCTCGCGCGTTCCGGCATGTCTCTATGCGTTTCCCGCCGGACGGGTTTCGGAGCACCGGTTTTCGTTCGACCGAATCATCTCGAAGATCCGGCGCCCGACCGGCGCATAAGAACGCCATGCGGACTTCTTGACGTCGCAGCCCGGATTCCGCCCCTCGCAACCGACGACGCCCCGAAACGCAGCCTGCTTAACGAAAAACGCGCGGGCCGCTGCGGCATCGGAATGACAGATCGTCCCGTCGCTGTCGGCCTTCCGGAAACCAGCACTATTCCCGATACAAACAAAGACAGCAAATAAAACCGAATGCGTACTACTTTCAGCGCGTTTTATAATTGCAACGGTATTTTCCTTTGGCCAGATTGAGCAGCTTGCCTTTCAGCAGATTGCGGCGCAGGGGAGCTACCCGGTCGACGAAGACGCGCCCTTCGGTATGGTCGTATTCGTGCTGGATGACCCAAGCCTTGTAGCCCGTGAACTCCTCGTCGTGGGGTTTCAGCTCCTCGTCCAGATAGCGCACGCGGATCGAAAGCGCACGCGGCACATCGGCATAAAGCCCCGGAAACGAGAGACATCCCTCGTTATAGGTCTTCGTCTGGTCGGAATAAGCGTAGATTTCAGCATTGATGAACGCCCGTTTGAAGTCGGCGCACGACGGGTCGTCCTCGGCCCACGGCGTGGCATCGACGATAAAGAGTTTCAGGCTCTTGCCGATCTGCGGAGCGGCCAGCCCCACGCCTCCGGCTTCGCCGAGGGTGATAAACATGTCGTCGACGAGCTTTTTCAGATCGGGAAAATCGGCAGCGACCGGCTCGCAGGGCTTGCGCAGCACCTCGTCGCCATAGATGACAATCGGATAAATCATTGGTTGAACTCCATGTAACTTTGTAAAATGATCGTGGCGGAAATCTTGTCCACCAACGCCTTATCGCGGCGGGCCATCTTACCGATGCCGCTTTCGAGCATCGCCCGGTGGGCCAGCACCGAAGTGAAGCGCTCGTCGTGGAAAACCACCTCCTTGTCGGGCCATGCCTGCCGCAGCCGCGCCGCGAGCGGCTCGATGAAACGCCACGTCTCGGAGGGCGTGCCGTCCATCCGGGCGGGTTTGCCCAACACAATGGTACCAACGTTCTCGCGGGCAAAATAGTCTGCGAGCCACTTTTCGAGCTGCCGCGTGTCGACCGTCTCCAGCCCGCCGGCAATCAGCCGCAGGGGGTCGCTCACGGCGATGCCCGTGCGCTTGGTGCCGTAGTCTATGGCCAGAATGCGCGACACTAAAGGTTCAGCTTCTTGAAAAGTTTGCGATACGAGCACTCCTCGTCGACCATGGCATGCAGGGCTTCGATCTTCACGCGCTCCTGCTCCATCGAATCGCGGTGGCGCACCGTCACGGTGCCGTCCTCGGCGGTCTGGCCGTCGACGGTGATGCAGAACGGCGTGCCGACGGCATCCTGACGGCGGTAACGCTTGCCGACCGAATCTTTCTCGTCGTAGACCACATTGAAATCGTATTTCAGTTCGTCGACGATCTTCTGCGCGATCTCGGGCATGCCGTCCTTCTTGACGAGCGGCAGGATGGCCGCCTTGACGGGAGCCAGAGCCGCAGGCAGGCGCAGCACCACGCGCGAATCGCCGCCGTCGAGCTGCTCCTCGGTGTAGGCCGCCGACATGACCTGCAGGAACATGCGGTCGACGCCGATCGAGGTCTCGACGACATAGGGCACGTAGCTTTCGCCCGTCTCGGGGTCGAAATACTGGATTTTCTTGCCCGAAAACTTCTGGTGGTTGCCCAGGTCGAAGTCGGTGCGCGAGTGGATGCCCTCCACCTCCTTGAAGCCGAACGGGAAGTTGTACTCCACGTCGGTGGCGGCGTTGGCATAGTGGGCCAGCTTGTCGTGGTCGTGGAACCGGTAGTTGTCGTCGCCGAAGCCCAGGGCGCGGTGCCAGGCCATGCGGGTGTTCTTCCATTCGTTCCACCACTCCATTTCGGTGCCGGGGCGCACGAAGAACTGCATCTCCATCTGCTCGAACTCGCGCATGCGGAAGATGAACTGGCGGGCGACGATCTCGTTGCGGAACGCCTTGCCGATCTGCGCAATGCCGAACGGCAGCTTCATGCGGCCGGTCTTCTGCACGTTAAGGAAGTTGACGAAGATGCCCTGCGCCGTCTCGGGACGCAGGTAGATGGTGCTGGCGCCGTCGGCCGTGGAACCCATCTGCGTGGAGAACATCAGGTTGAACTGCCGCACCTCCGTCCAGTTGCGCGTGCCGGAAACGGGGCACACGATCTCGCAGTCGAGGATGATCTGCCGCAGCTCATTGAGGTCGTTGGCGTTGAGCGCATCGGCAAAACGCTTGTGCACGGCGTCGCGCTTGGCGGCAGTCTCCTGCACGCGGGGCGAAGTCTCGCGGTACTTGGTCTCGTCGAACGACTCGCCGAAGCGCTTGCGGGCCTTCTCGACCTCCTTGTCGATCTTCTCGTCCTGCTTGGCGAGCCACTCCTCGATGAGCACGTCGGCACGGTAGCGCTTCTTGGAATCGCGGTTGTCGATGAGCGGGTCGTTGAACGCACCGACATGGCCCGAAGCCTCCCACGTGCGGGGGTGCATGAAGATGGCGGCATCGAGGCCCACGATATTCTCATGCAACTTGACCATCGAATCCCACCAGTAGCGCTTGATGTTGTTCTTCAGCTCCACGCCGTTCTGGCCGTAGTCGTAAACAGCGCCCAAGCCGTCGTAGATCTCGCTCGACGGAAATACGAAACCGTATTCCTTGCAATGGGCGACCAGTTTCTTGAAAAGTTCTTCCTGCGTCATTGTATTGTGTGTTTTTGATTTTTCCGATCGACAAAAATACGAATAAGCGAGGGCAAAAGCAAACTTGTTTGCATTTTGCCGAGCGTGAGTATTTTGAGCGAAGCCAAAGATACGAAAAGTCGAGCGCAGAAGCAAGCGTTAGCTTGATTATGCTGAGACGGAGTATCTAAAACGAAGTTAAAGATACAAAATAAAAAGGAAAGAACGGAGCCGGCCGGAGTTTTATTTAGGGATTTGCAGCTCCAAACGCAAAATAGCGACCGCTCCAAGCACGCCCCCCAACCCCGAACCGCCGCCAAGCATGAAACACCCCCAACCCCGAACCGCCGCCTGCCCTGAACATCGGGCCTCGTCCGCCCTCAAGCATACAACGGCTGCTTCTCCGAACCCCGAACCGCGTCCGTCCTCGAACTTAAAATCCCGTATTTCGCACTTTTCCATCGGCACCGGCTTCCTCGCGCTACGCTTCCCGCGCGCTTAAAGTTAAAACACGACGCAACTATACGCTCCGATTTAAAACCGCACTCCAATGCCACAAGGGTAGTTATACAGATAGGAAATTAAAAATAACAGCTCTTTGCAGATGCTTGGACGCAGCGCACGGAGAGGGCGCTCGCGCGGTAGGCGGTGTTCAGCGGGTTCACGTCGCCCGAGCCGAAGGCCAAGTGGCTCGCGTTGATATTGCCAGCCGCGTAGGACGAAGAAGCCCAATAGGCTCCGCGCGCGCCGACATTCGTCAAGGCTCCCGACGACTCGTGGCGGTAGCCCGCGGCAGGAGCGAATAGCAATCGCTGGAATGAATGCTCCGAGGAAGCCGACGCAGCCTCGGAACAGACTGGGATAAATAACTAACGGCACCGCAGAATAAGAAACAAAAATTTTTGCACAGAATCGGCGGCAATCGATAAACCGTCCGCACCGAATTTTCTGCGCTGAACTTTTGCATCAACTCTTTTCTGCGCCTTATGCCGCCAGTGGATTGCTGAATCTGCATGCCACGCTGACCGGACCCTTCGGCCCCGGCCACTCCGGGCAAAAAGAGCTGTTATCCAAAGAGTTTTGTCCGAAAAAGCGCCCGCGCCGCTTCAAAGCATGCGCCACAGCGCAAGCCTCGCCCCGCTATCCTGCAATCAGTCCGGCCCGACAAAAAGAGAAATCGCCTTCCCGGGCAATGATGATATGATCCAGCAGCCGGATGTCGAACAACGCCGCGGCACGTGCGACCCGCTCGGTCAGCACCTTGTCCTGCGGACTGGGCACGGCGGCGCCCGAGGGATGGTTGTGGATGAGAATCAGCTGCGTGGCCAATAGTTCGAGCGCCCGCTTGACGATCAACCGATGGTCGACGACCGTGCTCTGCACGCCGCCCTGGCTGACGCGCTGACGCTCCAATATCCGGTTCGAGGCGGTCAGATAAACGGCCCAGCACTCCTCGTGGGGCAATTTTTCAAGCCGGGGCCGGAACAAGCGCACCACATCGTCGGACGAAGCGATGGAATCGGCCTCGACCGCCCTGGCTTCGGCAACGCGCCGGCCGAATTCGGCAGCGAGGACAAGCGTTCGGGTGCGGCGCAATCCCAGGCCCCCGATCATCCGCAGGCGGGCCGGCTCCTCGTCGGCGATCCGCGCCAAGGCCCCGCCGCAAGCATCCCACAACGCATCGGCCACCTGCACATCGTCGACCAGCAAGGCCAGCAACTCCTTGTCCGAGAGGGCGCCGACGCCGCGTGAAGCCATCTTATCGCAAAGTACCTGCATGACACGATCAACTGCTGAGCCGGTCGAAACGATCCAACAAAGTGGCGCACCGTTCATCGGTCAAATATTCGGCTACGGAGCAGGCGGCCTGCTGTTCGGCCTCCTTCTTCGAATCGCCGGAGCCGTGCCCGACCTCGAAGCCGTCGATCAAGACCGTAGCCAAAAAGACCGGATGATTGGCGGCATACCCCTTGTCGTGCTCCGTACGGAAAAGGATGCTCCGGTGGTTCTTCTGACACCACTCGATCAACCGGCTCTTGTAATCGGTTTCGGAAGAAGTCAACTTTTCCAGGTCGAGATGCCGTCCGAAAATATGGTTGATGAGCAACCGGTTGACGAACTCGTAGCCCTGATCGAGGTAAACGGCCCCCATCATGGCCTCGAACGCATCGCCATAGATGTGCTTCTGAATCACGGAGGCGCCGCCGTTGGAGATGACGAAACGATCCAACCCGAGGTTCAGCGCCAATCCGTTGAGCGACTGCCGGGACACGATTCGGGAACGCAGCTGCGTGAGGAATCCCTCGTCGCGCCCCGGAAACTCGATGAAAAGGTAATCGGAGGTCACGGACTCGATGACGGCATCGCCCAGAAACTCCAGCCGCTCGTTGTTGACCGTCTGCCCGTCCTCCAAAACCAAAGAAGCTGACTTGTGAATCAAAGCCAGCTTGTAAAGCTCGATGTTATGCGGGATGAACCCGAACATATCATCGATCATTCTGAAATACGTCTTATCTTGTCCGCAGCATCTCCGGAAAGGCCGCAACAAAAAATCCCACACGGCGCGCGAAAATCTGAAGATCAGAACTTACGGAAGATAACCGTAGCGTTGTGCCCGCCGAAGCCGAACGTATTGCTCAAAGCGCACTTCACTTCGCGGTGCTGCGGCTTGTCGAGCGTGAGGTTCAGTTTCGGATCGATCTCGGGATCGAGTTCGGCGCAGTTGATCGTCGGGGGCACGATCCCCTTGGTAATGGCCATGATGCAGGCCAGCGCCTCGACGGCACCGGTAGCGCCCAGCAAGTGGCCGGTCATGGACTTGGTGGACGAAATGTTGGCCTCATAGACATGATCGCCCAACACACCCTTGACGGCTTTCAGCTCGGCGATGTCGCCCAGGGGCGTCGAAGTGCCGTGCACGTTGACATAATCGATGTCCTGCGGCTGGATGCCGGCGTCCTTGATGGCGTCGCGCATGGCTTTCATGGCACCCACGCCCTCGGGATGGGGCGCCGTGAAGTGGTGGGCGTCGGCCGACTCGCCGCCGCCGACGAACTCGCAGTAGATCTTGGCACCGCGGGCCTTGGCATGCTCCAACTCTTCGAGCACCAGCGCACCCGCACCCTCGCCGACGACGAAACCGTCACGATCCTTGTCGAAAGGCCGCGAAGCATGTTCGGGATCGTCGTTGCGCGTGGAGAGCGCCTGCATGGAGTTGAAACCGCCGACCGACGGCTCGTTGACCGCAGCCTCGGAACCGCCCGTGACCATCACGTCGGCCTTGCCGTAGCGGATGGCGTCGAAAGCGGCGATCAATCCGTGGTTGGAAGAAGCGCAGGCGGAAACCGTACAATAGTTCGGCCCCATGAACCCGTATTTCATCGAGATGAATCCGGCAGCGATGTCGGAGATCATGCGGGGAATGAAGAACGGGCTGAAACGCGGCGTCATGCCGCCCTCGGCGTAACCGATGCACTCGTCGAAAAACGACTTCAGACCGCCGATACCCGAAGCCCAGATGACGCCGACCTGCTCCTTGTCGAGCTTCTCGAAATCGAACGCAGCGTCCTCGACAGCCTGCGTGGCGGCGATCAGCGCATATTGCGTGAAGAGGTCGTACTTGCGCACCTCCTTGCGGTCGAAATACTGCGCCGGATCGTAATTCTTCACTTCGCAAGCGAACCGGGTCTTAAATTTTTCGGCATCGAAATGAGTAATGGGCGCGGCACCGCTGACACCTTTCTCCAGATTCGAAAAATACTCCTCTATGTTATTGCCGAGCGGGTTGATCGTACCGATACCCGTAACGACTACTCTTCTTTCAGCCATGAATTCAAAGCCTTTGTGTGTAATGAATAAAAAAACGCTCTACCCTGGAATCCCCTCGCAAAGGAGGGGATTCGGGGCCGCCGAGCGTCGAAATCGCCGGAACAGGCCGGCGAATCGATGAATCTGCGGAAAAAAACGGTAAAACTATTTTTTGTGCTCTTCGATGTACGAAATCGCATCGCCGACAGTAGCGATCTTCTCGGCGTCCTCGTCGGGGATCTGGATATCGAAAGCCTTCTCGAACTCCATGATCAACTCTACGGTGTCGAGCGAATCGGCGCCCAGGTGGTTGGTAAAGCTGGCCGTAGGAACTACTTCCGACTCCTTGACACCGAGTTTGTCTACGATGATCTCGACAACTTTAGCTTGAACTTCAGACATGATTTTAAAATTTTAGTTAAACAATTATTGAAAAAAGTTCTCTATTGATTTCCGGCATTATTTTGCGCAAAAGTAACACTTTTTTTATTACTTTTGACAAAACGCCACTTTTTTTTATTCACAAAATATTCGACATTCAGAACATTTTAGACAATAAGAAATTAAAAACCATAGACTTATGAAACTTCTGCTGATCTCCAATTCGACCAACACCGGGGAAGAGTACCTGCGCTACCCGCTCCAGGAAATCGCCCGCACGCTGGCAGGCGTGCGCGAAGTGGCTTTCGTGCCCTACGCCGCAGTGACCTTCTCCTACGCCGAGTACGAACGCCGCGTGCAGACGCGTCTGGCCGAAATCGGCATCCGGGTGCGCTCGGTGCATCGCGCTTCGAACCCGGCCCGCATGATCCGCGAGGCCGAGGCGATCTGCGTGGGCGGCGGCAACACATTCGCCCTGGCGAAGAAGATGCAGGAGCAGGGTCTCATGCAGGCGATCCGCAGCCGCATACGGGCCGGCGTGCCCTACGTGGGCTGGTCGGCCGGCAGCAACGTCTGCTGCCCGACGATCTCGACGACCAACGACATGCCGATCGTCGAGCCGGCGTCGTTCCGGGCGATCGGGGCCGTGAAGTTCCAGATCAACCCCCACTATCTGGATGCCAACCCCGCAGGCCATGCGGGCGAAACGCGCGAGCAGCGCATCCTGGAGTTCATCGAGGCCAATCCGCGCCGCTGGGTCGCGGGGCTGCGCGAGGGCTGCATGCTGCGCTACGAAAACGACCGGCTGGAACTCATCGGCAGCCGTCCGATGCGCATCTTCAAGAAAGGACAGGCTCCCTTCGAAACGAATCCGGGCGACGACCTGTCGTTCTTATTATAAATAGGTATGGCTCCATCGGATGCCAATCGCCGCGGCCCGGCCCGCCCCTGGCCCCCGACTTGCGAAACGGGCGCCCGCGGCGAACGGGCCGCGGCGGAATACCTACGGGCGGCAGGCTACGAAATCTGCGCCATGAACTGGCGGCAAGGACGTTACGAGCTGGACATCGTGGCCCGCAAGGCAGGCTTGCTCCACGTAGTGGAAGTGAAAACGCGCCGCCGCGGCTCGCTGACACCTCCCGAAGCGGCGATCACGTCCCGAAAGTTCCGCGCCCTGCATCGGGCGACGAGCTGCTACCTGCAAACCACGGGCGAAGAAGCCGAGGTGCAGTTCGACCTGGCAGCTGTGGAGATGGCGCCCGACGGCACGACGGAGGTGCGGCTGATCGAACATGCCATGGAATACAACTGGTAGACAGCACCCGACAGGCCGGCAGGCGACATGCCCGACCAGAATTTTGCATTTCAGACAAAAAATGTTATCTTTGTGGTGCTTGAGCCGCATTTCCGGACACAGCAGACGCAACGAAGCGTCTTCGGCTGCCCCGGAAAGCGGAAAACGCGATCGCAGACCCGGCTCGGAGAAGGGACGCACACCCCGCAAACAAGCCCGCGAAGCGTATGCGACCGCCTTGTTTTAACCCAATATCCAAACGGCATAACGTTCATGTGGATCTATAATTTCGGGCTGACGCTCTACGTCTGGCTGATCCGGCTGGCAGCCCCGAAACACCCCAAGGCCCGGCTCTGGGTGGAAGGCCGCCGGGAACTCTTCAAACGCATGGCCCAACAGATCGATCCGTCCGCACGCATCGTGTGGGTGCATGCCGCGTCGCTGGGCGAATTCGAGCAAGGCCGTCCGATCATCGAAAAACTGCGGGCCGAACACCCCGAGTACAAGATTCTGCTTACCTTCTTCTCGCCCTCGGGCTACGAAATCCGCAAAAACTACGAGGGCGCCGACTACATCTTCTACCTGCCCATCGACACGCCGCACAACGCCCGCCGCTTCCTGGCGATAGCCCATCCGGAGATCGCCATCTTCGTAAAATACGAGTTCTGGCTCAATCTGTTGGGCGAGTTGCGCCGCCGCAAAATCCGCACCTATGTCGTCTCGGCGATCTTCCGTCGCAATTCGATCTTCTTCAAGCCCTACGGGGGCATGTGGCGTCAGGCGCTCGAAGCGTTCGACGCGATGTTCGTGCAGAACGAGGAGTCGAAACGACTGCTCGCCGAACTGGGATTCGACAACGTGGTGGCAGCCGGCGACACGCGTTTCGACCGGGTGGCGGAAATCGCCCGCGCAGCCCGTAAGGTAGAGATCATCGAGCGGTTCAAAGGGTCGGAACGTCTCTTCGTAGCCGGTTCGACATGGGGGCCGGATGAAGAACTGCTGATCCGGCTGCTGGCCGACAATCCGACCGTGAAGTTCGTGGTTGCGCCCCACGAGATGGACGAAACCCGCATCGCACGCTTGCTGGCGGCCGCCCCCGGAGCTTCGATCCGCTACACGCAGTGCATCCCGGAGACGGAATACGCTTCGAAACGGCTGCTGGTGCTCGACACCGTAGGACTCCTTTCGTCAGTCTACGGCTACGCGACCTGGAGCTACATCGGCGGCGGATTCGGCGTCGGCATCCACAACAC
Organism: uncultured Alistipes sp.; assembly: GCF_910580175.1. GTDB lineage: Bacteria > Bacteroidota > Bacteroidia > Bacteroidales > Rikenellaceae > Alistipes. Next base: position 547,011 of record NZ_CAJTXD010000001.1, read on the forward strand.
GCTGGAAGCCGCGACGTTCGGACTGCCGATCGCTTTCGGGCCGAACTACGCGAAATTCAAGGAAGCGCGCGACCTGGCAACGCTGGGCGCGGCGCAGCCGGTAGCGAACTACGAGCAGTTGCAGGCCTGGTTCGCGCCCCTGCGCGACGATGCGGCATGTCTCGAAAAAGCGAGCCGCACAGCGAAAGATTACACGCTCAGACACCAAGGCGCTACGGACATGATCGTCCGGACGATCTTCCATCAATAAAATCCAAGCAAAGAAACCGGGGTTCAGCCTGCTGTCGGCGTTCGACAGAGCGCCGGAGTTCTTGTTTTGCGAGCACCTATCCACCCCCTGCTCCCGAAAGACAGCGCCCGCGCTGCGCTCCGGCAGTGAGCGGGATAAAGCATTCGTCTACGATTTGCCGGTCATGATGCCCAGCACGAGCCGGTCGGTTTCGCACATCCCGTCGCGCCCGATGTCGGTCAGGTTGCGGATACATTTGTCGACATCCTCGTCGATGATCCCCTCGACAGGCGAAACGCAATGCCCGTCCATGGCCATCAGGGCAGAGAGCACGGCCGTGGAAACGCCGCTGGCCAGCTTCATGGCACAACTGGGCTTAGCGCCGTCGCAGATCATGCCCGTGAGATTGGCGATCATGTTCTTGACCGCAGCCGTTACCTGGGCGAAACCGCCGCCCATCAGATAGACGATGCCGCAACTCGACCCTGTGGCGGCCACCACGCATCCGCACAAGGCGGAGAGACGGCCCAGACTCTGCTTGATATAGATGACGGTAAGGTGGCTCAACGTCAAGGCTCGGACAAGCCGCTCTTCGTCGGCGCCCGTCTCCTCAGCATAGACCACGACCGGCAAAGTAGCGGCAATGCCCTGGTTGCCGCTGCCGGAATTGCTCATCACGGGGATCATCGCCCCGGCCATCCGGGCATCGCAGGCCGCCGACGTGGCGGCAAGAATCCGAGAAAAGATGGAATCGCCGATGACTTTCAATTCGCGCTCGCGCCGCAGCGTGCGCCCGACGCAATGGCCGAACTCACCGCCGAACGACTCCTCGGCTGCCGCCTTGTTCAGCCGGCGGGCTTCGAGGATGAAACGCAGCTCCTCGACGGGAGCCGAGACGGCGAAATCCCAAACCCGCTCCAACGAAAGGGGCACCTTGTCATCTGACACCTCGGCTGCGCCGGGCGTCCGCAAATCCAGCAGCACGTCGTCGTCGACCCGCAGGAAGACGAAATCGGTATGTCCTCCCGCGATGACGGCCACGGCACGATGTCCGGCCGCAAAAGTCTCGACCTCGATATATAGTTTTTCAGCGATCGCCTCCTTGAGAGCGATGCCGATGCGTTTTTCGTCGATATACGCCCGGCCGCGCTCCACGGCTTCGGGCGTAACGTCGCACAACACTTCCAGCCCGCGTTCGCAGCGGCCGATCAAAGCCCCCAGCGCAATGGCTATCGGCAAGCCGATCATTCCTGTGCCGGGGATGCCGACCCCCATGGCATTCTTGAGGATGTTGGCGCTCAGCCGCACGTCGATCCGTTCAGGCAATCCCCCGAGCAATTCGGCCGAACGCGCCGCGCACAAAGCGACGGCGACCGGCTCGGTGCATCCGATGGCCGGCACGACTTCGCGCCGGATAAGATCAATGATACGTTGACGTTCGGGCTGGGGAATCATGGGAGCGCAAATTAAATCCAAACCAAAAACAGCAAGGCCGAAATCAGCGCTTCGACCCGCCGGAGCGAATATCTTTTTACAAAGATACGAATAAGTTGAGTGCAATGCCAAATTTATTTGAGCATTGCCGAAACGAAGTATCTTGGGCGAAGCCAAAGATACGAAGAAAATCCGAGAGCAGCGCAATGGTAAGTCAAATAATGTTAATGTGTTGTAAGTCAGAATTTGGCAGCTTCATTTGGCTATAGGCTTCGCAGACGGGTTAACACCGAAAAAGAGTCCGGAATCCGAACATGGAAAGCCTTTCGGCTACTTATCCGCTGCCCTTTTCAAGGGGCGGATAACGCCCGTTTCGCCTACCGTCGGCCGCCCGATTCGATCGCAGGTTCGCTGCGCCGTCGATTCCCCTCGCATCCCGATTACAAAAGTAGCTTTTTTTCGGTTCGGGAGTAAAAAGACGGGGTCGAAGCGCCGAATGAGGGTTTTGTTTCTATATTCAGCTGTATTTTTCATGGTTTCAAATAGCTCTATATCAGTTAATTTTGCAAACAGGTATCAGGGTTATGAAACAGGAGGAAGTAAAGGTCTCGTTCTACCTTAAAAAGAACGTTTTCGGTAAGCCGAGGGCAGAGGCGAACTCGTTCGCACTTTGCCGAGGCGAGAAAAGGTGCACGAAAGAGAACGAACCGGACGCCGCGGGTCGTTGTCCCGTAATGGCTCGACTCGCCGTCGGAAGCTCGACGTGCGTCTTCGGCACGAAGCTCACTGCCCCGTGGTCGTTGTGGACGTCGGGACGAATGAAGGGGAAAAGCGCCGCGGCGGTCGAAATCAACCGACGGCTGGATGAAATGCGGGCTTCGGCTATCGCCATTTGCCGCGAGCTGTCGGCCGTTCACGCGCGGGTAACGGCCGAGGAGATCAAATGCCGGCTGCAGGTGGAAAACCCAGGCGCGGATGACCCCTGCGGCCAAGGTTGATTTGACCCCTGAAA
>NZ_CAJTXD010000002.1 GCF_910580175.1 uncultured Alistipes sp.
TGCCTTCCAGCAAGGCGACGATACCCGCGTCTTCAGTAAGGAAGACTTGGTCGGCCAAATCTTCGATCGCATCTTGCAGGCGGAGGCGGTTTTGCGGGGCGAATCCTGCCGCGGGGGCTACACGTGCCAGGGTATCTTTCTTCCCGGCCTTGACTAAGGCGATTTCCCGACGGCGGTTTTCGGCTTTTTCCGGTGTGTCGGCATTGGGGGTTGAACTCAACAAAACCACCCCCTCAAGCATGTCGGGGTGTCTTTCCAGAAAAGCCAGCGCCACATAACCGCCCATCGAATGACCCACCAACGTACAACGGGACACGCCAAGTCTCCGAAGGCCTTCCGCGACTGTGTCGGCCAGAAATTCCATCGTGTGTACGTTGCCTTTCACTTCGGAAATGCCGTGTCCGGGCAGATCAAGCGTGATGACGCGTACATTTTTGTAAAGCAGGGGTACGAATTCTTCCCATACCAAGAGCGATTCGAGGTAGCCGTGCAGCAAGACTACGCAGCGGTCGCCGTGTTCGGAATCGCAGATGTGCAGGGCCGTGGTGCCGGCCATGATGAATTTTTCGGTCATGGCACTGCTATTCTTCGTCGAAATAATCCAGTGCCGATTCCCGTTTGGGGCGGGGCAGGTCGTCGTCCTCGTCGTCCATGCTGCTGTATAGGGCATGGCGTTCCTTTCCGCTCTTGTGGAGCGGTTCGAGCCGTTTGGCTTTGCGAAGTTCGTCGGTATCGCGGGTGCGAACTCCTTTGTCTGTTTTCATGGGTGGAAACTATGAGAATGGATTTTCAGAGATCGGCTGTGTCGAATGTCCCTTCGAATACGCGTCGTGCCGGCCCTGAAAGCCGGATGCCGGTGTAGCGTTGCGTGCCGGGCATGTGCGTGAAGGCCACGCGGAGCAGGCCGCCCGGCACATGGATGAGGAACGTGTCGGTCTGCGGATGCCGTGCAAAATTGGCTATGACGGCGGCCGCCGCCGCTCCTGTGCCGCAGGCAAGGGTTTCGTTTTCGACGCCGCGTTCGTAGGTGCGCATGCGGAGCGTGTTTGCGTTGACGATTTCGACGAAATCGACGTTGGTGCCTTGCGGGAAGCGAGCCAGGTCGTTGCGAATCTGCCGGCCCCGGGTCAAGACGTCGACTGTGGCGGTGGCGGCGACGAATTCTACATAATGAGGTACGCCCGTGTTGAGAAACCACCAGCCTGCGCCTGCGTCGATGCGTTCGACATCGATCAGTCCGACCTCGATTTCGCCTGTGGAAGCGTCTGCCTGCCGGACAATGGCTTTGTGACGGCCGTCTGTGGCGTCGAACGACTTTTCACGGCCGCCGATGCCCAGATGCTCGGTAAAGAGCGTGAAACAACGGGCGCCGTTGCCGCACATTTCGCCCGCCGACCCGTCGGCGTTGTAATAGTGCATCGTACAATCGGCGCCGCGGCCGGCTGTGAGGGTCATCAGCCCGTCGGCACCGATGCCGAAATGCCGGTCGCACAAGCGGGCGATCCGCTGCGGATCGGGTGCGAAGCCGCCCTCGCGGTTGTCGATGAGGATGAAGTCGTTGCCGGCGCCTTCGTATTTGGCAAAAGCTGTACGCATGGTTCACTCGTGCGGTTATCTCACGACAAAAATAGTAAAACTTCTAAAAGTTTTACTATTTTTGTCGAGGATTGATTGCCGTTCGGCCCGGCGATGCTTCGGGCGAGGTGTCCGGCTTGCCGGAACGGCGGCGGCAAAACATGCGTCCGGAGGTTCGGGCGCTTGTTTGTATCGTTTTTGCAGAATGTTTTCAAAACAGGAATCACTATGAAGAATGTGCTTTTCAAGCATCGGTCTATACGTAAGTTTCGTCCGACACCTATCCCTGAGGAGGTGTTGCAAAATTGTCTCGAAGCGGCGGCCCGAGCTTCGACGTGCGGCAACATGCAGCTTTATTCGCTTGTCGTCACGCGCGACAAGGCGCTGCGCGAGCGATTGGCGCCGTGTCATTTCAACCAACCGATGCTGGAGCAGGCGCCATGTCTGGTAACCGTGTGCGCCGACGTGCATCGGTTCACGATGTGGTGCGAGCAGCGAGGTGCCGACCCGGCCTACGACAATCTCGTTTGGTTTCTCAATGCGGCGACCGATGCCCTGCTGGCCGCGCAGAACTTCTGCGTGCAGGCCGAAATGCACGGCCTGGGGATCTGCTACCTCGGTACTACGCTGTACACGGCGGCCGAGATCATCCAGATATTGGAGCTTCCCAAGGGGGTAATTCCGCTCACGACCGTGGTGGTCGGATACCCCGACGAGACGCCTGAGCTGACCGATCGGCTGCCGCTCGATGCGGTTGTACACTACGAAAAATATTCCGACTACACGGCGGCCGAGATCGACGAGCTGTGGGCCGAGCGCGAGGAGTCGGAACAGACCCGCCGGCTTCTGGAGGAGAACGGCCTGGAGAATCTGGCCAAGGTGTTTACCGAGCGGCGCTACGTGCGGCGTGACAACCTGGTCTTTTCGGAGTCGTATTTCGCCTTGCTCAAGGAGCAGGGGTTCTTCAACCAGTGACCCGATGCGGAGGGCGCGACGCATAGGGTTCGCCGTGCTGCTGGGCTTCGTGTGCTCGGCATGCAGCGTTACGCGCCATATTCCCGACGGAAAGTATTTCTTGCAGCGGGTGAACGTCGAAACCGATAAGTCGGCGCCCCGCAAGGAGCGGATTCCGGCCGCCGATCTGGAGAAGTACGTGCGTCAGACGCCCAACAAACGGCTGCTGGGCACGAATTTCTATGTGTGGCTCTACGAGCAGGCCGACCCGGAGAAGCAGAACGGCTGGAACAACTGGAAGCGCAAGATCGGCGAAGCGCCCGTGGTGCTGGACATGGAACTGACGCGCAAGAGCACCGAGAACCTCAAGGTCTACATGGACACCAAGGGGTTTTTCTCGTCTGCCGCGTCGTTCGAGGTCGACACCCTCTCGCGCCGCAAACGGGCGCGGGTAGTCTATCGGGTGCGGCAGGGAGCGCCCTATCTGATCGATACGGTGTCCTACGAATTCCGCGACAAGTTTCTGGAACAGATTCTGGCGCCCGATACGGTCAACACCTTGGTGCGGCCCGGCCGGATTTTCGACATTACGATGTTGGATAGCGAGCGGGAACGCATCACAGCTTACCTCAAGGAACGGGGCTATTATAATTTCTCGGTCAACAACATCGAATTCGTGGCCGACACGCTTTTGAGCGATCATCGGGTGGGGGTGCGGATCGTCGTCAAACAGCACCTGACGGGCTACGACGAGCGCGGCCAAGCTGTGATGGACAACAACATGGTCTACCGCATCGACCGTATCAACATTTATCCCGATTTCGACCCGATCGCCCTGCGTACCGATTCGATGCTCTTTTCGCGTCTCGACACGGTGTATTATCGGGGGTTGAACGTCATCTATGAAAAACGGCCCAACGTCCGGCCCTCCATTCTGCGGCAGGCGGTGCCGCTCTACCCCAATTATGTCTACAATTCGGCACAGGTCAACCGCACCTATACCGACCTGATGGCGATGGGGTATTTCCGCAGTGCCCGCATCGCGTTCGTCGAGCAGCCGCAGACGGTCGATGTGACCAACTACGTTTCCTATATCGGCGCTGCGGCCGACTCGACCCGCACGGACTATACTCGGGAGGGCTATCTGACTTGCAATATCTTGTGTACACCGACGCTTCGGCAGAGTTTCAAGGTGGAGTTGGAAGGGAGCACGACCTCCAGTTTCTATGGGCTGAAGGCGACCGTAGGTTACCAGAACCGCAATATTTTCCGGGGTGCCGAATCGTTCGATGTGTCGTTCACGGCAGGTTACGAATTCATGAAGGCGCCCGATGCGCGGAAGAAGCGCGCTACGGAGTTCGCTGCGTCGGTGGGGCTGACCTTCCCGCGCTTTCTGGTGCCGTGGCGGCCGATGCGCTACCGCTCGGTCAACCAGCCCAAGACGAAGATCGAACTTTCGATCAATTTCCAGGATCGCCCCTACTATCGGCGCACGTTGTCGAGCGCCGGCATCTCCTACCTTTGGACCGACTCGCGCTACTCGTCGTTTTCGTTGCGGCCGATCGACATCCACGTGGTGGATGTGGGCTATCTGGACAAGGATTTTCTGGCCGGCACACTCAACAAGTATTTGGAGTACAGCTACCAGCCGCAGTTCATTGCGGGCCTGGCGTTCAGTTATGGCTACAACAACCAGTTCAAGAATCTGGGTGGCAATGCCACGGTAATCCGCTTCAACGCCGAGACGGCGGGCAACCTGATCGACGGGTTGGAACATCTTTTTTCGAAACCCTACGAAGACAAGGGCTACTATCGGATTTTCGGCCTGCGCTATGCGCAGTATTTCCGCACCGACCTGAGCTTGAGCCGCAAGAATATGCTGGGCGAGAAAACGGCCCTTGCATGGCGGCTTTACGGCGGTGTGGCGATGGCCTACGGCAATTCGCCGAGCGTGCCGATCGACCGCCAGTTCTATGCGGGCGGCAGCAACAGCATGCGCGGCTGGACACCCCGTACGCTGGGGCCGGGATCGGTGCCCGATCCCCACAGTCCGTTCCCGGTGCAGACGGGCGACGTGAAGCTGGAGGCCAACCTGGAACTGCGCTTCCCGATCTGGGGCATCGTACATGGTGCGACGTTCTTCGATGTGGGCAACATCTGGTATATCCGCACCGATCCCTCGGAATATTCTGACGATGCGGTGTTCTACTTCAACAAGTTTTACCGCCAACTGGGCTTCAACACAGGCTTAGGTCTGCGTCTGGACATCAAATTCGCCGTGCTGCGTCTGGACTGGGGCATTCAACTGCACAATCCCAACAACCCGGCGGGCGAACGCTGGATACACAACTTCCGGTGGAAGAACACGGCGCTGAACTTCGGCGTGGGGTATCCGTTCTGATGAAAAACCAGTAGTGCGCCAGATGTTGGAAAATGGCTGTTTAAAGGGTTTTCAATAGTAGTTTAAATATCCGAGCAGACACCCCCCCCCTCCTCGTTGGTCGTGTCTGCGGCTTTGTATTGCGAGGGCGACATGCCCGTGTTGCGCTTGAAATAGCTGCCGAAGAACGATTGGTTGGGGAAATTGAGCGTGTAGGCGATTTCCTGGATGCTGAGGTTCGAATATTTGAGCAGTGTTTTGGCTTCAAGGATCACATAGATTTCGATCCATTCGGAGACGGAATGCTTGCTGAATTCCTTGACCAGGGTCGTCAGGTACTTGGGCGTGATGCAGAGCTGTTCGGCATAGAATCCTACGCTGCGCTCCGTCTTGTAGTGTTTGCTGAGTTCCTGGAGGAAGCGGTGGAAGTAGTTTTCGGCCCGGCTCGGCTTGCGTTTCTCGGTTTCGGGATGCGTCTCCAGATAGTGCTGCACGGTGTCGCCGATTTTGTAGAGGGTGGCGATGAAGAGTTCGCTGATGATGTGGTTGGCGAAAGCCGAAGACGACGCGTGGATTTCGTGATCCATCAGCGAAATGAAATGTTGCAACTCTTGCCGCTCTTTGGTAGAGATGTCGATGCAGGGATGAGTGCCGAGTTGCAGCAGCAGAGGCATGAGGTGTTTCATGTCGATGTTCATGCGTTGCAGAAAGTGGGACGAAACCACCACCATGTGCCCTTTGAGCGTGCCGTGGGCTGCCTGGATGATGTTTTGCGGCGCGATGAGAAAGAGCGTGTTTTCATGCAGTATGTAGTCGGTCAGGTTGACCGAGACCTGGGTTTCGCCTTCGGTGCCGATACCGATGATGAAGGCATCGATGCGGCAGGGGAAGTGGAACGCCTCCAGGTCGGCCGCTCCGCTGTGGGCGATGATGAATTCTTGCGACGTCGAATTGCCGTAACCTGTTCGGGCGATGAGTTCGCTCAGCGTGAAGTCGGTAATGGACTGGGCGTTTTCTTGCGGTTGGGTATTCATTGTTTCTGAAGTTTGCGACAAATATAGGCAGTTTTTTGCAAGAAATAGTTCGAAAAGTTCGATTGTCGGACGAAATGAACAACAAGCTGGCGATAACGATAAAAGAGAAGCCGCCGCCCGGGTCGAATGCGAAGAAAGACCCCTGCCGCAAACGAATGGCGGTAGGGGTCGTTCTTGCCTTTTCGGGTATGCACCCGGGCTTGGCTGTGTTGTCGCTGCGGCGGGTCGTGGCCGTCGGTCCGTGCCGCCGGTTCGGGTCTTATTCAGCGGCCGGCGCTTCCTCGGTAATGCCCAGTTCGGCACGCACCAGCGGTGCGAGGTCGGTCAGCGTGGCTTCGTCGAAAGATGCCAGTGAGCCGGTGGCCGTATCGAAAACGACCATGTAGCCGTTGGCTTTGGCTACCTTGTCGATGGCGCCCTTGGCTTTCTCGATGATCGGGGTGAGCAGTTCCTGCTGTTTTTTCTGGTAGTCCTGCTGGGCGATCTGCTCGAACTCCTGGCGGCGGTTCTGCAACTCCTGCAACTCCTTCTCCTTGAGCTGACGCACGGCATCGGAGTAGCTGGCATAGTTCTTCTGGTAGTCGGCCAGTTTCTGGTTGAACTCTACGGCTATGGTCTCCAGGTTGTCTTCCAGGTCTTTGCCGTAGGCCTGCATATTGGTGTTCATCTCTTTGGTTTCGGGCATGGCCAGAAGGATTTCCTGGGTGTTGATGCGTCCGAACTTCTGGGCGAAAAGCGACGAAGCGCTCAACGTCAATGCAACCGCGAGGGTCAGCTTGATTACCTTTTTCATAGGGGATAGTTATTCGTTAAGTTTTTGATGCGTTATTTTTTCAAGGCTGCGATTACCTCCTGCGTGCGTTCGGCAGCGGGGGCGGCGTATAGCAGCGTGGGGTTGTTCGACGAGTCGATCACGGCCAAGGCGCCCGCCTGTTTGGCATAGGCTTCGATGGCGGCAAAGACTTGTTTTTGGATCGGAGCGATCATCTCGACGCGTTTTTTCATCAGCTCGCCCTCCTGGCCGAAGAGACTCTGCTGGTATTCGGTTGCCTCCTTTTCGAGGGCCAGAATGGCGTTTTCGCGCGACTGACGCATGTTGGCCGACATGGAGGCTTTCTGCGCCATGTAGTTGTTGTAGTAGGTCTCGATCTCGGCGAAGCGGGCGTCGACCTGCTGCTGGTACTCCTCGGCGAGCTTGTCGAGCGTGGCGATGGCCGTGTTGTAGGCGTCGATCGACTTGAAGATCTTCTCGCTGTTGACTATGATGCAGTTTTGGGCCGTGGCGGCGGAAGCTGCCAGGACGAATGCAGCGATGAACATCAATCGTTTCATAGGATTCGGTTTTAAGTCATATTCCGTTTTGCAACCGTGGGTGTCGGGGCATTCCGGTCGTATTTTTCTGTAAATATAACTTTTTTCTTTCAAATTTATTGCCAAGCAAAGGCTTTATTGGTTCTGTGCGCGCGGTCCGACTGCGTTTTGGAGGTTTAGAACTGCTGGCCCATCACGAAGTGGAACTGGCTGCCGCTTTTCTTGGTGCTGTTGGCCGGGGCGTCGAAGCCGTAGCCCCAGTCGATGCCGAGCATACCGACCACGGGCAGGTAGAGCCGCACGCCGAAGCCGGCCGAACGCTTGATCTTGAAGGGCGAGAATTCGCGCCACGAGTCGAACGCATTGCCGCCCTCCAGGAAGCCCAGCACGTAGATCTGCGACGAAGGTTTGAGGATCACGGGGTAGCGCAATTCGGCCGTGTACTTGTTGTAGCCGCACGAATAGTAGCTCGTCGGGTCGAGCGCGCCGTCTTCGTAACCGCGCATCGAGATGATGTCGATACCGTAGATATTGTATCCCGACATGCCGTCGCCGCCGACCTCGAACCGCTCGAAAGGCGAGACCTTGTTCTTGTTGTAGCTGCCCAGGTAACCCATTTCGGCCCGCAGCATCAAGACCAGATTCGAATTGCGGGTCAGCGCCTGGAACCATTGCGCCTTGAACTGCCACTTGTGGAACTCTACCCAGCGGTAACGTTCCTGGTTGGCGCGGTTGGCCACGGCCGAATTGGAACTGGCGGCCTGCTCTTCGAGTGCTTTGTAGTCCTTGCCGTCCCAGAGCGAATAGGGCAGCGTGGCCTGTACCGAGGCGCTGAACTCCGAACCGCGGCGCGGGTAGATGGGCTGGTCGACGGAGTTGCGGCCCAGCACGAGCTTGAGCGAGAGCAGGTTCGACGAACCGGTTTTGACGATGAACGAATCCCAGCCCTTGAGCGAATAACGTTCGTAGCTGGCTTCGGCGTAGAACGTAAAGTAGGGGTCGGGCCACGAAAGCCGTTTGCCCAGACCTGCCGCCACGCCGTAGGTGCGGAAGTAGCGCGAAGCCTTCTTGGTAAGCCAGTTGGCGTCGTTCTGCTCGGAAATATGGGCCGAGAGGGTAAACGAATTGGGTTTCTTGCCGCCCAGCCAGGGGTCGGTAAAGCTGAATGCGAACGCCTTATAATAAGTGCCGTTGGTCTGGGCCGAAATCGAGAGCCGCTGGTTCTGCCCCATGGGGTAGGGGCGCCAGGCGCCTTTCTTGAAGAAGTTTTTGATCGAAAGGTTGTTCAGCGTGATGCCGACCGAGCCGACGAACGTGCCCGAACCCCAACCGCCGGCGATGTTGAACTGGTCGGAGGCCTGCTCTTCGAGCGCCCAGTTGATGTCGACCAGCTCGTTGTTCACGGGGCGGATGTCGGGTGCGATGTTCTCGGCGTTGAAGTGCCCCATCGAACCCAGCAGGCGCAGCGTACGCATCAACAGCGAGCGGTCGTACAACTCGCCGGGGTAGGTGGTCAGCTCGCGGCGGATTACCTCGTCGTCGACGCGCTGATTGCCTGTTATACCCACGTTGTTGATGGTAAACTGCTTGCCCTCGAATACCTTGACCTCGATGTCGATCGAGTCGGGGCCTACGATGGTTTCGGCCGGGTCGATCTGCGACATCAGATAACCGTTGTTCTGGTAGAGCGACGACACGGACATCGCTTCCAGGTCGGTCTCCTTCTGGATGCCGAGGCGCTTGTGCATGGTCTTCTTGTCGTAGGTGTCGCCCCGCTTGACGCCGAACATGCGTTGCAGCTCCTCGGTCTCGTAGACGGAGTTGCCCACCCACGAGACGTTGCGGATGTAGTATTTGTTGCCCTCCGACACTTGGATGTCGATGCCCAGATGGCGGTCGTCGATCGGGTAGATCGAGTCGCGAACGACGGTGGCGTTGCGGTAGCCGCGCGAGTTGTAGAAGTCGATCAGAAGCTCCTTGTCCTCCTCGAAGTCGTTCTCGTTCAGCTTGGTGTTGCGGAAGAAGTTGATCGATTTCTGGTGCGTCTTCTTGAACGTGCGGCGCAGGCGCTTGTCGGCGAAGTTGTCGTTGCCCGAAAAGTTGATCTTGCCGATCTTGATCTTGTTCTTGCGGTCGATGACGAAAGTGACGGTAACGGCCTGCGGACGCACCGAGTCGTTCTCGATGCGCACCTCGACCTCGGTGTCGCGGAAACCCTTGTCGGCCCAATAATTCTTGATCAACTTCATGTTCTTGTCGATCACGTAGTCCGAAAGTTCGCTGCCGCGCTTGAGCTTGAGTTTTTCGAGCAGGTCTTTCTGTTTGCCTTTCGAGATGCCTTCGAACGCCCAGTTGTAGACGCGCGGCCGCTCTTTGAGGAAGACTTGCAGGTCGAGGCTGTCGCCCTCGATTTCGGCGCCGATCTTCACGTCGGAGAAGAAACGCTGGCTCCAAAGCCGCGAAATGGCGTTGGCGATGAAGTCGCTGGGCAGGTAGATCGAATCCCCGGCGATGAGTCCGGCCGAAGACTTGAGGATTTCGGGGTTGAGGTATTTCACGCCGTGGATGTCGACGTTGCGGATGTGGTAGAGCCGGGGCGTGGCTTCGTGGTGCAGCAGGGGCGCATTCTCCGGAAACGACGGCGCTTCGTCGACCGTCTCTGCATGTTTCCCGGCCGGGGTTTCCTGGGCCGCGGAAACAGGATGCGCGGGCTGCTGGGCGAATGTACCCGCAACACCCGACGTCAGCAACGCCACCGTTGCGAGTACCTTACCGAAATGATTCATCTGTCAATATCTAATCTTCAACTTTCGTTCATTTGACCAGTCCGAACCGCCGGTCGCGCCGGTCGTATTCGGCTATCGCACGGTCGAACTCCTCTTCGGAGAAGTCGGGCCACAGCACCTGGGGGAAGTAAAGTTCGGCATAGGATGCCTGCCAGAGCAGGAAGTTGCTCAACCGCTTCTCGCCGCTGGTGCGGATCACCAGGTCGGGATCGGGATACTCCGCCGTGTCGAGCGCCGCGGAGAGGGTCGCCTCGTCGATCCGCTCCGGGTCGAGTGCCCCGGCAGCGGCGCGTGCGGCGATTTGGCGGGTTGCCCGGGTAATCTCGTCGCGCGACGAGTAGTTGAGCGCGAGGATGAACGTCAGCCGGTCGCCGGCGGCGGTCTGCTCCTCGGCCCGGGCCAGGTGGCTGCGCACTTTCTCCGAAAAACGCGTGTTGTCGCCGATCGTCCGCAGGCGGATGCCTTGGCGCTGCAATTCGGGCGTCTCGTGGATCACGCACTGGCAGAATAATTCCATGAGCGCGTCGACCTCCTGTGCGGGGCGTCCCCAATTCTCGGTTGAGAAAGCGTAGAACGTCAGGTAGCCGATGCCGTAGCGTATGGCCGCGCGCAGCGAAGCCCGGATCGGCTCGATGCCCGCCGCATGGCCTTCGTGCCGCTGCAAGCCGTGCAACTCGGCCCAGCGGCCGTTGCCGTCCATGATGATGGCGACGTGTTGCGGTATGCGTTTCTCTTGGCTCATAATAGGGCACAAATATAGGGAATTTCCCTTGAAAATGAATAATGGAACAGCGAATAGTTGATGGCGGACGGTCGGAATCGAACGTTCATGCCCGGTTCATCGTTTTTCCCGGATGTCTATTCCCCACATCATCTTATTGCGTAACGTGTCGTAAAACGATATATTGTGCGGCATGGCCAGAAAAATCGGTTGTTCGGCCCGTCGGATGGAGAAGGCCGCACTTGAGGCGATGGGGTAGCTGCGGTTGTCGAGCGTGGCGAACGCATCCGAACGCCGTTCGTGCACGCGCAGGGCGATCCGCGCCGTGTCGGGAACCACCACGGGACGCATGGTCAGGTTGTGGGGCGCCAAAGGCGAAATGATGAGGCAGGCGCACGAGGGGGCGACAACCGGGCCGCCGGCGCTGAGCGAATAGGCCGTGGAACCGGTGGGCGTGGAGACGATCACGCCGTCGCCGTGGTAGGTCGCGACCATTTGGCCGTCGACGTAGGTCTCGACCGAAAGCATGTCGGCGCCGTGGCGCTGGACAGTAAACTCGTTGAGCGCCAGCATCGGCCCGGCGGCAGGCACGAAGTCGCCGTGTACTTCGAGCATCGACCGGGGCTGCACGGCCAGTTCGCCGCGGGCGATTTGCCCGAAAACTTGCTCGGCGCTTTCGCTCGGCGCGCCGGTCAGGAACCCCAGGTGCCCTGCGTTGATCCCCACGACCGGAATCGGGGCGCCGCCCAGCCGGTGGACGCCCTCCAGCAGCGTGCCGTCGCCACCGTAGCAGACCATCGTCGTGCCGGCGGGCTGAGGGCCGAGCCGCTCGCCGTACAACTTGTCGGCGGGTATCTCCTCTCCCGTTGCTTCGCGGACGACGGGCGCGAACTCTTCGTTGACGAGATAGTCGAAGCCGTGGCGGCGGAGCGCTTTCAAGAGCTGGCGCACGTCCTCGGTGCTGCGGTCGGCGTTGCCGCGGGAAAAAAGTATGATTTTCATCGGCGGAGTTGCGAAAAAATAAGTAACTTTACCACGCCGGAACGGAGGCTGCGAAGCTGCCGTGCGGCATCTCCGTCCGGCGGTTGCGGACGGCTATCGGAAGCAAAGTTAGTGAAATTATGACAAAGTTGAGTGTTAACATCAATAAGATTGCCGTAGTCCGCAATTCGCGCGGCGGCAATCTGCCCGATGTGGTGCTTGCGGCTACGCGCATCGAAGGATTCGGTGCCGACGGCATCACGGTGCATCCGCGTCCCGATGCCCGCCACATCCGTTACGACGACGTGCGGGCGCTCAAGCGGGTGCTGACGAGCGAACTCAACATAGAGGGAAATCCGATACCGGATTTCGTCCGGCTGGTGCTGGAAGTCGTGCCTGCGCAGGTCACGCTGGTGCCGGACGCTCCCGATGCGATTACCTCCAATGCGGGGTGGAACACGGTGGCCAACAGGGATTTCCTTGCCGAGGTAACGGCCAGCTTCCATGAACGGGGGATTCGGGTTTCGCACTTCGTCGATCCCGATCCAGCGATGGTCGCGGGGGCGAAAGCCTGCGGTGCCGACCGGGTAGAACTTTATACGGAAGCCTATGCCCGCGAATATGCGGCTGGCAGGGAAGCCGCGATCGCGCCCTATGTTGCAGCGGCCGAGGAGGCGCGCCGCCAAGGGCTGGGACTCAATGCCGGACATGATTTGTCGCTGGAAAACTTGCACTATTTTGTGGAGCGGATACCCTGGACGGACGAGGTGTCGATCGGCCATGCGCTCATCAGCGATGCGCTCTATTTCGGACTGGAGAACACCGTGCAGCTCTATCGCCGCGAACTGAAACTTGCCGAATAACCGCGTGCCGCTCTCGAATCCCATATTCCGACGCATTTCGCGCTTGGCCGAAGCCCAGGGCGTGAAAGCTTTCGTGGTGGGCGGCTATGTGCGCGACCACTACCTGTGCCGCCCCTCGACGGATATCGACATCGTGGTGGTGGGAAGCGGCGTGGCTCTGGCCGAAGCGTTGGGACGCGAACTGCACACGAAAGTCTCGGTTTTCAAGACTTTCGGCACGGCGATGCTTCGGGCCGGAGGCGTGGAAGTCGAATTCGTGGGCGCGCGCCGCGAATCCTATACGCATGATTCGCGCAAGCCCCAGGTCGAGGCCGGGACGCTGGAAGACGACCAGCGCCGCCGCGACTTCACGATCAATGCGCTGGCCTGGTCGCTCAACGAACGGACGTTCGGCGAACTGGTCGATCCTTTCGGCGGGCTGGACGACCTGGATGCCTGCATCATCCGCACGCCGTGCGACCCGGACGTGACGTTTTCGGACGATCCGCTGCGCATGATGCGGGCCGTGCGGTTCGCGGCACAGCTGGGTTTCTCGATCGAAGACGAAACTTTCGAAGCGATCCGCCGCAATGCCCATCGCATCAAGATCGTATCGCGCGAACGCATCGCTACGGAACTGAACAAGATCGTATTGTCGCCGATTCCGTCGATGGGCTTCGAACTGCTGGAGTTGACGGGGCTGCTGGAGCTTATTTTCCCCGAACTCCACCGCCTGCGCGGCGTGGAACGGCGGGGACAGCATGCCCACAAGGACAACTTCATCCACACGCTCAAGGTGCTGGACAATGTGGCGCGCCGCTCGGATGACTTGTGGCTGCGGTGGGCGGCGGTGCTGCACGACATAGCCAAGCCGCAGACCAAAGCCTACGACCCGAAAGTCGGCTGGACATTCCACGGCCATGAAGTGGTCGGCTCCAAGCAGGTGCCCGCGATTTTCCGCCAATTGAAGCTGCCGATGAACGAACGCATGAAGTTCGTGCAGAAACTGGTGTTCCTCCATCTGCGGCCGATCATTCTGTCGGAAGACCTGGTGACCGACTCGGCTGTGCGGCGGCTGCTGTTCGAAGCGGGCGACGACGTGGAGGCGCTGATGACGCTTTGCGAAGCCGACATCACGTCGGGCATCGATGCCAAGGTAAAACGCTACATGGCGAACTTCGAATTGGTGCGTCGCAAGATGAAAGACCTGGAAGAACGCGACCGCATCCGCAACTTCCAACCTCCGATTACGGGCGAAATCATCATGCAGACCTATGGCATAGGCCCCTGCCGGGTAATCGGCGAGATCAAGGAGGTAATTAAGAATGCGATTCTCGACGGCGAAATCCCCAACGACTACCAGGCTGCCTACGACCTGATGCTCCGCTTGGCCGCCGAACGGGGACTGGAACGACCGAGCGGGGTGTAAAGAAGGGCTGAATTCCGGCCGGAAGAATGAATCGTAGGCCCATGAATGAAAAAAAGCAGTCATCTTTCGGATGACTGCTTTTTTAGTAGCGGGAGGAGGACTCGAACCTCCGACCTCCGGGTTATGAGCCCGACGAGCTGCCAACTGCTCTATCCCGCGATATATCGTCGAAAAAATCTATCGCTGTTGTGTCCGCAAAGGTAATACAAAAATCGAGCTTTGCAAAACAAAAATCGCATTTAATATTTTATAAAATACTATTGTTTTTATATTCAGTCGGTTATAGTTTTTTGAAATTATCGTCGGATGTGGCCTGCAACGATTTCGGCCAGATCGTGCACCTCTTTGGCGGCACCCCGGGCAATGGCTTTCTTGCACAGCGGGCAAGCCGTGACGATCGTTTCGGCGCCCGTGGCTTCGAGTTCGGCGGCGACGCTGCGGGCCAGGGCGACCTGTTGGCGGTCAGAAATGGCCGTGTTGGCGACCGACGAGCCGCAGCAGAGGGCGTTCTCGCGAGTGTCGGCCGGCTCCAGCAGGCGGCCGATCGCTTCGATCACGGCGCGCGGCTGGTCGTAGATGCCGCTGCCGCGTCCCAGTTCGCAGGGGTCGTGGTAGGTGTAGGCCGTGTCGCCGCGGTCGGTGCGGAGTCGTCCGGATTGCATGAGCCGCAGGATGTATTCCGAGTGGTGGAGCACCTCGATGCCCTCCAGCGCATAGTCTTCGCGGAAGACCTTCAGACAGATCGGGCACGAAGTAACGAGCGTGGCGATGTTGTGTTTGCGGAACAGCTCGGTATTGTAGCGCATCATCTTGCGGGCCGCGTCGGTCTCGCCCGAGAGTTTCAGCGGACGGCCGCAGCAGACGCCGCCGTCGCGGTCGGCCCACCAGACTTCTTCACGTGCGGCCGTGAATATCTGTTCCATAGCCGTGAGGATGCGGGGCGTGAGCAGGGTCATGCAGCCGGCAAAATAGCCGACCCGGCCGGTGCCCTGCGAGCGATCGACCTCTTTCAGATAGGCGTAGCGACGTTTGTCGGGCAGATTGCGCAGTGTGTCGCGGGAGTTGAGTCGCAGGGTGTTGAGGTCGATGCCGACGGGGCATTTCGTGGCGCAGCGGCCGCACATCAGGCAGTTGTCGGCCACCTCGGGCCGCAGCATTTTGTAGCGGCGGTCGCGCAGGAAGTAGACCGACTGCACGTTGTCGATACCCAGCGTGCTCTGCAACTGGCAGGGGTCGATGCAGATGCCGCAGCGGGAGCAGGCCTCGACCTGGAAGTGGTCGTAGGACTTTTTCTTTTCGCCCGAGCGCAGGCGGTAGCGGCGCAGGAAGATGAGCGGTACTTCCGTGAAAATGTGCATGTAGCGTGAGAACGGCATCGCCACGAAGAACAGCCCCAGGCACGACGAGTAGATCCACCAGGCGGCCGCTTCGATGTTGATCGAGGCCATCACGCCAAGATGGTCGTGCATCCAGCCGCCGAGCGTGCCGGTAAGGAACCCCCCGCCGCCATAGAGGGCGCAGGTGGCGCTTTCGGCCACCAGACGGGCCGGGAAGATGATCCACAGCGCGGACAGCGCGATGCGGTCGCCCAGGACATGCTTGGTTGTGCGGCGCATGCCCATCGCCTTGGAATGCAGGCGCTTGCCCCAGGCCAGCGCGACGCCCGAGAGGACGAAGAGCAGCAGCAAGTCCATCACGAAGTCGAAAAACGGCTTGTGGGCGAGTCCGGTTGCAAAATATTTGAAGAACACGTGACCTTGGAGCGGCACATAGTGGAAGCCCAGGTAAGCGATCGTCTCGATCCAGCCCACGGCGATCAGTAAAAACCATCCGAAAGCCAGCGACATGTGCATGTAGCCCAGCAGCGGATCGATCCGGAAGATGCGGCGGTGCAGGAGCGATTCGCAGATCGTCTCGCCCGCGGCATCGAGGGTCGCACGCGAAGGCAGGCCGCGTAGAACAGCCATCTTGTCGGCGCGCGGCAGTCGGTAGAGCCACAGCGCCCACTTGGTCATGACGATGGCGAACATCGCCAAAGCGCCGAGGATGAACGGCAGACAGAAAGGTGCGTAGAAAGTCATCGTCAGAGGTCTCCCAGTTTGTGTTTGATGAGCATTACCACGGCGCGCGTGTTGATGCCGCGCGGGCAGACGAGCCGGCATTTGCCGCACAGCATGCACTTGTTCATCTCTTCGTAGGCGCCCTGGTATTCGCCGCGCCGCACGAGGGTGTGCACCTTGCGGAAGTTGAACTCCGTCAGGTTGCCGGCCGTGCAGACGGCCGTGCAGCTGCCGCATCCGATGCAGGTTTGCAGCTCGGGCATCTCGTGCAGGATTTCGTCGCTTTTGCGCAGGTTGTTGCGGTCGATGTCGATGGCCCGGGGTTTGGAAATCGAATAGCCGAAGTTGATGGCTGCCATACGCTTAATTTTTCAAGTATTCGGCTACGGCATCGGCCGTCGCTGCGGCTTCGTCGAGCGTCTCGCCGATGTTCTTCGGCGAAGTCACGGTGCCGGCGTAGAAGATGCCTTCGACGTTGCTTTCGACGTGGTGCAGGAAGTGGTCGCGCGGGGCCATGAATCCGCTCGGAGCGCGCCGCAGCTCTTCGTTGAGCGTGGCGTTGTCGTCGTTGGCGCGCATGCCCACCAGCAGGACCAGCATGTCGACGCTCATGCGCAGCGGGCGTCCCGTGAGGGTGTCCTCGGCCTTGATCTGCACGCGTCCGTCGATCGTCGGCGCGGCCTCCGAGATGCGTCCGCGGACGAAGTGGACGTTGTATTTTTGCTGCGCTTCGCGGTACATCTCCTCGTAGCCGGGGCCGAACATGCGGATGTCCATGTAGAAGTTGAAGATGTCGGCCTCGGGAAAGAGCTGCTTCAACTCCATCGCTTGCTTGACGCCCGTGATGCAGCACACGCGCGAACAATGTTGCTGGCACACTTTTTCGTCGCGCGATCCGACGCAATGCAGCAGGGCGATGCGCCGCGGTGCCGAGCCGTCGGCCCGTGCGACCCGTTTCTCGTTGAGCATGCGTTCGATGTCGACCGATGTGAAAACGTTGTCGTAGAGTCCGTAGCCGTATTCTTCCTTGATGGCGGCGTCGAAGAGCGTGAAGCCCGAGGCGAGCACCACGGCGTCGCAGGGCAGCGTCGTGCCGTCGGCCAGCGTCACGCTGCGGGGGGCGATGCTGCGGACTTCGGCGCGTGTGCGCACCTCGATTTTTTTCTCCTCGATGCGTCGCTGCAATTCGGCAAGCACTTCTTCGGCGGGCGTGAAGGAGGGGAACAAGGCGTGCCATCCCCGCAGCTTGCCGCCCAGGTTGGCTTCTTTTTCGACGATGAGCGGTTCGATGCCCAGTTCGGAGAGCCGCAGGGCCGTCTGCATGCCTGCTGCGCCGCCGCCTATGATGATCGTTTTTTTCATGCGAGTTTCTTCTATTTCGGTTGCAGTTCCTCCCGGCCTTCTATTCGCGCATGCCGTAGAGGGTTTCGGGCGGACAGCCGTTGACTACCGCCGAATCGGGTTGTCCGATGTATTTGCCGTTGCGGCCCAGGTATTTGGCCGCAGGGTCGTAGTCGATGCCCATCTTGTCGAGCAGAGGTTCGACGTCGACCTGGTGCATCTGCATGCCCAAGGCCCAGGGGTCGTAGCCCAGCACCAGCCCGGCCATCTCCTCGTAGGTAAGCACCGGGATGCCATGACCGTTCTCGCCGTAGGTCGTGCCCTCCATCTCGGCGATGGCATATTGCCATTTGTCGAGGAACATGGCGCAGCCTGGGCAATTGGCCACGATGAAATCGGGCTTGTAGGGGACCATGCTTTCGAGTTTCTTGTGCGAATTGGCGATCGAGTAGCCGCGGTTGGCCTGCACTAAGTAGTTGCGGAATCCGAAGCCGCAGCAGTGGCGCCGCTCGGGGTAGTCGACGCATTGGCCGCCCCACGACTCGATCATGCCGGCCAGCACGTAAGGAAATTCCGAACCGCCGATGCCGGACTTGGGGAAAATCTTGGCGTAGTGGCACCCGATGTGCTCGACTACGTGCAGCGGCTCGCCCGTGAGGCTGTTTACCAACTTGTGTTTGGCCTTGCGGGCGATCTCCTCGCGGAAGTGGAACATGATGTCCGACGTATGGGCCAAGCTGGTCGGCTTGCGGAACTCGCGGCCGGTGGCCTTGAACAAGTTCTCGCGTGTCTTCTCCTCCATTTCGGGGAACTCCTCCCAGGTGGCCAGAATCTCGGTGTAAACGCCGAACGAAGTGATGCACGAAGCTACGAAGTGCTCATAGCCCGCTTCGGTCATCAAGGCGAATTGCCGCGCTACGACGGTCATGATCGTTTCGAGCGGCACGATGTCGGAGTGGTAGCCGATGCCCGTGCAGGACGAGTGTTTGGGGTCGTCCAGCAGGTCGCGGCCCAGGTCGTTTTGCAGAATGTCGATGAACGCCTTCTCGCTGCCCGGGAAAAAGTTCT
This sequence comes from uncultured Alistipes sp., assembly GCF_910580175.1. GTDB lineage: Bacteria > Bacteroidota > Bacteroidia > Bacteroidales > Rikenellaceae > Alistipes. The sequence goes on from NZ_CAJTXD010000002.1 coordinate 18,483, forward strand.
GGCGGATGCAGCTGCGGGCGTAGTAGTAGCGGTCGTCGGCGATCTGTTTCTGGTATTCTTTCCAGCTGTTGCGGCGGATCATGGTCAATAGTGTTCGTTGCTGTTGTTCAGAAATACGTCCATCATGTATTCTTGGGTTGCGCCGTCGGCGTAGCCCAGTTCGCGGGCTTTGCGGTCGGAGTGCTGCTCGATAGCCTCGAACATCGTCTTGCCTCCGCTTACCTCGAAGATGCGGTCGATCTCGGCGAGCGACTCTTCGTCCAGGCGGCGCAAGGCGCCGGCGCCGTGACGCATGTAGACGGGCGTGAACTGCGGAAAAATATCCTTGTCGTGGTCGAAAATCCACTTCCACACGGTGCCCTGTTCGGGATGCAGTTCGGGTTTGACCAGGCGCGGCACGATGCAATAGCCCGTGCGCAGGATGTTGTCGCCGATGATGCGTTTGAGAGCCAGCTGCTGGCGTCCTTTTTCGCTCTCGGCGAAGAAACCCAGCTTCTGCGAGAGCGTGCGCAGCGCCTGGATCACATAGCCCGGCGTGTTGCCGCGCGGACAGCGGGGCCGGCACGACATGCACTCGCCGCAGTACCAGATGGTGTCGCTCTTGAGGAGCCGTTCGATGGCCTCCTCGTCGCGTGTCTGCACGATCGAGACGATCTGCCGCGGATCGTAGTTGTAGAACTCTGCCGCAGGGCATACGCCCGTGCATACGCCGCAGTTCATGCAGGAGTTGAGTCCCTCGCGGAACCGCACGTCCTCCATGAGCATGTCGAAATATTTTGCCATATCTACGAAAACCTTTGCAGGTGCAAAGGTACTCGTTCCCGGCGGATTGCGGGGTGGTATAAATACCTAAAAATCGACGGCCCGGTATGGAATGCCGGAGATTTCGAGCGCAAACGGTTAATTTTGTGCTCTATATTGTACGACTTGAAGGTCATGAACTTTTGCAAGATGAAACAGGGTGTTTTTAGCTGGATGTCCGGCATGGCGATGCAGTGCATGTTCGTATTTCTCTTTCTTGTGGCGATGCTCGGCAGTGTGCATCTATCGGCTGCGAAGCTGGAGGGGGCAGTAATTGCGGAAACTGCCCGGGCCGATTCCGCGTTCCGGATTCTGCCTCGTCGGGTTGCGCATGTCCGCATCGCGCGATCCGATGGTACGAGTTGCCAGCTCCAATTTGCCTACGATGAGCAGGGGCGCGTGGTGTCGATGCGGAAGAAGGCAGGGAGTCCGGCGGACGGCGGTGCATCGGATGCGAGGGTGCGCGACGTCGCGATCGTTTATACGCCCGATCGGGTAACGGCGGCCGGTGCCGGTCACAGGGTGGTTTGCGGGCTGACCGACGGCCGGGCGGTCACGGTTGTTGAAGCATGGGATGAGACGATGGAGTTTTCTGGCGAAAGTGCCGGAACTTACACCTACGACCGGCACGGATACCTGGCCGGCAGTACCTTTGAGAATGAAAACGTCGAATATGCCGAGTCGTACGCGATGGTCGACGGGGCTTTTGTCGGGATGAGACGCGATGTCGAAGGGCAAGTTCTGCTGGCCGAGTGCGAAAACGATCCCGAACAGCTCAATAACCTGAACATCGACCTTTTCGGGCTGGACGAATTTCTCTTTTATGGCAACTTCTCTTCGGTGCTGCTGTATGGCATCGGCGGCCGACGAGTGCATACGCTGCCGGCGAAGATCGTCTATCGGTGGATGGAAAGCACCGACGCCCCCGAGTATCGTACGTATGAATACGAGATGGCCGGCGAATATATTGCGGCCGTGGAGGTGTGCGACGAACGCGGCGGGTGGACTCGCCTGGATTTTTCCTACGAGCAATAGGGCGGCTGCCCGGTTTCCGATTGTAGAGACTGGGGGTTGCCTATTTCCGTTCGTAGGTTTCGAACGTGAAGGGGTAGGGGTAGTCGGCGCCGCAGGGAAAACTTTCGATGGTAACGAGACGCCAATGTGCCGGATGGAAGTACCCGCCGTTTTTCCCGCTCGGGCGAGACGCGGAGGAAGTCGGTGCGGCGTCCGGTTTGTCGAAGAGCGGCCACCCAGGAAACCGCGTGTCGCCCTCGTAGGGGTGTTCCACGCGCGTGAGGTAGAAGCGGTCGGCCAGCGGGAGCGCCTCGGCGTAGATTTGTGCGCCGCCGATAATGAAAACCTCTTCGCCGGGAGAAAAAAGCGCCAACGCTTCATCGAGCGAATGCACCACCGTACAGCCGGGAATCGCAAGCTCCTGCCGCGTGATGACCACGTTGATACGATTGGGCAGCGGGCGGCCGAGCGATTCGTAGGTCTTGCGGCCCATGACTATGGGGTGGCCTGTCGTCAGCGCCTTGAAATGTAGCAGGTCTTCGCGGATATGCCACAGCAGGGCATTGTTGTTGCCGATCACGCCGTTTTCGGCTACGGCGACTATGATTGAAATCATACGGTTTATTTGTTTCTTGTCCTTGCCGCGTCGTTGCTCGCAATGACGTTGGCGTTTTTGCAATGATGACGCCGGGTTCAGAACGACATCGGGGCCTTGATGGCAGGCCAGGGGTCGTAATTTTCAAGCGTGAAGTCCTCGTAGCGGAAGTCGAAGATCGACTGCACGGCGGGATTGAGCCGCATGACAGGCAAGGGACGCGGGGTGCGGGCGAGCTGTTCGTCGACCTGCTCCATGTGGTCGAGGTAGAGGTGCGTGTCGCCCAGGGTGTGGATGAATTCGCCGGGTTCGAGTCCGCAGACCTGCGCCATCATCTGCGTGAGCAGGGCATAGGAGGCGATGTTGAACGGCACGCCCAGAAAGGTGTCGGCGCTGCGTTGGTAGAGCTGGCACGAGAGACGCCCCTCGGCCACATAGAACTGGAAGAGTACGTGGCACGGCGGCAGGGCCATCTCCTCGATTTCGGCGACATTCCATGCCGAGACGAGGATGCGGCGCGATTCGGGATTTTTTCGGATCAACTCGGCAGCCTGTGCGATCTGGTCGATCGTGCTGCCGTCGGGGCGCGGCCACGAACGCCATTGGTAGCCGTAGACGTGGTTGAGATCGCCATAGCGATAGCCTGCGATCGGCGATTCGGTGCCGGCGGCCGCCAGGAAGGCGTCGCGCTCCAGCGGCCGGATGCCCCGGGCCGTGCACAGTTCGCCGTAGTAGCGGTAGGCGTCGTTGTCCCAGATGTGCACGCCGTTTCCGACCAGATAAGCGATGTTCGTGTCGCCGCGCAAGAACCACAGCAGTTCGTGGATCACTCCTTTGAGAAACACTTTTTTGGTCGTCAGCAGCGGGAATCCCTCGCGCAGGTCGAACCGCATCTGATGGCCGAAGATGCTTTTTGTGCCCGTGCCCGTGCGGTCGCCGCGGACGACGCCTTCGGCCTTGATGCGGCGCAGAAGATCGAGATAGGGTTTCATGTTTTATAGGTCTTCGGCGTTTTTTATCGGTCTTCGGCGTTGCGGTTATCGGTTGCCGGTTCGAACCGTTCGAGGGTCAACTCCCCGTTGTCGTGCAGGACGGCATAGGTCGGGATCTCTTTCCAGCAGCCCAGGTGGACGGTGTGCAGCGCGCCGTCGCGGAAATCGTAGGCGGCGTGCATGTGTCCGAAAATGAAATGGTCGACCGGCCGGCCGGCATGGGCTGCGGCGTAATTGCGGGCATACTCGATCAAGGGGGCATTCATTCGGGCTTCGGGCGTTCCCGAGCTGCGGTGCGACTTGCGCGACTTGCCGCTCCACCAGCGGCCGAAGCGCAAGGCCATGTCGGGATGTATGAACCAGGCGAAGAGCCATCGCAGCATCCGCGACCGGAAGATCCGGTTGAGGAGTTTCAGCATCGGCTTTCCGTCGATCTGCATGTTGTCGCCGTGGGCGATGAAGATGCGCCGGCCGTGGAGCGTCAGGACTTGCGGCGAGGTGTGGACTTCCATGCCGCATTCGCGGGCGAAGTAGTCGCCGACCCACATGTCGTGGTTGCCCGTGAACAGCACCACGCGTATGCCCCGGTCGGTCAGTTCGGCGAGTTTGCCCAATGTGCGGGCGAAGCCCTGAGGCACGACGCGGTTGTATTCGAACCAGAAGTCGAAGATGTCGCCCGCCAGAACGATCGCCTCTGCATCGCGAGCGACCATGTCGAGCCACGCCACGAATTTGCGTTCGATGGCGCGGGCGGCCGTCGGGCTGCCGCTTCCCAGATGGACGTCGGATGCGAAGTAGATCATCGGGATGAGGTTTGCCGGTGCTATCTTTTTGTCAGCTCGTCCAGCTTCTTCTCCAGACTCTTGCCGTAGATGTCTTTGGCGACGATCGTGCCGTTTTTGTCGATCAGGAAGTTGGCCGGGAGCTTGCGGATGTTGTACAGTCCGATGGCCGTCGAGGCCCGGCCGCGCAGGTCGCTGACCGAGATCCAGGGCAGCTGCTGCTCCTGCACGGCTGTGATCCACAGCGGCTTCGAGGAGTCGATCGCCACTTGGTAGACCTCCAGCGGAGTGGGGGCATCGGCATATTTATGGTAGATCGCTTTCAGTTCGGCGTTCAGCGTGTTGCTGTTGCCCAGTTCGACAGACCAGAAGTCGAGCAGTACGACCTTGCCTGTGAGCGACGAGAGGCGGATCTTCTTGCCGTAAATGTCGGTCATCTCCAAATCGGGATAGCTTGTCTCGACGACCTGCGATGCCAAGTTGATGCGGGCGTCCATGCGGGCGATTTCGCCCAGCAGCGGTTGCAGGTAGGGCGACGAAGGGTAGCGTTTCTCGATCTCCTCGGCTACGGTGCGGTAGTAAACCACGTCGCTGTCGCCGTTGGACAGATAGGTGTCGCCCGGCAGACGCTGGTAGAGGGCATAGACGGCGGCCAACGACGATTTGTTCTCGACGATAAACCGCAGCTGCTCGCGCCGGATGCGGAAGTATTCAGCTGTATATTCTTGGTTCAGCGCCTCGCGCTCGGCGTTCGAAAGGCCGGGCCGCGCAAAGCGGGCAGCGATGGCGTCGAGCTGCTGGGCGCCGCCTACATAGGCTTGGTAGAACTGCCGCAGCAACTCCGATTCTTCGGAGCCGTCGACCGTATAGTTGCGCACGACGCTGCCTACGGCATTTACCGTCAGCCGGTCGCCTCCGGCGAGCAGCAGCGGGATGCGTGTACCGTTGTAGAGCAGGTTGTAGAGCGTGGGAGTGGGGGTTGCGTCCTTGAGCAGGAATTCGTAGCCGCCCTCCTTGTCGAGCAGCGCCGAGTCGATGACCGAGGTCGTCAGCGGCGTGACCTGCTCCAGGTAGACGGTCGTCGCCTCGCTGCCGACGAAACGGCCCGAGACGCTTACCTTCGACGAACGGCAGCCGCAGGTCAAGATGGCGGCGGCAAGCAACATGGTGCAAAGCGTCGTTCTGTTCATGATGGATATGTTTGAATAATCACACGGAGCATGGCTTCGAAGCACCGGCGTTTCCCAGGCGGGGTTGTTTCTTGGGGCTGCCGGTGCGATAAGACATGCTGCCACGAATCAAATATACGAAGATTTCGCCGAAATTCGGAATAGTGCAGGGAAATAAAAGTGGGGGTAAGAAAATAGGCCGACATATAAATGATTCAAAATGTGGGTGTTGTTCGAGTATTTCGTTTTTTTCGTGCCGGAGCGTTCGTCGGGCGATCGGCCCTTTCGATTGAAGGATTCGGGCGGTTCGTTGAATTTATTTGCCGATGGCCCGACGGGTTGCTACATTCGCTCCGTCGACAAACAGAATGATGGATTTAAAGCATTGATTATGAAGAAAACAATTGGATGGGTCGCCCTGGCGGCCTTGGCTCTCGGAGCCTTTGTCGGGTGCAACGATACGGACGATGACCGTCTCGCACCCCCCTCCGCGGCCCCTGCGGTAACGCTGGCGAGCGGCGATATCGCTCAAGTGCAGCAACTTGCCGATGTCGGGCGGCTTGTCGTCCGGGTCGAGGCGCCGGGCAGGATCGCCGCGTTCGACATCGCGATCGTCTCGCCGCTGCTCGATGACGAGACTTTGGGTGCGGCCGGGCTGGCTGCGAAAATGAATCTGGCGGAGCCTGCGCCGTCGCAGATCGCGGGTTTCGAGGCGCTCGGATTTCCCTATGGAGATGCCGTCAAAGGACAGACGGCGTTGGATTTCGACCTTTCGGGCGTCATGCCCCTGCTGCGGATGCTGTGCGAGGCGGCCGAGCAGTCGTCGGATCACAATTTTGTGCTGACCGTGACCGATGAAGCGCGTCAGAGCGTCTCCGCTACGTTGAAGCTGCATTATGAATACGAGCCGGTTGCCGTGTCGTTGGTCTATGCCGAAGATGCCGACTTGTGGGCCAACACAGCGACGCTGACGGCCGCCAACCTGCCGCAGGACGCCGCGGTGCAGTATCGGGTCAAGGGCGCGGCGAACTGGAATACGGCCGAAGCGGCCGGCGATGGCGTTTTCCGGATCGCCCCCGAGTGGGAGGTCGGGACGAACGAAGCCGGGCTGAACATACGTACGGTAAAAAACGGTACGGGTGTCTTCGCTGCTTCGACCTACGAGTTCCGGGCTGTGGCGGGTATGGCCGTGCTGGCTTCGGGCGAGTTCGCGACTGCGCCGGGCGATGCGATCCCCAACGGCGACATGTCCGGATGGTCGGGCAAGGAGTATCAAGACTCCGATTCGTCGTGGAGCCTGACCTACCCCAACCCGGCGGGAATGCAATTCTGGGATTGCGGCAACAATCCTTTCCTGGAGAACCCCGAAGCGGGGAACTCCGATCCGTTGTGTTATGAAAACCCCGATGAAAAAGGTACGGCGCTGCTTCAGGGGCGCATGGCGCTGGGGTTCGTTTTTGCGCCGGGCAATCTCTTTACGGGCGATTTCATCTTTGCCGGCATGGGCGGTACGGTGGCGTTCGGCAAGCCTTACGGCTGGACAGCACGGCCCCGGGCGCTGAAAGTGCGCTATAAAGCACAGGTGGGGGCGATCGACAAGGCGGGCAGCAACGACCCCGAGGGAGAGACCTGGAAAGGAAAGCAGGACCGCTCGCAGATTTATGCGGCGATCGTCGACTGGACGAAGCAGCATGAAGTGACTTCGGGCATGCAGGCTCCCACGGGTATGTGGAACCCGGCAGCGACGGCAAGCGTCGACGAAGGCCCGATCCTGGCCTATGGCGAAAAGATCATCGTCGAGAGCAGCAGCGAATGGGTCGAGTGCGTGATCCCGCTGCAATGGTATGCCGACGCCGAAGCGAAACCCGCGGCGAATAATTACTCGCTTGTGATTTCTTGTGCTACGAGCATGCGCGGCGACTATCTGACCGGCTGTTCTACCAATACGATGGGGGTCGACGATTTCGAGTGGGTATATTAAGGCGGATTCGCAAAGACCGGTTTGCGGCGGCGGACATGACGCGCTGCGGCAACCGGGAAATCGTAACGAAACGGCCGCCCTTCGAAAGGCGGCCGTTTTGTCCGGTTACTTCTCGGCTTTCGCCTTGAACTTGTCGAGTTGGTGTTTCAGCGCGTCGATCGCTTCGTCGACCGCCTCCTCGAATGTTTTGGCTTGGTGGGCGGCTACCAACTCTTCGCCCGGCATGTGCAGTGTGATGGTAGCGTTCTTGTTCCCTTTTTCGTGGTCTTTATCGAGTTTGAGAATCACCTCGGCGCCGGTCGAGCGTTCCGCAAAACGGTCCAACTTCGCCATCTTGGCGTTCACGAATTCGACCAGCCGCTTGTCGGCGTCGAATTTTACGGATTGAATCTGCACGTTCATAGCCTTGATATTTAATGTTTTACTTCTTCCCCTGCTTCTCCCGGGGATGGGCTTTGGCATAGATTTCCTTGAGTCGGGCAATGCTGTTGTGCGTGTAGACCTGGGTGGCTTGCAGCGAAGCGTGGCCCAGAAGTTCCTGTATTTCGCGCATATCGGCGCCGCCGTTCATCAGGTGCGTCGCGAAAGTGTGCCGCAACACATGGGGACTTTTCTTGCCCTGGACGCCGGCCCGCGCCAACTCCGCCTGCACGATGCGGTAGACCGTGCTGCGGGCGATGCGTTTGCCTCGATGTGTTAAAAATAGCGCTTTTTCCTCGCAATTGCAAATTTTTTGCCGCTCGATCATCGAAAGGTAGTGCAGAATCTTTTCTCGCACTTCGTCGAGGATGGGCACCAGGCGCTCCTTATCGCCTTTGCCGTGTACGCGCAGCGAGGTACACTCGGCCGACAGGTCGCCGCGGTCGATGCCCACGAGTTCGGCCAGCCGCAGCCCGCACGAATAGAACAGCAGTACGATCAGCGAGTTGCGCTCCGTGATGAAGTGTTCGCTGTCGAAACTGCACTCGTTCACGATGGTCGACATGCGGCTTTCGGGTACGAAAGCCGGGAGACGGCGCGAAGTCTTGAGCGAGGTCAACGGACGCAGGATGTCTTTGTCGATGGCGCCCGTGCGGTGGAGCCAGCGGAAGAACGCCCGCACCGACGACAGCTCGCGGTTCATCGATGCGGCGCCTATCTTGCCCTCTTCGGTGCGGAAGATGATCCATTCGCGGATCTGCGCCGTGGTAACTTCCCGCGGATCGAAGCGGGCTTCGTCGGTGCCGAGCCATGCCAGAAACTCCTCCACGTCATGGCGGTAGTTGCGCACGGTAAGAGGCGAAAAACGGCGTTCGGCCTCGATGTAGCGGATGAAATCGGCAAGCATGGGGCAAATATAGCGAATTTTCACTACCTTTGTCCATAATGTTTGGATCATGGCTGTTTTGAAAGAATCTTGGAAACCCGGTACGGTGCTTTATCCGCTGCCAGCTGTATTGGTAAGTTGCGGCGCCGCGCCCGAAGAATACAACATGCTGACCGTCTCTTGGACGGGCACGATCTGTTCCGATCCGCCGATGTGCTACATCTCGGTGCGGCCCGAGCGCCACTCCTACGGGATCATCCGACGCACGGGCGAATTCGTCATCAATCTCACGACCGAGCGGCTGGCCCGCGCTGCGGACTGGTGCGGCGTGCGTTCGGGCCGCGACTGCGACAAGTTCCGCGAAATGGGTCTGACGCCTGCACCGGCGCTGCATGTGGCGGCGCCCATCATCGAGGAGTCGCCCGTCAACATCGAGTGCCGCGTGCAGCAGGTGGTGCCGCTCGGATCGCACGACATGTTCATCGCCGAAGTCGTGGGCGTACAGGCCGACAACGCCTATATCGATCCGCAGTCGGGGCGTTTTTGTCTGGAGCGCGCCTGCCCGATCGTCTATTCCCACGGTCAGTATTTCGCTCTGGGGCAGGCGCTGGGCCATTTCGGCTGGTCGGTGCGCAAGAAGAAACCTGCCGGCGAAACGGCTGCGAAACCCGTCGTGGAAAAATAGCGCCGCAGGCTCTTGTACGGCGCCTTGTTCGTGACCCCGAAAAAATTTTCGGGGTTTTTCTTGACATCGCCTTTTTCAGATCGTATATTTGTGCGGCGGACGATGCCGGTCGTTTTTGGTTGAGCGACGTCGGTCGCTTCTTTTTTTGTGGGCGCATTTTTTAGCGCCGCGGCCCGGAGTTCTTCCGTGGCTCTTGCCGATCGGATCGATCGATTTTTTCGCTGTGCGAAACGGGTGTTTCGCGGTATTGTCGATGCCTCTTTCTTTTTCTCTATGGCAGATTTTCCCTCCGAAGGCCGCAAGGTCTTTTCGCCGCGTCGTGTGCGGGTGCAAAAACGGAATCGGGCGGTGGCGGCTCGCTATTATTATTGGGCCGAGCTGTACCGGCGGCGCGAAGACGACGTGCGCAGGCTCTTGTGCGACAACGAATTTTTTGTCGAGGAGCGCACGATCGCCAATGCACTGGCCGACCAGAACGACTATCTGGCCGCGCTGATCCGCGACCGGGTGTCGCGTCGTGAGCTGCGGCGTCTTTATCCTGGTTTCGACTGGCGGTAGGGCTGGTGTTGCGGAGTGCGGGCACGAGCCGCCCCGCTGCGGGCGTTGCGTTCTGCGACGCTGCGATGACAACTTTCTTTAATACATTTTATGATGACCGATTTTTCATGGTTGGGCGATCTGTTCGCGTTCGCTTTGCCGGGCGGATTTTTGGGCGCTGTGGCGTCGTGGGCGGTCGGGCGCCGCAAGCGGGACAACGATTTTCTGTGCGAGATGCAGCGCTCGATCGATTTGTTGAGCGAGAAATACAACCAAGTGTTGCAGGAGAACGTGGCTTTGCGGCAGGAGAAAGCCCAATGGCAAGTCGCGCAGCAGGAGCTGCTGGCCAAGGTCGACCGGCTGACGCGCGAGGTCGAGAGCCTGCGCCGCAATTTCCGCACATCCATCCTAAACAAAAAATACGTATGATGATGAATCCTTGGTTTTTGATGCGCATGGGCGCGGCCGGATTGTCGGCGGCGCTGTTTGTGGCGTGCGCGGCTTCGCGAAGCCGGTCGCAGCACGATTTTCAAGCGCGGCACAGCGCCGTTGCCGTAGAGCGGATGCAGGAGATGCAGCGTTGCGATACGCTTCGCTCGCTGTGCCGGAGTCGGGAGACAATGTCGGTGTGCGAAAGTCGGATCGAAACCTGCGATACCGTTGCAGCGGCGCGGGCGGTGCTCGTCGTGCCGCTGGCAGGCGTTCATGCCTTGCCTCCTGGTGCCGGATTCGCTGTGCGCGAGGGGCGGCTTTCGGTTTCGGCCCAGCGGCGGGGCGATACGTTGGTCGTCGAGGCGCGGAGCGACAGCATGTTGCGGGCGGTAACGCGGGTCGAACGTCGGGAGATTTTCAGCCGCCGGAAGTGCGATTCGACCGTTTCGGCGGGGCATGTCGGGCAGACTGTATATGCGGCGGACAGCGCGGCTTCAGCGGCGGTGCGGGCCGAGGCTGCGACGACCCGTGTCGTGCGGCCTTTCCGCTGGGGCGTGTGGCTGGCAGTCGGCGCGGCGGCGGGGGTGCTGCTGTTCGTGCTGCTGCGCCGCCGCAGGTAAAAAACAGGATTGCTGTTTCCGTTCGTTCGGCATTCGAAAAAGGAAGCCGCTGCTTGAAAAGCAGCGGCTTCGCCTGTGTTCGCAGGCCCTGTAAGCCGGGTTCTGTGCCCGGGAGCGATCCCGGGTCTCCGTCATTTATCTACGACGGCAGTCGCCTGCCGCCTCCAGCAACCTACCCCCCGACATCGGACGAGCAACCCTTCACTGTCGGTATACATGGTCTTGCAACCCGCGGGACGTACGGCCGGGCGGCATCGCTGCCCCCGCGGTAGGCTCTTACCCCACCTTTTCACCCTTACCGGCCGGTAACCCGGCAGGCGGTCGTTCTCTGTTACGCTACCATGCCCTCACGGACATCAAGTCGTTAGCTTGCGCGGCACTCTTCGTTGCCCGGACTTTCCTCTCCCGGCTTGCGCCGGCAGCGACGGAGCGGGCCTGCGGTGCAAAATTAAGAATTAAAAATGAAAAACGAACTTTTCGTCGCGGAATCCGCCTGCGGAGCGGCCGCGCCGGGTCGGCAAAACCGGAAAGGATCGGAACGGGCCGAGGATGGCCGTGCGTGCGGCCGGGCCGGTCGTCATGCGTCCGCTTTTTCGTCGAAGATGTTGAATCGCGCCAGCAGCGGATTGCGGCGGTCGAGCAGGAGAAATTCGACGAGCAGCAGCACCAGTGCGGCTACAAGAAGATATTGGTATTGCTCGTTATATTCTTCGAAACGGACGGTCGACTGCTCGGTTTGCTCCATATCGTTGATGCTTTTCACGATTTCGTCCAGCCCGATCGACTGTTTCGACGAACGCACGTAGGCTCCGCCGGTAAGGTCGGCGATTTCGGACAACATCTTCTCGTTGAGTTTCGAGACCACCATGTCGCCTTTCTCGTCCTGTACGAATTCGCCGCCGATGCGGATCGGAGCGCCTTCGGGCGTGCCGATGCCGATGGTATAGATGCGGATGCCCATGTCGGCCGCACGCCGGGCCACGGCCAGCGCGTCGTCTTCGTGGTTCTCGCCGTCGGTAATGAGGATGATCGCCCGGCTGCGAGGTTCCTCGCTCTGATCGGAGAACGCCAGCAGCGCCTGCTCCAGCGCCTTGCCCACGGCCGTGCCCTGCACCGGCACGAGCGACGGATCGATGCGGCGGGCGAATGCCTTGGCCATGCGGTGGTCCGAGGTAATGGGCAGCTGTACCTTGGGTTCGCCGGCAAAAACGACCAGCCCCACGCGGTCTTGCTTCAACCCGTCGAAAAGTTTGTTGATCGCATATTTGGTGCGTTCGAGCCGGCTGGGTTCGAAGTCTTCGGCCAGCATCGAGTTGGAGACGTCGACGACCAGCATCATTTCGACGCCCTGCGACTTCTCTTCGCGGAGTTTCGAGCCGAACTGCGGGCGGGCGGCAGCCAGGGCAAGCAGGGAGAATGCAGAGCAAAAAATAGTGAATTTCAGCACTTTGCGTCCAGCCGACACCTCGGGCATCAGTTCGCGGATCGTCGCTTCGCAGCCGAAACGGGCCAGGCGGAGCCGGCGGCTGCGGGCCGCCGCCCAGAAAAGCAGGACGAATGCCGGCACGGCGGCCAGCAACCAGAGGTATTGGGGATTGGCGAATCGGAACATGGCGAGCGGATTTTTACGGGATGCGTTTCAGAGCGAGCGTGGCGAGCAGGAATTCGGCCGCCAGCAAGGCGATGGCCGCCAATACCCAGTTGAGGAAAAGTTCGTGGTAGGCGATATGCTCGGTCACTTCGACCTTGCTTTTCTCCAGCCGGTTGATTTGGTCGTAGATCGCTTGGAGTTTGGCTTTGTCCGTGGCGCGGAAGTATTGCCCGCCCGTCTGTTCGGCGATCGCGCGGAGGGTTTTTTCGTCGATCTCGACCTTGGCCATCACCGTGCCGCCGGTGGGGGTGCCGTAGATGTCTACGGCAGGGTAGGGGGCCATGCCCTGGGTGCCCACGCCGATGGTGTAGACGCGGATGCCCTGCGCCTTGGCGATTTCGGCTGCTGTGAGCGGGGCGATTTCGCCGCGGTTGTTCACGCCGTCGGTCAGCAGAATGACCACCTTCGACTTGGCTTCGCTTTCGCGCAGGCGGTTGATCGCCGTAGCCAGGCCGTTGCCGATGGCCGTGCCGTCTTCGATCACGCCGCTGCGGATACGAGCCAGGAGGGTCTGGAGGGTTGCCTGGTCGGTGGTCAGGGGACTTTGCGTGAAGGCTTCGCCGGCGAAGACCGCCAGTCCGATGCGGTCGCCGTAGCGGTCGGCGATGAAGGATGCGGCCACCTCCTTGGCGGCCGTGATGCGGTCGGGCTTGAAGTCGCGGGCGAGCATCGAGCCGGAGACGTCGATGGCCAGCATGATGTCGATACCTTCGGTCGAGGTGTGCGAGAACCGCTCGGCGTCCTGCGGCCGGGCCACTGCGACGATCGACAGCGCGAAAGCCGCGGCGCGCAGGGCGAAAGGCAGGTGGCGCAGGTAGTAGCGGATCGTCTTCGGCGCCTGGGCCATGCCGTCGGTGGTCGGAATGCGGATCGCCGCGCTGCCCTGAAGCGTCCGCCAGACGTAGTAGCCCGTCATGGGCAGCAGCAACAGCAGCAACCAAAGGTAATATGGAGAATGAAAAGTCATAGGGTTTCGATGTTACCAGTTCTTTTTTCCTCGTACGATGACGCCTTGTTTTTCTTTGAGCTTGTCCTGGGTTTTGTCTTCCTGGGCTTGGATGGCGTCGAGCATCTGTTGCTGTTCCTGCTCGGAGATGCCCGCAGGGAGGGGCTGCGGCTGTCCGTCGTCCTCCTGCCCGTCGTCCGGCTGTGCGGGGTCTTGCCCTCCTTCCGGAGATTGGGACTCTTCGTTGTTATTTTGATTTTGTTCGCTGTCGTTCTGGTTCTGTTGGCTCTCTTCGGAGTCTTGGTTCTGATTCTGTTCGTCTTGGTTCTGTTGTTGGTCGTTGCCTCCTCCGCCTTGTTGATCTTGGTTCTGCTCCAGCAGTTTTTTCGTGTAGGCGTAGTTGTATTTGGCCTCCATGTCCGCCGGATTGAGCAGCAATGAGCGGCGGTAGCTTTCCAGAGCCTCCTTGTATTTCTGTTGCTTGAATTGCGCGTTGCCCAGGTTGTAGAACGTTTCGGCCCGTTCGGCATCGGTACGCAGCGTGTCGGCCGCCGCGCGGCTTATCGTCTGCTCGGCCTTGTCGAACATTTCGGCCTTGTAGAGCGCGTTGCCCAGGTCGTAGGTCGCCTCGAACGACTCCGGGGCATGACCCAGCGCCCGCGTGTAGCGCTCGATCGCCGTTTTGTAGTCGCCTTTGTTGTAGTGCCGGTTGCCTTTGCGCACCTCGCTGCGTTCAGGCATGCGCTGGGCATGCGCCCCGAGGGTCGCCAGCATGAAAAACAGATAGATGAACCGATACATCGTCAGATTCTTAGTTTTGCGTATTGGCTGGTTCGACATCGCTTTCTTCCGCCTGTTCGGTGGCGGGTTTGGTCTCCTCGACGAAATAGTAGGCCTTCAGATAGGCGTTTTCGTTGGTCTCGGCTTCGGGTGTCGCCTTGGCGAACTTTACCAGGTCGCCGTCGCGCAGGATTGCCGTCAAGTCCATGCGGGCCTTGTCGGGGAGTTCCAGCGGCCGCAGGGCGTCGATGATTTCGTCGGTCGTCATCTCCATGGCACCCACTTCCCAGCGGCGGGAGATGTAGGTGCGCAGAATATCCGTGAGGGCCGAATAGTATTGTTTGTGGCGGTTGTTCTGCCAAAGTTTCTGGTGGTGGAGCGTCTCCAAGGCTCGGATGGCCTCCACATGGGGAGGCAGCGGCGGAGTCGGGCGGAAGAGACCGCCCAGTGTGGCGCCGCGCTTCTTCAGATAGCGGAGCGCCGCCCAGACCGCCGCGGCCAATAGTGCCGCAGCCAGCAGGCTCCAGCCTATGTAGCCGCTGATTTCGCCCATGCGCAGCGGCAGCGTACGCTGGGGCTTGAGGTCGTAGATCGAGTGCGACGCGGAGTCGATTTCGAATGTCGCCACCTCCAGCCGCAGGGTTGCTTCCGATTGCAGCGTGTCGACGATGTTCTTGTCGGCATAGAGCACCTGGGCGCGGCCCAACTCGTAGCGTCCCTCCTGGAATGCAGCCAGGCGGTAGCGCTTGCGCAGCTTCAGCCGCCGGCCCTCGCGCAGCAGCGTGTCCACCGGGGCGCTTTCGATGAGTTCGAGGTTGCGGTTGCCCTTGTCGGGATCGAAAACCGGGAACTCCACGACCTGCACCAGGTCTTTTTCGACCTCGATGATGTAGTCGAAGCGGTCGCCGATCAGGATGCTGTCCGGCTCGATGCGCGCCGTGACGACGGGGCGTTCCTGTGCCCGGGTTGCAGCGGCGCCCAGCAGCAGGCCGAGGATCAAGAGTCGTTTCATCGTTGTCTGAAGAGTTTTATGAGTTCGGCCACATAGTCGCCGGCGGTCGAGACCGTCGCCGTGTCGATGCGGTGGCGGCGCAGCAGTTCCTCGATGGCTTCGGAACGTTCTTGCCAGAGGCGTGCGTAGTGGTCGCGCACGGCCTGCGAGGAGGTGTCGAGCCAGATTTTGGCGCCGGTTTCAGCGTCTTGCAGTTCGACGATTCCCACGTCGGGGAGTGCTTGTTCGCGCGGATCGGAGACCCGGATGCCTACCAGATCGTGCTTGCTGCCGGCGATTTTCAGGGCATCTTCCAGCGCCGTGCGGTCGTGCGCCGGGTCGAGGAAGTCGGAGAGGATGAAAGTCGTGCAGCGTTTTTTGTTGACGTTGGTCAGCAGCCGCAGCGGTTCGGAGAGTTTCGTGCCCTGCGATTCGGGTCGAAAGCCCACCAGCTCGCGGATGATCGCCAGGATGTGGCTGCGCCCTTTCTTGGGCGGGATGAACTTCTCCACCCGATCCGAGAAGAAGATGCAGCCCACCTTGTCGTTGTTCTGCGCCGCCGAGAATGCCAGCACGGCTGCGATTTCGGTAATGATGTTCTTCTTGAGCCGGTCGGTCGTGCCGAAGAGCCGCGAAGCGGAGACGTCTACCAGAAGCATCATCGTCAGCTCGCGCTCCTCTTCGTAGACCTTGATGTGGGGCTTGCGCGAGCGGGCCGTCACGTTCCAGTCGATGTCGCGCACGTCGTCGCCGGCGCGGTATTCCCTCACTTCGGAAAACGACATGCCCCGGCCGCGGAACGCCGTATGATACTTGCCCGCGAAGATCTCGTTGGATAGACCGCGGGTCTTGATCTCGATCTTGCGGACGCGTTTCAGAATATCGTTCTCGTTCTCCTGCATGGCCGGTTAAGGTACGATTACGTTGTTGAGGATGTCTGTGATGATCTCTTCCGAGGTAATGTTTTCGGCCTCGGCCTCGTAGGTCAGCCCGATGCGATGGCGCAGCACGTCGTGGCACACGGCGCGCACGTCTTCGGGGATCACGTAGCCGCGGCGGCGGATGAAAGCGTAGGCGCGGGCCGCCTTGGCCAGCGAGATCGATGCACGGGGCGAGCCGCCGTAGGCGATCAGGTTCTGGAGCTTGCCCAGGTTGTATTCGCCCGGCTCGCGGGTGGCGAAGATGATGTCGATGATGTATTTCTCGATCTTCTCGTCCATGTAGACATCCTCGACCACCTTGCGGGCCTTGACGATGTCTTCGGGCGAGACCACCTTGTTTACTTCCGGCATGCCGGCGCCCGAAAGGTTCATCCGCACGATGTCGCGCTCCTCCTGTTTGTTAGGGTAGGAGATCTTGGCTTTGAGCATGAAACGGTCGACTTGCGCCTCGGGCAGCGGGTAGGTGCCCTCTTGCTCCAGGGGGTTCTGCGTGGCCAGCACCAGGAAGGGCTGCGGCAGGGGGTAGGTCTCCTCGCCGATGGTTACCTGCCGCTCCTGCATCGCTTCGAGCAGGGCCGACTGCACCTTGGCCGGCGAACGGTTGATTTCGTCGGCCAGCACGAAGTTGGCGAAGATCGGCCCCTTGCGGACGACGAAATCCTCGTTCTTCTGCGAGTAGATCAGCGTGCCCAGCAGGTCGGCCGGCAGCAGGTCGGGCGTGAACTGGATGCGCGAGAAGCAGGCGTCGACGGCCTTGGCCAGCGTGGTAATGGCCAGTGTCTTGGCCAGACCCGGCACGCCTTCGAGCAGGATGTGGCCGTTGGAGAGCAGGCCGATCAGCAGGGTGTCGACCAGGTGGCCCTGACCCACGATGACCTTGCCCATTTCGCTGCGCAGCGTGTCGACGAAGATCGATTCGCGCTCGATGCGTTCGTTGAGTTCCTTGATGTTGATGACTTCGCTCATAGTGTATGCTTGTTTCTTTACGTTGTTTGCACTTCGGGTTTAGGGCCGGCCGTCGCGGAGCGTCCGGCATGTGCTGCCGCCTCGTTGTTCTTTAACGTTCGGAACACAAAGATATTGCAAAAATAGTAAAAATGGCGGATGATTTTTTGTCCGCCGGTGCTTTTTGGTTACCTTTATATTATGATTGGATTACGTATTTTCTTTTTGCCGGTTTTTGTTGCCGGCTTGTGGTTCGGCGGCTGCGGTTCGCTCGCTCAGGGCGAAGCCCGCTTTACTTGTTTTTCGTACAGCGGCTGCGATGCCCGTTTCGAGCAGGCGATCGACCCTGGCAACGAGTATTTCAACCCCGTTCTGGCGGGTTTCCATCCCGATCCGAGCGTCTGCCGCAAGGGCGACGACTATTTTTTGGTCAATTCGTCGTTCACATTCTATCCCTCGATTCCGATCTTCCACAGCCGCGATCTGGTGCACTGGCGGCAGTTGGGGTTCGTGCTCGACCGCCCCGGGCAGGTGCCGCTCGATTCGCTGCGCTTCAACCGGGGCATCTATGCGCCCGACATCAGTTATAATCCACATAACGACACCTTCTACGTGGTCAATACTTGTGTCGACGGCATCGGGAATTTCGTCGTCAAGTGCCGCGACCCTTTCGCAGGCGGGTGGAGCGATCCGATTCCGCTCCCTGAAGTCGAGGGGATCGACCCGTCGCTGTTCTTCGACGACGACGGCAAGGCCTACCTGCTCCACAACGACATGCCTCCGGGCCGGCGGCAGTGGAACAGCCATCGGGCTTTGTGGTTGCGGGAGTACGACACGGCGTCCGATCGCGTCGTGGGCGATCCGGTGTTGCTGCTCGACGGCGGCCTCGACTTCGCGGCGCAGCCCGAGTGGCTCGAAGGGCCTCATCTTTATAAGAAAGATGGCGAATATATCATGCTTGCAGCCGAGGGCGGCACTTACGAGGCTCATTCGCAAGTGGCGCTCAAATCCTTCCGTGTCGCAGGCCCCTACGTGCCGTGCGTCCATAATCCGATTCTGACGCAGCGTGATTTACCGGCCGACCGGCCCGACAAGGTAACCAGCACGGGCCATGCCGACATGGTATGCACGCCCGACGGGCAATGGTATTCCGTTTTCTTGGGCTGCCGGCCCTATGCCGACGACTTCTACAACACGGGGCGCGAAACGTTCCTGCTGCCCGTCGCTTGGGTCGACGGCGGCCCGGTCATTCTGCCGCCGGGCGAAGCGGTGCCCACGGTCGTGCGCAAGGAGGGGCTGGAGCCGGGCGGTGTGCCTGCGACCGGCAATTTTGCTTGGAGCACCGATTTTTCCGAGGGCCTCGATGATCGTTGGCTCACGATCCGCATGCCGCGCGGCGAATGGCTGCGCACCGGGCGCAGGGGGCTGACGCTCAAGGATAACGGGCAGGCGATCGATCGCACGGCCAACCCCGCTTTCGTGGGTGTGAGACAGCAGCACACCGATTTCGAGGCGCAGACCGACCTGGTGTGCCGGCTGGCCGACGGACAGTTCGCCGGCATGGCGCTCTTCCAGAACGAACGCCACTACCTGCTTTTCGGCAAGGTGCGCTGCGCCGACGGCGAGGCACTGGCGGCCGTCCGTTGTGAAAAAGGCGCCGTGACTTCGACCTTTCTGCCGCTCCGGCCCGAAGAAACTGCCGAACACTTGACCCTGCGGGTGCGGGGCGCGGGCGGAAGCTGCGACTTGGAATATGCTGTGGGGCGGGAGCCGTTCGCCGTGCTTGCGCAGGGAGTCGACACGCGGAACCTGAGCACCCATACGGCGCGCGGCTTCAACGGCGTCATCATCGGACTCTACACCGGACAGCTTTCACTTGCATCGGGCGAATAAAAATCGTAATTTTGCATCCGTAACATTCAAGCGTAATTACGTGTCGGATATCTTAAATGGTCTCAATCCCGCCCAGCGCGCGGCGGTCGAAAACTACGACTCCCCGTCGCTCATCATCGCCGGCGCCGGCTCGGGCAAGACGCGCGTCTTGACGTCGCGCATCGCCTACATGATCGAACAGGGGGTGGCGCCGTTCAACATCTTGGCCCTCACGTTCACGAACAAGGCCGCCGAGCAGATGCGCGAGCGCATCGGGCAGATGCTGCCCGGCAGTCGGAGCCGCTACATCCGCATGGGTACGTTCCATTCGGTCTTCGCGCGCATCTTGCGCGAGAACGCCGACCGCATAGGTTTTCCGCAGTCGTTCACGATCTACGAGCCGTCGGACTGCAAGAACTTGTTGAAGACCATCGTCCGCGAACGGAACCTCGACGACGACAAGTACAAGCCTGCCCGCCTTGCTTCGCGCATCTCTTTCGCCAAGAATGCGTTGATAACGCCGGGCGCTTACCTCGCCAATGCAACTTACGCGGCCGAAGATCGTCAGGCGCAGATTCCCGAGTTCGGCGATATCTACAACACCTATTGCCAGCGTTGCAAGAGCAACGGCGCCATGGATTTCGACGACCTGCTGTTGCAGACCAACATCCTGCTGCGCGACTGCCCCGACGTGCTGGCCCGTTACCAAGAGCAGTTCCAGTATATTTTGGTCGACGAGTACCAGGATACCAACTACGCCCAGTATATCATCATCCGGCGCCTGTCGCAGACCCATTCGCGGGTGTGTGTGGTGGGCGACGATGCACAGTCGATCTATTCGTTCCGCGGCGCCAAGATCGAGAATATCCTCTCATTCCAGAAGGATTTTCCCGATGCCAAGGTCTTTAAGCTCGAACAGAACTACCGTTCCACGCAGACGATCGTCGATGCGGCCAATTCGGTCATCCGGCGCAACTCCAAAAAGCTCGACAAGAAGTGTTTTTCGGAGGGCGACCGAGGCGAGAAGATTCGTGTGTTGAGGGCTTCCACCGATCGCGAGGAAGCCGAAACGGTGGTCTCCGACCTGCGCGACAAGGTGCGGGCCGCAGGCGACGGGTGGGCCGAGGCCGTGATTCTCTACCGCACCAACAACCAGTCGGCCGTGCTGGAGAACAGCTTGCGGCGCCGCGGCATTCCCTACCGCATCTACAAGGGTTCGTCGTTCTACGACCATAAGGAGATCAAGGACTTGATGGCCTACATCCGTCTGGTCATCAACCCGCGCGACGACGAGGCGTTCCGCCGCATCGTCAACTATCCGACGCGCGGAATCGGCGATACGACCGTGCAGCGCATCGCGCAGCTGGCCGCCGAGCGGGGTGTTTCGATGTGGGAGGCCGTCGATGCGTTGGTCGCCGAGCCGCCCGCCGATGCCGTGCAGAAAGCCATCGTCCGCAAGGTTGCGGAGTTCGTCGCTCTGATCCGTTCGTTGGGCGCTCTCCGCACCGAAAAGGGGCTTTACGACTTCGGTCTGGAGATCGCCTCACGGTCGGGTATTCTGGCGGCCTATCGGGCCGAAAATACGCCTGAGGCGACGTCGGCTCTGGATAATATCGAGGAATTGCTCAACTCCATGCAGCTTTTCAAGGAGCAGTGCGACGCCGAAATCCGCGGCGGCGAGCGTCAGCCCGAGGAGGAGGCCACCATCGAGGAGTGGTTGCAGAACGTCATGTTGATGACCGACATGGACAAGGACGACCCCGAGGATCGCAACAAAGTGACCTTGATGACCGTTCATTCGGCCAAGGGGTTGGAGTATAAATATGTATACATAGTCGGTCTCGAAGAAAACCTCTTCCCTTCGCAGCGGGCCATGGAGTCGCCCGACGGGCTGGAGGAGGAGCGGCGGCTGTTCTATGTGGCGCTCACGCGTGCCAAGGTCGCTGCTACGCTCTCCTATGCCGAGATGCGGTTCAAGTGGGGCGATATGGTGTTTTCGCATCCGAGTTGTTTCTTGCGCGAAATCGATTCCCAATACCTCGAAAATGTCGTCGGGGAGGAGGACGATCTGCTGCCGCGCCGGGCGGAGGGAAGCCAGGCTATCGACGAGTTGCGGCGGAAGTTCGACTACCGGTTCAAACAGAAAGACGGTGCGGTGCGCCAAGACGAACACGGATACGGCAGCGGCCCGGCGCAGCGATACCCCTCCCGTTCGTCGCAGGGAGGCGGTTATTCTTCGGGTGGAAGCAGACCGGCAGGCGGGAAATACGGTGCCGCCGGCGACGACCGATCGGCCGGCAGCCGGGGGAACGGTGCGCGCTACGGTGTTTCTTCCGGCAGTTCCCGCTTCGGCAGCGGTTCTATGGGGGCTTCGCGCTCCGATGGTTTCAAGCCGCGGCAGAAGCCCGATCCGGCTTTGGTGCAGCCGCTCCGTCCCTCCACCGAGGGGTTGCGGTGGGTGGGCGTCCGATCGGCATCGTTTTCTGCTGCACCCTCCGCTGCTGCTTCGTCCGGCGATTATGCTGTCGGGCAGCGTGTCGAGCACTCGAAGTTCGGCGTCGGCATCGTCCGTCGCATCGAAACGCTCGACGGCGACCAGAAGCTGGCGATCGAATTCGACAACGCCGGCGAAAAGACCCTGCTGGCCAAATTCGCCAAACTGAGTAAGTTGTAAGCGAAAAGCGAGCGCCGGTTTTTCCGCCGCTTTTTGCCGGAAAGACAAATTATCTGACAAAGGAATATGGTTATGCCTGCTAATCCCCTCGTTTCGGTCTGCATGACGACTTATAATCACGAAGCCTATCTGCGGCAGGCCGTCGAAAGCGTGCTCGTGCAGCAAACCTCGTTCGCCGTCGAGCTGGTGTTGGGCGAGGATTGCAGCACCGACGCTACGGCTGCCCTCTGCCGCGAATATGCCGAGCGCTTCCCCGACCGGGTGCGCGTCGTGACGTCCGATTCGAACGTCGGGTGGCGCGCCAACTACCGCCGTACGTTCGAGGCTTGCCGCGGCAAGTATGTGGCCTATTGCGACGGCGACGACTGGTGGAGCGATCCGCAGAAGTTGCAGATGCAGGTCGACCTCATGGAGAGCGACCCTGGGTGCGGCATGTGTTTCACACGGGCGGAAAACTATTACCAGGCTACCGGCACCACGACTCCCGACGAGGAGGAGCATTTTACCGATTTCGACCGGCTGCTGTGCCGGTTGACGATCTGCAATTGCGCAACGTTGGCTCGGCGCGAATTGATCGCCCGCTATTACGACGAGGTGCACCCCGAGGAGCATCCCGAGTGGATGACCGACGACGCGCCCATGTGGCTGTGGTTCGCTGCGTGCAGCCGCGTGCGTTTCATTCCTGTTTTCACGGCCGTGCACCGGCGTCTGCCCGTGAGCGTGAGCCACAATACCGAATACCGCAAGCGCATCGCTTTCTGCGATTCGTTGATGGATATCAGCCTTTGGTTCGATGCCCGCTACGGCGCGGGCCGCAACCGCTTCCGCATCTTGCGGCGGCGCAGTTCGGTGGCGTTGTGGGTGCTCTCGTTCCACGGCCCCGTACGTGAATATTTGGTGCGTTGGGCATGCGACCTGAAGACCGCGCCGCGTTTGTTGTTTTGTCCCGAGGGTGCAGGACTGCTGGTCAAAAAGATTTTGTTCCGACGCCGGAAAACTCGATAGACATGACACTCGAACAACGTTACGACGGCATCATCGCCTGGTTCTCGGAGCACATGCCCGTGGCCGAAAGCGAGTTGCACTACGAAAACCCCTACCAGCTTCTGGTGGCCGTCATCCTCTCGGCCCAGTGCACCGACAAGCGGGTCAACATGACTACGCCCGCCCTTTTCGAAGCATTTCCCACCCCCGACAAGATGGCTGCGGCCGGGGCGGAGGGGATTTACCCTTATATAAAAAGCATTTCCTATCCCAACAACAAGGCCCGCAATCTGGCCGGTATGGCCCGCATGTTGTGCGAGGAGTTCGGCGGCGAGGTGCCTTCCGACCTTGAACAGATGCAGCGGCTGCCCGGCGTGGGCCGCAAGACGGCCAACGTGCTGGGCGCCGTGCTGTGGCAGCGCGAGGTCATGCCGGTCGACACCCATGTGTTCCGCGTTTCGGAGCGTATCGGGCTGACTACCGGTTCCAAAACGCCGCTCCAGACCGAGTTGGCGCTCGAAAAGAACATTCCGGGGCATCTGCTGCCTGTGGCGCATCATTGGTTGATCCTCCACGGCCGCTACGTCTGTACGGCGCGCGCTCCCAAATGCGCTTCGTGCGGCATAGCCCCCTGGTGCCGCAAGTATGCCGCCGATCATAAAAAAACCAAAATATGAAGCATCTTTTCATTATTTTGACTTGGGCCGTTGTCGGCTTGGTCTCTTGCAGCAGCGATGAAACCCTTTCCGGTGTCGGCGGTACGGGTGTTTCCGATTCGTCGTGGACGGCGGTCGTTCGCAGCAAGACCGGTGGAGAGCCGCATCTTTTTTCTTTTACGGCAGCAGCAGCCTGGCGCGTCGGGAGCAGCGAATCGTGGTGCAGCGTGGCGCCGCAGTCGGGAGGCTCGGGTTTGCAGCTTTTCAATGTCACGACCGCTCCCAACGATACCGGTGCGCGGCGGGAGGCCGTCATTTCGGTGCGTGTGAACGGTTATTCCTCTCCGGCTTCGTTCCGGATCGTGCAGTATGCCGACGACGGCGATTATTTCGAGGTCAACGAATGGATGGCCGGTTACATGCGTGAAAATTATCTTTGGAACGAGCCGCTCGCCGGCATGACGCTCGATTATACGCTCGATTATTCGAATTTTCTGCGTTCGATGCTGACGGGCGTCGCCGCTTTCAAGGACGATCGGGGCCGTGATCTGAACTACGACGACGGCCATTGGAAGAATGGCGTGCGGCAGTATTTTTATTCCTATGTCAAGCAATCGGCAGCTTCGACTGCCAAGCGATCCGCTGCTTCGGCGCGTGCTGCCGGCGAGACGACGACCGGAACAGGAGTGTGGCGTTTGCAGGCTGTCGTGTTGGCTTCTTCGGGGAAACAGGCGGTCGGGTTGGCGGTCATGGGCGTTACGCCCGGTACGCCTGCCGATGCGGCCGGCTTGGAGCGCGGCATGTTCATCTCCGAGGTTGACGGACAGCCGGTCACGACGAGCAATTATCAGTCGCTCGCGCGGCGGCTTTATTATGGTACTTCGGTGCGGGCGCTGCCCAATCGGGTAGTTTGGGCCGATAACGCCGATTTCCAGGGGTTGGAGCCGTTGCCCGAGGTAACGCTTGCGGCGCAGACCTATGTCGATCCGGCCATCTATGAAAGTTCCGTGACTACCGTAGGGGGCAGAAAGACGGCCTATCTGCTTTACATGGGCTTCGAGACTTCGCAGGATCAGGCGTTGATCGAGGCGTTCAGGAGTTTCCGCGGCGCCGAGGAACTGATCCTCGATTTGCGTTACAATGGCGGCGGTGCCGTGCGTTCCAGCACGGTGCTGGCTACGCTCATCGTCGGCGACGCCTGCAAGGACGGGGTATATTGCCGGACGGTCTACAACGCCCGGCGTACGGCGGCGGGCGAGAGCGGCGTTTACCGCATCGGCAACGGACATACGCCCGACGGCACGGGCGTCTATACGCCCATCGTTTCGGCTTTGCCGGAGGCTTTGGGGCTGAAGCGCATTTATGTTTTGTGTTCGGAGAGTACTGCTTCGGCCAGCGAGTTGGTAATCAATGGTCTGCGCGGTCTGGGCATCGAGGTGCGCCTGATCGGCATGCGCACCAACGGCAAGAATGTCGGTATGGAGGGGTATGTCGACCATCTGGAGGGGGGCGAACTCTATACGTTCATGCCCATCACGTTCTATTCGGAAAACAACCTCGGGTTCCGCGATTATTCGGACGGCTTCGTGCCCGACGTGGAATTTGACGACAGCCCGCTGTATCGGGCAGCTTGTTATCCGGGGGCTTTCGGCACTACGGCCGATCCGCTTTATGCTCTGGCTGCGGAGTGGATCGGGACGGGTGCGAAACCTGCGCCTCCCACCCGGGCCGCAGCGTTTCGCAGCGTGCAGCTTTTGCCCGGCGTTGCCGAGCGTCCCGACGGCCGGTTGAAAGGTTCGGTCGTCTTCCGCAACAAGTGATCCGGCCTTACTTGATAAGGCTTTCGAGCGGGTATTTCAGATTCTTGTAGCCCGATATGTAGGCATTGATGCTGCCTACGCGCACGGGCGATTCGATATAGAGCGGGATCTTGTTTTCGTCGTCCGAAATCCAGATCGTGAAGACCGTGCCGTCGGTAAAGGAGTACCCTTCCGTGGTGCCCAGCTGGCAGTCGAACTTCAGGGTCTTGAATTTGCCCATGTTGCGGATCTTCTTGTTCTCGCGCCCCAGAAAACTGTACTTCAGGTGGCGGATCGTGTCTTGCAGCACCATTTGCAGCGTCGCCGGCTCGCCCTCCACAAAATCCTCGGCCCGGGCCGAGCGCAGGTTGAAGAAGAGCGACACGGGGTCCATGCTCTCGCACGTCAGTTTCATGTGTTTCTCGGCGAACGGATTCTGGCGGCTGCGCCAGCGGGTGTGCACCACCGAGTCGGCCCATACGTAGACGAAACGGCTTTCGAACGTGTAGTCGCCTTCGCGGATGTCGCTGGCGAAACGTCGGGTGCGCATGTCGGCCGGGTCGACCCAGATGCGGTAGATGTCTTCCATGTTATAGAACCAGCGGTAGGTGGGCAGCGTGCGGCCGATGCCCTCGACCAGGTAGCATTTCTTGCCCTCCAGTTCGGTTTCGGTGGTCTTGACCTCCACGGCGCCCACTTCGGTGTTGGGGAACATCTTGGCCTTGTAGCTCACGCGGTATTGGAGCACCTCGCCCGGATGGTAAAGTTGTGCCGAGAGCGGTAAGGCCAGTGCCAGAAAGGTTATGATGAGCAGGAAGCGTTTCATGGATGTGCGTTTTTTTGCGTGAATGTTACGATATGCGTGAGAAATCGATCTTGTCTTCTTTCGAGTAGCGGCGACGCAGCGCTTCGAGTCCCCGATTTTCGGGTCTGGCCAGCGTCGGGTCGTCCGCCAGGATGGCGATGGCCGCTTCGCGCGAGACGGTAAGTATCTGTGCGTCGGCCGTCGGATTGGCGATCTTCAAATCGAATGCCATGCCGCTCTGCATCGTGCCGTTCACGTCGCCTGCGCCGCGCAGCTTGAGGTCGAGTTCCGCCAGCCGGAAGCCGTCGTTGGTCTCGCACATGGCATCCAGCCGGGCGTGCGATTCTTTCGAGAGCTTCACGCCCGACATGAGGATGCAGTAGGACTGTTCGCCGCCGCGGCCTACGCGGCCGCGCAGCTGGTGGAGCTGCGAAAGGCCGAAGCGTTCGGCCGACTCGATTACCATGACCGTGGCGTTGGGCACGTCGACGCCCACCTCGATGACCGACGTAGCGACCATGATGTGGGCCTGCCCCTCCTTGAACTGGCGCATCGACTCTTCCTTGTCGGCGGGCTTCATCTTGCCGTGGCAGATCGTCGTCACGTATTCGGGCAATGGAAAGTCGCGCGAAATCGACTCGTAGCCGTCCGTAAGGTCTTTGTAGTCCATCGACTCCGACTCCTTGATCAGCGGGTAGACCACATAGACCTGGCGGCCTTTCTTGATCTCCTGCTTCATGAATCCGAAGAGCCGCAGCCGGGCCGCATCGGTGTAGTGCACGGTTTTGATCGGCCGGCGTCCGGGCGGCAGTTCGTCGATCACGGAGACATCCAGATCGCCGTAGAGGGTCATGGCCAGCGTGCGCGGGATCGGGGTGGCCGTCATGACCAGAATGTGGGGCGGGCGGGCGTTCTTCGTCCAGAGACGTGCGCGCTGCTCGACCCCGAAGCGGTGCTGTTCGTCGATGACCACGAACCCCAGGTCGGCGAACTGCACGCGGTCTTCCAGCAGCGCGTGGGTGCCGATCAGAATCTGTACCTTACCCGAGGCGATGCCGTCGAGAGCCTGCCGCCGTTCGCGGCTTTTCGACGAGCCGGTCAGGATCGCCACCCGCACGTTCAGCCCTTCGAGCAGGCGGTTGAAGGTGGCGAAGTGCTGGCGGGCCAGGATTTCGGTGGGCGCCATCATGCAGGCCTGGTAGCCGTTGTCTACGGCCAGCAGCATCGACATGAGCGCCACCAGCGTTTTGCCGCTGCCCACGTCGCCTTGCAGCAGGCGGTTCATCTGGAATCCCGTGACGGTGTCTTGGCGTATCTCTTTGATGACGCGTTTCTGCGCTCCCGTGAGCGGAAACGGCAGTTTCTGCGTATAGAACGTATTGAACACGCCGCCTACTTTCGGAAAAAGAAAACCGTTGCTTTTCGAGAGCCGCTCCGTGCGGTTCGCCTGGATGTTGAGCTGGATGCCCAGCAGTTCGTCGAACTTCAGCCGGTATTGGGCCTGTCGGAGCGCTTCGGGCGATTGGGGGAAGTGGACGTTATAATAGGCTTCGCGCAGCGGCATCAAGCCGTATTGCGTGCGCACGGCGTCGGGCAGCGTTTCGTCGATCCGATCCTTGACAGAGATCCATGCGTTGCGGATGATCTGGTACATACCCTTGGTTCCCAGAACGTTCGATAGCTTCTCGGTCGAGGGGTAGATGCCCTGCATGCCGCTTTCGGCTTTGCGCGACAGAGCCTGCTCGATAGTCTCCAGCTCGGGATGGGCCATCGAGAGTTCGCCGCGGTAGAACGACGGGCGCCCGAAGATCAGGTACTCGCGCCCCACCTCGATCCGCTTTTCGATCCATTTGATGCCCCGAAACCACACCAGCTCGCCGCGGCCCGAGGGGTCTTGCACATAAGCCGTGAAGCGGCGCTTGCGCCCTTCGCCGGCATATCCGATTCCCGTCACGCGGGCGCGGAACTGGACGAGCGCGGGCGCATCTTCCGTGATCTCGGCGATGCGGTAGACCTTCGTGCGGTCGATGTAGCGGAACGGGACATGGGTCAGCAGATCGCCGATGGTGCGGATGCCCAGCTCCCGGTCGAGGAGTTTGGCCCGTGCTTCGCCCACGCCGGCCACGAATTGGATATTGCTATCCAGCGTGTTCACTTGACAAAGATACGAAAAACTGCATTGGCGGACAACCCTTATTTCTGCGCGTTGCGCCGGCCGCCGTTGTTTTTCTGAAAGTTGCGGTTGTTGTGCTGCGGGCCGTGGTTTTTTTGCTGGCGTTTCTGCATGCGCTGCTGGGAGCCTTTCTGCGGACGTGTCGAAAAGTGTTGTTTGTAGTCGCTTCGGAGGTTGTTGATGGCGGCTTCGTCGATTTCGATGCTTCCGCCGGACATGCGGCGGATGTCTTTAACGATTACCTCGTTGTTGGGGTGTTCCTGGTTGTATTCGTAGCTCTTGGTGCGCATGTAGCGCGCCAGGTTGTCGACCGTGCGGGCCACCGTACGGGGGTTCTTTTCGTCGGCCAGGCGGCGCAGCATCTGCTCGACATATTTGCCGTAGTGCTTATGGGCGAAGCGGCTTTGCGAGTAGGGCATGCGGTGGGGCGTGACGGTCAGATCCTCGCGCGAGGGACGCGGATAGGGCGAGTCGACATCGAGCTGGAAATCAGACATGATGAAGAGGTGATCCCACAGCTTGTGGGTGTAGTCCGCCGTGTCGCGCAGCAGCGGAAAGAGGTTGCCCATCACGGCGATCACGGCCCGCGCCTGACGGTTGCGTTCGCGGCGGTCTTCGATTTGGGAGAGCGAATCGATCATCTCCTGGATGTGGCGCCCGTATTCGGGCAGATACAACTTGCGTCGTGTGTAGTTATAGTTTTTTCTCATGACTGCGATTGTCGTGGAGTCGTTGTTTCGTTCGGACGGCCGGAGCGTCCCGCCGGTCGGCGGGGATGGTGCGGATTGGGTGTTTTTCCCGCTTGCGTTTCGTGGCCTGCATCCCTGGCTGAAATTGGTTTTACGCCTTGGAAAACCCTAACTTTGGGACGTAATCGAAGCGTCCGGAGCGGTGGTCGGAGTCTTTTCGTCCCCGGGCGGACGCCGGTCTGCGGATGCGGGGCTTCTCCTCCGCAAAAGTAGATAAAAATTCAGGAAAAACAAGTTATGGCAAAGGTTTTAATTCTGGATCGTTCAAAAAGCATGCGAAATACTTTGCGTGAGCGGCTCGAATACGAGGGCTTCTCGACCGAGGCGGCCGAGGACGAGACTGCGGCATCGGAAATGTGCAGTAAAATTCCGTTCGATGTGATCCTCTCCGATACCGGATGCAAGGTGCCCGATACGGGCGTGCCGTTCATCGTGTTGTCGGCCGAGGCGTCGATCGACTCGGCGGTCGAGGCCGTGCGCAATGGCGCCCGCGACTACCTGACCAAACCCATCGACATGAACCGGCTGCTCAAGTCGATCCACAGCACCATCGACGAGCCGGCGCCGGAGGCGCCGCCTGCGGCTGCGGGGCGTCGTCCGCGCCGCTCGCATGCCGTGCATGCGGAGCAGATCATCGGCACCTCGGAGCAGATCGGGCGTGTGCGGCAGTTGATCGATAAGGTGGCTCCGTGCGAGGCGCGCGTGTTGATTACGGGCGAAAACGGCACAGGCAAGGAGCTGGTCGCCCGCTGGCTGCACGCCAAGAGCGCCCGGGCCGCGGCGCCGTTCGTCGAAGTCAACTGCGCGGCGATTCCCTCGGAGCTGATCGAAAGCGAACTTTTCGGTCACGAGCGGGGCGCCTTCACTTCGGCCGTCAAGCAGCGCAAGGGCAAGTTCGAGCAGGCCGACGGCGGCACGCTCTTCATGGACGAGATCGGCGACATGTCGCTGGCGGCTCAGGCCAAGGTGCTGCGGGCTTTGCAGGAGAGCAAGATCAGCCGGGTGGGCAGCGACAAGGATATCGATGTCGATGTGCGGGTAATCGCCGCCACGAACAAGAACCTGCGCGAGGAGATCGACAAAGGCAATTTCCGCGAAGACCTCTACCACCGCATCGGCGTGGTGGTGGTGCGCGTGCCGGCTCTGCGCGACCGGGCCGGCGACATCCCGGAGCTGGTGGAGCATTTCATCCGCACGATTTCAGCCGAATACCGGGTGCCGCCCAAAAAGATGGATGCCGCAGCCTTGGCAGCCTTGCAGGCCAAGCCGTGGACGGGCAACATCCGCGAGCTGCGCAATGTGATCGAACGTTTGATTATCCTCAGCGAAGACCGCATCACGGTCGAGGATGTGAAGAATTATTGTTAGAACAGGTCGAGCAGCTCGTCGGCGCGGTCGACGATACGGTCGGCGCCGGCTTCTTCCAGTTCGGTCCGTTGTCGGAATCCCCACGTCACGCCTGCCGAGCGGATGCCGGCGGCCTGGGCCGTGAGGATGTCGATGGCCGAGTCGCCCACGAAAAGCGCCTGCTCGCGCGGGATGCCCGTAAGGGTCAGAATCTCCTCGGCCACCGCCGGATCGGGCTTCAGAGGCACGCCCTCGCGTTGCCCCAGCACAGCCTCGAAGCGGATGTCGGGAAAGAACGACCGGATTACTTTTTCGGTGCCCGCCTGGAACTTGTTGGAGGCTACGGCCAGCTTCACGCCCCGGCGGACGAGTTCGGCGAGCAGTTCGGGAATGCCGGGGTAGGGTTCGGTGCGGACGTCGAGGTGGTCGGTGTAGTAGGCTACGAAGTCGGCCCGCACCAGCGCCACGTTTTCAGGCGACCGCAGCGGCTCGGGCAAGGCCCGTTCGACCAGCCGCATGATGCCGTTGCCCACGAAACCGCAGTAGGCTTCGTAGGAGTGCTGCGGCAGTCCGCGCAGAGCGAGCGCCGTGTTGCAGGCCACGGCCAGGTCGCCGATCGAGTCGACCAGCGTGCCGTCGAGATCGAAAATCGCCAGTCGGGTTTTCATGATTTGCGGCGTATGCGCCATCCGAGGGCCGCTACGAGAAGCGACATCAGGGGGCTGGCGATGTTGAAGATGCAGTAGGGCATGTAGACGAACGTCGAGACCCCCAGCACGGTGGCTTGCGTCATGCCGCACGAGTTCCAGGGGATGAGTACCGAGCAGACCGTGGCCGAATCCTCGACCGAGCGGCTCAACAGGCGTGCTTCGAGTCCCCGTGCGGCGTAGAGTTCCTTGAACAGACGGCCCGAGAGGATGATCGAGATATACTGGTCGGCCGTGCAGAGGTTGAAGAACAGTCCGGCCCCCACGGTCGAGGCGACGGCCGAGAAGGTGCGGCGCACCAGACGCAGGAAGATGCCGGTCAGCGAACGCAGCATGCCGCTGCCCGTCATCACGCCGCCGAAGCACATGGCGCAGACGATCAGCCACACGGTGTTGAGCATGCCGGCCATGCCGCGCGTGGCGACCAGTTCGTCGAGCTGGACGTTGCCGGTTTCGAGCGCCGTGGGGCCGAAGCAGGTCATGAGCACTCCCTTGAAGCCGGAGAGGAAGTCGAGCCGTTCTATGCCGGCGACTTTGGCGATCAGCTCGGGCTGGGCTGCGATCATGGCGATGCAGGCCATGACTACGGCGGCGAAAAGCGTTACCAGGGCCGGGAGCTTGCGGGCGATCAGGATGCCCGTGGCGAGCGGCACGAGCAGCAGCCACGGCGTGATGCGGAACGTGGCGCGCAGCGTGTCGGCATAGAGTTGGGCGTGCGCTCCGGAGCCATGGTCGAGCGACAGTCCGGCTATGGTAAAGACCGTCAGTGCGATCAGCATCGACGGTACGGTGGTGTAGAGCATGTAGCGGATGTGGGTAAAGACTTCCACGCCGACGGTCGACGAAGCCAGCACCGTGGTGTCGGAGAGCAGCGAGAGCTTGTCGCCGAAGTAGGCGCCCGAGATGATGGCGCCGGCGATCCACCCCTCGGGGAAGCCCATCGCGCGGCCGATGCCCATCAGGGCCACGCCGATGGTGGTGATCGTCGTCCACGAACTGCCCGTCATCAAGGCCACGCCGGCGCAGATCAGGCAGGTGGCGACCAGGAAGAACGACGGATGGAGGATTTCGAGTCCGTAGCAGATCATCGTCGGCACCACGCCGCTGACCATCCACGAACCGGCGATGGCGCCGATGAGCAGCAGGATGATGATGGCCGAGGCCGAAGCCCGGATGTTGTCGACGATGGCTTCTTCGAGCACCGTCCAGCGGCAGCCGTAGATGCCGATCGAGAGCATCGCGCAGACCGACGCGGCCGAAAGCAGCGCGATCTGGCTGCCTCCGTTGATCGCATCGCCGCCGAAACAGCGGATGACGACATAGAGCAAGAGAGTCAACACCGCCAGCGGCACGACCGAAATCCACGGCGACGGCGTTCTTGGAGTGGAATTTTTCATAACCTTGATAACCTGACCAGCGACAAAAGTACAAAATAAAGACGAAATGATGAAAACGGTTGCGGACGCGGGTGTCCGATTCTCATGCGCGATTTTGCAAAAGGTGTTGCGGGCGGCGGCCGTATGGCCGGGCAGGGTCGTGCGTTTCTATGCGGAGGGGTTTCGCGCGATGACCCTCGGCCGGACGTTGTGGATCATCGTGCTGGTAAAACTTTTCGTCATGTTCGCTCTGCTGAAACCCTTTTTCTTCGCCGATCCGTTGGCCGGAAGGGACGGGCGGCAGCGGGCGGCTTGCGTATTGGAAGAATTGACATTGAATAGATAGTATGGTTTCCGATTATTTGCAGACAGTCGACTGGTCGCGGGCGCAGTTCGCCATGACGGCCGTCTACCATTGGTTTTTCGTTCCGCTGACGCTCGGGTTGAGCGTGTTGATCGCCATGATGGAGACTCTTTATTACCGTACGCGGGACGATTTCTGGCGCCGCACGACCCGTTTCTGGATGCGTTTGTTCGGTATCAACTTCGCCATCGGCGTGGCCACGGGATTGATCCTCGAATTCGAGTTCGGCACCAATTGGTCGAACTATTCGCACTTCGTGGGCGACATCTTCGGCGCGCCCTTGGCCATCGAGGGGATCATGGCCTTCTTCCTCGAAACGACCTTCATCGCCGTGATGTTTTTCGGTTGGAACAAGGTCGGCCGCGGCTTCCATCTTGCCTCGACCTGGCTTACGGCCGTCGGGGCCAACCTTTCGGCGTGGTGGATCTTGGTGGCCAATGCCTGGATGCAGTACCCTGTGGGATGTACGTTCAACTTGCAGACCGTGCGCAACGAAATGACCTCGTTCTGGGAGGTGGCCCTCTCGCCCGTGGCTGTCAACAAGTTTTTCCATACGGTCTGCTCGTCGTTCACGTTGGCCTCGCTGTTCGTCGTCGGCGTGAGCGCGTGGTATCTGCTGCGCCGGCGTGAGGAGAAGATGGCCCGCGCAAGCATCGCTTTGGCGTCGGCTTTCGGGTTCGTTTTTGTCGTGCTTACGGCCACCACCGGCGACCGGTCGGGTGTCGTCGTCGCCCGGGTGCAGCCCATGAAGCTGGCAGCTATGGAGGCACTCTACCGGGGCGAGGAGGGAGCGCCGCTGACGCTCTTCGGCGTGCTGCGGCCCGAAAGAGAACGGACGTCCGACGATGTTTTCCGCTTCAGTTTGGGCGTTCCTCGGTTGTTGTCCTTGATGAGTTTCCGGGATGCCGGTGCGTTCGTGCCCGGGATCGACGATCTGGTCGACGGCAACCCTGGACGGGGTATCATGCCGGTTGCCGAGAAGATGGCGCGCGGACGCGTGGCGGTGGGGGAGCTGGTATGTTACCGGGCGGCCCGCGAGGTTGGCGACCGGCCGGCGATGGAGGCCGTCGAACGCCGGTTCGACCCGTCGACTCCAGAGGGCAGGGCGTTTCTGCGCGATTATTTCGCTTATTTCGGCTACGGCTACTTGCAGTCGCCGCAGCAGACCGTGCCCAACGTGCCGCTGCTGTTTTATTCGTTCCGCGTGATGGTTGGCGCCGGGGTGTTTTTCATGCTGTTGCTGGCGTTCGTGTGGCGGTCGAACCGCCGCGGCACGTTGGTGCGGCAGCGGTGGCTGTTGCGGGTGTGCATCTGGACGATTCCGCTGGCCTACCTCGCCTCGCAGGCCGGCTGGGTGCTGGCCGAGGTCGGCCGCCAGCCGTGGGCCATTCAGGAGCTGATGCCCGTGGGAATCGCAGCGTCGAAATTGCCGAGCGCTTCGGTCGGTGTGACGTTTTTTCTTTTTCTGGCGCTTTTTTCGGCGCTCTTGGTGGCCGAGATAAGCATTCTTCTGCGTCAGATCAAGATAGGGCCGGAAAAGATCGACAACGAGTAATAAAGCGGCTTCGGCCGCATGATTTTTAGCTATGGATACATTGATTTTTTTGCAACATTATTGGTGGTTCGTGATTTCGTTGTTGGGGGCGCTGCTCGTTTTCCTGCTTTTCGTGCAGGGCGGGCAGGCGCTGGTGCGCTGGCTCGCCGTGGACGAGGAGGGGCGCAATCTTGTTCTTAATGCGACGGGCCGCAAATGGGAACTGACTTTCACGACGCTCGTCACGTTCGGCGGGGCATTTTTCGCTTCGTTCCCGCTGTTCTACTCGACGTCGTTCGGTGGCGCGGCCTACGTGTGGACGGCTATTTTGTTCTGCTTTGTCTTGCAGGCCGTGGCCTACGAGTACCGGCGCAAGCCCGGCAATGTCTGGGGCACCAGGACGTTCGACGCATTCCTGACGATCAACGGTCTGCTCGGGCCGTTTTTGCTGGGAACGGCTCTCTCGACCCTTTTTACCGGGGCGCCTTTTACGGTCGACCGGCTCAATCTGGCCGACCGGGGCGGCGACGGGCATGTCGTGATTTCGCAGTGGGCCACGCCGTGGCACGGACTCGATGCGTTGGCCAACGGCTGGAATGTCGTGCTGGGGCTGGCGGTCGCGCTCCTGGCCATGACGCTGGGGTGCCAGTATGCGATGAACTGTATCGACGACGGGGAGGTCGCACGCCGTGCCCGCAAGAGGATGCGCCCCCTCGCGATCGGTTTTGTGCTCTGTTTCGTCGCTTGGCTGGTGCGGTTGCTTTGCGCGGCGGGGTATGCGGTCGATCCGGCAACGGGCGCGATCGTAGTGGAACCCTACAAATACCTGCACAACCTGCTGGCGATGCCTTATGTGGCGGCCGTGTTGCTCGGGGGCGTCGCAGCCGTGCTGCGGAGTATCGTGTCGGGGTGGCGCGGTAGCCGTCGGGCCGTGTGGTGGGGCGGTTCCGGAACTATCCTGACCGTCTTGGCGCTGTTGCTGTGCGCAGGCTGGAACCGTACGGCCTACTATCCCTCGTTGGCCGACATGCAGTCGTCGCTGACGATCGGCAATTCGTCGTCGAGTCTTTTCACGCTGCGGACGATGGCCTGGGTCTCGCTTTTCATTCCGTTCGTGGCGATCTATATTGGTTATGCCTGGCGGTCGATCGACCGTCGGCGTGTGACCCGGGCCGAACTCGACGAAAGAGAACACCGATACTGAAAGCGGTCGCGCCCTCTACAACGCCGGCGGCCCGGAGCAAGCCGGAACCCGACCGTAAAAAATAAGGCGGAACCATGCAAAAGGGTTCCGCCTCTTTGTCGGATCGCTCCGGCCGGAGGTTACTCCTCCTGCTGTCCGAAAGGATATTGGTTCTGCTGTACGTCGTCGAAGCGCATGCCCTTTTCGTAGGTCTTCATCGCGCGGCGCGACATGCCCATCGACGAGAATCCGCCGTCGTGGTAGAGGTTCTGCATCGTTACCTTGCGCGTGAAGTCGGAGAAGAGCGTCAGCACGTAGTCGGCACAGTCTTCAGCCGTAGCGTTGCCCAGGGGCGACATGTTCTCGGCGAACGACATCAGATCGCCCAGGCCCAGCACGCCGCTGCCTGCCGTGGTCGCCGTGGGCGACTGCGACACGGTGTTGATGCGCACGTGCTTCTCACGACCGTAGATGTAGCCGAAGCTGCGGGCGATCGATTCGAGCAGCGCCTTGGCGTCGGCCATGTCGTTGTAGCCGTAGAGCGTGCGCTGCGCAGCGATGTAGCTCAGCGCTACGATCGAACCCCACTCGTTGATGGCGTCCTTCTTGCGCGCTACCTGGATGGCCTTGTGGAACGAGATGGCCGAGATGTCGAGCGTCTTGGAGAGGTAGTCGTAGTCCAGGTCGTCGTAGGTGCGGCCCTTGCGGACGTTGGGCGACATGCCGATGGAGTGGAGCATGAAGTCGAACTTGCCGCCGAAGTGCTCCATCGTCTTGTCGATCAGGTTCTCCAGGTCTTCGACGCTCGTCGCATCGGCCGGGATGACCACCGTATTGCATTTCTCGGCCAGCTGACCGATCGTGCCCATGCGGATCGAGACGGCCGTATTCGTCAGCACGATTTCGGCGCCCTCCTCCACGGCGCGTTCCGCCACTTTCCAGGCGATCGACTGCTCGTTGAGCGCTCCGAAGATCAGACCTTTCTTGCCTTTGAGTAATTGAGATGCCATATTTGATTCCATTTAAAAATTCAGGGCAAAGGTAGCGATTTTTTTTCAATTGATTGTGCCGATGCCGGAAATCAGCGTCGCGGGGTGCGGTTCGGGCCTGCGATGTGACTTTAATGCTAAAGAAAATGATTTTGTTGGGCCGGCCCGTTGACCGTTCGCACCGAATAGTCTATTTTTGTAGAACGATGATTCCGTCCGTCCGGACTGCAAGTCCGACCTGCAGCCGGATGCGGTTTTCGTCGTTGCGGCCCGGCCGAA
This sequence comes from uncultured Alistipes sp., assembly GCF_910580175.1. Taxonomy (GTDB): domain Bacteria; phylum Bacteroidota; class Bacteroidia; order Bacteroidales; family Rikenellaceae; genus Alistipes. The sequence continues at coordinate 55,142 of NZ_CAJTXD010000002.1, forward strand.
TAACCAGACTACACTTAAATTATACTATGAAACCTTTTTTTCTTGCGCTGCTTTTCTTGGCGGCGTTCTCGCCGGCCGGCGCTGCGATCAAGATGCCGGCGGTATTTTCCGACAACATGGTTTTGCAGCAGCAGACCCGTGCCGCCGTGTGGGGCAAGGCTGCTCCGCGCGAGCGGATCGCTGTCGTTGCTTCGTGGAGCGATAAGGTCTACCGCACCGTAGCCGGCCGCGACGGGCGATGGCAGCTCACCGTTGAGACCCCCGAGGCCATGACTGGGCAGCAGCTCACTATTTGCGGGGCCGACACGGTGGTGATCCGCAATATCCTGATCGGCGAGGTGTGGCTTTGCTCGGGCCAGTCCAACATGGAGTTTCCTACGGCCCGCGATCCCAAGAATAAATGGATGACCGGTATAGCCGACTACGATGAGCAGATGGGCGACGCCACGTTCGATAACCTGCGCCTGTTCCACGTCGAGCACCAGTTGGCGCCCGACGGCGAACGCGACGATTGCGTGGGCCGGTGGGTGGTCTGCACGCCCGAGAACCTGAAGTTGTTCTCGGCCGTGGGTTTCGCTTTCGGCCGTTCCCTGCATAAGGAGTTGCTGCGGCCCGTGGGCTTGATCCAGTCGTCGTGGGGCGGCACGCATGCCGAGTCGTGGACTCCGATGGAGGTCATGGCCCGCAATCCGCTCTATGCCGATGTGCTGGAGCAGTACGCTCCCGATAAAATCAAGCGCAACAAGGATCATTGCAAGGTTCCCGCTACCTTGTGGAACGGCATGATCCGTCCGATCTGTCCTTATACGGTCAAGGGATGCGTCTGGTACCAGGGCGAGTCCAATTCGGTGCGGGCTGAAAAATACCAGCAGGTTTTTACCAACATGATCGACGCCTGGCGCAAGGAGTTCCGCGCGCCCGACATGCCGTTTTATTTTGTGCAGATCGCGCCCCACTACCAGCAGCCCCCGACCATCCGCGACGCCCAGTTCCGCACCTGGCGGTCGGTGCGCCGCACGGGCATGGTCGTCGTTACGGACGTGGGCGATTCGCTCGATATCCATCCTCGCAACAAGGTCGTGCCTGGCGAGCGGTTGGCCCGGTGGGCGCTCAACCGCGACTATGGCCGCGACGTGGCTTGCGAGAGTCCTTATTTCCTCTCGTTGCGGCGCGAGGGTTCCGCCTTGGCGGTAAAATTCGCCCATGCCGAGGGCGGTCTGCGTGCCGCCCAGGGCGACCGGATCGAGGGTTTTCTCATCGCCGGGGCCGACCGCCGGTTCTATCCCGCCGAGGCCGTCGCTGCGGGCGACGAGGTGCTGCTGACGGCTCCGCAGGTCGAGCAGCCCGTGGCCGTGCGCTACGGATGGGGCAAATGGTTCCGGGTCAATCTGGTCAACGGCGCCGGACTCCCCGCCGTGCCGTTCCGCACCGATGCGTGGGAGCCGGACACCTATGCCCGCTGGTTCGCCGATTCCGAGATGCGCCGGTTCCCCGAGGCCTGGCGTCTCGACCACGGCAAGCGCCTCTTTTTCGGCTATGCCCAGGGCGTGGGGTGCTGCGCTATGTTGCGCATGTGGAAAGCTACGGGCGAACGCCGCTACTTCGATTATGTGGAGCAGTGGGCCGATTCGATCGTCGACGAAAAGGGCGGCATCCATCTTTACGATCTGGCTGCTTACAACCTCGATTTCATCAATCCGGGCAAAGTACTCTTCGACTGCTACCGCGAGACGGGCAAGGAGAAGTACCGCAAGGCGATGGATCGGCTCGTCGGGCAGATGCGCCGCCATCCCCGCACCTGCGACGGCGCCTATTGGCACAAGCTGATCTACCAGCATCAGATATGGCTCGACGGTCTCTACATGTGTTCGCCGTTTTTGGCGCAGTATGGGGCTGAGTTCGGCCAGCCCGAGTGGATCGACGAAGCCGTGAAGCAAATTCGGCTTTGCCACATCCACACGTTCGATCCGGCCACGGGACTTTACCATCACGCCTGGGACGAGAGCCGTTCGCAGCGCTGGGCCGATCCCGAGACGGGCCATTCGCCCAACTTCTGGGGCCGGTCGATCGGGTGGTGGTTCATGGCGTTGGTCGATAACCTCGACTTCATTCCTGCCGACCATCCCGACCGGGCGTTCGTCGTTTCGTTGGTGCAGGGGCTGGCCGATGCTTTGCCCAAGTACCAGGACAAGGCCGGGCTGTGGTACCAGGTGCTCGACTGCCCCAAGCGCAAGGGCAACTTCCCCGAGGCTTCGGTTACCGCGCAGTTCATGTATGCTTATGCCAAGGCCGTGAACAAGGGTTACCTCGATGCTTCCTATCGTCAGTATGCCGAGAAGGCCTTCGAGGGGCTGCGCAGCAAACTGCTGGGCGAGTGTTCCGACGGCACGCTTTCGCTCACGCGGTGTTGCGCGGTGGGCGGTCTGGGCGGCAATCCCTACCGCGACGGCAGTTTCGAATATTACATCGGCGAGCGCATGCGCGACAACGATGCCAAAGCGACCGGCCCTTTCATCATGGGGTGTCTTGAATTGAATAAGTAAGGGATATGAAAAACAGGTTCTTTCTGGCGTTGGCTGCGGCTCTTTCCGCGGCCGGCCTTTTTGCGCAGGATCCTCGCGAACGGGTCTACAACTACGAGGTGCTCCACCCCAGTCACGAGCAGAAGCCGCCCGTGACGGGCTATGCTGCCGTGCGGGTCGGGGAGCGTTTGGACCGCGGACTGACCGTGCAGCCCGCACGCGACACGACGGGCGTCTATTTGAGCTGGCGCATGCTCGCCGCCGACCATCCCGAGGTGGGGTTCAACGTCTACCGTCGTATCGCGGGCCGCACCGAGTTGCTCGACCGACGGTCGGTGTCGAAAACCACGGACTATCTCGATGCAACCCTCCCCGCAGGCGTGGAAGCGGAGTATTGGGTCGAACCCTGCTACAACCTCGAAAGCGGCCTGGCCTGCGAGCCGGTGGCCATCGTGTGCGATACGTTGCGGCAGGCACCGCGCTATCGTTCCGTTCGGCTTCGCGACAACGAGCGGGCGGGCAAGGTGGCTCTGGCCGATCTGAACGGCGATGGCAAATACGATTTCATCGTCCGCACGCCCGACCGCAATGTCGATCCCGGCATGCCGGGCGATCCCATGGGCCTGACCTACACGATTTCGGCTTATTTGCACGACGGCACCCATCTTTGGAGCCGTGATCTGGGGCTGGGCATCGAGCCGGGCATTTGGTATTCGCCTTTCGTGGCCTATGATTTCGACGGCGACGGCAAGGCGGAGGTGGCTTTGAAGACCGCTCCGGCCGATGCGCGGCGCAACGCCCGGCACCGGGTCGATTCGGGCGAGGAGTATCTTTCGGTGCTCGACGGCATGACCGGCGAGGAACTGGCGCGCGTCGACTGGCCCGAGCGGTCGTGGCGGCTGGGCGATCTCAACCGGCAGAACCGCAACCAGCTGGGCATGGCCTTTCTCGACGGGCGGACGCCTTGCATCATCGCTGCGCGGGGCACCTATCGCGCCATGCTGGCCGATGCCTGGCAGTTCCACGACGGCCGCCTGACGCGGCTCTGGCGTTGGGACGGCGACGAGGAGAATCCCGTGATCCGCAGTCAGGGTGCCCACAGCATGGTGGCAGGCGATGTCGACGGCGACGGGCGCGACGAAATCCTTTTGGGTGGCTGTATGCTCGACGACAACGGGACGCTGCTCTGGTCGGCCGGCATCGGACATCCCGATAAAGCCTATTTGGCTGACATCGATCCCGCACGGCCGGGTTTGGAGGTCTTCTTGTGCGGCGAGGTGCGCCACGACGACGGCCGCGGCGTCTGCGTGGTCGATGCAGCGACCGGGCGTCAGGTGTGGAATATCGGCCGGCCGACGTATCACGTAGGCGACGGCATGGTCGTCGATTTCGACCCCTCGCATCCGGGCATGGAGTGCATCGGCAAGGAGGACAGGAAAGGCGGCAGCACCGCGCGTTATCTGCTCACGGCGCAGGGCGAGGAGCTGTTTCCCGAGGCGGTTCCCGACTGCCGCAACTGGGTGTGGTGGGGCGCCGACCGGCTGCGCGAGACGTTCAGGGGGCGGCGCGACACCCAGTGCGTGGTCGAATGGCCCGACCGGGTGCTCGCCGAGGGGATCGAGGGATCGATCGTCATGATCGCCGACATCCTGGGCGACTGGCGCGAGGAGATCGTCACGGCTTTGCCGGGCGAGTTGCGCATCTATATGACCGACATCCCCGCCGCCGACCGGCGTCCCGCGCTCATGCAGGATCCGCTCTACCGCAGCTATGTGCTTCATCGCAGCATGGGTTATCCCCAGGCGCCCGTGCCGTCGTATTATTTAGGTAAATAAAATATTCTGGTTATGAAATACCTTTTGATGTTTTTGCTTTGCGCTCTGACGATGACGTCCGCCGATGCGGCCGCAGCGCAGCGGAAGACACCGCGCGGAACCCGACAGGATGTGCCGCAGAATCCCTATGCGGTCTATTGTGCCGACTTGCCTTTCGACATGCCTTGTCCCGCGGCTCCGGTCTTCCCCGACCGCAGCGTCTCGGTGGCCGATTTCGGCGGCGATCCCAGCGGTGCGGAGTTATCCACGGCTGCTTTCGCGGCCGCCATCGACCGTCTTGCGGAGGCCGGCGGCGGTACGGTAACCGTTCCTGCGGGGGTGTGGCACACCGGGCCGATCGTTCTGCGCGACAACATCCGTCTGCATGTCGAGCGCGGTGCCATCATCCTGTTTTCGGCCGACAAGAGTCTTTATCCGCTGGTCGAGACTTCGTTCGAGGGCTACGACAACACGCGGCGTTGCCAGTCGCCCATCTCGGCGCGCGGCGTCCGTAACATCGCCATCACGGGACAGGGCGTCATCGACGGCAACGGCGAGTTCTGGCGTCCGCTCAAGCGCGAAAAGGTCAATGAGGGCACTTGGCGGCGGATCACTTCGCGCGGCGGGTGTTACAAGCGACCGACCTACTGGTTCCCCAGCGAGCAGGCGCTGCGGGGCGACGCCGTGGCCGACATGAATGTGCCCCGCATGCTCTCGACCGACGAGGAGTGGGCCGCCGTGAAAGATTTCCTGCGTCCCGTGATGGTCAGCTTGATCGATTGCGAGAATGTGTTGTTGCAGGGCGTCGTCTTCCAGAATTCCCCGGCGTGGAACATCCACCCGCTGCTGTGCCGCAACGTGATCGTCGACGGTGTGACCGTGCGCAACCCTTCCTATGCCCAGAACGGCGACGGACTCGATATCGAGTCGTGCCGCAATGTGCTTGTCGCCGACAGCCGTTTCGACGTGGGCGACGACGGCATCTGCATCAAGAGCGGCAAGGACGAGGACGGCCGCCGGCGCGGCGTGCCGACCGAAAACGTTGTCGTCGTGGGTTGTACGGTATTCCGCGGTCACGGCGGCTTCGTCGTCGGCAGCGAAATGTCGGGCGGCGTGCGCAACGTGCTGGTGTCGCGCTGCAACTTCGTCTCTACGGATGTGGGGCTGCGTTTCAAGAGCCGGCGCGGACGCGGCGGCGTGGTCGAAAATATCTTCGTCTACGATACTTCCATGTCGGACATCGCCACCGAACCGTTGCTTTTCGACTTGTTCTACGGCGGCAAGTCGGCCGTCGAGGTGCTCGAATCGGGCACCGAGGAGCGGGCCGCAGCGCTCGTGCCGCCTGTCGACGAGACGACGCCCGCTTTCCGCAACATCGACATCCGGCGGTTGAGGTGTCTTGGTGCCCGGCGCGCCCTTTTCTTCAATGGCATTCCCGAGATGCCCATTTCCGGCGTGCGGATCGAAGATACCCGGATCGCTTCTTCGTCGGGCGGCGAAATCCGCTATGCTGAAAAAATCATTTTGCGCAATGTTGAGATTTTGGCCGATCAAGGCCCTGATTTAAAAATTTCGAATTGCAGTGCTGTGGATGTCCGTTCTTTCCGTGGAGAGCTGGTCGGAGAGGAAAAGTAGCCGGTAGAGTCATATTTTATATAGTCTTCCTTTGGAAATGCCTTGCAAAGTGGTTTGCAGGGCTTTTTTCGTATGAATCGCTCCTGCCAAATCGAGTAATAATTAAAATAATTTACATATTTTCTGAATAAATTTACTATCATATAGGATAGTGTAAAAATCATTTTTTCAGTCTTCTTTTCCGGCAAAACTCTTTACCTTTGATAAATTTTAAGAATATACACCAAGCACTAACCCGAATTTTATGAATCGAATTCTTCGTTTGCTCGCTCTTTGTGCGATGTCATTTTTTACAGTCGATTGCAACCGCAACGTTTCGGCAGACAATCCTTTCCCCGAGCTGGAGTGGATCGCCGAGGTCGGGGCGCGCAGCTTTCCGCGTTCCGAAAAGGTCTTTTGCGCCAATGCCTACGGTGCCGTGGGCGATGCCATGACCGACGCCACGCAGGCCGTGCAGGCCGCCATCGAGGCTTGCAAGGCCAACGGCGGCGGCAAGGTAACTTTCGAGCCGGGCATCTACCTGATCGGGTCGCTCTTCATCGACGGCGACAACATCGAGTTCGAGATTCCGCGCGGCACGACTTTGATCGGCAGCCAGGACATCGCCGATTACCGCCGTATCGAGACCCGCGTGGCGGGCGTCGAGATGGAGTGGCCGGCGGCGCTTATCAACGTGATGAATTGCTCCAACTCCGCCATCACGGGCCAGGGCACCATCAACGCGCGCGGCAAGGTGTTCTGGGACAAGTATTGGGCTATGCGCCGCGAATACAACCCCAAAGGTCTGCGCTGGATCGTCGACTACGACTGCGAGCGTCCGCGCGGCATCCTGATCTCCGAGTGCAGCGACATCACGGTGCGCGACATCGTGCTCTACCAACCCGGATTCTGGTCGCTCCACATCCTTTATTCGGAGTATGTGACCGTCGATAACGTCATCATTTCGAACAACATCGAGGGACGCGGCCCGTCGACCGACGGCGTGGACATCGACTCGTCGCACCATATTCTCGTCGAGAACAGCCAGATCAACTGCAACGACGACAACTTCTGCCTCAAGGCCGGCCGCGACAGCGACGGCCTGCGTGTCGGACGTCCGTGCGAATATGTGGTCATCCGCAACTGCGTGGCCGGCCACGGCGACGGTCTCTTTACGTGCGGCAGCGAGACCTCGGGGTCGATCCGCCACATCGCGGCTTACAACATGACGGGCATCGGCACCAAATACGGTCTGCGCTTCAAGTCGACCTGCCAGCGCGGCGGTACGATCGAGGACATCTGGCTCGGCAATGTCGAGATGCGCGGCGTGCGCGATCCGTTCGTCGTCGATCTCAATTGGAACCCCGCTTACAGCACTTCGCGTCTGCCTGCCGAGTTCGAGGGCAAGGAGCTGCCCGAGCATTGGCTGAAGATGCTCGCACCGGTCGATCCCGAGCGGGGTACGCCCAAGTTCCGCGACGTGCATTTCCGCAACGTTCGGGCTACGGATGCCGCAACCTGCATCAAGGTCGGGGGTATCGAGAGTTCGACCATCGACGGATTTACGTTCGAGAACGTCTCGTTCCAGGGCCGCAACGGCGGGTCGATCGCCTGGGCCTGCGACTGGACGCTTCGCGGGTTCGATGTCGCCGCGTCGGAGAAGCCGCTCTCGGTCGAGCATTGCCAGGGTGTAGATGTCGAATAGTTCCGGGCCATGTCTGCTTTGTATTTTCTCTCCGTCGATCTGGGCGCCACCAGCGGCCGGGTCATGCTGGGCTGCTTCGATGGCGGCAAGGTCTCCTTGGAGCCGTTGCACCGTTTCCCTACTCCATTGGTGCGGGTGGGCGACCGTTATTGCTGGAATATCTTTTCGCTCTATCAGGAGCTGATCGCCGGTTTTACCATCGCTGCCGGCCGTCAGGTGCCTATCGTCTCGATCGGTATCGATACGTGGGGCGTCGACATGGCGTTCGTCGCCCGGGACGGCTCCATCGCCGGGTTGCCGCGGGCTTACCGCGATCCCTTTACCGAGGGCGTTCAGGAGGAGTTCTTCGCGGCGAAGATGCCGCGCCGGGAGGTCTACGACCGCACGGGCATCCAGTTTCTGTCGTTCAACTCGTTGTTCCAGCTTTTCGCCCTTCAGAAGGAGGGGTGTTCTGCGCTGGAGACCGCACAGCGCATTCTCTTTATACCCGATGCGCTCGCCTATATGCTTACCGGCGAGATGGTAACCGAGTATACCGTCTTTTCCACATCGCAGTGCATGAATGCGTTCTCCCGTCAGCCCGATGCCGCTTTGTTGCAGGCCGTGGGGATCTCTCCCGCCTTGTTTTCGCCGGTCGTCATGCCCGGGGAGCGGGTCGGATTGCTTAGCCGGGCCATCGGGCAGGCCACCGGTCTGGGGCAGATTCCCGTTGTCGCCGTCGCAGGCCATGATACCGCATCGGCCGTCGCAGCCGTGCCCGCTTCGGACAAGCATTTCGCCTATCTTTCGTCCGGCACTTGGTCTTTGTTGGGCGCCGAGTTGGAGCAGCCTGTCATCAACGAGTTGTCTTGCAACCTCAATTTTACGAATGAAGGCGGTGTCGACGGCAGCGTCCGTTTCTTGAAGAACATTACCGGTATGTGGTTGCTGGAGCAGTGTCGCGAGGCCTGGACCAAGGAAGGGAAATCCTATTCCTATGCCCAGATCATGCAGGCCGTGCAGGCCGCAGCTCCCGCCGAGGGCCTCATCGACCCCGACGCTCCCGAGTTCGCAGCACCCACCGACATGCCTAAGGCCATCCGCACCTACTGCGCGGCCCACGGAGTGCCCGTCCCCCAGGACGATGCGGCCCTCATGCGGCTGATCTTCGAGTCGCTCGCCGCGCGTTACGCCCGGGTGTTGGAGGAGTTGCAGCAGGCTTGCGGCTTCTCCGTCTCTGCCTTGCACGTCATCGGCGGCGGCGCCCAGAACGAGTTCTTGAACCGTTTGACGGCCCAGGCTTGCGGCGTGCCCGTCATCGCCGGGCCGTCCGAGGCCACGGCTTTGGGCAACGTGCTGGTGCAGGCCCGCGCCGCAGGATTGGTCGGGTCGCTCTCCCAGATGCGTCAATGCGTCATGCAGAGCGTCGAGACCCGAATTTTCGAACCGCAGCAAAAACTTAAAATCCATTCCATATGAAACAACAGTTAGTAGAGCAGGCCTACGCCATCGCCAAGGAGCGTTACGCCGCCGTGGGTGTCGATACCGATGCCGTGTTGAATACCTTGCAGCAAGTCTCCCTTTCGCTGCATTGCTGGCAGGCCGACGATGTGGTCGGCTTCGAGTGCCGGGGCGGCAGCCTTTCGGGCGGCATCCAGGCTACGGGCAACTACCCTGGCCGGGCGCGTAACATCGACGAATTGCGGGCCGATATCGTCAAGGCCAAAAGTTTCATTCCCGGCACCCATCGTCTGAACCTGCACGAAATCTACGGCGAGTTCGGCGGCAAGAGCGTCGACCGCAACCAGGTCGGCCCCGAGCACTTCGCCGGCTGGATCCAGTGGGCCGCCGAGCAGGGTATGAAGCTCGACTTCAACTCCACGTCGTTCTCCCATCCGCTTTCCGGCAGTCTTTCGCTCTCCAATCCCGATCCGGCGATCCGGGAGTTCTGGATCGAGCACACCATGCGCTGCCGCGCCGTAGCCGAGGAGATGGGTAAGGCGCAGGGCGACCCCTCGATCATGAATGTGTGGGTGCACGACGGTTCGAAGGACATGACCGTCAACCGCATGCTCTACCGCGAGTTGCTGAAGGATTCGCTCGACCGCATTTTCGCCGTCGAATACCGCCATATGAAGGATTGCATCGAGTCGAAGGTCTTCGGCATCGGTCTGGAGAGCTACACCGTCGGTTCGAACGACTTTTACATCGGCTACGGCGCCAGCCGCGGCAAGATGGTTACCCTCGACACGGGGCATTTCCACCCTACGGAGAGCGTTGCCGACAAGATTTCGTCGCTGCTGCTCTTTACGCCCGAGGTCATGCTTCATGTGTCGCGTCCGGTGCGTTGGGACTCCGACCACGTGACCATCATCAACGACGAGACGCTCGAATTGTGCAAGGAGATCGTGCGGTGCGACGCCCTCGGCAAGGTGCATATCGGGTTGGATTATTTCGATGCTTCGATCAACCGCATCGGCGCTTATGTCGTCGGTTCGCGCGCTACGCAGAAGTGCTTGATCCAGGCGCTTCTGGAGCCGCTGGCCAAGTTGCGCGAATACGAGGCCAATGACCAGGGTTTCGAGCGTCTGGCACTCCTGGAGGAGGCTAAGTCGCTGCCTTGGAATGCCGTGTGGGACATGTTCTGCCTGAAGAACGATGTGCCCGTGGGCGAAGAATTCATCGCCGGGGTGCAGCAGTACGAAAAGGAGGTCACTTCCAAACGCGCCTGAGCCATGTATCGCATCGTATTGAATGAGACATCCTATTATGGTGCCGGCTGCCGGTCGGTAATCGCCGACGAGATCAAGAAGCGCGGTTTCAAGAAAGCATTGCTCGTTACCGACAAAGACCTCATCAAGTTCGGCGTCGCTGCCAAGATCGAGGAGGTGCTCCGCGGCGCGGGCATTCCCTACGAGATTTATAGCGAGATCAAGGCCAATCCCACCATCCGCAACGTGCAGCAGGGCGTCGAGGCGTTCAAGGCTTCGGGCGCCGACTGCATGGTGGCGCTGGGCGGCGGTTCGTCGATCGACACGGCCAAGGCCGTGGGGATCATCGTCAACAATCCCGAGTTCGCCGACGTGCGTTCGCTGGAGGGCGTAGCCCCGACGAAACATCGCGCCGTGCCGACGTTCGCCGTGCCGACCACGGCGGGTACGGCGGCCGAGGTAACGATCAACTATGTCATTACCGACGAGGAGAACCGTAAGAAGATGGTTTGCGTCGATCCCAACGACATTCCGATGTGCGCCGTGATCGACTGCGAGTTGATGATGTCCATGCCTAAGGGGCTGACGGCCGCCACCGGCATGGACGCGTTGACGCACGCCATCGAGGCCTACATCACGCCCGGGGCGTGGACGATGAGCGACATGTTCGAGCTGAAAGCCATCGGGTTGATCGCCGAGCATTTGAAAAACGCCGTCGACAACGGCAGCGATCCGGTCGCCCGCAACGGCATGGCCGAGGCGCAGTATATCGCCGGCATGGGCTTCTCCAACGTCGGGCTGGGTATCGTCCACTCCATGGCGCATCCGCTGGGGGCATTCTACGATACGCCGCACGGCGTGGCCAACGCCCTGTTGCTGCCCTATGTCATGGAGTACAACGCCGAGTCGCCCGCGCGGGCCAAGTTCATCGATATCGCCCGGGCCATGGGCGTCGATGTCTCCGGCATGAGCGTCGACGAGGGCGTGGCTGCTGCCATCGAAGCCGTTCGCAAGCTCTCGTTGAGCATCGGCATTCCGCAGCGGCTGCATGAAATCGGCGTCCGTGAGGAGGATATCCCCGCGCTGGCCGCGGCGGCGTTCAACGACGTTTGCACGGGCGGCAATCCCCGGCCCGCGGCGGTCGCAGATATTGAAGAGTTGTATCGTACGGCATTCTGATACTTAGGCTTATGAATACGTTGTTCGGTCTTTTGATCATCGCCGTAGGTTCGTTTTGTCAGTCGAGTTCCTACGTGCCCATCAAAAAGGTCAGGGAGTGGAGCTGGGAGAGCTTCTGGCTCTCGCAGGGTCTCTTCGCCTGGCTCGTCTTTCCGTTGCTGGGGGCCTTGCTGGCCGTGCCCGCAGGCGGTTCGCTCGCCGGGGTAATCGGCGCCGATCCGGCCGCCGCTTTCAAGGCTGCCGGCTACGGCGTGCTGTGGGGCGTGGGCGGTCTGACGTTCGGTCTCTCGATGCGTTACTTGGGCGTGGCCCTCGGGCAGTCCATTTCGTTGGGCACCTGCGCCGCGTTCGGTACGTTGTTCCCCGCGATCTTCGGCGGTGCGGATTTGTTCCGCGGCCCCGGGTTGATCCTCTTGGCGGGGGTCGCCGTCACGTTGGCCGGCATCGCCGTGATCGGTTATGCCGGATCGTTGCGCGCCCGGAGCATGTCGTCCGACGAGAAACGCGCCGCTGTGAAGGATTTCGCCCTCACGAAAGGGCTTGCCGTCGCTTTGTTGGCCGGTGTGATGAGCGCCTGCTTCAACTTGGGTCTCGAAGCCGGGCGTTCGTTGCAGCTTCCGGAGATGAATCCGCTTTTTGCTGCGCTTCCCGCTACCTGGATGGTTACCTTGGGCGGTTTTGTGACCAATGCGGTCTATTGTCTCTATCAGAATGCGAAAAACCGTACTTTCGGCGATTATGCCCGCACCGAACTCTGGGCCAACAACCTGCTTTTCTGCGCTCTGGCCGGCGGATTGTGGTACTCGCAGTTCTTCGGGCTGGCCATCGGGCGGAGTTTCTTCGATGCGGGTTCCGTCGTGGCCGCTTTCGCTTGGTGCATCCTCATGGCGCTGAACGTCACTTTCTCCAACGTCTGGGGCATTCTGCTCAAGGAGTGGAAAGGCGCTTCGCGCAAGACGTTCGCGGTGTTGGCCGCAGGTCTCGCCATCTTGATTTTCTCTTTGGTATTCCCCAATCTGTTCTGACTATGAAATCCGTACTTGAAAACCGCCCGGCGCTCCGGGCCGAGATCGAAAAGGTCGCCGAAGTGGCCGGATACCTCTGGCAGAAGGGGTGGGCCGAGCGCAACGGCGGCAACATTACCGTGAACGTCACGGAGCATGCCGACGAGGCGATCCGCGCCCTGCCGGCCATTTCCGAACGCTATCCGATCGGCACCGAGCTGCCCCGACTCAAGGGGTGTTACTTCTTCTGCAAGGGCACCAACCGCCGCATGCGCGACTTGGCGCGCCGGCCCATGGAGAACGGCGCGGTCATCCGCATCCTCGACGACGGCGCTTCCTACGAAATCATCGCCGACGCTCCTGTGAAACCTACGTCCGAGTTGGCCTCGCATCTGGCCATGCACGAGCAGATGATCGCCACGGGCAATGGCTACAAGGCCGCCCTGCACACCCATCCCATCGACCTGGTGGCCATGACCCACAACCCGGCATTCCTCGCAAAGGACGTGCTGACCAAGTTGCTGTGGAGCATGATCCCCGAGACGCGCGCCTTCTGCCCCAAGGGGCTGGGCATCGTGCCTTACGAAATGCCCTCGTCGGTAAAGCTGGCCCGGGCGACCGTCGAAGCATTGAAGGACTACGACGTGGTGATGTGGGAGAAGCACGGCGTCTGTGCCGTAGGCCCCGACATCATCGAGGCTTTCGACCAGGTGGACGTCCTCTCCAAAGCGGCCCAGATCTACCAGACAGCCCGGGCCATGGGGTTCGTCCCGACCGGAACCACCCAGGAGCAGATGGACGAACTCCAACGGGCCTTCAATCTCTGATCCGCCGTTCCGACCCGCAGTGCAAACCAATCCGACCGAGACCATGAATGAAGAGACGCCCTCGCGCCGATCGGCCGCCGTATTCAAATATCTGATCGCCAACGACCACGACCGCAAGATCAGCGCCGTGGTCAATGCGGTCGGATCGCAAGACATCATCCCCAACGACGGGTATCCGCTCCGCGTGCATCCGGCCGATTACTTTTTCGACACGGAGAAGGGGCGTGTGCTCCACGAATACCAGCTGCTCTACATCACGCAGGGCAAAGGTTCGTTCCGTTCGGCCGCCGGATCGTCCGAGGAGGTGCCGGTCAATAAAGGTACGTTGATTCTCTTGCGCCCCGGCGAGCTGCATTCTTATTATCCTCATCCGGCTACCGGATGGATGGAGTATTACATCGGATTCGAGGGGGCTATGTTCGACCGGCTGATCCGCCAGCTGGGTCTCGACAAGGGGGCGCAGCTTTGGGAGATCGGGCTGAACAACGAGTTGACGCAGCTCTACATGCGGGCGCTGGAGATCGCTTCCGAGAACAAGACCGGGGCGCAGGCGCTGCTGACGGGCATCGTCTGGCACATGCTCGGCCTGGTCTGCTACATGATCCGCAATCGCACCGGGCCGGGGGCCAGCCTGCTGGAGCAGGCGGTCGAGCGGGCCAAGATCATCATGGACGAGAAGATCAACGAGGAGATCGATCTCTGCATGCTGGCTTCGCAGTTGAATCTTTCTTATTCGTGGTTCCGCAAGACATTCAAGGACTATACGGGGCTTTCGCCGGCCAAATATTTCCAGCAGCTCAAGCTGCGCCGGGCGCAGCGGCTGCTCTCCGATACCTCCTGTTCGGTCAAGGAAATCGCCTATTCGCTGGGCTACAAGTCCACCGAACACTTCTTCTCGATCTTCAAGAAGCACGCCGGGTGTACTCCCACGGCCTACCGCAATTACGGACGCAAATAGGGTGCAGGAGTGCCGGATCCGGCACTGTAACCCAAAATTATCATTTCGTATATGCGAAACATCAAATCCGCCACGTGCGGAGTGTGTGTAATGAACTAATTTTGATATTGTAAAATGCGGAGGGGACTCCGTATGGAACGAACCGAACACTAATCTAAACTAAAAATTTATGAGAGCATCTCTACAACGTGTCGCAATGCTGGCTTTGACCGCATTGTTCTGCATGGCGGCGACGGTCGTGTCGGCTCAGAACCGTACCGTCACGGGTACGGTCGTCGGGCCTGACAATCTGCCGGTCGTCGGTGCTACGGTATTCGCCACGGACGGCCAGAAGGTCAATGTCCCGCTGGCCGGTACGACGACCGATGCCAACGGCCGCTACTCGTTGAGTATCCCTGCCAATGCACGCGCTATCTCGGCGCAATTCATTGGTTATGAACAGCAAACGATTTCTATCGGGGGGGGGAGAAACGTCTATGACTTTTCGCTGAAAGACTCCTCCGTGATGATGGAGGAGGTCGTGGCCATCGGTTACGCCAAGGTCAAGCGTAAGGACGTAACCGGTTCTACGGTCTCCGTTTCGGGTCAGGAACTGGCCGCCGTTCCGGTCATGACCGCCGCGCAGGCCTTGCAGGGCAAGGCGGCCGGTGTGAACATCATCTCCACCAGCGGCGCCCCGGGCGCTTCGTCGCAGATTTCGATCCGTGGCGGTTCCTCCATCACGGGTTCGACCAAGCCCCTTTACATCGTCGACGGTTTCGAAATGGGCGACGCCCTGGAGAACGTCGACATCAACGACATCGAGACCATCGACGTGCTCAAGGACGCGTCGGCAACCGCCATCTACGGTTCGCGCGGTTCGAACGGTATCATCCTCATTACCACCAAGTCCGCCCAGAAGGGCAAGACCCAGGTCTCGTACAACACCTATTTCTCGTTCGACACGCTGGCCAACAGCATCGACATGGTTTCCGACGTCGAAGATTACGTCAAGTACCAGTACGAGTTGATGGCCTTGAACAACAAGCGGCCCAGCTATGCCGCCGTCTTCGATGACGGACTGGCCGCCGACAGCCCCGAGTTCGGCCCCGGCGTCTATTCGCGCATCGCCCAGCGTTACGGCAACGCCCGCGGCATCGACTGGCAGGAGCAGGTTTTCGGCGGTTACGCCCTGACCCAGAGCCACAACGTCAACATCATGACCGGCACCGATAAGACGCAGGTCATGTTGAGCTACAACTACAACGGCCAGGACGGTCTGTCGGTGGCCCAGGGCGCCTATAAGAATACCATCCGCGCCAAGGTGCAGTCGGAGTTGTGGAAAGGCGTGCGTCTCGACCTCAATACGAGCTTCAACAACAAGAAAGTGGAAGGCGCGGGTCTCGGTCTGCGCAACGTCCTGATGTCGCCCCTGCATGGCGGTACGATGTTCTCCGAGGATCACCTGCTCAACCAGCAGACGCTCCTCGACTACCGTGCCTACGACGATGCGTTCGGCGCTCTGAACCCCATCGTGCAGTCGTTGTCCACCGAGTCGGTAAAACGCAGCCGTTCGTTCAACGTCAACGCAGGTCTGGAGTTCGACTTCCTCAAATATTTTACCTGGCGCACGGCCGGCAGCTATTCGTGGAACAATTCCAAGAACAAGTCGTTCTCCGATAAGAATTCGACCGACTATCTGACCGACCCCGAAAATACGGGCATCAAGGGCAGCATCAGCAACAGCGAGTCTTATTCCTACCAGATTACCAATACGTTGAGCTACAACCAGACGTTCAACGAAAAACACAAGCTGGGCATCCTGCTCGGCCAGGAGACGCGTTACAGCGAGTCCGAAGGCAATTCGCTGTCGCTTAAGAAATTCCCCGATCCCAACTTCGGTCTCGACGACATCAGCAACGCCGAGGTTTCCGAGAAGAAGACTTCCCATTCGCGCAGCGGCATGGTGTCGCTCTTTGCGCGTGTGAATTATTCGTTCGACGACCGTTATCTGTTGACCGCCACGGTGCGCGGCGACGGTTCATCGAAGTTCATGACCGGTCACAAGTGGGGCGTCTTTCCCGCCGTGTCGGCCGCATGGCGCATCTCGGAGGAGAATTTCTGGAAGGATCACAAGGTGGCCGACGTCATCAACGGTCTGAAGCTCCGCGTGGGCTACGGTACGACCGGTAACAACAGCATCGATTCATACAGCTACAGCACCAGCCTCAAGCCGTCGTCCTACCCGATGCTCGACAACGAGAACCATCCCGTGTTCCTGCCCGAGGAGACCCTGGGCAACCCTAAACTGCGCTGGGAAACGGTCATCACGTCGAACGTCGGCCTCGAACTCTCGATGTTCAACAACCGGCTCAACATCACGGCCGAGTGGTACAACAACCAGTCGAACGACCTCTTGCTCAAGTGCAAGATTCCCGATGCCACGGGTTACAAGCAGCAGTACCGCAACGTCGGCAAGATGCGCAACCGCGGCTGGGAGGTTACCCTCAATACGATCAACATCCAGAAGAAGAACTTCCGCTGGACTTCCGACCTGAACCTCACGTTCAACCGTTCGAAAGTCATCAGCCTGAACGACGACCAGGAGGAGATGACTTTCAGCCAGGGCAGCAACCGTTCGGGTACGGTAACCTACTATGCTACCGTCGGTCAGCGTCTGGGCGACATGTACGGTTATAAGTACGACGGCATCTACACCACCGACGACTTCATCGAGCTGGCCAACGGCACCTTGATCGTCCGCGACGGCGTGGTGCGCCCCTCGACGGGCACCGTGCAGCCGGGCGACATGAAGTTCGCCGCCGATTCCTACGACGAAAACGGCAACCCCGTCTTCTCGCGCGGCAAGATGACCAAGATCGGCAACGGCGCGCCGCTGTGCGTGGGCGGTTTCAACAACACCTTTACGTTCTATGGCGTCGACCTCTCGGTGTTCATGAAGTTCTCGATCGGCAACGACATCTACAACGCTACCCGCCACAGCATGTCGCCCTACGCTTCGTTCGAGACTCCGCTGACCGAGTTCGGCACCAACTTCTACCGTATGATCGACCCCGTGACCGGCGATCGTGCCGCTTCGCTGGCCCGTCTGCGCGAGCTGAACCCCGATGAGGGCGCCCGCACCTGGAGCCTCTCGTCGGCCAACCGCGACAAGATTACCTACCCGTCGTCCTACTTCGTCGAGGACGGTTCTTACCTGCGCATCGCCCAGTTGACGGTGGGTTATACGTTCCCCCGTTCGTGGATGCAGAAGGCGCGCATCAACAAGGCCCGCATCTACTTCACGGTCAACAACCTGGCTACCATTACCGGCTACTCGGGCATCGACCCCGAGATTCCGGCCGCCGAGTCCAACGACAACGTGGTCATCAAGCCGGGTTACGACAGTTCGACCTATCCGCGTGCAAGAAGTTATGTTGTAGGTCTTAATCTGACGTTCTAATCACAGTTTACAGCAAGCATTATGAAAAAAGCATTCATCATATTTTCCGCCTTGGCCCTCGCAACGACGGGTCTGACTTCTTGTGCGGATTGGTTGGAGATGCCGCCTTACAACGAGACCAACACGGAGAAGATCTTCTCCAGCGAGGAGACGGCCGAAATGTACGTCGAGGGTTGCTACCGCGGCATGATTTCCAAGGAGATGTATTACCAGCTCGGTTCGGGCGACAGCGTGATCCACGCTTCGGAGGATGCCGCCGGCGGTTCGAAGAACGCGTTGAGCAACTTCTTCTACGACTCGAAGTCGCCCTATACCCTTACCACCAGTTATAAGGAGTCCTACCGCATCATCGAGGCGACCAACATCGGTATCGACCGCCTCTCGAAGATGCCCGAGAGCGACAAGCGCAACGCCCTGCTGGCCGAGTGCTACTGCATCCGCGCTTTCATGTACTACAACCTCATCCGCATCTACGGCGACATGCCTGCCGTATGGCAGCCCATGGAGTCGATGGATCCCGAAGCCGAAGAGACGTTCTATCCCCATCGTGCTTCGCGCGACGAGATCTACGATCATGTGATCGCCGACATGCTGGGTTCGATCGATTGCCTGCCTGCCAAGGCCGAGGGAGCCTACGGCGGTTCGGTGCAGCGTCTGACGCGCGACGGCGCCTACGCCTTGCTGGCCCGCATCGCGCTCTACGCCGCCGGCTACTCGCTCCGCTGGGATTTGCAGACGCTCGACCCCGCCACCATGAAGGTTGCGCGCCGCAGCGATGAGAACCGCGTGCGCGAACTCTACCAGATCGCCAGCGACGCCTGCGAGAAAGTCATGGGCATGGCCGGCAACGGCCTGGTGCAGCCGTCGGGCAAGATGACCGCCTACCAGAACTTGTGGTACAGTTACGACAGCCGTTCGTTCTCCACTTCGAACCTCGAAATGTTGTGGCAGCAGGCTTGCTACGGCAAGAACACCAACTCCGATTTCAACCGCTACGCCCACCCCGGCTGCCGCTATGGCATCTACGGCACCGAGAAGGCCATGCAGATCGTCCTGCCGACCTATTATCTGTCGTTCGACGAGAAAGACCAGCGCCGCGACGTTACTTGCACGCCATATAGCAGCTACTCCATGACCGGCAAGAACCTCGAAGACGTGGTGCTGGTCGGCACGACCTACTCGTGCATCACGCTCGGCAAGTTCCGCCAGCAGTGGCGCGTGCAGTCGGTCTCGGCCGCCAAGGAGATGAACATGGACATCCCCATCCTGCGTTATGCCGATGTGCTGCTGGGTTATGCCGAGGCGCAGAACTTCTTGAACAATGGCCCTACGGGTGCCGCCATCGATGCGCTCCAGCAGGTGCGTGCCCGTGCCGGCATCGGCGACATGGCCGTGCCGTCCGACATGGAGGGCTTTACCGAGGCGCTCGCCCAGGAGCGTAAATGGGAGTTCGCCGGCGAGCTGTGGCTGCGCACCGACCTCATCCGCATGGGCCAGCTTACCAAGCAGGTGCTCGCCACCCAGACTTCCATGCGTCAGCTGTCGGCCCAGGAAGGCGACTATTCCAATACGCCGACTTACCGGCTTTACAAGTTGACGGCCGATCCCCAGAAGTGGGCCGACAACTCGGTGCTGGCCATCGACCACATCGACATTACCGACCCCGCCGAAGTGGCTGTCGTATCGGTCGCACCCACTCTTACCGAGCCGGGCAAAGCCGCTTACCAGGCCGCTCTGAAGCCTATCGTCGAGGCGCACGGCTATGCGTGGGACGAGAAGGACAAGTGGTATGCCTGCAACATGTTCGAGGGTATGGTTTCCGACTTCAACAACAATTGCCGCAAGGCCGTCGGCTTTACCACCAACAAGGTGCACGTGGGCGTCAACATCGCCGAGTCGCCCACCGGCAAGAAGTTCAACAAGGACAAGTACCCCGTGTGGATCTACACCGATGACAATTCGGACGGCATCTACTACGGGTTCAAGGAGAATTGCTGCGAGCTGCTGCCGCTGGCCGATGCGTCGGCAGGGCATCCCCGCGTAGACAACCCCAACTTGAGCCAGCACCCCGGCTACCTCCAGTAAGCCGTCGGCAAGCATGTGCGGGAGCCTTCCGCGGAAGGCTCCCCATTAAAATCACAAACGAATAATCGAGTTTTAGAACCATGAAACGTTATATTGCATATATTATCTGCGCGCTGTTTACCGTCGCCTTAGGGGGAGGATGCGGCGACGATAAGACCGAAATCCGGGTCGTCGAACCCGAAGGGCAGTTCCCCGACTACGGCGAGACGCTGGCGTTCCCCGGTGCCGTAGGTTTCGGGCGGTTCGCCACGGGCGGCCGCGGCGGCGAGGTCTTCCACGTCACTACGACCGATCTGACTGGCGACGGCTCCATCTCCGACGCCGTCAGCAAGTCGGGCCGCATCATCGTCTTCGACGTTGCCGGCCGCATCGATCTGAACAAGGGAACGCTCGTGCTGAAGAGCAATCAGACCCTGCTGTTCCAGACTGCACCCGCTCCGGGTATCGTGATCTACAACGGCCGCGTTTCTTCGTCGGGCGCTTCGAACGTCATCGTGCGCTACATGCGCGTGCGCTGCGGCCGTCAGGTCGACAGCAAGGACAACATGGACGCTGCGGGCCTGGCCAGCGGCAAGGATGTGATCTACGACCATTGCTCCTTCACGTGGGGCACCGACGAGTGCTTCTCGATCAATACCGACAACAAGGGCACGCGTCCGCAGAACATCACTATCCAGAACTGCATCATCGGCCAGGGCTGCATGAACCACTCGTGCGGCGGTCTGATTCAGACCGGCGACAAGGAGGGTGTGACCATCTACCGCAATTTGCTGATCGACAACAAGACCCGCAATTTCAAGATCAAGGGTCTGAACCAGTATGTCAACAACGTCGTCTACAACTGGGGCAACGGCGCCGCCTACAACATGGGCGGCGACTCGGCGGGCCACTCCGACACGCAGATCGAAAACAACTACTTCATCAAGGGTCCGGCCTGGACGTGGGAGAACTTCGGCATCGACGACATCAAGGCCAAATGGCCCAACGACTGGGAAGCCATGCTTCAGAATCCCGACATTGCGAGCGAAACGACCCCGGGCAAATACTATGAGATCCTGCGTCAGGTGACGCCCACGCCTCCGTTCATCGGCGGCGACGGCGACGGCGATTTCGACACCTACTGCGTGGGCAACTTCTACGACGACAATCTCGACGGCCAGCTCAACGGTATCGAATTGACGCAGGAGAACTGGGATCAGTACTGCTCGGCTCAGCCCGTCTTTCTTTCGGCTCCCGCACGACTGCATCCTGCTCTGCCGGAAATGATGACGGCTGCCGAAGCCTACGAGTGGATCGTCGAAAACGTAGGCCCTACGCTGCCCGCCCGCGACCGCGTGGATGCCTTCATGCTTGAGGAGCTGAAGTCGCTGGGCACGAAGGGTACCATCCTGCGCGACCAGCGCAAGGCGCCCCAGTACCGCTATGACGATGGCACGAGCGTCTACAACGCATGGATGAACGATTTCGCTACGCCCGTAACGGTCGCTCCCGCCCTCGACACCGACGGCGACGGCATGCCCGACGAGTGGGAGGATGCCCACGGTCTGGACAAGAACGATCCGTCCGACGCCGCCAAGCTCGCCGAGAACGGCTACTCCAACGTCGAAAACTACTTCTTCGAGCTGGAAGCCAAGATTGCCAACAACTAATGCTTAAAAAACGATGAAAAAACAGATAATTTCGTGCGCCGCCGCGGCGTTGGCTTTCGTCGGCTTTGCGGGATGCGAAAAGACGAACATCGAATACGTTACCAAACCCACGACCATGACCGTCGGGGAGGTGGTCGAGTGCGAGTTGAACCCCGCGCTTCCCGAGCCGGGCGACAACCTCTACGTCAACGGTTATCGTTGTCCGATCCTGCCTACCGGCGAGGCCGGTTTCCACAACATCCCCGGAGCCGAGCAGTATGTGGTGCACACCCAGGAGGCCGTCATGGTCGAGGGCACCAAAGTCGGTTTCGGCATCCCTTCGACGCAGACCTACCGTGAGGGCGGTCTCTCCAAGGCTGCCTGCCCGCTCTATGCGCTTACCGACAATGCCGGGTTGGCGCATATCGTCTTCAAGCCCGCCGTGGGTGCTTTGAAAATCGTCATCCCGCCTTCGGGCGAGGAGGCGTTCAAGGAGATTTCCAGCGTCGAGATCACTTGCAAGGCTTATGTGCTGACCAGCGATTTGCAGGTCGATGCCGCTACGGACGAAACCTACATCTTGGGCAATGCCACGCAGAAACTGACAGTCAACGGCACGATCAACATCCTCAACGGCGCCGAGGTCTACTGCGCCATGCCGCCCATGCGGTTCCTCGAAGACCTGACCGTCAAGCTCGTCAACGAGAAGGTCACGCAGACGCTTCCCCTGAAGGTGCAGGGCCAGTACATCGAGCGCGGCAAGGCGTTGGCCGTCGCTGTCGAGCCGCAGTGGAAGGTGCTCACGCCCTACTACGGTTCGGCGAACTGCATCGTCGTAGCGCCCGGCAGCACCGAAGTCGAGTTCGATTGTGCGCCGCATACTTCCGAGTCGCTGACTTACGCCTATACCAAGAACGACAAGGGCGAGTTGCTGCCGCCCGCCGATGAGGCTGCCCAGCCGCTCGCATCCAAGGCCGAGGTGCTTTGGAACGACGTCTCCAAGGACTTCATCACAGGCGTGCAGCTGACCAACGGCAAGAAGTCGATCAAGGCCAAGCTCTCGGGCGAAAAGGGCAATGCGCTGGTCGCCATCCGCGATACCAAGGGCAATATCTTGTGGTCGTTCCACATTTGGGTAACCGACATCGCCGATCACGATTACGGCAACGGGTATACCGTCATGGATCGCAACCTGGGTGCCGTGTCGATCGTGCCGGGCACCTACCAGGCCAACAGCCTCCTCTACCAGTGGGGCCGCAAGGATCCGTTCCCCAGCGGCGATGCTTCGGCCAGCGCTTCCGCTTCCCACAAGCTCTACAAGGAGTCGGGCGAGACGTCGCTCGAAACGGCCGTGGCAAGCAACAGCACCAACGGTACGGTGGCTTATGCCGTGGCCCATCCTACGACCTACATCAAGTACAAGAGCAAGTCATCGTCGGGCAACTACATCGGCAACGACTGGATGATCGTCTACAACGATGCTTTGTGGGGCAACCCGACCGGCTTCGACAACCCCGATCCGTCGACCATCAAGAAGAGCGTCTACGACCCGTGCCCCGAGGGCTACATGGTCGCTCCCAACGACGTTTGGTGGAAGGCCGGTTCCGAGACGTCGATCTTCCCGGCCGAAGCCGAGTTCGGCGCCGGCGAGGGTTGGGTCGAGGTCAACAAGAACAAGGGCCTGCTCGTGACCATCAACGGCAACCGCACGTTCTATCCTGCTTCGGGTATCTACAACCGTTCGAACGGCAACCTCCAGGATATCGGTGTCGACGGTTCGACGCAGAAGAGTTGTCCCATCAAGACCAAGAGCAACAGCGGTTACATCATCGTCAAGGGCAAGAAGCCCGATGTGGCCAAGAAGGGCAATGCCCGCGGTAATGCTTACTGCGTGCGTTGCGTGAAGGAGAGATAGCGATTTTCCCGGTTTCCGGGTCTGTTTTCGGAAGATGGCTTCGCGCTGCGGCACGGGCCATCTTCTATTATCCGCTCGTTTTCGTTCGTTCGTGCGGTTTTTTTCTCCGAAAAAACGACTATATTTGTTACAGAATTTCGGCGTTGGCTTGGTTGCGAGGTGCGATCGGGCCGTGCGCCATCTTTCCAGGCCGGAGTTTCCGGCGAAGAACCCTTTCGACATGAATAGATTTTGGATTGTTTTGAGTGCTGCGGCCGCCTTGTGGACGGCCGGCGGATGTTCCCGGCAGGAACCCATCGACCGCGAAGCGCTCGTTGCCCGCAACAACCCGCAGGTCGTGCGTCTCGACTCGCTCGCTTCGCTCTCGGTGGGCAACGGCGAGTTCGCCGTGACGGTCGATGCGACCGGTTTGCAGAGTTTCCCCGAGTTGTACAGCAAGGGGGTGCCGCTGGGCACCCAGAGCCAGTGGGGCTGGCACAGTTTCGCCAACCCGGAAAGCTACACCCACGACGAAACGATGCGCGGCTACGACTTCGGCCGCGGCCGCACGGAGCCTTATTCTGTGCAGTTCAACGAGCCGGGGCGGCCCAAGCGAGCTGCCGACTGGTATCGCGTCAATCCCCATCGGCTCCATCTCGGAACCATCGGCTTCGAGGGACTGACGCCCGGGCAGGTGGAGCGTATCGATCAGACGCTCGACCTCTGGCAGGGACGCATCGACTCGCGCTTCATGGTCGACGGGCATCCTGTCGAGGTGACGACCGTCTGCCATCCCGAGCGCGACATGTTGGCCGCCGACATCCGTACGCAGGCCGCCTTGCCCGTGGTCATCCGCTTCGCCTATCCCACCGGCGGCCATTGCGACGACGCCTGCGACTGGACGCGCGACGAGGCCCACAAGTCGGAGTTGGTGGAGCAGGGCGACGGCCATGCCTTGATTCGTCGCACGCTCGATGCAACGACCTATTACGTCGACCTGCACTTCTCCGGAGCCGCCCTCGCGCAGACGGGCCGCAACCGCTTCGTGCTCACTCCCGACAGCGAGCACTATACTCTCCGGGCCGAGTTCTGCGCCGAGCCGCCCGTGCTTCCGGCGCCCGATACCGAGGCTGTCATCGCCGCTGCGGCCGATTATTGGCGCAGCTACTGGAGCGACGGCGCTGCGGTCGATTTCAGCCGCTGCAAAGACCCCCGGGCCGCCGAGTTGGAGCGCCGCGTGGTGTTGTCGCAGTATCTGCTGGGCATCCAGTGCGCCGGCAGCTATCCTCCGCAGGAGACGGGTCTCACGTACAACTCGTGGTTCGGCAAGTTCCACCTCGAAATGATCTGGTGGCACCAGGCGCAGTTCGCGCTGTGGGGCCGCGAAGAGTTGTTGGCCCGTACGTTGAAGTGGTATCCGTCCGTCGAACCCGTTGCGCGCGAAATCGCTCGCAGACAGGGTTTCGAGGGCCTGCGTTGGATGAAGATGACCGACCCTTCGGGCACCGAAGCCCCCTCCAAGGTGGGTTCGTTCCTCATCTGGCAGCAGCCCCACTACATCTATCTGGCCGAATTGGTCTACCGCGCCGATCCCTCGCCGCAGACGTTGGAGACCTACTACGATCTGGTGCAGAAGACCGCCCAGTTCATGGCTTCGTTCGCCGAGTACGACGGTCTGGGCAACCGCTACATCTTGCGGGGCGCCATTCCCGCCCAGGAGACTTTGCGGGCCGCCGAGACGGTCAATCCGCCGTTCGAGCTTTCTTATTGGCACTTCGCCCTCTCCACCGCCCAGAAGTGGCGCGAGCGCAGGGGCGAGGGGCGCAACCTGCAATGGGACGAGCTGATCGACAAGCTCTCGCCCCTGGCTGCCAAGGAGGGGCTGTACCTCGCGGCCGAAACCGCTGAAGACACCTACAAGGACATCCGCTTCACTTCCGACCACATGGCCGTGCTGGGGGCGCTGGGCATTTTGCCCAAGTGCCCGTTGGTGCGCGACGATCTGATGCACAATACTTTCGACTGGATTTACGACAACTGGAACTGGGGCCGCACGTGGGGCTGGGACTATCCCATGACGGCTATGAACGCCGTGCGTCTGGGCGAACCCGAAAAGGCGCTCGACGCCCTGCTGATGGATAAGCGTACGAATACCTATCTGGTCAACGGCCACAACTACCAGGATACCCGTCTACGCTGCTACCTGCCCGGCAACGGCGGTCTGTTGACCGCTGTGGCGTTGATGTGCGCCGGCTGGGACGGCTGCACGGTCGAAAATCCCGGATTCCCCAAGGACGGCCGTTGGGACGTGCGTTGGGAGGGACTCAAGCCGATGCCTTAATACCGATCAGCGATGCGATCCATTTTACTTGTCGCGGCCCTGCTTGCGGGCATGGTGCCGACCGTGGCGCAGAGTGTGAAGCCTGCCGCCGTCAACGAGGATTATTCGTGGAACGACCCGTCCGTCGGGGGGCGCACCTTGCGTTACCGGCCTGCGGGCAACGGCGTGGAGATCATCGACGGCAGGCGGCGTTTCAATCGGGCGCTCTACGGCGCCTACACGGGTTTCCGTCTGGAGTGCAGCGATGTGCCCGAATTCGGGCTGTACCTGCCACGCATGGGCGGCAACCTGCTGTTCGACATCCCCTACGAACATTGTACGGCTCGTTATGAGGCGGGGCGCATGCTCTACCGGCTCGACGACCGGGCCGAGATCGAGGCGCAGGTGCTCCGCACGGAGGATGCGGCCTTGTGGCGCATCGCCAACCTCGGCGCCCAGCCGCTGCGTGTAGGCCTGCGTTTCGGCGGAGTCGCCGACGTGAAGTTTTACCGCGAGGGCGACATCGGCGTCGACAAACCCGACTGCTTCGCGTTCAAGCCCGAATATTGCCGGGGCAACGTCTATACCGTCGACCGCGATCGGGTCGAGGTGGAATATGGCCGGAAAAAGCGTTCGGTGCTGCGGCTCACGCTGCCGACCGACGACATCGGAGTTGCCGACCCTCCGGCCCTGACGGCGACGTTCGTTCTGTCTCCGGGCGAAACGCGTTATATGGCCGTCTATCCCGAAATTTCGGGCGGCGACTTCTCGTCCGATGCTTTGCCCGCCCGCTTCGCCGAAGCCGAGTCCCGGCGTGCCGAGTTGGCCGGTGCGTTGACCATGCGTACGCCCGACCCCTACATCACGCCCATCGGCGAAGCGTTGGCCTTGGCCGCCGACGGTCTGTGGAGCGGCGAGGTGTGGCTGCACGGCGCCGTAGGGTGGCGCGCCCCGTACAGCGGCTGGCGCGGCGCCTATGTGGGCGATGCCTTGGGCTGGCACGAGCGGGCGCGCAAGCATTTCGACACCTACGCTGCCAACCAGGCGACCGGCATCCCGCCCCTCTATGGTCATCCGCGGCAGGATTCGGCGCTCAACCTGGCCCGGGCCGAAAAGCTGTGGGGCACGCAGATGTACAGCGACGGGTATATCGCCCGACGCCCCGGCAAAAAGGAGGAGATGTCGCACTACGACATGAACTTGTGTTACATCGACGAATTGCTGCGCCATCTGGCTTGGACGGGCGACCGGGAGTATGCCCGGAAGATTTTCCCCGTCATCGAGCGGCATCTGGCGTGGGAGAAGCGCAACTTCGACCCCGACGGCGACCACCTCTACGATGCCTATTGTTGCATCTGGGCCAGCGATGCGCTTTATTATTCGGGCGGCGCCGTGACCCATTCGACTGCTTATAATTACTATGCCAACCGCAAGGCGGCCGAAATAGCCGCTCTGCTGGGACTCGATCCGGCGCCTTACCGGGCCGAGGCCGACGCCATTCTGGAGGCGCTCAACGCCACGTTGTGGATGGACGACCGCGGCCATTGGGCCGAGTGCAAGGATTTGATGGGCCACGCCCGGCTGCACCCCGATGCTGCCCTGTGGACGATCTACCATGCCATCGATTCCGAAACCGCCGATCCATTCCAGGCTTACGCCGCCACGCGGTACGTCGATACCGAAATTCCGCACATTCCTCTTCGAGCCGAAGGAGTGGAGGAGGGGTATGCCGTCGTTTCGACCACCGATTGGAAGCCCTATTCGTGGAGCATCAACAATGTGGCCGTCGCCGAGGTCATGCACACGGCGTTGGCTTATTGGCAGGCCGGACGCGCCGAGGAGGCGTTCCGGTTGATGAAAAGCGTCGCGCTCGACAACATGTACATGGGCGCCTCGCCGCTCAATTTCGGCCAGATCAGCCACTACGACGCCGCACGCGGCGAGTGTTACCGCGACTTCGGCGATCCCGTGGGCGTGTGGGCCAGAGCGCTGGTCGAGGGCCTCTACGGCATCCGGCCCGATGCGCTCAACGGGCGGCTGGCGATCCGGCCCGGATTCCCCGCGGCCTGGAACGATGCCGAGGTCTCGATGCAGGATCTGGCTTATAAGTTCGTCCGCAAGGGGCAGCGCGACATCTACCGGATCGAGCAGCGTTTCGAACACCCCCTCGCTGTGCAGCTTTGCTTGCGGGCACGCGGAAGCGTCCGCGAGGTGCTCGTCGACGGCCGCAAGGCTTCGTGGTGTCTCGAAGAACCTTCGGTGGGCGCCGCGACCGTGATCGTCGAGGTCGGGTCGGCGCGCCGTGCGACCGTCGAGGTCGTGTGGGGCAAAGAGGATAAAGTTCGCTTCATGGGGGCCGAGAAACGCTTGGGCCATACGCTTTTCCGCGAGGTCGCGGCCGGCGGGTTGCGGTGGTGGCGCTCCGAGGAGCTGCCGCGCGAGACTGCGCCTGTCGTCGAGGCGGGCTTCGACGAAATCGTTACTTCCGAGTGCGAGCCGGTCGTCATGGATTTCAACGCATCGGTCGACGATATCTTCAGAAACCGTTACCTTTCGCCCCGTCCTGCGTGCACCACCTTGCAGATTCCCGTGCAGGGCATCGGCGAGTGGTGCCATCCTACCCAGACGGCCGAGATCGACGACAGCGGCCTGCGTGCGCTGGTCGGCGACGACGGGGTGCTGAACACCTCCGTCGGCATTCCGTTCCGCACGCCTCGCGAGGGCCGCAACATCCTCTACACCTCCTTGTGGGACAACTATCCCGATGCAGCCATGGTGCCGCTGGCAGGCCGGGCGTCGCACGCCTACCTGTTGCTGGCCGGGTCGACCAACCACATGCAGTACGGCATCGCCAACGGCGCGGTGCGCATCCGCTATAAGGACGGCACGGTGCAGACGCTCGATCTGGTCAACCCCACGACTTGGGTGCCCATCGAGCAGGACATCTACTACGATGACTATGCGTTCCGCCCCGAGGAGGGCGCCGTGCGTCCTTTGCGCATCCACTTCGGATCGGGGCTTGTCAGCCGCTGCCTGGGCGACGAACTGGGCATCGAGGGGGTTTACGGCCGGTCGATCGACGGCGGTGCCGGCTTGCTTTTGGATGTGCGGCTCGATCCGTCGCGCGAACTCGATGCGCTGGAATTGGAAACTTTGTCGAACGACGTGGTAATCGGTTTGATGGCCATTACGTTGCAAAGGTAGTGCAAGGCGAGGGCAGGAGCAATCTTGTTTGTGTTTTGCCGTGCCGCAGCCGATTTTTGAAAAGATAATAACATGAGACAATCGCTTCTTCTGTTTTGTTGGTTCGCCGCATGGGCCGCGTGGGTGCCGGTCGGAGCATCGCCCCGGCCGTCGGCTCCCGTTTCCGTTGCGGATTCGGTGCCGGCCCGTCCCGAGCACAAGCCTTATGTGCGTTGGTGGTGGCTGGGCAGCGCTGTCGACAGCCGGGGACTGGATTGGAACCTTTCCGAGTTCGCCCGGCAGGGCATCGGCGGGGTGGAGATCACGCCCATCTATGGCGTGCGGGGCAACGAAGCCAACGACTTGCGTTACCTTTCGCCCGAGTGGATGGAGGCCTACGCATATACCGTCGCCCGGGCTGCCGAGCTGGGTTTGCAGGTCGACATGAACAACGGCACGGGGTGGCCTTTCGGCGGCCCGTGGGTCACGACGGACGAGAGCGCCCAGAAATATATTCTCGAAACCCATGCGTTGCGGGCCGGCGCGCGGCTCGATGGGCCGTTGCGCCCGGCCGACGCCCGGCAGCAGGCCGTGGCGCAGTTGCAAGCCCTGCAAGCCGTGTGCGGCGACCGGCGCCTCGATCTGATGCCCCATGTCGCGGCCGACGGCTCGCTCGACTGGACGGCTCCCGGGGGCGACTGGACGCTCTATGCGCTCTATGCCGGGCGCACGTTCCAGAAAGTCAAGCGCGCCGCGCCGGGCGGCGAGGGACTGGTGCTCAACCACTATAACCGCGCGGCTGTCGAGCGCTATCTGGCCCGTTTCGACCGGGCGTTCGCTGCATCAGACGCTCCGTGGCCCGACACGTTTTTCAACGATTCGTTCGAGGTCTACGGCGCCAGTTGGGATGCGACGCTCTTCGACGAGTTCGAGCGCGACCACGGCTACCGCTTGCAGGATTATCTGCCAGAATTCGCTGCGGCGGGTGCCGACGACCTCTCGGCCCGCATCGTGCGCGATTACCGGCAGACGTTGGCCGACATGCTCTTGCGCAACTTCACGCAGACGTGGGTCGGCTGGGCGCATGCCCGCGGCTGCCGCGTCCGCAACCAGGCCCACGGCTCGCCGGGCAACATCTTCGATTTCTATGCCGCGGTCGACATCCCCGAGTGCGAGTCGTTCGGCCGTACGGAGTTCGCGATTCCAGGTTTGCGCCGCGATTCCGACGCCAAGCCCAGCGATGCCGACCCCGCGGTGCTGAAGTTCGCTTCGTCGGCTGCCCACGTCACGGGCAAGCGCCTCGTTTCGTGCGAGACGCTCACTTGGCTGACCGAGCACTTCCATACTTCGCTGGCCCAGTGCAAGCCCGAGATCGACCAGATTCTGGCTTCGGGCGTCAACCATGTCTATTTCCACGGCGCACCCTATTCGCCGCAGGGCGCGGCATTCCCGGGGTGGTTGTTCTATGCTTCGATCAACCTGTCGCCCGCAGCTACGCTCTGGCGCGATGCCGGCGGGTTGTTCGACTACGTGGCCCGCTGCCAGCGCTTCTTGCAGGAGGGCGCGCCTGACAACGAGGTGCTTCTGTACATCCCTATGGAGGATATCGGACGTTCGCAGCAGGGCAAGAATCTGCTGCTTTTCGACATTCACAAGATGGAGCGGACGATGCCCGCCTTGAAGCGCACCATGAATGCTATCGTGCGCGGCGGCTACGATGCCGATTACATTTCCGACCGATACCTGCAACGATTGCAAGTAGCAGACGGGATGTGCGTTACTGATGCCGGCACCCGCTATAAGA
This sequence comes from uncultured Alistipes sp., assembly GCF_910580175.1. Taxonomy (GTDB): domain Bacteria; phylum Bacteroidota; class Bacteroidia; order Bacteroidales; family Rikenellaceae; genus Alistipes. Next base: position 85,811 of record NZ_CAJTXD010000002.1, read on the forward strand.
TGCTCGTGCTGCCCGACTGCCGGTTGATCCCGCACGAAACCCTCGCCAAGGTGCTGGAGTTGGCGCGCTGCGGGGCCACGGTCGTCTTTCTGGGGCGTTATCCCGACGACGTGCCGGGATTCGCCCGTCTCGAAAGCCGCCGCAAGACGCTCGGCCGGTTCCTTCGGCAACTTCCCGCTGCCGACTTCGGACGTTCGGCGGAGCATGCGTTCGGCCGAGGGCGTATCCTTACCGGCTGCGACCTCGCCGAATTGCTGGCCGCTGCGGGCGCCACGCGCGAGCCGCTCAAGGAGGCGGGCTGCCAGCTGATCCGACAGAGCGGCGATGCCGGCAAACGCTACTTCCTTTGGCTGACTCGGGGGCCGGCTCTCGACGGTTGGTACGAAATCGGCGCTGCGGCCCGGCAGGTCGTGGTTGCCGATCCGCTGACCGGGCGCCGGGGCACGGCGGCTTCGCGTCCCACCGGCCGCGGCACCACGGAGGTCTATCTCCAGTTGCAGCCCGGCGAGTCGTTGTTGCTGGAGACGCGCATGCAGTCTTGCGGCGGCGACGTTCCCGTCTGGCGCTATGCCGAGCGCTTCGGCGAGGGGATCGAGGGGCGCGACTGGGAGTTGTCGTTCCCCGATGCGGAGCCGGCCGTCGACAGCGTTTTCCGGCTCGACGGCCCTTGTTCATGGACGGATCTTTCGCCCGAGTTGGCCGTATTTTGCGGCACGGGGCGCTATGCCGCCCGCTTTACTGTGCCCGATCCTGCGGCGGCCGACGAATGGGTGCTCGATCTGGGCGGCCTGTGCGAATCGGCTCGTGTGCGGATCAATGGCCACGATGCCGGCATCGTCTGGGCGGTGCCGTTCCGGCTGGAGGTCGGGCGCTGGCTCGTCGCGGGCGACAACCTCTTCGAAATCGAAGTTACCAATCTGCCGGCCAACCGCATCGCCGACTACGACCGGCGCGGCATACAATGGCGCAAGTTCAAGGATGCCAACGTCGTCAGCGCGCTCAACCGGCCGCTCGACACCTCGGCGTGGGCGCCCGAGCCTTCGGGACTGAACGGTGCCGTAAAACTCTATCCTGTCACAACAAAAACCATTCGATAACCATGAAAAAACTGCTTACGTTCGTGCTGCTCTGCCTGACGGCGGCGACGGCCGGCGCCCAGGAGATTCCCTCGCGCAAAGAGACCCTCAAGACGATGGTGCGGGTCAACGACTACTTCATGAAGAAGTTCGCCGATCCGACGGCCGTCATGCCTTATTATTCGCGCAAAAAAGTCTATGAGTCCAACATCTGGACGCGGGCCGTCTACTACGAGGGACTGATGGCGCTTTATTCGGTCTATCCTGAGAACCGTTACTACGACTATGCCTGCCGCTGGGCCGATTTCCACAAGTGGGGCATGCGCAAGGACGACACCACAACGCGCAATGCCGACAACTATTGTTGCTCGCAGACCTACATCGACCTCTACGAGCTGTGCCCCGAGCCGCACCGGCTGACCAAAACGCTGGCTTCGATGAACATGTTGGTCAACACGCCGCAGATCGACGATTGGACATGGATCGACGCCATCCAGATGGGGATGCCCGTGCTCTCGAAGCTGGGCCGGCTGAAAGGCGATGCCCGCTATTTCGAAAAAGCCTGGGAGATGTATGCCTGGAGCCGCAATACGCTCGCCGGGGGACTCTACAACCCCAAGGAGGGGCTGTGGTGGCGCGACAAGGATTTCGTGCCGCCCTACAAGGAACCCAACGGACGCAACTGCTACTGGTCGCGCGGCAACGGCTGGGTCGTGGCGGCTCTGGTGCGCGTATTGCAGGACATTCCGGCCGACGAGCCGCACCGCGCCACTTACATTGCCGACCTCAAGGCCATGTGCAAGGCGCTGAAAGCCTGCCAGCGCGAGGACGGCTTCTGGAACGTCAGCCTCCACGACGAATCGAACTTCGGCGGCAAGGAGACCAGCGGCACGGCGCTTTTCGTCTACGGCATGGCGTGGGGTATCAACAACGGCGTGCTCGACCGCAAGGAGTATCTGCCCGTGGTGCTCAAGGCGTGGAACGCCATGGTCTCCGAGGCCGTGCATCCCAACGGTTTCTTGGGTTATGTGCAGGGCACGGGCAAGGAACCCAAGGACGGACAGCCGGTCAAGTACGATTCGGTGCCCGATTTCGAGGACTACGGCACGGGGTGCTTCCTGCTGGCCGGGTCGGAAGTCTATAAGTTGCAATAAATTTAAGCGAGGTATATGCGCCGGTTCCTGTTCGTTCTTTCACTGCTTCTTTGCTCTGTCGGCCTCTTTGCCCAGGCTCCCCATCCCGAACGCGTCTATCTTTCGGGCCGGGGAACGGACGATGCCGTGATGTGGGATTTCCGTTGTTCGGCCGGGCGGAACAGCGGCGCCTGGCACAAGATCGGCGTGCCCGGCTGCTGGGAACTGCAAGGGTTCGGCGACTACACCTACGGCCGCTGGTACACCGTCAAGGGTGCCCGGCCCAGCGATGAGGAGGGCCTCTACCGGCGGCGCTTCGACGTGCCTGCCGGGTGGGCGGGGCGTCGGGTAAAGCTCTTTTTCGACGGCGTGCTGACTGATGCAGAGGTTTGGGTCAACGGACGCCCGGCCGGCGAAGTCCATCGGGGCGGATTCTACCGCTTCAGCTACGACATCACGCCATTGGTGCATTTCGGGCGGCGCAACCTGCTGGAGGTGCGGGTCGCCAAACACTCGGCGAACAAGAGCGTCAACGCGGCCGAGCGCCGGGCCGACTGGTGGCTCTATGGCGGCATCTACCGGCCGGTATGGCTGGAGACGGTGCCGCAAACCAACATCCGTCGTCATCTGCTCGACGCTTCGCACGACGGCCGGCTGCGGGTGCTCGTGGATGCCGAGGGCGACACGCAGGGCCATTCGTTCCGTCTTTCGCTGCGGGCCTTGACCGATGGCGCGCCTTTGGCGACGGTCGGCGGCGCAACGAGCGTCACGGTGCCGCTCGCCGGTGCCGAAACCCTGTCGGAGAGTGCTTGGGCCGATGTCCGCCCTTGGTCGACCGAGGCCCCGAATCTCTATGTGGCGCGGCTCGAACTACTCGATTCCGCAGGCCGGACAATTCAGCAGCGCGAAACGCGGGTGGGCTTCCGCACGGTGGAGTTCGTGCCGCAGGACGGCATCTATCTCAACGGCCGCAAACTGGTAATGAAGGGGATTAACCGCCATTCGTTCTCGGTCGACGGCGGCCGGGCGACGAGCGCGGCGTTGAGCCGGATCGACGCCGAACTGATCCGCGGCATGAACATGAACGCCGTGCGTTCGCATTATCCGCCCGACGAGCATTTTCTGGACATGTGCGATTCGCTGGGGCTGGTCTATATTGACGAGCTGGCCGGCTGGCACGGCGCCTACGATACGCCCACGGGGACGAAGCTCCTCGGCGAGATGATCGACCGCGATGCGAACCATCCGTGCATCGTGCTTTGGAGCAACGGCAACGAGGGCGGATGGAACACAAAAGTAGACACCCTTTTCGCATGCCGCGACCGCTTGCAGCGCCGGCACACGATCCATCCGTGGGCCGATTTCGACGGCATCGATACACACCATTATCCCGCCTACCTGACGGGGGTCGGGCGGTTTACCAATGGTCATAAGGTCTTCCTGCCCACCGAGTTCATGCACGCCATGTACGACCAGGGCGGCGGCGCGGGCTTGCGCGATTTCTGGGATCGGTGGTGTGCGTCGCCTTTCTTCGCCGGCGGGTTCGTCTGGGCCTTCTGCGACGAGGCGCCGCGCCGCAGCGACCGCGGGGGCGTGCTCGATTCCGACGGGTCGAATGCTCCGGACGGCGTGGTGGGGCCTCGACGCGAGAAAGAGGGGAGCTTCCATGCCATCCGTGCACAATGGTCGCCGTTGAGGATCAAGCCTTTTGTCGTTACCGAAAGGTTCGACGGCTCGTTTTTGGTAACTAACGAATATTTGTTCACGTCCTTGTCGCAGTGCCGCATGACCTATGCCGTGCGCACGTGTCCCTCGCCTTTGGAGGGGCAAGAGACCGAGGTGCGGACGATCGCTTCGGGCGATGTGGCGCTGCCCGATGCGGCGCCGGGCGAGACCCGCACGGCCCGGTTCGCGCTGCCTCCCGATTTCCGCGAGGGCGATGTGCTGGAGCTGGAGGCTTTCGGCCCCGACGGACGGAGCATCTGCGAGTGGAGTTGGCCGATCCGGTTCGCCCGAGATTATTTCGATCGTCATGCCGATGCCGGGTCGTCGACCGTAGTGCCGTCCGTGGCGATCTGTACGGATTCGACGATCGAGCTGCGCAGCTGCGACGTGCAGGTCGCGTTCGATGCGGTTACGGGCATGTTGCGCGGGGTGCGGTCGGCAGATCGGGAAGTGCCGTTCAACAACGGCCCGGTGGCCATCGGCATGAAGATGCGCTTCGATCCGTCCCGCAGCGGCGTGCGCAATACGCCTGAAGGTGCCGTTTTCTGTGCGCGTTATCGGGGCGGGGTCGATTCGATCGTCTGGCGCCTGACACCCGGCGGACTGCTGGAGATGAAAGCGCTGTTGCTGAACCGCGCTTCGGGCGGCGGCGGCTTCGACGACGCGTTTACCGATACGGAGGTCTACAACTTGGGATTCTCCTTTTCCTATCCGGAGACGAGCTGCACGGGCATGCGTTGGCTGGGCCGTGGCCCCTATCGGGTGTGGAAGAATCGCATCGAGGGTACGCGCCACGGCATCTGGCACAAGGTCTACAACGATACGGTAACGGGCGAGAGTTTCGAGAACCTGGTATATCCTGAGTTCAAGGGCTACCATGCGGGGCTTTATTGGGCGACGCTCGAAAGCGACACAGCGCCGTGGAGCGTCCATGCGTTGAGCGACGGGATTTTTTTGCGTATCTTCACGCCGCGCGAACCTGATGGCCGGCAGGAGGATACGATGCCGGCATTCCCTGCGGGCGACATCTCTTTTCTGCTCGATATTCCGGCTATCCGGTCGTTCAAACCTATCGAACAGCAAGGCCCCGGCAGCCAGCCGGGCAACATCCGCATCAAGAAAGGCGATGAGGGACTGCACATCGACCTGATGTTCGATTTCCGGCAGAAGAAATAAGGTGGGTAGTTTCCGGCAGAAAAAATAATGTTCGGCGTCTTCCGGCTGAAGAAACAGAATGTTCGCCGTTTCTTGATCTGCGGAAAAATGTTCCGATATGGGGTTTTTGTGATTTCCCGTTGCCGGTTCGGAAAATAAAAACAGCAAACATTGTGTTTGCTGTTTATTGCGGAGAGAAGGGGATTCGAACCCCTGAAACGCTTTTGACGTTTACTCGCTTTCCAGGCGGGCCAGTTCAACCACTCCTGCACCTCTCCAACGATGGCCCAAAAGTAGACAATCTTTTGCAAATCTGCAAACCCCGCCGCCGTTAATTTACCCGAAACGGTTTTCGAATCATCGGAAAACGGATTTCCGGCGAATTGCTTGTCGTCGTTCGGGCGGTGTGCGAGGGGTTTCCGGCGGGGCAGGCGTTTAGTTTTGCCGTCGGGTCTCGATGTTGGGCAAGAATCCGGCGACTATGCCCAGCAGCGGAAGCAATGTGCTGATCTGGAAGATGAACTGCACGCCCGTCTTGTCGGCCAGCCATCCGAAAAATGCGGATCCCAAGCCGCCCAACCCGAACATCAGGCCGAAGAAGACTCCGGCGATCATACCCACCTTGTCAGGCATCAGGTCGGTGGCATAGACCAGAATCGCCGAAAAGGCCGACGAGATTACCAGTCCGATGATGACAGCTAATAAAACGGTTGCGGTTTGCCCGACATAAGGAAGCAACAAGGTAAAAGGCGCTGCCCCGAGGATCGACCCCCAGATCACATATTTGCGTCCGATGCGGTCGCCCAGCGGCCCGCCGAAAAAGGTGCCTGCCGCCGAGGCCGCCAAAAAGGCAAAAAGGCAGTATTGCGCACCCTGCACCGACATCGCGAACTTATCCATCAGAAAGAAAGTAAAATAGTTGGTCATCGACGCGATGTAGAAATATTTGGAGAAGACCAGCAGACCCAGGATGAAAAGCGCCCTGCGCACCGTCCGCTTCGGAAACAGGGGCGCAGCGTCGGGCGATGCGATGTCCGGTCGTCGGGCTGCGGCATGCAGTCTGCGGGCGTACCAACGTCCTATGCGTACGAGCACGAAGATTGCCAGCAGCGCCGCCAGGGCGAACCATCCGATCGATCGCTGGCCGAACGGAATGACGACCGCTGCGGCCAACAACGGTCCCAAAGCGCTCCCGGCGTTGCCGCCGACCTGGAAAATCGACTGGGCCAATCCCTTGCGTCCGCCCGAGGCGAGTTGGGCCACGCGCGACGATTCAGGATGGAAGACCGACGATCCGCTGCCGATCAATCCCACGGCCACGAGCATCCAGCCGAAAGAGAAAGCTGCGGCAAGACTCAACAAACCGACCAATGTGAATCCCATCCCGATAGCAAGCGAATAAGGCTGCGGATGTTTATCGGCAAGCCGTCCGGCGACAGGTTGCAACAGCGACGATGTGAGTTGGAATACCAAAGTGATGACCCCGATCTGCGCGAACGTGAAACCGAATTTATCTTTCAATAACGGGTAGACGGCCGGAATGACCGACTGCAACATGTCGTTGAGCAGATGGGCGAAGCCGATGGCCAGCAGAACCGGGTAGACGGTGCGGCATCCGGTTGTCGTATGGAATTCGTTTTTGCTCATCGGTCTGAAAATGGCGTGCAATCTTATAAATGGCGTGCAACCTCGGGATTGTCGCAAGACGCGGGTTGCGCGGTGTGTTCGGAAACAAAAAAACTGCAAACATTCGTTTGCAGTCTGTCGCCTTGGGCTTGTTCTGCGGAGAGAGAGGGATTCGAACCCCCGGTACAGTTGCCCGTACACCGCATTTCGAGTGCGGCCCGATCGACCACTCCGGCATCTCTCCGTGACCTCGGCCCCTTGAATCGGGACTTCAGGAGTGCAAATATAGACATAATTTTTGTTTTTGCGCATTTTCCGGCCGAAAAAATCGTCGGATCATAAAAAATCTTTCCTCGTGCAGTGTTCGTTGTTGGTAGTTGTCGAATAATTTTTACCTTTGTCGCAGACCGATACGGGCCGTGCAGGGTAACGGTTTGCATTATTTTTGCCCGGGAACTTTCGGCCGGGAGCATTTTTTTCGGCCGTTCGTTGCGCCGGACGATACTAAAACCGGTATGGCTTTCGTTTGATCGGTAGATGGATGACGTTAACAGCAAGTGCGTTATGAAAAAGTGGGGATATATCATCGCAGCGGCTTTCCTCGCAGTGGGGGCAGCCGGATGTTCGTCTGCTTACTTTGCTACGGCAGGGTATGCCAACGACGATTTGTATGCCGTGCATAGCCGGGAGGAGATCGCCCGCCGCAAGGAGGCCGAGGCGGCTGCCAAGAAAGCCGAGGCCGAGGCCCGCAGGGCCGAATGGGAGGCCCGGATCGCCGAAGCGGAAGCCGCTGCGGCGCAGAACCGCTATTATTCGCAGTCTGCGGTTTCGTCGAATCCTTACGAAGAGGTGCTGGCCGATACCTACGAGAGTGCTTATGCGCGTCGGTTGAGAGGGTTCGAGTCGCCGACCTACAACATGCCGAGCAGCTACTACAACTTCCGCTACGGCAATGCGTTCAATTACGTCTCGGCTTATGATCCGGCGTTCTACAACGTCATGGTCATGGGCGACCAGGTGTGGGTGGAGCCTAAATACATTACCGCCATGTTCGGCACTTGGGGCCGTCCGGCCATCTATGCCGATCCGTGGTATTACGGTTGGAGTTCCCGTAGCCGCTGGGGCTTCTCGATCGGCAGCTGGGGCTGGGGCTTCGGGTTAGGTTATTCTTGGTACGATCCCTGGTATGATCCGTGGTACGCTTCCTGGTATCATCCCTGGTATCATTCCTGGTGGGGGCCTGCCTGGGGGCCGCTCCGGCCCGGACATCCCCATTGGGGCGGCGGCCACGGCCATCCGCACCGGCGTTATGCCGCCGACATCGTGCATCGTGCCGATCCGAATACTTCGCCTTCGGGCCAGCGTTACGGCGGCCCCGGACAGCGGTTCGGCGGCGGTTCGGCGGCTTCGTCCATCCGCAACGGCGGTAGTTTCGGCGTGCGCAATTCGTCGGGCGGCAGTAACCGTTACAATCGGGGATCGGGTTCTTCGTCCCGCGATAATTCGGGCAGCAGTTCCTACAACCGGGGCGGAAATAGTTATAACCGCGGCGGCAGTTACAATTCGGGCAGTCCGTCGCGCGGCGGTTCGTCGGGGTTCTCGGGCGGTTCGGGAAGCCGTTCGTCGGGCGGCAGCTATCGCAATGCCGGCGGGCGTTAGACGAGAGTAGGAGCGGGGCTGTTCGTTGGTTAATAATTTAAAGTGAGGCAATTATGAAGCGCATTGTGATCATGTTGGCCGCGGTCGCCGTCGTCGGATCGGCCGCAGCCCAGGAGGGAAGCATGGGCGGTTTGTTGATGGACAAGGATCTGTTGATGCCTGCCGACATCTTCTCGCTTTCGCAGACCCAGTTCAACTTCGGGTCGGCGCGCGCCATGGCTATGGCCGGGGCTTTCACTTCGTTGGGCGCCGATGTTTCGTCCATGACCATCAACCCGGCGGGTCTGGGCATGTACCGCAAGAACGATGTGTCGCTCACGCCGGCGATGACTTTCGGCCGAAGCCGCACCGATGCTTCGCCATTCGGAAAAAATTCCACCTCCCGGTTTTCGATCGCCAACTTCGGCGTCGCCATCAAGGCTTACGAGGGCACTCGGGGGCTTGTGAGCCTGACGTTCGGGGTCGGTTACAACCGCATCGCCGACTTCAACTACGATTATTCTTTCCAGCGGCAGGATCAGGCCGCGACGGTCGCCGACGTGTTCGCCCGGCAGATGATATGGAGCGGGCGTTCGAAGAACAGTTTCTATACCGATGGCGGTGCGGGCGAGTGGAGTTGGGACAATATTCCGCTTGAGTTGTGGAACGCCGCTCTGGCCTACCGGGCTTTTATGATCGATCAGGTCGATGCGTCCGATCCGCAGAGTTGGGTGCCGACTTGGATCGGCGAGGAGGCATCCATAACGCATTATACGACGGTCAAAAGCCGCGGATCGGCCGGCGAGTTCGCCTTGTCGATCGGTGCCAACATCAACAACAAGTTGTATGTGGGCGCTACGCTCGGCATCCAGGACATCCATCAAAAGCTCTATGTCGACTATGGCGAGGATTATTATTATGCCGACCCTAATGCGTTGCATCCTTACGGCACCGATCCTTCGCTCGATTACCAGCTGCTCTATTCCAAGCTCAACCAGGCGACGACCGTCAGCGGCGCCGGCGTCAATTTCAAGGCGGGCATCGTCTATCGGCCCGTGGTGGGGCTGCGGCTGGGTGCCGCGTTCCATACGCCAACTTATTATTCTGTCGACCGCAAGTTCCAGAGTTCGGCCGCCGGCATGGCCTATGCCAACCACGATACGGATCCCAATGTGAATCCCATCAACGGCTTCGTCTCCTCGGGCACGAAGTACATGACGACCCCTTTGTGGGTGGATGAAAATCCCTACAACTGGTCGTTTTGCACGCCTGCGCGTTTGTTGTTGGGCGTTTCCTATGCGTTCGGCGCCCGAGGGTTGATTTCGATCGATTACGAGCGCGACTGGTACAACGGCATCCGTTTGAAGGATAATCCTTCCGGACTCGACACCCGGACTTTCTACAATGACAAGTTCCGCCAGCACTTCAAGGGGGCGAACGTCGTGCGTGTGGGTGCTGAGTTCAAGCCTGCACCGGCGTTGGCGCTGCGTGCCGGCTTCGGTTACAGCGGGTCGATGCTCCGCGACGACGCTGCCTTTATGACGCCGGTCATCAAGCGCACGGTCTATTGCGGGGCCGGTCTCGGATTGGCCCTTTCGCGGGTTTGTTCGCTCGATCTGGCTTATCAGTATATGGCGCAGGATACCACCGATTACTATCTTTTCTTCGTCGAGGACGAGGTCGGTTATGCGAAAAGTGCCTTATATAGTACCGAGTTCAAACGGCATAACGTGGCGCTCACGCTCGGATTCCGCTTCTGATCCGAGTGCAGGGAGCAAAAGGCGGCCGAACATTTGTTCGGCCGCCTTTGTTTTTGCCGGCTTGCGCGGTGCCGGGATGTTGTGAAAAAAGCCGCCCGGCATATCCGGGCGGCTGCCTGCAGGCATTAGGGATCATTCTTGTTCGACCGGGCGGCGGCGGGCACGAGCCGTCGTCCCTTTTTTCTCGCGTTCCGCGGTCGAATAGTCGCACCATTCGAGGTTGCTCTCGGGTGTGGCGCGGCGGATTTCGCGGCTGCGTTCTTTGCTCAGCTTGCGGTCGTCGCTGCGCACTGAGGCTTCGGTGCGGGACGTGCCTTGCGGTTCGAGCTGCGTGAGTCCGTCGGTTTCCATCGCTTGGCGCCCGGGGTCTTCGACGTAGAGCCATTCTTCGTCCAGCCCCATGCTGCGGCCTTCGTTCCAGGGGCCGCGCGCATCGTCGCCGGTCGAATGGTTCGAGTAGATGTTGCTGTACCGGGGATCGCTCTGAAGCACGCCCGGCGGGAAGTTGGGGCGGATGGTGTCGAGCGCCGCCTCGAACTGCTGGAAGTGGGCCACTTCGCGTGTGAGCAGGAAGTTGAGCGTGGCCAGCACGTCCTTGTCGTCGGTAAATTGCATGAGGTATTCGTAGACGATCTTCGCGCGCGACTCGGCGGCGATGTTCGACCGCAGATCGACCGTCAGGTCGCCGTTGGCGTTGACGTAGCTGCCTTGCCAGGGCATGCCGTTGCTGTCCGTCAGACACGGGCCGCCGCCCGTTACCACACCGAACTGGGGGTTGACCGAGAAGGCTGCATGGATGAAGTCGTCTTTCGAGAAGCCGGTTTCGCCGAAAACGTCGTTGCTTTCGGCTGCATCTTTCAGATTGCCGTTGACACCCGCCAGCAGCATCTGAATCGTGGCGCCCACGATTTCCAGGTGTCCCAACTCTTCTGTGGCGATGTCCATCAGCATGTCGTACTTGTCGGGATAGGGGTTGTGGCAGGCGAATGCCTGCACAAAATACTGCATGGCGGCTTTCAGCTCGCCGTTGCCGCCGCCGAACTGTTCGAGCAGCAGGCGTGCGAACCGGGGGTCGGGTTTCGACACCCGGGCCTTGAACTGGAGTTCCTTGGAGTGATAGAACATAGGCTTGTTTTTTTTGACTCGGTTTATTTTCGTGCGTGCTCCCAGCGGTCGTCGGGATGGAAATCCCGGATTCCGTCTCCGGGTTTGTTCCGAAAAGACCGCCGCGTGTGTCGGAACGTGCAAAACCGTTGCCAGAAACGGTGCTGTCCGGTTCGGGTAGGACATGTGCAGCCAGGTGTTCCGGGTTTTAGGATATTGTGAACGGCAAATTGTGATTTATGAATTATATTTTCTAATTTTGCGGTGCGAAAATTTAAGAAACAGCATATTATTATGGCAAAGGAACTCAAAGACCTCACCAAGTCGGACGACAACTACTCGCAGTGGTACAACGACCTGGTAGTCAAGGCGGGACTGGCCGAAAATTCGGCCGTGCGCGGATGTATGGTCATCAAACCCTACGGCTATGCCATCTGGGAGAAGATGCACGACGCGTTGGACAAGATGTTCAAGGATACGGGACATCAGAACGCCTACTTCCCGCTCTTCATCCCCAAGTCGTTCTTTTCCAAGGAGGCGCACCATGTCGAGGGTTTTGCCAAGGAATGCGCTGTGGTAACCCACTACCGGCTGAAGAACGATCCCGAGGGCAAGGGCGTGGTGGTCGACCCCGACGCCAAGCTGGAAGAAGAGTTGATCGTGCGTCCGACGTCGGAGACGATCATCTGGAATACTTATAAGAATTGGATCCAGTCCTACCGCGACCTGCCTATCCTCTGCAACCAGTGGGCCAACGTCGTGCGCTGGGAGATGCGTACGCGTCTGTTCCTGCGTACGGCCGAGTTCCTCTGGCAGGAGGGCCACACGGCCCACGCCACGCGCGAGGAAGCTATCGAGGAAGCCACGAAGATGATCCATGTCTACGAGCGTTTCGCCCAGGAGTGGATGGCCGTGCCGGTGGTGGTGGGCCACAAGTCGCCCAACGAGCGTTTCGCCGGCGCCGAGGATACGTTGACTATCGAGGCGCTGATGCAGGACGGCAAGGCGTTGCAGAGCGGCACGTCGCACTTCCTGGGGCAGAACTTCGCCAAGGCGTTCGACGTGCAGTATGTCAACAAGGAAGGCAAACTCGAATATGTGTGGGCCACTTCGTGGGGCGTTTCGACCCGTCTGATGGGCGCTCTCATCATGGCCCATTCCGATAACAACGGTCTCGTCCTGCCGCCGAAGCTGGCGCCCATCCAGGTCGTGATGGTGCCGATCTACAAGACACCGGAGCAGCTGGCGGAAATCGTCGCCCGCTTCGAGGAAATCGCCGCCGGTCTGCGTGCCAAGGGCATCAGCGTGAAGATCGACGACCGCGACAACGTGCGTCCGGGCTTCAAGTTCGCCGAATACGAACTCAAGGGCGTACCCGTGCGCCTGGCCATGGGCGGCCGCGACATGGAGAACGGCACCGTCGAACTCGTGCGCCGCGATACGCTCGAAAAGGAGACCCTTCCGCAGGAGGGGCTGGTCGATCATATCGAAGGTTTGATGACCGCCATCCAGGAGAATATCTTCAAGAAGGCGCTCGACTACCGCAACTCGATGATTACGCGCGTCGACACGTGGGACGAGTTCAAGCGCGTGCTCGACGAGAAGGGCGGTTTCATCTCGGCCCACTGGGACGGTACGGTCGAGACCGAGGTCGCCATCAAGGAGGCTACCAAAGCTACGATCCGCTGCATTCCGGTCGATGCCGAAGACGAGGAGGGCGTCTGCGTCTTCTCCGGCAAGCCGTCGCATCGCCGCGTGCTATTTGCTCGAAGTTATTGATATATAGCAGAATAACAAATGGGAAGCGGCGCTTCAGCGCCGCTTTTGCCATCTCTTTTTTGATTTTTGCAGTATCTGGAGCGCCGGCATGGCTTATTTTGCCCGATTTTTATTATCTTTGCTTGCCGATAGGACGCATTCCTGGTCATATGAGCGGTGTCGGGCGGTGTCTCCGGCCCGGGTATTTTGCGGATATTAAAATATTGTGAATTTAATATGGAAGTTGCCGAAAATCCTCTAAAAGAGTAGGCGCTTAATAAATTATTAACTCAAATTCTTATTGTTATGAATTGGTATTTGACTGTTATCAAGGAGCATTATGCAGATTTCAAGGGCCGTGCCCGTCGTAAGGAGTTCTGGATGTTCATGCTCATCAACTGGGTGATCTCTATGGTTCTGGCTATCATCGGCGGCTTGATCCACTTTACCCTCCTGGGTTCGATATACAGCCTGGCTGTATTGGTTCCCACCCTGGGCGTCGGCGTTCGTCGTCTGCACGATATGGGCAAGAGCGGCTGGTGGTATCTGATCGCCTTGGTACCCATCGTAGGCGCCATCTACCTGATCTACCTCTGGTGCCAGGACAGCCAGGCCGAGGCCAACGAGTGGGGTGCCAATCCCAAGGCCTAACTTGGCATGCTGACCGCGCAAAGCGCGGCTGCAAAATTCTGGAGACTTCCGGCCAAAAAGCCGGAAGTCTCTCGTTTATGCGGGGTTTCGCCGTAGGCCGGCCGGGGCTTCGGAGCGCAACGTTCTGGGATGGTCCGGTTTTTTCTGCTTTACCCGTTGTTCTTGCCGTTTCGCCGGTACGGAGGCAGCTGCGCAAAGTCCTCCGAGAAGCCGCTCCGAAGACCTCTTGCGGCACAATATTTGCAGGTTTTTCGGGTTGCAAATGCAGTCCGGACGGATCGGGACGGAGTGGAAGCGATTTGGTTTTCTCGGAAAAAGTGGTTATCTTGCCAACGCCGAGGATTCCGATCATAGCGGATTCCGAGGGTTGCACCGTCGTACGGAACGGTTTTTTCAACTTTAAAACGAAGATTGCCTATCGGAAAATTCTACTCTTTGCAACTAATTTAGGAGGAAGAGTATGAACGTACAAGCATCAAGCGACCGGGTGTTGCTCGGCCGTTATCTTTCGGGCGATCGGAGCGCCATATCCCAGCTCATCGAACGACACAGCCGACGCGTACGCGATTATATTCGGATGCTGGTCAAGGATCGCGATGTGGCGGAGGATATTTTCCAAGAGACATTCATCAAGGCCGTGCGGGTCATCGACGAGGGACGTTATGCCGATAACGGCAAGTTCCTTTCGTGGATTCTGCGCATCGCCCACAACCAAGTGATCGATCATTTCCGCGCCCGGCGCCAGAACAAGACTCTTACCGAGGCCGAAGCCGGTTTCGATGTGTTGGGTACTCTGCGCCTGGCCGAGAAGACCGTCGAGGACGATCTGGTCGCGCGGCAGACCGAGTGCGACGTGCGGGCCTTGATCGAACTTCTGCCGCCCGAGCAGCGCGAGGTGGTAATGATGCGCTACTTCGCCGGGGCGAGTTTCAAGGAGATCGCCGAGCAGACGGGCGTGAGCATCAATACCGCGTTGGGCCGCATGCGTTATGCGCTCATCAACCTGCGGCGCATGATTAAAGAAAAAAATCTGGTTTTGTGTTGACTTTTTGCACAATATTCGCCGGAGGCTTTCCGTTATTCGGATAACAACGTAAAACTTGCAAGCCTATGGAGGATATCGACAAAAACGAAGTCGCAGACAATGCCATCTCCGAGGAGGAGGACATGATGATGAAAGAGGTCATTCAAGACGATGCGGATCTTTTCTATCTGCATCACTATCTTTCGGACATGCTTCGGCCTGGGGATAATTTTTAAGGGTTAATTTTTTGATGGGAGAAAGGGATCGGGCGACCGGTTCCTTTCGCTTTTCTCGGGTTTCGGGCCGTGCGTCCGGGCAAATGAAAACGGGGAAGCCTCGGTTCGCGAGCTTCCCCGTTGTGCGGTTGCCGGAAGTTTCAGCATTCGTGTTTCACGGCGCAGCGATGCGCTGCATGGAGTTGGAGCGACAGCGTAATGGCCGCGATTCCGGCCAGCAGCAGCGCGATGCCTACCCATACGATGACTACGGTCGTGCCGAAGACCAGCGGTTGGAAGAGCATCCACAGGGCGCAGATCAGCAGCAGCACTCCGCTGGCGATCGTCCAGCCTGAGCCGGACACTTCCAAGGCACGCATGTCGCCGCCCAGGCCGATTGTGGCGAAGGCGCGAAGCAGGAGCCAGAACCCCAGAACGATGGGCAGCATGGCGGCCGAAAGCGCCACGTTGAAGATCAGGATCAGACCCAGGATGATCTGGATGATGCCGCTGGCCAGCATCCAGCCGCGGCCCGTCACGAAGTGGTCGTTGGCTGTCGAGATTACCGTTTCCAGGATACCTGCTGCCAGCATCGCCCAGCCGAAGATGACGGCCATGCTCACATAGCTTTGCGCCGGATAGACGAATACCAGAATGCCCAGTACCAGCAGGGCGATGCCGATCAGAAGCATCAGCCACCAGTAGCGTACGGCCTGCTTCGACCGTTCGATCAATAAGGAGATGTTTTTCATAGCGAATGGTTTTACCGCTTCCCGTCCGGACAATTTGCGTGCCGAAGAAGTTGCGGCGCAGGTGCGGCCGTCTGCGGGAGCGCCCTGCCTTGTGGCTGTCTCGATAAAAGAGACCTCATAAGAGTGTGTTTGCCGATTGCTCGGATGCGAGCGATATGCGTGCAATGATAAATTGCACGACAATCCTTTCGACTCCCCAGCAGTCATGGTAAGTCTTGCGGATAAAGGAGGAAGCATTGTTTATCAGACAACTGACGGGAAGGCCCGTTTAGACGTTCGCATGGAGAACGACAGCGTGTAGTTGGCGCAGGCGCAAATTGCGTAATTATTCACAACAAAAATATCTATGATATCTGCAATATTTTTCAAAGCAGAGAGTCGGAGCGTGAGGCAACTGTTTCCAAAATGGAATTCCTTTGGAAGGCGAACGTAGCGTAAAGCGCTGGATCGACACCTATAATCTTGACATGATTTTGTTGGTAAATTATTGCTCTAATTTGCAATATTCTATGTAGTTACGTATTTGGGCCAATAAGGTGTTGAAAGAATGTCTTATAAAGGGCTATGCCGTTAATGCACAGGCGAGAAAATCGAGCAGTTGAAGGAATTGAAACGACGGCTCGCCTGCTCTCCAATGTCTTATCCGCAAAAGAGGTTGCAAGGTTCAAGGCAAGTCGGAGTGTTGCGCGTAATTACGGGCTATACCTATGGGATTGATGCGCTTGATTATTATGATGGCAACAGTTGAAAGTCTCTGCTATGACTGCCGAAAAGCCGTTTCGGGCGATGTGTGAAAATGTAATGGCGGCGTTGCAAGTGTTGCGCGACAAGTTTGGCGGCAGCGAATGGGGCGCTTACGAAAAGGATGAATCGTTCAAAAATACGATGGACGCTATTTGCCAAACGTTCGGTGGATAGTATCTTTACCTGAGCGTCGAAGAGAAAGCGACCAATTTACTTTATTTGATGGTCAAGAATCATTCGTTTAGCGGCGACAACAAGCGTATCCTTGTTCCTCTGGTTCTTGGGAATAACCAGATTCTCTACCGTCCCGACGATTCGCGTCTGTTGGATAGTAATACATTGGTTTTTAAGGGGTATTTTATCTTAAAATCATATTTTTAGATTTATTACGCTTTGTTTGGCATCTGGTTGAGTTTGTAGCACACGTTGTTCCTTTTCTAATTTGTGTCCCTAACAATTTGTATATATATTTGTACAATTATGTGAGAAAAAATGTAGTGATAAAAAAGGACTTCTAATTGATTGTACATTGTTTTAGAGAGGAAAGGAGTGCCCAATTGTTAGTTGAGGAAGCAAATGGGGAGCGCGTGGCTGTTCCGTGTTGGAGAACCAAATAGATTCAACCAGCAATGACTCATTTGTAGAAATACGCTGCTGTTAAAAATAAATTTCAAAGATCTTATTGGGGCGGAACTTAATTGTAAAATCAAGGAATGCGGAAAAGTTATAACTATATAGATTTATTCTCTGGAGCAGGAGGATTTTCGTTGGGTTTTGATTGGGCGGGCTTTGAAAATGTGTTTTCAGTTGAATATGATCATGAGATATGTGAGACCTATCGTCACAACTTTCCTTATCATCAGCTTATAGAATGCGATATTTCTGTATTAAGAGATGAGACTGTATTAGAACTCGTAAAAAATAAAAAGATTGATGTCGTTATAGGTGGGCCTCCGTGTCAAGGGTTTAGTATGGCTGGTAATATTGGTCGGCAATTCATGGATGATCCAAGAAATCAGCTGTTTAAGGAGTTTATACGGATTGTTAAATTAGTTCGGCCAACTTGCTTTGTAATGGAGAATGTGGCTAGATTATATACACGGCTAAATGGTCAGACAAGGGAGGAGATTATAAAAAGGTTTGAAGATATTGGGTATGTCGTAGAGGCTAAGATTGTATGTGCATCGGAATATGGAATTGCTCAAAACAGATATAGAGTGCTTTTTATTGGTAAATTAACTAATAATACAGAATATCGCATTGAATTCCCTAAAAAGGTAAATAAACCAACAAAAACTATTAAGGATGCTATTGGTCATTATCCGTCGCTTAAGAGCGGAGAAAATTCCAATATTCCGAATCACGAGGCAATGGCTCACTCAGCACAAATGCTGAAGAAGATGTCTTATGTCAAAGATGGAGGAGGGCGAGAGGATATTCCGGAATCTATCCGGCCGCAAAAAGGAGATGTTAGAAAATATATAAGATATGATAGCTCGAAGCCATCGATTTGTATTACTGGAGACATGAGAAAGGTTTTTCATTACGACCAGAATAGAGCGCTTACAGTAAGAGAACTTGCTGCTATTCAGAGCTATCCGGATAGTTTTATATTCTTGGGAAATAAGATTAAGCAGCAGCAAATGGTTGGTAATTCCGTTCCCCCTGTATTGGCCGAAGCTATAGCCGCGGCGGTAAAAAAAATGTTATAATGGCTTATCCTAAAATAAATTATATAGGTAATAAAGAAAAAATAGTTGAATGGATATCGTCTCTGATTCCAGAAGATGCCTCATCTATTCTTGATGTTTTTTGTGGTGGCTGTTCTGTGGGATATATGGCCAAATTAAAAGGGCTGACTGTTTATGCAAACGATATCTTAAAAATTAATTATCATATAGCACAAGCTCTTATAGAGAATAATCACACAATACTTGAGGATGCTGATGTCGATTGTATATTTGCAGGAGAGCCTATAGAGGGTTTTGTGTTTCATAATTTTGCAGACCGTTACTATTTCCCTGACGAATGCAAAGACTTGGATATGATTCGAGAGAATATTTCCAAGATTCCTGACAAATATAAGAAAGCCTTAGCTCTGACATTGATGCGCCGGGCCATGATTCGAAAAATGCCTTATTCGAGGTTTACGATTAAATGGGATAAGGTCAAAGAATTAAGAGATGAAGAATTCAGTTATGCGAAATATGGAAGAAGGCGGCATTATCATAATCAGTCGTTTGAATTTCATTTCAAGGATAACTTGCAAGAATATAATAATTCTGTTTTTAATAACGGGAAAGAAAATAAGGCATTCAATCTCGATGTTTATGATGCAGTAGAATCAATAGATGCGGATATAATATATTTAGATCCTCCTTATGCGGGCACAATGAATGATTATTTTGCATTCTACGGTTTTCTTGATGCTTACATCGAAAGTGCTGTTCCTCATCCTTTTGACAATAATTTTACAGATAAAAACACGATCATTGATCAATTTGATAGATTATTCAGTAAATTGTGGAAATACAAATATTGGATGTTGAGTTATAATAGTCGCTCTAAGCCGACAAAAGAAGAAATCCTAAAACTTCTTTCTCAATACTCTTCTGATGTCGAAGTTCATGAAATGTCTTATGCATACAGAGTTACAGGAAAGGAAAAGAAACAAAAGGATATTGAATACTTATTTCTAATAAAAAATAGGTAGGTGGCGATGGTTCAGATTTATGAAGATTATTGGGCATACACAGCTGCGTGGACTGATGTATACGCTCCGAAATTTAATGCGGCGTTAAAAGCGTGTGTTGAATATTTTGACATTCATGGAATTAGGCCTTACTCTTCGAAGGACTATGCGGATTTCCAGGAGCAACTTAGCCGGGTTGCTCATTTGTCGGGAACATCGTTGAGAAAAGGTATAAATCAGTTTGTAAAAATAGGGTTTCTAAAGACTGAAATGCAGGGATATATTCCTGAAGCGAAAGAGTTTATAAATGCGTCGACCAATAAGAAAAAGTCTCATATTTTGTCAAAAGTGGTTTACAATTATAGCAATCTTCAAAATGCTATGACCAAACCGGATTATGACACGGCAGCTCAAATAAAATTTTTAATCAACACATTGGAAGAAGTCGGGCGTCTTGATAAGAGGGCATTGGTTAGTTTGATGACTGTTGATATTAATGATTATCCTAAAGGGTATCTCACTAAAGAAGAGTTGGCCGAACAATACAATAAAGTGACAGATATGTCCTTTGTTGAAAGGAAGTACAATCAAATATCTCATTTAATGAGTTTGTTGCGTGATTTAGACGATTTGAGAATACATGATGGAGGTGTTTATTTTAAGTCTGATGCAGATCGTTTATTTGGTAGTGAAAGAATCAACAAAGAATTGCGAGATCCGTATTTGCAACGAATCTATAAATCCGAGTTAGAAGACGAAAGTTGTGCGCATTTTGGATGTGAAGCACCAAGGTGTATGTTAGAAGGGTTGGGGCATCCGGTGCTTATTGCAAGTCATATTAAACCGTATAGTCATTGTCAATCAGACGCTTTGGCTCAATTTGATGTAAATAACGGTCTTTTGCTTAGTAGGAACTTGGATTCTTTGTTCGATTTAGGCTATATGACTTTTGATGACAATGGTATTATTGTCCCTTCCAGAGTGCTCGATAGTGATATGATTAACTATTTGTCGCAATATAGGCTTCATAAAGATTTTATTAATGCAAAGAGAATGGAGTATATGGAGTATCATCGCAATCATATTTTTGAAAAAAGATACAAATCGTTATCTGCGCGAAAATATGTATTTCAGGAAAACGCAGTATAGTTTGCATTGTCCCTATTATTCAAACCGTTGATGTTCTAAAGTTGCTCGACCCTTTGCTGTCTAAAGGTTGATTGATGGATAAAATTGAAAAAATTTGCTGTCATATTGGTTATATGACTTTTTAGCCTACTATAATTTGTGTTTGTTCCTATCTGTTTATAGTCGTTCGGCGAGCTTTTTTACTTTCCGGAATCATCATATTGCATCTGGGAAATCGGCTTGTATAGTGGTGCATAGTCTGCATTGCTTTGCCTTATTGCAATGATATGATAACCCGTTCATGCGGGGAATCTCTGGATTCCGGAAGATCAATTTTGGGGCATTTTGGTGGATGATTTTATGTCCGATTCATGCTGCCGCATTCCGCCTGTCGTGATGCGTGCATAAATTGATGCAAGTCCATTCTTTATTTATGCGGGTGCTCCGCATGATGAATAAGATGTTGAAACTCTGGTTTTTCATTGTTCAAATTATTTTATGGTTGTCTTTGTCTGTTTAATCGAATTTGTGCGCATTAATGCTTTGGTTTTCAGATTATTAAACGCTAATTTGGGAGCATAATCGGGAACAGAGCTTGCGACCGAAAATCTGCTCCCGAATTACCTTAAAAAATACGCTTGAAAATGCAATTTATTACGAATCAAAACACTGCAATACAGTGCATTATGTTCAAATTTGGGAGCAACTTTTTACCGAAGGCTCTGCTCCCTTTTCGTCGCCGGATAAGCTGCTTCCCGTTGCATCCGGTTGCACTGCGGAAAAATCGGAGGAATTTATAAAGCGATGATTTTTAGTCAATTTGCCTTTTGTTGCCGAGAGGTGCAACAAAAAAAGAGACCCCGAAAGGTCTCTTTTGTGCGGATAAAGGGACTCGAACCCCCACGCCGTAAGGCATCAGATCCTAAGTCTGACGTGGCTACCAATTACACCATATCCGCTTCTTGTTCGCAAATATACAATAAAAAAACCGAATCCCAACCGTTGGCGGCGAATTCGTCCGGTGTCGGTGGGGAAAGGGAGGAAAAGTGTGGGCAATGTTTGGTTTTGCGCCGGGCTTGCATTATCTTTGTCGGTAGCAAACCGTAGTTCGGGCAGGCCGTCGTGCAGCAGGCCGGGGAGGGATTCTCGCTCTGGGCGTCGTGCCATGCCGGGACTTCAAATTCAGATTGTTATGGAAGAGGAGAAGTTGGGATACGATCCTTCGGAGTTCGAGGACGACGATTTCCGCGTTCCGGAATCCGGCGCCGCCAAGTCGATCCGCGGTTACCGCATCGTCATCATCATTCTTTCGGTAATTCTCGTGGCGCTTTCGGCGCTTTATTTCAGCATCCATCGCCAGCAGATGCTCGACAACCGGCTTTTGCAGGCCGACCGCGATTCGATCCAGAGCGATCTGGGCCGTCTGATGACCGATTTCGACAACCTGCAAATTACCAACGACACCATCTCCGCCAGTTTGTCGTTCGAGCGGGGGCGGGCCGATTCGTTGATGGCTCGGCTCAAGCAGGAGCGTTCGTGGAGCCTGGCCAAGATCAAGCAGTACGAGAAGGAGGTCGGGACGTTGCGTTCGATCATGCGCGGTTACATCAAGCAGATCGATTCGCTCAATACGCTCAATAAGCAGTTGATCCAGGAGAACGTCTCGTTCCGCAAGGAGATTTCGTCCGCCAATCTGCGCGCCGACATGGCCGAGGAGAAGGCCGCCGAGTTGGATAACAAGGTGCGCGTCGGTTCGGTCATCCGCGCCCGCGACATCATCATGACAGGTCTCAACAGCAAGAGCAAGCCTGTGTCGCGCGTCCGGAACGCTGCGCGGCTGCGTGTCGATTTCATTCTCTCGGCCAACGACTTGGCTGCTCCCGGCGAGAAAGCCATCTACGTCCGCATCACTTCGCCCGACGGTTATGTGCTCACGACCGAGACCACACCTACGTTCGAGTTCGAGGGCGAGCGGCTGCCTTATTCCGCCATGCGCGAGGTCGATTACCGCAACCAGGATCTGGAGGTCGGCATCTACTTCAACAGCAGCGGTTTTACCGCCGGCACCTACGGCATCCAGCTCTATTGCGAGGGGCGTTTGATCGGTTCGTCCGAGGTCGTCATGAAGTAGCCTTTCCGTTATGCAGCAGCAGAATGCCATGCAGCAGGAAGTCGCCGCCGCCGTGCAGGTTTTGCGCGGGGGCGGCGTCATCCTTTATCCCACCGATACGGTTTGGGGCCTGGGATGCGACGCGACCAACGCGGAGGCCGTGGCCAAAATCTACCGTCTTAAGCAGTCCGAGAATAAAAAGTCTATGTTGGTGTTGTGCGCTTCGGCCGACATGGTCGTGCGTTACGTCGACCGTGCGCCAGGTATCGCGTTCGAGGTCATGGAGTTGGCCACCAAGCCGTTGACTCTCGTTTTGCCCGGTGCCGTCGGCGTCGCTCCCAACCTCGTTCCCGACGAGGGTACGCTCGGCGTGCGGATTCCCGATCACGAGTTCTGCCGTCAGTTGCTCCGTGCTTTCGGCCGGCCTGTCGTCTCCACTTCCGCCAACCTCTCCGGGCAGCAGACGCCCGTCGGTTTGCAGGAGATCGCCCGCGAGGTGGTCGAAGGCGTCGATTTCGTCGTCAACCCGCGTTTCGAGGGCAAACCCACCCGCAAGGCTTCGTCGATCATTGCCTTCGGCGAGGGCGGCGAGGTCGAAATCATCCGCGAGTGATGGCCCGTACGCTCGAAACTCCCATCCAGAAGCGGTTCGCAGACATCGATCCGTTCCAGCACGTCAATAACGTCGCCCAGCAGAGTTATTTCGACGTCGGCAAGGTCGATTATTATCGGCAGGTGCTCGGCGCCGAGGTTTTGATGGGCGATCTGCGTATCGTCACTGCTTCCACTTCCACCTCCTACCTCGGGCAGGTGCGTTTCTACGATGATGTTTGCGTCTCCACCACTTGCGAGAAGGTCGGCACCAAGAGCATCGTCCTTTTGCAGCGTTTGACCGTCGACGGCGAGGTGCGTTCCGAGAGCCGGTCGGTCATGGTAGTCTTCGATTTCGCCGTGCAGGTCAGTCGTCCCGTGCCCGATGCGTGGCGCGAACGGTTGTTGGCTGAGTAGCGGCGTTTGGCGTTTGTTCGGGTTAGGTATGGATAGCGGTAGGTTCAAAGGGCATGCGGCTTTGTGGGTCGCCAACATCGTCTGGGGATTGAATGCCCCGATTTGTAAAAGCGTCTTGATCTCCGGCGCCAATCCCGGAGGCGTCAACCCTTTCGCCTTGAGCGTCTATCGCATGGTGGGCGCCGCCTTGTTGTTTTGGACGGTCTCGTGTTTCCTGCCCCGCGAGCGGGTCGCGCCGCGCGATGTCGTCATGTTGCTTTTCGCGTCGGTGTTCGGCATCCAGCTCAACCAGATGCTTTTTTTGTGGGGGCTGTCGCTCACTTCGCCCATCGATTCGTCGATCATCGCCACGATCGTTCCCGTGTTGACCATGATCCTCGCCACCGTTTTTCTCCGTGAGCCGATTACCTGGTTGAAATCGGGCGGCGTCGCTTTGGGGTGTTTCGGGGCCTTGTTGTTGGTGTATGTCAGTCAGCACGGGGCAGGGCATACGTCCAGCGTCGCCGGCGACGTGTTGTGCATCGTCAGTGCCATAAGTTACGCCGTCTACCTTACTGCTTTTCGCGATACCATCATCAAGTATTCGCCCGTTACCACCATGAAGTGGATGTTTCTCTTTGCTGCCGTAGTCGCCGTCGCCATCTATTTCCGGCCGTTGATGAGCGTCGATTATGCTGCCTTGGCGCCTGCCGCTTGGGCCGGCATCGGGTATGTCGTCGTCTGCTCCACGTTCGTTTCTTATCTCATGGTGCCGGTCGGACAGCGGTTTTTGCGGCCTACGGTCGTCTCCATGTACAATTACGTGCAGCCCGTCGTCGCGGTCGTGTTTACTGTCGTCGTCGGGTTGGATTCGTTCGGTTTTACCAAGGCTGCGGCTGCGTTGTGCGTCTTCGCGGGTGTCTGGCTCGTTACCAAGTCCAAGTCGCGGGCGCAGCTGGAAAAGGAGAGACCATAGAGCTGCGTACTTTTTTCTGGGTAGGGCTTTCCGTGGGGTGGTTGCGGGGATGTTGCAAGGTTGCCGCAGGTTTTTCTGCGGGAGTTCGGCGGTCGTCTTTTTCGACTTCTTTTTGTTTTTCGGCGTGCGATTTGCTGTTCTTTCTGTGTTATTCAATACTTCGGATTATGAAAGATTACAGCAAAAACGAGAACGCTTGTTCGTCCTGCGAGGAGAATTTCGAGCGCACGGTCGACAAGTTGGTGCACGACGGCGAGGCACCTACGGCCAAGGAACACCGGGAAAAGGCCCGCGAAGTCGAGGAGGCTTACTCCCGACAGCCGGTCGGCAACTCCGGCAGCTCCTCCGGCAAGTAGCGAAAAGCCGGCGCCCAAGAGTGGGCGCCGGCTTTTTAATATGGTGCAGTGTCGGCGTTATGGTATACGGTGTTTTCGATACCGTCCGTCGGGCCGTTCTTCAATCAGGGGCGTGCGGCCGTTTCCTAATCCTGATTTTCAACGTTCTCGTACGCTTCCAGTCCGTTTTTCAGAAACGCTACGAATCCGGCGACATCCAGATCATAGCCTCGCGGCGGCACCAGAACTTTTCCGTCGCGGCCTTGCAGGATATAGTAGGGCTGCGCGTTCACTCCGTAGGTTTTCCGGGCGTAATAGGAGTTGATTTTGCCCAGGCTTTTCAGCACTTTGCCCCCGTCGGTCGTTACCCAGTCGCTTGCGGGCAGTTGTTTCTTGTCATCCGAGTAGAGCGCCACGATCACATAGTCGTCGCGCAAGATTCGCAACACTTCCGGATCCGACCATACGCGCGATTCCATTTCGCGGCAGTTCACGCAGCCGTGCCCCGTGAAATCGATGAAAAGCGGTTTGCCGACCCGGGCTGCATAGGCTTCGGCTTCCGGCAGGTCGAAGAACCCCTCCAGACCGTGGGGCAGGTGCAGGAAGTCGGCATATTTGCGGTTGTGCGGCATTCCTGTTTCTCCCTGCGGGATGGCGGCGCCTGGGGAATTCATCACGAAATCCTGCGTCGTCAGCGGCGGCAGGTAGCCCGAGAGACCTTTGAGCGGTGCGCCCCACATCCCCGGAATCATGTAGACTACGAACGAGAAGACTGCGATGGCCAGCGCCAGCCGCCCTACGCCTATGCAGGGCAGGTCGTTGTCATGGGCGAACCGCAGTTTGCCCAGCAGGTAGAGACCCAGTAGCGAGAAGACCACGATCCAGATCGCCAGGTAGATTTCGCGGTCGAGCAGCCCCCAGTGGTAGGTCTGGTCGGCTACCGAGAGGAATTTGAACCCCAGGGCCAGTTCCACGAATCCGATGACCACTTTTACCGAGTTGAGCCAGCCGCCGCTCTTGGGCAGTTTTTTCAGCACCGACGGGAAAAGCGCAAAAAGCGTGAAGGGCAGGGCGAAAGCCACCGAGAACGCCAGCATCGTGATGATCGGCGTCCAGAATTCGCCCGCCGTGGATTTGATGAGCACCGAGCCGACGATCGGCCCCGTGCAGGAGAACGACACCAGCACCAGCGTCAGCGCCAGGAAGAAGATGCCGCCCATACCTTTGGTGTCGGCCTTGGCGTCGGCCTTGTTGACCATCCACGAGGGCATCGTGATTTCGAAGGCTCCGAAGAACGATGCCGCAAAGAGCATGAAGACAAGGAAAAATACGATGTTCGGCAGCCAGTGCGTCGCCAGCCAGTTGAAGATGTCGGCTGTCACGGCATCGCCGCCAGCCGCCCGGGTAATGAGAATGATCGCCGCGATGGGCAGCGTGTAGAGCGCCACGATGAAGAGTCCGTAGAGCGCGGCCCGCAGACGTCCCAAGGCCGGGCCGCCTTCGCCTTTGAGGAAATACGAGACGGTCATCGGCACCATCGGAAAGACGCACGGGGTAAGCAGTGCTGCGAATCCCCACAGAACCGCTTCGACGATCAAGGCCCACATCCCCTTGCTGCCGGCCGCATCCTTTATGGGGGCAGAAGCGGCGGCGTTCGAGGTCGCGGAAAGTTCCGTGTCCTGCGTGGGGGCGGAGGGGGGAATCTCCGCCGTGCGGAGCGTCTCTGCGGATTCTTCCGGTATTCCGATCGTCAGTCGCAGGTCGTCCGGCGGGGTGCATTGCGTGTCGGTGCAGAGCATCCATTCCATCGTTGCCTCGACCGTTGCATGAGGAGCGGTCAGATGCACACGTTGCGCAAAGAGTGCCTTCCCTTCGATCGTGCCGATCTCCATGCCATAGGTCGCGTCATAGGCTCGGTGCGGTGCGGTAAGCAGTTCGACCCCGCCGTCGAGCGTTGCGCCGGCGCCCGGTGCGAACGTGATGGTCGTGGCATTCGGCCCGTCTTCGTAAGGCCCCATGTCGTACATGTGGTAGCGTGCCGGTATGGCTGCCTCCAGCACGATACGGTAGTTGTCGCCGCCGAGCGGTTCCACGCGGTGCGTCCATGCCACGTTTTGCCCCGATGCCGTCGCCGAGACCAGCATCGCCGTAAGTGCCAACAGAATTTTTCGCATGATCGGTTATTTGGTTTTATACATGCAAAGATAATGCTTATTTTTTTAGTTCCGAATTGTACATTCTCAGGGATGAATTCTCTATCTTTGTCGGGAAAAGCGAAGACATGTACGTCCCATGGAAATTAGACGCATCCAGGAGATCACCGATGACATCGCCGCCGCCGTGGCGCAGCTCGTCCCGCAGCTCTCGCCGCGGTTGGCCGTTCCGACGCGCGAGGAGTTGCAGCGCGTGGCCGCAGCGTCTGGCGCGGCGTTCTTTACCGCATGGATGCAGGAGCGCATGGTGGGGATGTTGACTCTGGTCTGGTACGATGCCGTCTCGGGCCGCAAGGCCTGGATCGAGGATGTGGTGACCGACGGCGCAGCCCGGGGTTGCGGCGCCGGCACAGCGTTGGTCAGGGCCGCCTTGGCCTATGCCCGGCAGATCGGTGTTTCGCAGGTGCAGCTCACTTCGTCGCCCGCACGTCAGGCGGCCCGGGCGCTCTATCGCAAAGAGGGATTCAGCGAGGCGGAGACGACGCTCTTCGTCCGAAAAACGGATAAGGAAAAATGAAGAAACTTTTGAAAGTCGCGGCCATCGTTGTGGCCGTCTTGTTGGTGGTGTTGATCGTGGCGCCGATGGCCCTGCGCGGCAAGGTCGCCGGCATCGTCAAACGCGAGGCCAACGCCATGTTGCGTGCCGAACTCGATTTCGAGAAGTTGGACATCAGTTTGCTGCGCCACTTCCCCCATGCTTCGGTCGATCTGAAAGGTCTCACGTTGATCGGCACGGAGCGTTTCGCGGGCGATACGATCGTGGCGGCGCGGCGCATTTCGGTGGTCGTCGATCTTTTGTCGCTTTTCAGCGATGAGGGTTTCGAGGTCACGAAAGTGATTCTTGCCGCACCCTCGGTGCATGCGCATAAGTTGGCCGACGGCGCTGTCAATTGGGATGTGATGAAGCCTTCCGAGGAGGAGGCGCCCCAGAAAGAGGAGATTCCCGACGGGGAGCCTTCGGCTTTCCGGTTGCGGATCCGCGATTTCCGCATCTCCGCCGCCGCGATCCGCTACGAGGACGATTCGACGCATATGTGTTTTTCGACCGCGCCGTTGTCCTTGCGCCTGCGGGGCGACATGGCGGCCGACCGCACCGATCTTGCGCTGCGTTTCATGGCCCAGGGGATGCACTTCGTTTCGAACGGCGTGCCTTTGTTGAGCGGTGCCGAAGCCGAACTCAACGCCGTGATCGCCGCCGATCTGGCTGCCCGTCGTTTCACGCTTACCGAGAATACGCTGCGGTTGAATGCCATCACGTTGTCGCTCGACGGTTGGGTCGAGTTGGGCGACGAGGCGATGGACATGGACATGAGGGCCGGTTGCGACAAGGTGCTTTTCAAGGACGTGTTGTCGCTCATTCCGGCGTTCTATACCAAAGACTTCCGTCATCTTCTGGCGTCGGGCGAGCTGGCGCTCTCGCTCTGGGCGCGGGGCAAGATGCAGGGTGCCGTGCTCCCGGCGTTCGAGTTGAAGGCCGACGTGCGCAACGGCAGTTTCCAGTACTCCTCGTTGCCGAAGGCGGTTACGGACATCAACATCGCAGCCCGAATTGCCAATCCGGGCGGTACGATGGATAAGACGGAAGCCGATCTGTCGAAATTCACGCTCAAGATGGCGGGCAATTCGCTGTCCGCTACGGCTTATGCCACGAATTTGACGAGCGATCCGAAATTCCGGGCGGCAGCGGCCGGCAAGGTCGACCTGGGAGCGGTCAAGGAGGTCTATCCGCTGGACAAGGATACCGAGTTGGACGGTGTGATTACTGCCGATGTGAAGCTTTCGGGCCGCATGTCGGACATCGAAAAGCAGCGTTACGAGCGCCTGGGGGCTTCCGGTACGTTCGTCATCGAGCGTCTGGGCGTGACGCTCGATGATCTGCCGCCCGTGCATATCAAGCGGGCCGCTGCAACGATCACGCCCCAGGCCATGACTCTGGGCGAGTTCGGCGTGACGGTCGGACGCAGCGACTTGGCGGCCAACGGCCAGCTGACCGATTACCTGGGTTATCTGTTGCGCGGCGACAAGTTGTCGGGACGGCTCTATGTGAGGTCGGAATTGCTCGATCTGAACGAGATCATGGCGGCGCTGCCGGCTTCCGACGAAGCAGGGGCGGCACCCGCCGAGGCGGCGGCTTCAGAGCCGATGCAGGCGATCGAAGTGCCCAAGAACCTCAATCTGTCGTTGAATACCGACCTGCACGAAATTCTCTTCGACAAGATGACAATATCTGCGCTCACAGGCGAAATGCGCATGGCCGGCGGCACGCTCTCGCTCGAAAAGTTGGCGATGCGTCTTTTCGGCGGCAAGGCTGCCGCTTCGGGCAGTTATTCGACTGCAAAAGATCCTCGTCATCCGGCGCTGCGGCTTTCGCTCGGACTGGCCGGTGCTTCGTTCTCGCAGACGTTCGAGCAGTTGGACATGGTGCGCCGATTGGTGCCGGTCTTCGCCAAGACGGGCGGCGATTACTCGCTGTCCATGGATATGTCGGCCCTTCTCGATCAGACCATGACGCCCGATCTGCATTCGGTCAATGCTTCGGGCGAAATCAAGTCGGCCAATATCCAGGTGCAGCGGATCGCGGCTTTCGATGCCCTCGCCAAGGCGCTGGACAACGAAAAGTTGAGTAATATCGAGGCCAGGGACGTGGCCATCCGCTTCGCCATCCGCGACGGGCGTGTCGCCACGCAGCCTTTCGATCTGAAGGTCGCCGGCACCAACATTACCTTGAGCGGTACGACGGGTCTCGATCAGACCATCGACTATACAGCGCGCGTGGCCATGCCTTCTTCGGTAACGGGCGGCGTCGTGGAAACGCTCGATGTGAAGATCGGCGGTACGTTCTCCTCGCCTAAAATTACTTTGGGCGTCAGGGAGGCCGTCGAGCAGGCGGTCAAGAACATCGTCGACGGGCAGATCGAAAAGCTCACGGGCAGCGAGTCGCTTTCGGCCGAAATCGAGAAGCAGGCCGAAAATTTGCGCGCCGAGGCGCAGCGTGCGGGCCAGAAGTTGGTCGCCGCGGCACAGACGCAGCGCGACCGCCTGGTCGAGGAAGCGGCCAAGAAGGGGGCTTTGGCCAAGTTGGCCGCCCAGAAGGCCGGCGACAAGTTGGTCGAGGAGGCTGAGAAGCAGGCTGCCAACCTCGCGGCCGAAGCCGACAGACAGATCGAAAAACTTACTGCCGGAAAGTAAGGGATGGCTCCCGTCTTGCTGGAATGGTATGCCCGCCACGGCCGCGATCTGCCGTGGCGCCGTACGCGCGATCCTTATTGCATCTGGCTCTCCGAGGTCATCTTGCAGCAGACCCGCGTGGCGCAGGGCACGGAATATTATCTGCGCTTCCTGGCCCGCTTTCCGGATGTCGGGGCTTTGGCCGCAGCGGAGGAAGACGAGGTGCTCAAACTCTGGCAGGGGCTGGGCTATTACAGCCGGGCGCGCAACCTCCATGCGGCGGCCAAGATCGTTGCAGAACGGTTCGACGGGCATTTCCCGGAGCGGTTCGCCGAGGTGCGGGCCTTGCCCGGCGTGGGCGACTATACGGCTGCGGCGATCTGTTCGGCGGCCTACGATGCCCCTTGCGCTGCGGTCGACGGCAATGTCTACCGGGTGCTGTCGCGTCTTTTCGACTTGGATACGCCTATCGATACGGCGGCGGGCCGCAAGGCGTTCGCTTCGTTGGCGCAAATACAGCTCGATCGTGCGCAGCCCGGGCGTTACAACCAGGCGATCATGGACTTCGGTGCCTTGCAGTGTACGCCCAAGAGTCCCCGTTGCAGCGAATGCCCCTTTGCGGAGCGTTGCCTGGCGCTGGCCGCAGGTACGGTGGCCCGGCGTCCTGTCAAGCAGGGCAAGACGCACGTGAGCGACCGTTGGTTCAATTATCTGCATATCGTCTGCGGCGACCGTACGTTGTTGTGCCGGCGCGAGACGCATGACATCTGGCAGGGTTTGTACGAATTTCCGATGATCGAGACCGACGGCCCGACCGATTTCGCGACCCTCGCGGCCGCGCCCCGTTTCCGTATGTTGACCGGCGATGCGCCGTGGCACCTCGTGCGAAGCGTCGACATGCCGCGCCACCAGCTGTCGCACCGGACGATCCATGCCGCGATCCACCGCATCGAAACGCCTCGGCTGACGCCTGCCGCCGAATCTCTGGCTGTCGAGACCGCCGCTCTGGGCGATCATGCTGTACCGCGGTTGCTGGAGCGTTATTTGACCAAGTACCAGATGTAGGCGATGTAGAGCGCCAGGAAGATCGCCCCTTCCCAGCGGTCGATGCTGCGCCGGCGGAACGTGAACGCTGCGATGAAAAG
The DNA here is from genome assembly GCF_910580175.1 of uncultured Alistipes sp. Lineage (GTDB taxonomy): Bacteria > Bacteroidota > Bacteroidia > Bacteroidales > Rikenellaceae > Alistipes. The sequence goes on from NZ_CAJTXD010000002.1 coordinate 116,926, forward strand.
CAGCAGCGAGCTGAGCACCACCATACCCAGGTCGAGCGTTGTGATGCCGCCCATGGCGAGCGGATGGATCGTGGCGCTGACACCCAGGATCAGCAGGATGTTGGCTACGTTCGATCCCAGTACATTGCCCAGGGCCATGCCGGCTTTGCCTTTCGCCATCGATACGACCGACGATGCCAGTTCCGGCAGCGACGTGCCGCCCGCCACCAGCGTGATGGCGATGACCGATTCGCTCACGCCCAGCTTGCGGGCGATGACCGTGGCATGATGTAAGAATAGTTCGCCGCCGAATACCAGACCGGCCAGCCCTCCGACGATCATCGCGGCGGTCAGCCAGATCGATTTGCGAGTGCCCGTGTCTGCCGATGTTTCCGAGTCGTGGCCGGCATGCGTCGGTGTCTCTTTGTCGCGGCCGGCTGTGCGGATCGTGTACCCCATCAAGGCTGCGTACAGCAGGAGCATTGCGATTCCGTCGCCGCGGCCGATGCGATCCGCCGCGCCCAGGTGCAGCAGTTTGTCCGATGCGAGGACGAAGAGCAGCACCGATGCCCCCAGCCCGAACGGAATGTCGCGCCGGATGTTGCCGTCGGAGAGCGCCAGCGGGCGGATCAGGGCGCAGATTCCCAGGATCACGAAGACGTTGAAAAGATTCGATCCCACCACGTTGCCCACGGCGATGTCGCTGTTGTGCGCTATGGCCGAGAGCACGGAGACGACCAGTTCGGGCGTCGAGGTGCCGATGGCGATTACCGTCAGGCCGACGATGAACTCCGGAACCCGGAAGCGTTGGGCCAGTGCCGCGGCGCCGTCGGTCAGCAAGTTGGCCCCGGCGAGAATCAGCCCGAGGCCGGCAAGAAGCAATAAGATATTCATTCCTGATCAAGCGGTTTATTTTGCAAGCATCAATAAGCTGACGGCCATCAACGCCATGCCGGACACTACGCCGTAGATCGACACGTGGGCATGGCCGTATTCGCGGGCCGCGGGGAGCAGTTCGTCGATGGAGATGAAGACCATGATCCCCGCCACTCCGGCGAGCAGGCACCCCATCAGGGTCGGCGACATGAACGGCATCAGCACCGCCCAGGCCAGCAGCGCCCCGACCGGCTCGGCCAGTCCCGAGAGCACCGAGAGACGGAACGCCCGTTTCCGGTCGCCCGTGGCATAGAAGATCGGCACCGAGACGGCGATACCCTCCGGTATGTTGTGTATGGCGATCGCCACCGCGATGGCTATGCCCAGCGTACGGTCGTCGACGGCTGTGGCGAACGTGGCGATGCCTTCCGGAAAATTGTGTATGCCGATGGCCAGGGCGGTCAGCAGTCCCATGCGCATGAGCTTGGGATTGTGGGGCCGGGCTTTCATCTCTTCGACTCTGTGTGCTTCGTGGGGGTTTTCGACCGACGGCACCAGCCGGTCGATGATGCCGATGAGCAGGATGCCGGCAAAAAAGCAGACCGCCGTAAAGGTCATGCCCAGCCGTTCGCCCCACGCCGACGCAAGTGCGATGCCGGCCTGGCGGAACAGTTCGACGAACGAGACATAGATCATCACGCCGCCGGACAGCCCCAGCGAGAACGACAGCAGCCGTTTGTTGGTGCTGCGGGCGAAAAAGGCGATGGCACTGCCGATGCCGGTTGCCAGACCGGCCCCGCAGGTCAGAAGAAAGGGTATGAGAACATTCGAAGTCATTGCGAAACATGGTGCAGGGACGGTGCCGGCCGTGTGCGTTCGAGCATGGCTGAAACGAAGATTGTTTGTTGCAAAGATAGTGCAAGGCGAGTGCAAAAGCAAACTTGTTTGCTTTTGCCGAGCCGCAGCCGATTTTCTGAAAAGATAGTGCAAGCCGAGAACGAAAGCAAACTTGTTTGCGTTTTGCCGAGGCGCTGCCTATCTAAACCGAAGTGCTGCTTCGGTAAAGTGCAAGGTACGGCAATTCGGAATCCGAATGGTCCCGGCTTGCCGCTCCGGCCCGGAGGGGGCGGCTTTCTTCGTCGGATTTTGGCATTGCGCTTTCCGTGCATTATCTTTGATGCCGTAATCTTGATTTTTCCCGCCATGACTTTGCGCGAACAGCTTTTCGAACTTGCCGACCCGCGTTACCGCGATTTCAACGCTTCGCTCACGCCCGGCGCACCGCCCATGATCGGCGTGCGGCTGCCGCAGCTCCGGGCCATCGCCCGCGAGATCGCCCGCGGCGACTGGCGTGCTTGGTTCGACGAGGCTCCCGGCGATTATTTCGAGGAGCGCATGTTGCAGGGGTTGGTCATCGGGTATGCGAAGTGTCCGCCCGAGGAGAAGTTGCGTTATACGGCGCGCTTCGTCTCCACGATCGACAATTGGGCCGTGTGCGATTGCTGTTGTTGGCGTCTGCGGCCGGCCGAGCGCGAGCCGATGTGGCGCTTCATCCTGCCTTATTTCGACTCTGCCGCCGAATACGAGGTGCGTTTCGCCGTGGTTATGGCGCTTTCGAATTTCATCGATGCCGAGCACATCGGTCGGTTGTTGGAGTTGTTCGGACGGGTGCGCCACCCGGGGTATTACGTCCGCATGGGCGTGGCGTGGGCCGTGTCGGTCTGCTACGTCAAGTTTCCCGACCTTACCGGCGAGTGGCTCCGCGGAGCTTGCCCGCTCGACGACTGGACGTTCAACAAGGCGTTGCAGAAGATCGTCGAGTCGCTTCGCGTGAGCGATGCCGACAAGGCCGCCGTGCGGGCTATGAAGCGGCGGCATGCGGTGCGTATAAAATAACCGCTTCGGCAGATCATCTTGAGAAAAAAATGTTATATTTGTAAACTGTTTAACAACATGTCGGATGCACTGTTCCTCAGCAGTCGCTGGGGCGGGACGTCCGGACGATTACCCTAAATGTTTTTTGCCATGACACGTAAGCTCGTTATCATTCCCACATACAATGAAAAGGAGAATGTTTCGGCCATGATCGACAAGGTGTTCTCGCTGTCCGATACGTTCGACCTGCTCATCATCGACGACGGTTCTCCCGACGGCACCGCCGCAATCGTCAAGCAGCGGCAGCAGGAGTTTCCCGAGCGGCTGCATCTGTTGGAGCGCAGCGGCAAGCTGGGTCTCGGCACAGCTTACCTTACCGGTTTCCGCTGGGGATTGGAGCACGGTTTCGAATTCATGTGCGAGATGGACTGCGACTTCTCCCACAACCCCGACGACCTGGTGCGGTTGTTCGCCGCTGCGGCCGAGGGCAACGATGTCGTGGTCGGGTCGCGTTACGTCAAGGGTGTCAACGTGGTCAACTGGCCCATGTCGCGGTTGTTGATGTCGTTCTTCGCTTCGAAATATGTCCGTGTCGTTACCCGTATGCCGTTGCACGACGCTACTGCCGGGTTCGTTTGTTATTCGCGTCGGGCGTTGGAGACCATCGACTTGGATCGCATCAAGATGAAAGGCTACGGATTCCAGATCGAGATGAAGTATACGGCCTGGCGCCTGGGCATGAAGCTCGCCGAGGTGCCGATCGTCTTCGTCGACCGCCAGGAGGGCACCTCCAAGATGAGCGGCGGCATCTTCGGCGAAGCGTTCTTCGGCGTCTTGGGTTTGCCGTGGCGCAGAATCCGCAAACGCGCTTAAGGGACATGGCGTCGTTGTCCGATGTGCGGAGCGGATCGGCGGCTCGATCGTTCTGCCGGCGCGCGGGGGCGTTTTTTCTCAATCCCCGCAACCTCTACATGCTGGGTTTTTTGTTGGTGTTCGCCCTGACGTTCGCCGAGGCGGCCCGGGGGCGTCATCGCAATTTCATGATCTTCGCCGAGTCGACCCGTCTTTTCTGGCAGCAGATCGTGCCCTACGGCGAGAGTTGGACGGCCGCCGCACCTGGATTGGATTACTTCCTCTACGGGCCGTTGTTCAATGTCTTGTTCGCGCCTTTCGCCTACCTGCCCGGTCTCGTGGGGCCGTTTGCTTGGAACCTCTTCAACTTTACCATGTGGTTCGCGGCGATCTTTACGCTTCCAGGACGCTTTACCCGCGAGGAGAAGTGCAAATCGTTCCTCTATACTTTCTTGATCCTCGCCTGCACGCAGTTGTCGTTCCAGTACAACGTCGCCGTCGGTTACATGTTCCTTTTCGCCTATTCGTTGCTCGAACGCGACAAGGGGTTCTGGGCCGTGCTGCTCATCATGATTTCCGGTTTCACGAAGATCTACGGCATCTTCCAGTTGGGGCTGCTCGTCTGCTACCCCCGTTTCTGGCGCAACATGGGCTACGCCCTCTTGATCGCCGCCGTACTGCTGCTTCTGCCTGCCCTCGGCACTTCGTTCGAGCGGTTGCCGGAGTGGTACGGCGAGTGGATCGGGGCGCTGGTTTCGCATAAGGATACCCGCACGTGGCAGAATGTTTTCTATCTCCCGGCTCCGTTCGGACTGCTGGCTTGGCGCATGCAGGTGCAGCTCGGCGTGCTCGCCGCTTTGGCCGTCGGACTTTTCGCCCGGTGGCGGCAGTGGCACGACGAATATTTCCGCATCGGGGCCTTGGCTTGTCTGATGGGTTATGTGATTCTGTTCAGCAATTCGAGCGAAACCCACACCTATGTCATTTCGCTCATCGGCTACCTGATGTGGTATTGGACCATGCGGCGTGCCGGGGCGCTCGTCATGGCCGACAAAGTGTTGTTTTGGGCCATCTTCGTCGTGGTCGTCGTCATGCCCGTCGACGTGTTGTGTCCGCCTGCCGTGATGAAGGTTTTCTATTCCGTGAAGCTCAACCTTTGGCTGTTGCTCGCTATGTGGTCGAGGATGGTCTGGTCGACTTTCGTCCGTATTCCTGGTAAATGAACCGGCGGCCGAAACAAGAGTACTGAATGAAAAGCCGATGCGTATCCGGGTTGCGCATCGGCTTTTTTTGAGTCCGGCCATGCTTTGGGCCGGTTGTCTTTTTCTGCCGTTCAGAAGTTGAAGAAGTAGTTCATGAAGAAGTTCCAGAACGTCACTACGCCCGTGGCGATCAGTTTCGCCGCATAGAAATTCATCCGCAGCAGGCGGTGCAGCAGCCAGATCGTCAGCGTGTTGATTCCCAGTCCGATCAGTGCGATGCCCAGGAAGCGCAGATATTGGCCTGCGATGTCGGGGTCGTTGTTTTGGAACGTCCACACGCGGTTGAGAGCATAGTTGGTCGTTGCGGCGCAGAGAAATCCCAGTGAGTTGGCTGCGTATTTGTTCATGCGCAGCCATTCTTTGCAGAGGTAGGTCACGCCGAAGTCGACGAAGACTCCCGAGCCGCCTACGACGCAAAATTTGATGAGTTGTTGTATCATGGTTTTTCTACTTTCGTGCGTTGCGGTTTCCCGTTGAACCAGTTCGCATACCCCTCCTGCCGTAGCGCGAAGCCCGCTTTGCAGCGCAGGCCCGCCAGCGTCTCCGGCACTCGGAATGCGACTTCCGCTGTCGTCTCGCTTCGGGGCGCCAAATTTTGTCGCATCTGCGTCGGGAATTCCGCAACCTCGTAGCGGCCGCTTTTCCACAACATGACCAAGCGGCAGCTGTCGCCGATTGCGATCGGGTAGTCGTAGGGGTTCGTCAGCCGCAGGTGCAGCCGCAGTTCTTCGCCCGGCGTCACTTGAGGGGGCAATCCTTCGAATGCGACTTCCACTAAACGTACCGGCCGCCATGCCGGATCGACGAACCACGTGAATTCGCGGCCGTTGGCCAGGGCGATGCTTCGCGTGTGCCGCACGGTGTCGCCCGGCGCGCGGCGCAGGGTTTCGATGAGCGTCTCCCGCCCTGCGAAATGCGAATCGTCGTCGCGGAACTGCCATTGGTGGGTGCGGTAGCGGATGTCCGGCTGGCAGTAGGCTTCGCCGCCCGTGTAGAACCGATATTTTGCCGCTTGGGAGTAGTTGCCGCAGAATACGACGGGACGTCCGGCAGCTTCCCGGGCGATCGCTTCGTAGCTTTCGGGATTGTCGAAGATTTCGAAGCGGATGCCCAGCGGGTTGAAGATCATTTCCAGCCGCACGAGCGTTACCAGCACCAGGGTTGCTGTGCCCGCCCGCATCACGTAGCGGCGGGTGCGGGGATGGCGGCGGGTATAATCGAAGAGTACGTAGACCAGTCCGAACACGGCCACGATTACCCATTGCGGCTGTACGTAGCCCCGGCAGGACGAAAGCAGGAAGAAGCCGATGAACGCCGGCGGGAAAAGTTTCAGCGCCCGGCCTGCGGCGTTTTCGGGGTGCGTCTTGCGCCATGCTTGGATGTAGAGCGGCACGTAGAGCGGGTTGAACACCGCCAGCATGTTGGCTGCGAAATCGGTGACGTAGCTCAGCCGGAACTGTGCGTTGCGGCCCGATAGATGGTAGGCCAGCGAGGCCCAGTCATGATGATATTGCCACAGCAGGTGCGGCACCAGCAGCAGGGCTGCCACCGCACCGCCCAAGTAGAGGTCGGGCCGGCGCAGGAGCCGCGGATTGGCCGCCAGCGCGAAGATCAGCACCAGTACCCCGTGGTATTTGCTGTAAGCCATCGCCGCCATCGCCAACCCCATCCAGAGCCAGGCGCCGCGCCGACGTTCGGAAAACCATTTGAGCGTCAGCAGAAAGAGCGCCGAGGTCATCATCAGCGGCCCATCGGGCACGGCCAGGAAGCCGTAGAGCTGAAGCATCAGCGTGGCCGCCGTCAGCATGCCGAAAAGTGCGCCGTCGCGTGGCGTGGCATTTACCGGGCGGATCAGGCGCCACAATATGTAAAGATAGAGGGGTTGCAGCAGCGTGAAAAAGAATCTTACGCCCGCCTCTGCGGGCAGCAGGCTCTCGCCCAGCCGCACCAGCAGCGCCGTCAGGGGCGGATGGTCGAAATAGCCCCAGGCCAGCCGTTCGGCGAAAAGGTGGTAGTAGGCTTCGTCGTTGGCCAATTCGGTGGCGGCCGCCTGCACCAGATTGCACAGCCACCAGATGCCCAGCCACAGCGCTGCCATGCCGTCGGCCGAGAGCCGGAGCCTTGTCTTTTTCAGCAAGTTCTTCATTCGGAGGGCAAAATTAGCAATTTTATATGACAATTCGCGCGCATTTCTTTTTTTGCCTTTCAACTTTGCTTTTTATAGTGTATGTTTGCATTTCGGTTCGGCGGTTCGGGCCGTTGTTTTCCGTGCAGCAGAGATGAACGATTCTTTTTCCTGTGCAGAGATTGTGTGCGACGGTCTTCCCATGCCGCGCCGGCTGGGTGCCATTCTGGCCGTAGCGTTCGGTGTCGGGCTTTCGGTGTTGGACAGCGCTGTGGCCAACGTTGCTCTGCCCGCCATCGGGGCGCAGCTGGGCGTTTCGTCGGCCGATTCGATCTGGATCGTCAATGCCTACCAGTTGGCCGTCGTCGTCGCCATCCTTCCTTTTTCTGCATTGGGCGAGACGGTCGGTTACCGCCGGGTCTACCTTTGGGGGCTGGCGCTTTTTACATTCGCCTCGGCCTGCTGCGCTTTCGCCGGGTCGTTCGCCGCTCTGGTCGCCGCCCGCGTGTTGCAGGGGTTCGGCGCGGCGGCCGTCACGTCGGTCAACACCACCTTGATCCGTTTCATCTATCCCCGCGCGCAGCTCGGGCGCGGCATGGGCGTCAACGCTACGGTCGTCGCCGTTTCTTCGGTGGCCAGCCCTGCCGTCGCCGCCGGCTTGCTATCCGTCGGGCCGTGGCCCTGGCTTTTCGCCGTCAATCTTCCCATCGGGGCGATCGCTTTGTGGCTTTGTGTCCGGTTCCTGCCCCGCAATCCCGTGCCGGCCGCCGCGCCGAGGCCCCGGTGGAGCGACATGGCCTTGAATGCTTTGGTGTTCGGATTGCTGATGGCTTCGGTCGAGGGGTTCTCCCACGGTCTCGATCGGCGGCTGGCGATGCTTGGGATGGCTGCGGTGTTGGTCGTCGGGTTCTTTTTCGTGCGCAGGCAGTCGAGGGCCGCGCACCCGTTGTTGCCGTTCGATTTGCTGCGGATTCCGGTTTTTTCCGTTTCGTTGCTTACATCGGTCTGCTCTTACCTGGCCCAAATGCTCTCCATGGTGGCTCTGCCTTTTTACTTGCTGCACGCGTTCGGTTTCGACCAGACGACCGTCGGGTTGTTGCTTACGGCATGGCCTGCCGTCATCATGATCGTGGCGCCTGCGGCCGGAGTGCTCGTCGGGCGCTTCCACCCCGGAACGCTCGCCGGCACGGGTCTTGCGGCCATGACTGCGGGACTGGCGGCCCTGGCCTTGCTGCCCGCGCAGCCCGACAAGTGGGATATTGTGTGGCGGCTGGTGCTCGGCGGAGCGGGCTTCGCGCTTTTCCAGTCGCCCAACAACAGCATGCTCATCGCCTCGGCGCCCGCCGAACGCAGCGGTTCGGCCAGCGGCATGCTCGCCACGGCGCGGTTGATCGGTCAGACGTCCGGGGCCGCCTTGATGGCCTTGTTTTTCCACCTCGTGCCGACCCATGCCACCCGCATGGCTTTGTGGTGCGCAGCCCTCGCGTCGGCTGTCGGCTGTGCGGTCAGTTTCGCACGGTTGCCGCTGCCGCTTCCCGAGGCGCTGGTACGCCGTAAATGATTTTGTAGCATGATGATTCGTTCGATACTTTTATCTTTTGCGTTTTTTCTGCCATGCGCCGCTTTCGCGCAAAAAGAGGGGGAGATCGGTTCGATCTGTCCGCCTTATTTGCAGCTCGGCGATACGGTGGGGCTGGTTGCTCCCGCAGGACGTCTTCCTGCCCGCACCGACACGGCGCGCATCCGTGAGCGGTTCGCTTCGTGGGGTCTTTACGTGAAATATGGCCCGCATTGCTGCGACGATTCCGAGTCTTATTTTTCAGCCCCCGATGTGCAGCGCGCCGCCGATCTGCAAGCCATGCTCGACGATCCTTCGATCAAGGCCGTCATCGCCTGTCGCGGCGGCTACGGGTCGGTGCGGCTGTTGCCTTGGCTGCGGCTGGAGGGGTTGCGCGGAAATCCCAAATGGGTCGTCGGCTTCAGCGACATTACCACCCTTCATTTGTCGCTCTCCCATCTGGGAATCGAGAGCATCCACGGCACCATGCCCGGGTCGTTTCTTTTCCGCGAGGAGGATGTCTCCGCCGAGTCGCTTCGCCGTGCGCTTTTCGGGCTGACCCGGCGCATCGACGTGCCGGCCCATCCGCTCAACTGTCCGGGGCAGGGGCGCGGGCGGCTCACGGGCGGCAACCTTACCGTATTGTGCGCCGCCTGCGGCACGCCCGAGGGGCTGGACTTCGAGGAGCCGACCGTGCTATTCATCGAGGAGGTCGGCGAACACGTCTATCGTGTCGACCGCATGTTGCAGCAACTTTTGCGGAGCGGTGTGCTCTACAATGTGCAGGCTGTGGTCGTCGGGGATTTCACACGTATGTCGGGTGCCGAGCAATTCGGTGTCGACGACGTATGCGAAGTAGTCGCGGCGAATCTGCGGATGCTGGGCATCCCCCTGCTGTTCGGACTTCCGGCCGGGCATGACAAGGTAAACGAGGCGCTCTACCTGGGCCGTGAAGTCTCCGTATCGGTCGACGAGGAGGGCGGACACATTCTTTTTGCCGAAAAATAATAATTAGGCTGCGGCTCGGCCATGCTCAAATAAATTTGGCATTGCCCTCGCCTTGCACTTTACCGAAGCTGCACTTCGGTTTAGATAGGCTGCGGCTCGGCAAAACTCAAACTTCGTTTGTTTTTGCCCTCGCCTTGCACTATCTTTGTGCAAAATAATCCCTATGGCAGGTTCCAATTTCGTTGATTACGTCAAGATTTTCGCCCGTTCGGGGCATGGAGGCGCCGGCTCGGCGCACTTCCGGCGCGAGAAGTTCGTGGCTTTCGGCGGTCCCGACGGCGGCGACGGCGGCAAGGGCGGCAGCATCGTGTTGCAGGGCGACCGGCAATATTGGACGCTGATCCACCTCAAGTACCAGCGCCACCAGTTCGCCGAAGACGGGCAGTGCGGCTCGGGTGCCCGTTCGTCGGGCAAGGATGCGCCCAATATTGTCATTCCCGTGCCCCTCGGCACCGTGGCTAAACGGCTTGTGGAGCAGGAAGACGGCACGACTGCCATCGAATCCGTGGGCGAAGTGACCGAGCATGGCGAGCAGCTTGTGCTGCTCAAGGGGGGCCGCGGCGGCTTGGGCAACTGGCATTTCAAGAGTGCCACCAACCAGACGCCGCGTTATGCCCAACCCGGCGAGGAGGGCGACGAGGGGGCGTTCATCTTGGAGTTGAAAGTCTTGGCCGACGTCGGGCTGGTCGGGTTTCCCAATGCCGGCAAGTCCACTTTGCTGTCGGTCGTTTCGGCTGCCAAACCCAAGATCGCCAACTATGCTTTCACTACGCTCGAACCCAACCTGGGCATCGTCGAGGTGCGCGATCACAAGTCGTTCGTCATGGCCGACATTCCGGGCATCATTGAGGGGGCGCACGAGGGCAAGGGTCTCGGCACGCGTTTCCTGCGGCATATCGAGCGCAATTCGGTGTTGCTTTTCATGGTTCCGGCCGACAGCGACGACGTGCAGCGTGATTACGAGGTGCTTCTGGGCGAGTTGACACAGTACAACCCCGAGTTGTTGGACAAGCGGCGCCTGCTCGCTATTACCAAGTGCGACATGCTCGACGACGAGTTGATCGCCCAGATGAGGCCTCAGCTTCCGCAGGGTGTGCCGGCGGTGTTCATCTCTTCGGTCTCGGGTCTTAATATCCAGCAGCTCAAGGATATGCTTTGGCAGGCGTTGCAGGAGGAGTGACGAATGCCGTTTCGAATCCGGTGATGCGGAGCGAGTAGCTGCCGCCGAACCGGTCGACGATTCCGTACAGCGAGCCGCTGCCTTCGGGCAGCGGCTCGCCTGCATAGGTGCAGCCGCCCGACGTGCGGACGTTCAGCCGGTGTCCCGCCGGGTCTTCGAGCGTTCGTTCGGTGGTTGTGTAGCGGCCCGTCTGCGGGTCGCGGTCGCACCACGCACCCGTTTCGACGAAGCGTACGTTGTCGATCCTTACATAGGTGTCCGCATGCGCCGGCGTCAGTTCGTCGATGCGCATGGGCAGCGCAGCGATCCGCTGCGGAGACCGTCCGCTTATCCGGATGTGGCGGTTCAGTTCTTCGTGCGGAATGCAGAGGTCGCCGCCGGCGATCTTTCCCAGCCGGATTTTTCCGCCATAATCGTAGAGCGTCAATCCGTTGCAGTAGACGATCGCTTCCGTGCCCAGCGGATAGGGATTGCCGGCAGCAGGGTAGTCGGCCGCGATCGCTATGCCGCCGCTGGCATCCTGGATTACCAGCGTGCGCCCGAATTCGCCGTAGCGGTTGTTGCCCGTTACCGTGCCGCGGATGATCGTCTGGTCGGCGATGGTCAGGCGTTCTCCGTCGCAAAGCGACTTCAGCCCGGCAATCGAACGCGTAGCTTCGGGTAGTTCCCCGTCCTCGAAACCGAGCGTCGAGGCTCGGTCGCAGGCGCTGAACAAAAGAGCGATGATCGACAACCCTGTTTGGAAACTTCTCTTCAACTCGGTTAGTCTTAATTCCATGCTGTTCTGCATACTATGATGGGGGCATCCTCAATGCGAATCCGCAAAAAACGGAAAGAATTTTTTTCTTTCCGCCCCGCAAAAATCGCTCGAAATCCGTATTTGATATTGCATTTATTACAATATAAAATACAATGCGCTCTTTTTTGTCTCCGGAAAAATTTAGCGGGGAGATTGGGCGCAGTCGTTCGTATCCCTGATTTTCAGTATGTAGCGGTCTCCGTCGCGTTGCAGGATGCCCGTCAGCGAGCAGCGGCCGGCCGGCACGTCGGCTTCCGCAAAGTCGGCATATTCGCGGACATAGGTGCAGATGCTGGCGCCCCGGTCGTCGGCGAATCGTTTGTAGCCGCCCCAGCCGCTGGGCGACAACGATTCGGGTGCATAGTGCAATCCCTCGATGCGGATCAGCGTGCCGCACATCCGGGGTGTCAGTTCGTCAAGTTTCCGTAGGGTCGGTTCAGGCGGTTGCGGCAGGGTGCCGTCGCGAACGATCATGCGGTCGAGAGCCGCCCGCGAGGCGATGTACTCCGTCGCATATCCGCTGCCGGTCGAAGGCATGCGCCCGACTTGCAGTACGCCGCGGCTTTCGCCCAAGGCCCAGCCTTGCAGCCGCACCGCCACCCGGCAGCCCGGAGGATAGTCGTTGTGCAGATGATCCAGCCCCGCCATGATTTCCAGCGCGGCGCCGTCCGCTTCGATGCAGAGCGTGCGGTAGAAGTTGGCGCTGCCGTCGTGGGTTGTTACCCGTCCCTCGACCGTGACTTCGTTCGTGATCCGGAGCGTCGTCCCTTCGAAACGGTCGCGCAGTTCGCCGATCGTCGTCGTGACCGGCGGCATCTCCGTCTCTGGGAATTTGTCGTCGAACGACGAATCGCAGCACCCGGCCCATATTGCGGCCAGGCCTGCCAATATCGTGCGTATTCCCGATATGCTTCGCACTCTCCCTACTTTTTCGCCGGTCTATCCCTCGATGCGCGAATCTTTCAATCCCAGGAAGTAGAGGATGCCGTCCAGACCGATCGTCGAGATCGACTGCCGTGCTCCCGCCTTGACCTTGGGTTTGGCATGGAACGCGATGCCCAGACCTGCCAGGTTGAGCATCGGCAGGTCGTTGGCGCCGTCGCCCACGGCCACCGACTGCGCGATGTTGATCGATTCGAACTGGCAGAGCAGCCGCAGCAGTTCGGCCTTGCGGCGTCCGTCCACCACTTCGCCCGCGTAGCGGCCCGTCAGCTTGCCGTTTTCGATCTCCAGTTCGTTGGCATATACGTAGTCGAAGCCGTATTTCTGGCGCAGGTAGTTGCCGAAGTAGGTAAAGCCGCCCGAGAGGATCGCTGTCTTGTAACCCACGCGCTTGAGGATCGTCATCATGCGTTCCAGCCCCTCGGTAATGGGCAGGTTGCGGGCTATTTCGTCCATCACGCTCACATCCAGTCCTTTCAGCAGGGCCACGCGGCGCGTGAAGCTCTCGCGGAAGTCGATCTCGCCGCGCATGGCGCTCTCCGTGATGGCGCGCACTTCTTCGCCCACGCCCGCGCGGTCGGCCAGTTCGTCGATCACTTCGGTTTCGATGAGCGTCGAATCCATGTCGAAGCAGATCAGGCGGCGGCTGCGGCGGTAGATGTCATCGCGTTGGAACGAGACGTCGAGACCCATTTCCGAGAGGTTCATGAATCGCTCCTGCATGGCGCTGCGCGTTTCGTCGGTCAGCGAGCCGCGCACCGAAAGTTCGATGCAGGCCTTGGCCGCGCGGTCGTCTTCGTGCAGCGGCATGCGGCCCGTCAGGCGGCGGATGGCGTCGATGTTCAGTCCGTGTTCCGCCACCACGGCCGTCACTTCGGCAATGTGGCGTGCCGAGACCGTGCGGCCCAGCAGCGTGATGATGTAGCGGTTCTTGCCCTGGCGGCCCACCCAGGCGTTGTAGTCTTCTTCCGGGATGGGCGTGAAGCGGATCATCACGCCCAGCTCCGATGCCTTGAACAGCAGTTCTTTCATGATGTTGCCCGACTTGTCGGGCGTTGTCATGATCAGGATGCCCAGCGTCAGCGACTGGTGGATGTTGGCCTGGCCGATGTCCAGGATGCAGGCGTCGTAGCGCGCCAGGATGGCCGTCAGCGACGAGGTCATGCCCGGTTTGTCGGCTCCCGAAATGTTGATTTGTATGATTTCGATGTCGTTCTGCATGGTGTTTCCGCAGTTTTCAGAAAGATTCGGTTTCCTACAAAGGTAATCGAGCCGAAAGCAACCCCGAACTCATTCAGAATTGCCAAGGCGAAGTTTAATCTTTTACAAAGTTAAGGAATTTCTTTGTTTTCTTCTTGCTCTTGCAAATTATTTGCTGGTTTTTGTCCGGCGGCTTTCTGTGTAAATCATAGAAGTCCGAAGTTCCGTTCTTGAAACTCTTCCGGCTGCAATGTTTGACCGTCGTTTTGGCGGCCGAGGGTCGGGGTGTGCGGCTGCAACACGAGTTGCGGCGATGTCCGGGGTTGTTTCTGCGGCTTTGCGGCTGCCGTTCGTGCGGTGGTGCGAAGCTGGTGCGTGCGATATGTCGGTCGATTATTTTCCGTTTCTGCGGATTTTGGTTATTTTTGCGGACAGAACAGCTAACTTTTAAACGGAAGGATTTCTATGTGGACTTTTTTTGCCCAGGCTCTCCCTGTCGATGAGCCGTTGTTGGTTCCCGACAGCGTGCAGAAAGCGAATCTTGTACAGACTATCGACAAGGTAATGAACATGGATTATCGGGCGTTCTTTACCGACATGCTCAACGACGGAGTGTGGATTCTTCTCAAGTTGTTGCTCGCCCTGGCCATCTATCTGGTCGGACGGTGGATCGTGAAACGCATCGTGCATTTGCTCGACATGGCGTTCGAGCGTCGCCGGGTCGACGTTTCGTTGCGCATGTTCGTGCGCAACGCCGTCAAGGTCGTCTTTTCGCTCGTTCTGGTGCTCATCGTCGTGCAGACGCTGGGCGTCAACGTCACTTCGGTCATTGCCCTCTTCTCGGCTGCCACGCTGGCCATCGGTATGGCGTTGAGCGGTACGGCTCAGAACTTCGCCGGCGGCGTGATGATCCTGCTGATGAAGCCTTATCGCGTCGGCGACTTCATCTCGGCCCAGGGCCAGTCGGGCACTGTGCGCGAGATCAAGCTCTTCTCCACGGTCATTACCACCGGCGACAACCAGACCATCTACATTCCCAACAATTCGATTGCCACGGCCATTATCGACAATTATTCTACCGCCGACTTGCGGCGCGTCGACTGGACCGTCGGCATCTCCTACGGCGACAGCGTCGAGACCGCCCGCAAGGCGCTGCTCGAAATCCTCGCCGCCGACAGCCGCGTGCTCCGCGAGCCGGCTCCCGTGGTGTGGGTCGCCGCGCTGGCCGATTCGTCGGTCAACCTCACCATCCGCGCCTGGGTGCGCAACGCCGACTATTGGGACGTCTTCTTCCAGAACAACGAGCTTTTCTACAACCGCCTGCCCGAGCACGGTATCTCGTTCCCGTTCCCGCAGATGGACGTGCACATGAAAAAAGAGTAGTACTTACTATATAAAAGTATAGCTTATTATGGAACTCAAGGAAATTCTGGCCATCTCGGGCCAGCCCGGTTTGTACAAGTATGTCGCGCAGTCTACGCGCGGCGTGATCGTCGAGTCGCTCGTCGACGGACGGCGGATCAACGCTTCGGCTTCGTCCAAGGTAAGCGCCCTGACCGAGATTTCGATGTATACCGAGGGCGACGACATCCCCTTGGCCGATGTCTTTACCCGCATCTATGCCCACACCGGCGGCAAGGAGGCCATCAGCCATAAGGAGAGTCCCGAGAAGCTCCGGGCCGCTTTCGCCGAGGCGATTCCCGAGTTCGACCGCGAACGCGTGCACGCTTCCGACATCAAAAAGTGCTTCGCGTGGTTCAATACGCTCGTCGCCGCCGGGTTCACTAAGTTCGAACTTCCCGAGGAGAGCCGATGACACTTTCCGCCGAGCATGTCGGACGTTTGCGGGAGTTGCTGGCGCAGCCCCGGCAGCGGTTCGTGATCGTCGCCCATACCAATCCCGACGGCGACGCCGTGGGTTCGTCGCTGGCCTGGGCCGAGGTGTTGCGCGGCATGGGGCACGAGGTAACGTGCATCGTGCCCAATAAATATCCCTATTTTCTCGACTGGATGCCGGGCATCGAGCGGATCATCGTCTTCAAGAACGACGCCGAGGGTGCGGCCGCGCGGGCCATCGGGCAGGCCGACGCCATCTTCTGTCTCGATTTCAACGCCGTTTCGCGCCTGGAGATACTCCGCGACACCATCGCTGCCAACACTACGGCACGCCGCATCCTGATCGACCACCATCTGTCGCCCGACGAGGGTTTCGACTTGTCGTTTTCCTATCCCGACGCGTCGAGTACGTGTTACATCGTCTTCTGTCTCATCGAGACGCTTTTCGGTGTCGGGTCCATTTCGCTTCCGATGGCCGAGGTGCTCTACGTGGGCATGATGACCGACACGGGCAACTTCGCCTTTTCGTCGCTCACGCCCGGGTTGTTCCGGGCCGTCGCGGCGCTCGTCGAGCGCGGAATCCACATCCCGACCATCCACAACAACGTCTACAATGCCTATACCGAGGGGCGCGCCCGTCTGTTCGGCTATGCCATCGACCGCAAGATGCAGCTCATCGAGAACGGCACGGTGGCTTACATGTCGTTGATGGAGCACGAGATGCGGCGTTTCCAGTTTCAGCAGGGCGACAGCGAAGGATTCGTCAACTATGCCTTGACCATCAAGAAGATGAAGATGTCGGCCATGTTCCTGGCCCACCGCAAGTTCATCCGCGTTTCGTTGCGTTCTCGCGGCGACGTCGACGTCAATCTCTTCGCCCGCAAATATTTCAACGGCGGCGGCCATAAGAACGCCGCCGGCGGCAAGTCGTTTCTCTCCATGCAGGAGACCATCGACCATTATATCCGTTCCGTGCGCGAGTTCGCCGAGGAGGGCGGTTTGGGAGCATAGAGGCGAGGGGCGCGCAGTTCCGCTCGGATTTTAATTTTTTGGTTTTCGTGGATTTCAGACTCAATGTTTTTTGGCTTCGGGCCGGTTTCGGATTGCTTTTCGGAGCTTCCTTTTTCTTGTCGCCCGCCGTGGCGCTTTTCGTCGGCATCTTTTTCGCTTTGACGCTCGGCAACCCCTTTCCGCAGTTCAGCAAAACCTTGTCCCGGCAGATGTTGCAGTATTGCGTCGTCGGACTGGGATTCGGTATGAATTTCCACGATTCCTTGGCTGCCGGGCGCGATGGCATGCTTTTCACGATCGTCTCGGTCGTCGTCGTCATGTTCGCCGGGGTTTTGTTGGGCCGGGTTTTGCGGGTCGGACAGAAAAGCGCTTATCTGATTTCGGCCGGCACGGCCATTTGCGGCGGCAGCGCCATCGCCGCCGTGGCGCCCGTCATCGATGCCGACGAGAACGAAACCTCCCTTTCTCTGGCTACGATCTTCGTCTTGAATGCCTTGGCGTTGTTCCTTTTTCCGGCAGTGGGGCGTTGGATCGGCTTGTCGCAGACCGATTTCGGCACTTGGGCCGCCATCGCCATCCACGACACTTCGTCGGTCGTCGGCGCCGGTGCCGCCTACGGGCAGGAGGCCTTGCAGGTCGCCACGACCGTGAAGCTCACGCGCGCCTTGTGGATCATCCCGTTGTCGCTCTTTTCGATGGTCGTCTTCCGGCAGAAAGGCGTCAAGATTCGTATTCCCTGGTTCATCGGCTGGTTCATCGCCGCCATGCTCATCAACACCTATGTCGACTTGCCGCAGGCGTTGACCCGCAGCATTTCGTGGTTGTCGCATGCCGGTCTTTCCGCCACGCTGTTCCTCATCGGCGGCGGTTTGTCGCTCGGAGTGATCCGTCAGGTCGGGGTCAAGCCATTGGTGTTGGGCGTGTTGCTTTGGGCCGTCATTTCGGTGCTTTCGCTTGCCGTAATCTGGGTTGCGTAGGCGGAGTCTTCAGTTGCGAATAGCCCATTACCCGTTCCCTCACGAAGTCCGCGAATACGCGGACTTCGTCGTCTCCGAGCGCTTTCGGACTGCTCATCAGTACCAGCCGGTGGGGTTCCGCAGGTTCGCCGTAGGAGGGATGAATGTAGGAGTGGGGGTTGGCTACGAAGCCGGCCCGTTCGTAGAAGCGCAGCCGCCGTACGGTCAGGGTGTCTTCGGGCGGTTCGATCTCCAGAATGACCCGCCGGTTGCGGCAAAATGTTTCCAGCACTTCCGAGCCGATGTTCCGTGCGCGCATTGCCGGCGAAAGGGCCAGGTGTTCTATGTAATGGAATTCGGGGTGTTCCCAATAGAAAACAAGGCCCGCGATCTTGTCGTTCAGCCAGATTCCTTCGGCCCGGAATGCCGGGTCGGCCAGCGCGGCCGCCTGGGTCGCGTCGTCGCGCCGTTCCCTGCGGGGAAAGGCTTCGCGGTAGATCGTCATCGCCTCGGCCCAGCCTTCGTCGGCCGGCGAGCGGAAAGGTCGGAGTTGCAGGTCGTGTGTCATTGTGTTGTTGTTCGGCTGCAAGATAGTGTAAATTTTGGAGAATCCCCGAACCGTACCCTTTCCCGTTGTTCAAAACTTGTTCATTAAATTTCGTCCTTCGGCCGCGGCTTTCCCGTCGACTTTTGCTACTTTTGTTTCCGGCAAGGTTCTCCGCCGGCGGCTGCCGGTACGAGATCAAAAGGGAACGCCTGTGCGAATCAGGGACTATTCCCGTAGCTGTGAGTTCTCTTGTGTGCTGCACATTCTTTGGCCACTGTCTCTGCGGGGACGGGAAGGCGTGCAGTCAGAACGAGTCAGAAGACCTGCCTTGCCGGCTGGCGCCGCCGTCCTCGGGATAAAGGAGGCGGGCCGGACGTGATTTTACTGAAACATACCGGGCGTTTTCGATAAGCCGGACATGAGGTCGCGTTCGCTTGAACTGTGCCGGGCGAGAACGCCTGCCGGGGAGGCGTGATGCCTTTGCAGGGTGCGATGCGCCATCGGCCACGCGCGCGGGCCGCAGTTCCTCTCGCGGCGATCCGCTTTGAGGAGGCATCCGGTTCTTGATCGGGTCGCAGGCCGCGTTTGCGCAGAAAAAGGAGAATATAAATTATATAGTTATGGGAATTTCCGAACTCACTATCATCAAGCGCGACGGGAAACGCGAGGCGTTTTCGGTCGAGAAGATCAAACGAGCCGTGCGCAAGGCTTTCCTCGCCGTCGGCGGTTATGCCACCGACGACGATCTGACGGCTGTCTTGAGCCGCGTCCATGTTTCCGACGGCATGTCCGTCGAGGAGATCCAGAACCAGGTGGAGGTGGCTTTGATGGCCGAGCGCTGTTTCGCCGTGGCCAAGAGCTACATCCTCTACCGGCAGAAGCATACCGAGGATCGGGAGACGCGCGAGAAGCTCGATTTCCTCACTTCTTACTGCGATGCTTCGAATCCCGCCACCGGATCGAAGTACGACGCCAATGCCAACGTCGAGAACAAGAACATCGCCACCCTCATCGGCGAGCTTCCCAAGCAGAACTTCATCCGGCTCAACCGGCGTCTGTTGACCGACCGCATCAAGGAGATGTACGGCAAGGAGTTGGCCGACAAGTACCTGCATTTGTTGAACAACCACTTCATCTACAAGAACGACGAAACGTCGATGGCCAACTACTGCGCTTCGATCACGATGTATCCGTGGCTTTTGAACGGCACCCTCTCCGTGGGCGGCAATTCCACGCGGCCGACCAACCTCAAGTCGTTCTGCGGCGGCTTCGTCAACATGGTCTTCATCGTCTCGTCGATGCTTTCCGGGGCCTGCGCCACGCCCGAGTTCCTCATGTACATGAACTACTTCATCCAGCAGGAGTACGGCGAGGACTACTATCTGCATGCCGACGAGGTGGTCGACCTTTCGAAGAAGCGCCGCACCATCGACAAGATCATTACCGATTGTTTCGAGCAGATCGTCTACTCGATCAACCAGCCTACCGGTGCGCGCAACTTCCAGGCCGTGTTCTGGAACGTCGCTTATTATGATCGTTATTATTTCGAATCGTTGTTCGGCGAGTTCGTCTTCCCCGACGGGTCGAAGCCCCATTGGGAGTCGTTGTCGTGGTTGCAGAAGCGCTTCATGACCTGGTTCAACCGCGAGCGCACCAAGACCGTCCTGACCTTCCCCGTCGAGACCATGGCTTTGCTGACCAAGGACGGCGACGCGATGGACAAGGAGTGGGGCGACTTCACGGCCAAGATGTACTCCGAGGGGCATTCGTTCTTTACCTACATCAGCGACAACGCCGATTCCCTTTCGTCGTGCTGCCGCCTGCGCAACGAGATTCAGGACAATGGCTTCAGCTATACGCTCGGGGCCGGCGGCGTCTCCACCGGATCGAAAAGCGTCTTGACGCTCAACCTCAACCGCTGCATCCAGCACGCTGTCAAGAACGGCATGCACTACCTCGCCTTTCTCGAAGAGGTCGTCGATCTGGTGCACAAGGTGCAGACGGCCTACAACGAAAATCTCAAGGGGTTGCAGTCCAAGGGCATGCTGCCGCTCTTCGATGCCGGTTACATCAATCTTTCGCGGCAGTATCTTACCATCGGCGTCAACGGG
Organism: uncultured Alistipes sp.; assembly: GCF_910580175.1. Taxonomy (GTDB): domain Bacteria; phylum Bacteroidota; class Bacteroidia; order Bacteroidales; family Rikenellaceae; genus Alistipes. The sequence continues at coordinate 137,043 of NZ_CAJTXD010000002.1, forward strand.
TTGGTCGAGGCGGCCGAGTTCCTCGGGCTGCGCATCGACGACAACGACGATTATGCCGCCTTCGTCCAGGAGGTGCTGGGTCTCGTCGAGCGCTACAACAAGAAGTATCGTTCCAAGGAGTTGATGTTCAATTGCGAGATGATCCCCGCCGAAAATGTCGGCGTCAAGCACGCCAAGTGGGATCGCGAGGACGGGTACGCCGTGCCGCGCGACTGCTACAACTCCTATTTCTACGTTGTCGAGGACGAGTCGTTGAATATCATCGACAAGTTCCGTCTCCACGGACGCCGTTACATCGAGCATCTGACCGGCGGGTCGGCGCTCCACATGAACCTCGAAGAGCACCTTTCGCAGGAGCAGTACCGCCACCTGTTGCGCGTGGCTGCGGCCGAGGGATGCAACTATTTCACGTTCAACATTCCCAACACGGTCTGCAACAAGTGCGGCCATATCGACAAACGCTATCTGAAGGAGTGTCCCGAGTGCCACGGCAGCGACCTCGACTATCTGACTCGTGTGATCGGCTACATGAAGCGCGTGTCGAACTTCTCCGTGCCGCGTCAGCAGGAGGCCGCACGCAGGTTCTACGCCAAGGCCGAGTAGGCGCCATGTTGAGGTTCCATAATTTCGACGTCGTTTTCGCCGAGATCCCCGGCGAGACGACGTTGGCGGTCAATCTTACCGGGTGCCCCAATCGCTGTCCCGGCTGCCACAGCCCCCATTTGCAGGGCAGCGGGGGCGAGGTGCTCGACGACGATGCGCTGCGGAGACTGCTCGACCGTTACGGGCGTTCGGTTACATGCGTCTGCTTCATGGGTGGCGACGGCGAACCCGCCGAGGTCGCCCGGCTGGCCGGCGTCGTGCGGCGGACGGTGCCGCAGCTGCGTGTGGGGTGGTATTCGGGCCGGGCGGAGTTCCCGGCCGGCCTGGCGGTGCGGACGTTCGACTACATCAAGCTGGGGCCTTGGATCGAGGCCCGAGGGCCGCTCTCGTCGCCCTCGACCAACCAGCGTTTCTACCGCGTGGCGCCCGACGGCACGATGGTGGAGATTACGGCGCTTTTCCGGCGTTGATCGCGGCGGAGGATCGCAGGCGGTGCGACGGAGGATAGGCCTCTGCGGGCCGGGCTTCGCCCCGCGCAGGTCCGCAAACGTGGTTCGGCAGGCTGCATCCGCAGGGGATTATTGCAGAAACGGCTGGAAAATCGGCTTGCGGAAGCGTTTTGCGGAGGAACATCGATTTTTTCGTCTCGAAAGGTTGCGTATTCGTCCTTAAAGTCGTACCTTTGTACCCGATTGCAAGCCCCGATGAATCGCAAACCTCACATAGCGCCGAACGTTGTGTCCCGAAAGCGGGACTGCCGGTCGGGCTTCGGGTCTGTCGACGGGGCGGCATTGTTGGCTTTAATAGGGTAACCGGTACGGTTGCCCTATTTTTTTGATGTTTGCCCGCGCAGGGTGTTGCAGACAGATGATTTTTTGATTCGGTGCCAATGAGAACAAGGTATGTGAATGCGCAGGTGTTCCGCGACGGAAAGTTCGCGGAGGGAGTGTTGCTCGTCGACCGGGAGAGCGGCCGTTTCGTTGCCGATGCTTCCGCCGCCGGCACGGCCGACCGCACCGTCGATCTGAAGGGATTGCACGTCGTGCCCGGATTGGTCGATGTGCATGTCCATCTGCGCGAACCGGGCTTCCCGCATAAGGAGACCATCGCCACAGGTACCTCCGCCGCCGCGCGCGGCGGTTATACGACCGTTTCTTCGATGCCTAACCTCGATCCCGCGCCCGATACGCCCGAACACTTGCGGGTGCAGACCGACTTGATTCGCCGCGATGCCGTGGTGCGGGTTGTGCCCTACGCTTCGATCACGGTCGGGCAGCGGGGCAGCGGCGAGTTGGTCGATTTCGCGGCGCTGGCTCCTTACGTCGTCGGGTTCTCCGACGACGGCCGCGGCGTGCAGTCGGCGGAGCTTATGGAAGAGGCCATGCGGCGGGCCGCGGCCGTCGGCAAACCGATCGTCGCCCATTGCGAGGTCGACGAATTGTTGCGCGGCGGTTACATCCACGACGGCGATTATTGCCGCCAGCACGGCCACAAGGGCATCTGCTCCGAAAGCGAATGGCGGCAGGTGGAGCGCGACATCGCGCTGGCCGAAAAGACCGGCTGCCAATATCATGTCTGCCATGTCTCTACGCGCGAGAGCGTCGAGCTGGTGCGGCAGGCCAAGGCCCGCGGCCTGCGCGTGAGTTGCGAGACGGCGCCGCACTATCTGCTGCTCTGCGACGAAGACTTGCGGGAGGAGGGGCGTTTCAAGATGAATCCGCCGCTGCGCAGCCGGGCCGACCGCGCGGCGTTGTTGGAGGGTGTCGCCGACGGCACGATCGAGGTCATCGCCACCGACCATGCGCCCCACACGGCCGAGGAGAAGAGCCGCGGCCTGGCCGGGAGCGCGATGGGCATCGTGGGGCTGGAGTGCGCTTTCCCGCTGCTTTATAAATACATGGTGCTGCCCGGGGCCATTTCGCTGGAGCGGCTCGTGGAGTTGATGTCGGTCAACCCGCGGCGCATCTTCGGTCTCGGCGGCGGGTTGGAGCCGGGCGATGCGGCCGATTTCACGGTTTTCGACCTCGATGCGCAGTATAAGATCGACCCTGCGGCGTTCCGTTCCAAGGGGCGTGCGACGCCTTTCGCCGGGTGGCCCGTGCAGGGGAGGGCGGTTATGACGGTCGTGGGCGGGAAGTGCGTCTGCGGTGCGAACGAAGAAGAATGAATATTATAAGAGAATAGTTTTTCGATGAAACCTTACACTAAAAAAATCGTGCTCGAAAACGGCCGTGAGTTTTTCGGCTACGGGTTCGGTGCCGATCGGGAGTCGATCAACGAGATCGTGTTCAATACCTCGATGGTCGGTTATCAGGAGATCGTCTCCGATCCGTCGTACACCGACCAGACGGTCGTCATGACCTATCCCTTGATCGGCAATTACGGCACCGCCGAGGAGGATTACGAGACCAAATTCCCCACCATCGGCGGCATGATCGTCCGCGAGTACAACGACATCCCCTCCAACTTCCGTTATACGCGTACACTCAACGAGGTTTTCGAGGAGATGGGCATCCCGGGCGTGTGGGGCATCGACACCCGTGCGCTCACCCGCATCATCCGCGACGAGGGGAGCCAGAAGGTGATGATCGCCGATGCCGCGACGCCGCACGAGGAGGCTATGGAGCGGCTTCGCGCCTACGAGCTGCCGCACGACATGGTGGCTCGCGTGAGTTGCAAAAAACGTTGGTTTTCCCGCACGCCCAACCACCGGTACGACGTCGTGGCTATCGACTGCGGCATCAAGTACAACATCATTCGCTGTCTCAACGCCAAGGGGTGCAACGTCACGGTCGTGCCCTACGATGCTTCGGTCGAGGAGATACTCGCTTTCCGGCCTGACGGCATCTTCCTTTCCAACGGCCCCGGCGATCCGGTCGACGTCGAGCCTGTCATCGAGAAGGTGCGGGCATTGAAGGGGCGCCTGCCTATCTTCGGCATCTGCATGGGCCACCAGATGGTCGCCCTGGCCTACGGCGCCAAGACTTTCAAGATGAAGTTCGGCCACCGCGGCGGCAACCATCCCGTCAAGTGCCTCGACACCGGCAAGATCGAGATTACCAGCCAGAACCATAGTTTCGCCGTCGACATCGAGTCGTTGAAGGGTACGCCCCTGCGCCTGACCCACGTCAACCTGCTCGACAACACCGCCGAGGGCATCGAGTGCCCCGAGGAACAGGTTTTCTCGGTGCAGTACCATCCCGAGAGCGCTCCGGGGCCGCAGGACAGCATCTATTTGTTCGACAAGTTCATTAAAATGATGGAGGAGCACAAAAATGCCTAAAAGAAAAGATATCCATAAAGTTTTGGTCATCGGTTCCGGCCCGATCGTCATCGGCCAGGCCGCCGAGTTCGACTATGCCGGTACGCAGGCGTGCCTGGCGCTCCGCGAGGAGGGTTACGAGGTGGTGCTCGTCAATTCCAATCCGGCCACCATCATGACCGACACCCATATCGCCGACAAGGTTTACATGGAGCCGCTCACGCTCGAATACGTCGCCAAGATCATCCGCTACGAGCGCCCCGACGCCATCGTGCCGGGCCTGGGCGGACAGACCGGTTTGAATCTGGCCGTGCAGCTGGCCAAGAAAGGCATTCTGGCCGAGTGCCAGGTCGAGATTCTCGGCACGTCGTTCGAGTCGATCGAGCGGGCCGAAGACCGCGAGTTGTTCAAGGAGCTGTGCCAGTCGCTGGGCGAGCCGGTGCTGCCCTCGGAGGTCGCCACTTCCATCGATGAAGCGGCCGACATCGCGCGCAAGATAGGCTATCCCGTCGTGCTGCGCCCCGCTTTCACGTTGGGCGGCACGGGCGGCGGCTTTGCCGACGACGAAGCGCAGCTGCGCGGGATGATGCGCAACGCGCTCTTCCTCTCGCCTGTCCACCAGGTGCTCGTCGAGAAGAGCATCAAGGGTTACAAGGAGATCGAGTACGAGGTCATCCGCGACTCCAACGACACGGCCATCGCCATCTGCAATATGGAGAACATCGACCCCGTGGGTGTCCATACGGGCGATTCGATCGTCGTCGCTCCCAGCCAGACCCTGACCAACCGCGAGTACCAGATGCTGCGCGATTCGGCGTTGAAGATCATTCGCGAGTTGAAGATCGAGGGCGGCTGCAACGTCCAGTTCGCGCTCGACCCCTTGTCGTTCGAATATTACCTGATCGAGGTCAACCCCCGCGTCTCGCGTTCGTCGGCCCTCGCTTCCAAGGCGTCGGGTTATCCCATCGCCCGCGTCAGCGCCAAGATCGCCGTAGGCCTCACGCTCGACGAGATCCGCATTGCCAACACCCCCGCGTCGTTCGAGCCGACGCTCGATTACGTCGTCACTAAGATCGCCCGTTTCCCCTTCGATAAGTTCTCCGACGCGTCCAATGCTCTCGGCACCCAGATGAAGGCCACGGGCGAAGTGATGGCCGTCGGCCGTACGGTCGAGGAGTCGCTTTTGAAGGCCGTGCGGTCGCTCGAAACAGGCGTCTGCCACATCTACCACAAGAAGTTCGACGATTGGACGACCGACCGGCTTCTGGAGTATATCCGCACCGGCACCGACGACCGCCTTTATGCCATCGCGCAGCTCATCCGCTGCGGCATCGACCTGGTGTTGATTTACAACAATACCAAGATCGACATGTTCTTCCTCGAAAAGTTCAAGAACATCGTCGAGTTCGAGAGCGTTGTCCGCGCTCGTCCGCACGACATCGAGACGCTGCGCGACGCCAAACGCGTGGGCTTCAGCGACAAATATATCGGGCAGTTGTGGGGCCTCTCCGAGCAGGAGATGTTCCGCCTGCGCGAGCAGCACGGTCTCTTCCCCGTCTATAAGATGATCGACACCTGCGCCAGCGAGTTCTCGTCTTACGTGCCTTATTTCTACTCCACCTACGAGTTGGAAAACGAGTCGGTCGTCAGCGGCAAGGAGAAGATCGTCGTCCTCGGTTCCGGCCCCATCCGCATCGGTCAGGGCGTCGAGTTCGACTATTCGACCGTCCACGCCATCTGGTCGATCCGCGAGGCGGGCTACGAGGCGATCATCATCAACAATAACCCCGAGACCGTCTCCACCGACTACACCACCAGCGACAAGCTCTACTTCGAGCCGCTGACCGTGGAGGACGTCATGAACGTCATCCACTTCGAGAAGCCCAAGGCCATCGTCGTCTCGCTCGGCGGACAGACGGCCATCAACCTTGCCGAGCCGCTCGCCGCCCTCGGCGTGCCCATCATCGGCACCGACTGCCAGGCCATCCGCAACGCCGAGGACCGCGGCTGCTTCGAGAAGATCATGGAGGAGCTGGGCATCCCCCAGCCCGAGGCCGAAGCTGTTACCGACATCGAGGCCGGCGTTCGCGCCGCCGCGCGAATCGGTTATCCCGTCTTGGTGCGCCCGAGCTACGTGTTGGGCGGCCGCGCCATGCAGATCGTCTCGAACGAGGAGCGCCTGCGGCATTACCTCCAGACAGCCGTCGAGGTCAACGTCGACCAGCCCGTCCTGGTCGACCGCTACATCATGGGCAAGGAGTTGGAGGTCGACGCCATCTGCGACGGCCGCGAGGTCTTCATCCCCGGCATCATGGAGCACGTCGAGCGCACGGGCATCCACTCGGGCGACTCGATCAGCGTCTATCCGACGTTCAGCGTACCGGAGTCCGCCAAGCAGAAGATCATCGATTATACCGTGCGGTTGGGTCTGCGCATCGGCATCGTGGGTCTCTACAACATCCAGTTCATCCTCGACAGCAACAACGAGGTGTACGTCATCGAGGTCAATCCCCGTTCGTCGCGCACCGTGCCGTTTCTCTCCAAGTCCACGGGAGTCGGCATGGCCCACATCGCCACGCAGGTCATCTTGGGCAAGAGCCTGCGCGAGCTGGGCATTACGGAGGTCTGCGGCCGTGAGAAAGCCCGATGGTATGTCAAGGCACCCGCTTTTTCCTTCGCCAAGATCCGCGGCATGGATTCCTACCTCTCGCCCGAGATGAAGTCTACCGGCGAGGCGATCGGTTACGACGACAAGCTGACCCGCGCCCTTTACAAGGCGTTGCAGGCCACGGGCATGAACGTCTCGAACTACGGCACCATCTTCGTTACCATCGCCGACCCCGACAAGGAGAAAGCGCTCCCTCTGGTAAAGCGCTTCTACGAGCTGGGTTTCAATGTCGAGGCCACGACCGGCACCGCCGCGTTCTTGCGCGACCACGGCATCCGCACCCGCACGCGGCGCAAGTTGAGCGAGGGCAGTTCCGAGATCATCGACGCCCTGCGGCAGGGACATGTCAGCTATGTCATCAACACCATCGACATCAACCAGCACGACACGCGGCTCGACGGCTACGAAATCCGCCGTACGGCCGTCGAGAACAACGTCACGGTCTTCACGGCGCTCGAAACCGTGGCCGTGCTGCTGGACGTGCTCGAAGAGATCACGCTCCGGGTGTCGACAATCGACGCAGAATAGCAAGCTAATGTACAAGCAGGGAATTTATACCGTTCTTTCCAACGAGCCGCTTACGGCGTCGGTTCGCCGCATGCGTCTGGAGGGCGACACGCAGTGGATCGTGCGGCCCGGGCAGTTCGTCAACATCGCGTTGGAGGGCCGTTATCTGCGGCGCCCCATCTCGGTGTGCGACTACGACGCCACGACGCTCACGCTCATCTACAAGGTCGTGGGCGAGGGCACCGCGCAGATGGCCCGCATCCAGCCCGGCGGGCAGCTCGACCTGCTCACGGGGCTGGGCAACGGTTTTTCGACCGACAACGATGCCCGGCGGCCGCTGTTGGTCGGAGGCGGGGTGGGCGTGCCGCCGCTCTACAACCTGGCCAAGGTGCTCCTTGCCGCCGGCAAGCCCGTGCAGGTCGTGCTGGGCTTCAATACGGCGGCCGAGGTCTTCTATGCCGGGGAGTTCCGCGCGCTGGGTTGTTCCGTCACGGTCGCTACGGCCGACGGTTCCGAGGGGGTCGGAGGATTCGTTACCGATGCTCTCTCCGCTCTCGATTTCGACTACTTCTATGCCTGCGGCCCGCTGCCGATGCTTCGGGCGCTGTCGCAGGCCACGGTGTGCGACGGCCAGCTTTCGTTCGAGGAGCGCATGGGGTGCGGCTTCGGCGCCTGCATGGGCTGTTCGTGCAAGACCCTCACGGGCAGCAAGCGCATCTGCAAGGAGGGGCCGGTAATGAACAAGGGCGAGATACTTTGGTAAATGGATAACGTGGACGATGCGGCCCTTTGGGCCGTGCGGGTCGCAGTTTCCCGGCGCGGAGGCCCGCCAGCGTGCTCCGCAAGTTGCGGCCGCACGATATGCGAACAGATTTGATTTATGTTAGATACTTCCGTCATACTTTCCGGGTTGAGGTTGGACAACCCTATCATTCCGGCCAGCGGCACGTTCGGCTACGGCCAGGAGTTCCGCGATTTCTACGACCTCGACATGTTGGGTTCCTTCTCGTTCAAGGGCACTACGCGCGAACCCCGCTTCGGCAACCCCACGCCCCGTATCGCCGAGTGCCGCGAGGGGATGATCAATGCTGTGGGTCTTCAGAATCCCGGCATCGACCATGTCATCGCCGAGGAGCTGCCGCGCTTGCGCGAGTTCTTCCACAAGCCCGTCATCGCCAACATCTCGGGTTTTTCGGTCGAGGAGTACGCCTATTGTTGCGAGCGCATCGATAAGGAGGAGCAGGTCGGGTTGATCGAGGTCAATGTCTCGTGTCCCAACGTGCGGCACGGCGGCATGTCGTTCGGCACTTCGCCCGAAGCCGCCGCCGAGGTCACGCGCGCCGTCAAGGCTGTGACGACCAAGCCGGTCTACATCAAGCTGAGTCCCAACGTTACCGACATCGTGGCCATCGCCAAGGCGTGCGAGGAGGCCGGGGCCGACGGGCTGTGCCTGATAAACACCTTGCTGGGCATGCGCATCGACATCGAGCGCCGCAGACCCGTCATCGCCAATACGATGGGCGGTTTTTCCGGCCCGGCGGTCTTCCCCGTGGCCGTGCGTATGGTCTTTCAGGTGGCCCGGGCGTGCCGGGTGCCCGTCATCGGGTGCGGCGGCGTCTCGACGGCCCGCGACGTGATCGAGATGATGATGGCCGGTGCTACGGCTGTCGAGGTGGGCGCTGCCAACCTGGTCGATCCCTATGCCTGCAAGAAGATTGTCGAGACCCTGCCCGCCGAGATGGAGCGGCTGGGGATCGAACGCCTGAGCGACATCATAGGAATCGTGCAAAGCGAAAACTGAAATGCGAAAGGCGGCGGGCGCCGCTGTCTCCGCACTGCGTTTTGCAAGGCTGAAAGCCTTGCGCCCGGGGACGGCTCGCGTCAAAGATGCGATCTCCGCAGCCGGCACGGACGAATAATAAGATAAAATTCTTTTCGATATGAATAACAAAGACGTAATCATCGCTTGCGACTTCAAGTCGGCCGAGGATACTTTCCGCTTCCTCGATCTTTTCAAGGACGAGACGCGCAAACCCTTTCTGAAAATCGGCATGGAGCTTTTCTATGCCGAGGGGCCGGCCATCGTGCGCGAAATCAAGCGCCGGGGCCACCGCATTTTCCTCGATCTGAAGCTCCACGACATTCCCAATACCGTCCGCAAGGCGATGGCCGTTTTGTCGCGGCTCGACGTCGACATGTGCAACGTCCACGCCGCCGGCACCATCGAGATGATGCGCGCCGCCCGCGAGGGACTCACGCGCGAGGACGGTACGCGGCCCCTGCTCATCGCCGTGACGCAGCTCACGTCCACCAGCGAGGAGCGCATGCAGCAGGAGTTATTGATCGGCGCTTCGATGGGCGACACCATCGTGCGTTACGCCCGCAACACCCGTGAAGCGGGTCTCGACGGCGTGGTCTGCTCGCCGCTCGAGGCCGGCATGGTGCACGAGGCATGCGGCGCCGGTTTCCTCGCCGTCACGCCCGGCATTCGTTTCGCCGACGGCGACGTCGCCGACCAGGTGCGCGTCACCACGCCCGCCCGTGCCCGTGAAATCGGGTCGGACTTCATCGTCGTCGGGCGCCCCGTTACCGCTGCGCCCGATCCCGTGGCCGCCTACCGCCGCTGCGTGGAAGAATTTTGTGGAAATGAACAATGAATAGTCGATAAGGAATAAGATTTGTCGGAATCATTGCCCATTATTCATTTAATTGTTCATTGAGAGTATGAAGTCCGTAAAACTTTTTTATCTGCGCGGTTGTCCTTTCTGCAAGCGCGCGTTGCAGTTCGTCGCCGATGCCAAGGCTGCTCATCCCGAGCTGGCGGACGTCGAGGTCGAGACGATCGAGGAGTCGGAGCAGCCCGAGGTGGCCGGTTCCTACGATTATTATTATGTCCCCACGTTCTACGTCGGCGAGGTAAAGTGTCACGAGGGCGATATTACGTCCGACGAGGTGGAGCAGGTTTTGCGGAAAGCATTGCAATAGAACGAAAACCGAATATACTTGATTTTATGGAGAAATCTATCGCCAAAGATTTGCTGTCCATCGGCGCCGTCTTCCTGCGCCCCGGGCAGCCGTTTACCTGGGCCAGCGGCATCAAAAGCCCGATTTATTGCGACAACCGGTTGACGCTTACCGCTGTCGAGGTGCGCAAGCATGTCGAGGTCGGTCTGGCCGAGATCGTCCGCACGTATTTTCCCGAGGCCGAGGTGTTGATGGGTACTTCCACGGCCGGCATCGCCCATGCCGCCATTACCGCCACGCTGCTCGACTTGCCGATGGGGTACGTGCGTTCCGGCGCCAAGGATCACGGGCGCGGCAACCGCATCGAGGGCAAGCTCGAAAAGGGGCAGAAGGTCGTCGTCATCGAAGACCTGATCTCCACCGGCGGGTCGTGCATCGAGGTCGTCGAGGCCTTGCGCGAGGCGGGTGCCGAGGTCTTGGGCGTCGCGTCGATCTTTACCTACGGCATGCAGAAAGGCATCGACCGCATGCAGGCTGCCGGCGTCGTCAACCATAGCCTCTCCAACCTCGATGCCTTGGTCGAGGTCGCCGCCGCCGAGGGTTACATCCGTCCCGAGGACAAGGTGCGCTTGCTCCGTTTCCGCGACAACCCCTCCGACGAGCGGTGGATGAAGTAACCGAATTGCCAATCATTCGATTTATGCGTCATTTGATCGATCCTACCGATCTGACGGTCGAGGAGACCGGGCAGATCATCGCTCTGGCCGAGGATATCATCGCCGACCGGGCCAAATACAGCCAGGTTTGCCGGGGCAAGAAGCTCGCTACGCTCTTTTACGAGCCGTCGACCCGCACCCGCTTGAGTTTCACTTCCGCCATGTTGGAGTTGGGCGGCGAGGTCATCGGGTTCTCCGATGCCGCTTCGTCGTCGGTCTCCAAAGGGGAAACCGTCGCCGACACGGTGCGCGTCATCCGGTGCTTCGCCGACATCATCGCCATGCGTCATTTCAAGGAGGGGGCGCCGCTCGTCGCGTCGCAGTACGCCGGCATCCCCGTCATCAACGCCGGCGACGGCAGCCATGCCCATCCCACCCAGACGCTTACCGACTTGTTGACCATCAAGCGCGAGAAGGGGCGTTTCGACCACCTCACGATCGGCTTCTGCGGCGACTTGAAGTTCGGCCGCACCGTCCATTCGCTCATCAAGGCGTTGTCTCGTTACCAGGGCATCAAGGTCTTCCTCATCTCGCCCCAGGAATTGCGTCTGCCCGATTACATGCTCCGGGAAATGAGCGCCGGTTCCGGTCTGGAGTTCCGCGAGGTGCATACTTTGGAGGAGGCGATGCCCGAGTTGGATATCCTTTACATGACCCGCGTCCAGAAGGAGCGTTTCCTCGACCAGGAGGAGTTCGACCGCGTGAAAGACAGCTTCGTGCTCGATCCCGACAAGTTGAAGACCGCACGCGAGGATATGATCGTTCTTCATCCGCTGCCGCGCGTCAACGAGATCGCGCGGGCCGTCGACAACGATCCCCGCGCCGCTTACTTCCGCCAGGTCGAGAACGGCAAGTTCGTGCGCATGGCTTTGATTCTCACTTTGCTGCGGTGGGCCGGCGAGAACCGTCCTTTCGAGCGTACGCCCGTCTTCGGCGAGCCGTTCCTCGTCGACGGCCCTGTTTGTTCCAATCCGCGGTGCATTTCCGTTTCCGAGGATGTCGACCGTCTCGCTCGCCGTTCGGACGACGGCGCATGCCGGTGCGCTTACTGCGAGACGATTTTGTGAATAAATTGTCGATAGAATCCGCCCGGAGTTGTTGAAAGTGCGGGCCGAATGCGTTATTTTTGCATTGTTATTTTTTCGGAATTTTCTTGATTTCATCCGGGTAATGATTCTTTTCGACCATATCGGGTTGGGTAAGCGCAAGCGGCGCCGCGAGGGTGCCGGTGCCTTGTCGCCGGATCTGCAACCGTCGTCGCGCGTGCGTTCTCGGGAGCGGCGCGCGGCCGTGTGCCGGATGATCGGATAGATACGAACCGCCAGGACATGCGTGCCGTGGCGGTTCGTCTTTTATGGCAGAAAAGGAGACCGTAAGGCGAATAGTTTGACAAGCATGGAAAAACATTTGAAAGTCGGTGTGATTATGGGATCGGCGAGCGATTATGAGGTAATGGCCGACGCCGTGCGGACGCTCGAATCGTTCGGCGTCGATTTCGAGAAACGGATCGTCAGCGCCCACCGCACGCCCGAACTGTTGTGCGATTACGCCCGCACGGCGCGTGAACGGGGTCTCGGCGTCATCATCGCCGGAGCCGGGGGCGCCGCCCACCTGCCCGGTATGGTCGCCGCCATGACTTCGTTGCCTGTCATCGGGGTGCCCGTCAAGTCCCGGGCTTTGAACGGTCTCGATTCGCTCCTTTCGATCGTCCAGATGCCCGCCGGGGTGCCCGTCGCCACGACCGCCATCAACGGCGCCAAGAACGCCGCCTTGCTCGCCGTTTCGATTCTCGCCTTGCAGGACGAGGCTTTGGCCGCCCGGCTCGATGCGTTCCGCGCCAAGCAGACCGACGACGTGTTGAAAACCGAGTTGCCGTGAAGACCGTCGGTATCATAGGAGGCGGTCAGCTGGGGTTGATGATCGCGCAGCAGGCGCGCGGTTTGGGCGTGCGCACCGTGGCGCTCGACCCGGCGTCCGACGCTCCCGCTTTTGCCGCGTGCGACGGACGGATCGTCGCCGCTTACGACGATGCTGCGGCGCTGGAGGAGCTTTGCCGGCAGTGCGACGCCGTTACTTACGAGTTCGAGAACGTTCCCGGCGAGGTGTTGATTCCGCTTGTTGAGAAATATAATATTCCCCAGGGATTCCGGCCATTGTACGATTCGCAGGATCGCCTGCGTGAGAAAGACAACGCCCGCAAGCATGGGTTCGATACGCCCGAGTACCGCCCCGTCGACAGCGAGGAGGCGTTGCGGCGCGCGTCGGCCGAGTTGGGATTCCCATGTGTTTTGAAAACCTGTACTTTGGGCTACGACGGTCATGGGCAAGTCGTTTTGCGTTCGGAGGAGGATATTCCTCGGGCGCTTCCGTTGTTGGCTGTGTCCTGCATTTTAGAGGCGTTCGTCGATTTCGATTTCGAGGTCAGTCTCGTGATGGTCTCCGACGGGTGTCAGGTCGTCGTCTTCCCCATCGGGCGCAACATCCACCGCGACGGCATCCTCGATCTTTGTTTCGTGCCGGCCGCAGGCGTTTCGCCGGAGTTGGCGGCCCGCATGCAGGCCGCGGGCAGGGATTTCATGTTGCAGTGCGGTTATGTCGGCATCCTCGCCGTGGAGTTGTTCGTCAAGGGCGACCGCTTCTACTTCAACGAGATGGCGCCGCGGCCCCATAATTCGGGCCATTGGACGATCGAGGGGTGTTCCACCAACCAGTTCCGCGAGTTGGTGCGTTTTCTTGTGGGCCTGCCGCTGGAGGAGCCGCGGCTGATCGCTCCTACGGTCATGAAAAACATCCTCGGTCAAGATCTCGATGCCGCCCGGCGGATCGCTGCCGAGGGGCACGAAAGGGTCTTCGTCCACCTCTATGGCAAGTCCGAGTCCCGTCCCAAGCGGAAGATGGGTCACATCACGTTCGTCGGGTCGGATGCCGCCGGGTATGCCGGGCGATGGAGCGATGAATTTGTGAAATAAGAATAAATCAAGATATGAGTGATTATCGTATTTTCGTCGAAAAACTTCCCCGTTTCCAGGTCGAGGCCGAGAGCTTGTGGCGCGAGTTGAATGCCGATTTGGGGCTTTCCCTGCGGTCGCTTCGGTTGTTGAATGTCTACGATCTCTTCGGCTTCAGCGAGGAGCTGCTCGAAAAGAGCCGGTATGCCGTCTTCGGCGAGATCGTTACCGACACCGTGAGCGACACGTGCGATTTGAGCGGTCATCGGTTCATCGCCATCGAGTTCCTGCCCGGTCAGTTCGACCAGCGGGCTGCTTCGGCTGTCGATTGCGTGCGGTTGATCGACCCCGCCGCCGAGGTGCGCATCCGTTCGTCGCGCCTGCTCATCTTCGACGGCGACGTCAGCGACGGCGACCTGGCCCGGATCAAGCATTATTGCATCAATGCCGTCGAGTCGCGCGAGAAAAACCTCGCCGTGTTGAGCGACATGGAGCAGGCCGAAGTGAAGCCCGTCGAGGTGTTGGAGGGTTTTCGCGAGTTGGCCGACGACGAGTTGGGGGCCTGCTGTAAGCACTATGGTCTGGCCATGAGCGCCGACGACTTGCGCGAGGTCGTGCGTTACTTCCGCGAGGAGGGGCGCGATCCGTTCGAGACCGAGTTGCGCATCCTCGATACTTATTGGAGCGACCATTGCCGCCATACGACCTTTACCACCGAGCTTACCGGCATCGCCGTCGAGGAGTCGTTCCTCAAGGGCGAGATAGAGGATGCGCTGGCGCTCTACCTCAATATCCGCCGCGAGTTGGGGCGCGAGCATAAGAGCCTTTGTCTCATGGATATCGCCACCATCGGCGCCCGTTGTCTGCGGCAGCGCGGTCTGCTCGACGACCTGGAGGTCAGCGACGAGAACAACGCTTGTTCGGTCTTCGTCGATGTCGATGTCGACGGCTGCACCGAGCAATGGCTCTTGCAGTTCAAAAACGAGACGCACAACCATCCCACCGAGATCGAGCCGTTCGGAGGTGCTTCGACATGCCTCGGCGGCGCCATCCGCGACCCGTTGTCGGGCCGCAGCTACGTCTACCAGGCCATGCGTGTGACCGGTGCGGGCGATATCTACCGCAAGGTGGGCGAGACGCTCCCCGGCAAGTTGCCCCAGAGCGTCATTTCGCGCAAGGCGGCCGCCGGCTACTCCAGCTACGGCAACCAGATCGGTCTGGCTACCACCCATGTGCGCGAAATCTATCACGACAATTACGTGGCCAAGCGTTTGGAGGTCGGTGCCGTCGTCGGTGCCGTCAAGGCCGGGAACGTGCGGCGCGAAACTCCCGCTCCCGGCGACCGGATCATCATGCTGGGCGGCCGCACCGGGCGCGACGGCATCGGCGGGGCCACGGGGTCGTCCAAGGAGCACGATTCGCATTCGCTCGAAACGTGCGGCAGCGAGGTGCAGAAGGGCAATGCTCCCGAGGAGCGCAAGTTGGAGCGGTTGTTCCGGCGTCCGGAGGTAACGCGGCTCATCAAGAAGTCCAACGACTTCGGCGCCGGCGGTGTCAGCGTCGCTATCGGCGAGTTGGCCGACGGACTGGACATCTATCTCGACCGCGTGAAGACCAAATACAGCGGGCTCAACGCCACGGAGTTGGCCATCAGCGAGTCGCAGGAGCGCATGGCCGTCGTGGTCGAGGCCAAGGACACCGAGGAGTTCATGCGTTACTGCCGCGAGGAGAATATCGAGGCCGTCGAGGTGGCCGACGTTACCGATTCGGGCCGCATGCGTATGTTCTGCAACGGGCGCCCGGTCGTCGACCTCAGCCGCCGGTTCATCGATTCGGCCGGTGCGAAGCATTTCGCCGAGGCGCAGATCGGGGCTGTGGAGGAGAAGAACCCGTTCGCGCGTGTGCTGGAGGGCGGCGACTTGGCCGCGCGCTTCGCCAACAACCTCAACGACAGCAACGTGCTTTCGCAGCGCGGGCTGGTCGAGATGTTCGACTCCACCATCGGCCGTTCTACCGTGCTGATGCCTTTCGGCGGACGTACGCAGCGCAGCGAGACGCAGGTCTCGGTGCAGAAGCTCCCCGTCGACGGATTTACCCGCACGGCCAGCATCATGGCTTTCGGTTACAATCCGTTCGTGGCTTCGTGGAGTCCCTATCATGGTGCCGCCTATGCCGTGGTCGAGGCGGCCGCCAAGGTCGTGGCCGCCGGTGCGCGTTATGACAAGATGCGTTATTCCTACCAGGAGTATTTCGAGCGCATGACCCAGGATCCCCGGTCGTGGGGCAAGCCGCTGGCCGCCCTGCTGGGGGCCTTGCGCATGCAGATCGAGTTGGGCCTGCCTTCCATCGGCGGCAAGGATTCCATGTCCGGTACGTTCCAGGACATCGACGTGCCGCCCATGTTGATGGCATTCGGCATCACGACGGTCGACGCCGCAAAGGTCATCTCCACCGATTTCAAGCGTCCCGGCAACCGGATCTACCTCGTGCGCCATACGCCCTGCGAGAATTTCATGCCCGACACCGAGCAGCTCAAGCGCAACTTCGCGTTCGTCAGCGAACAGATCGAGGCCGGACGCATCGTCGCCGCCTGGTCGGTCGGCTTCGGCGGCGTCGCCGAGGGTATCGCCAAAATGGCTTTCGGCAACGAGGTCGGTGCCTGCATCACGATGGACGAAGAGCGGCTCTACGCATATGCCTACGGTTCGATCCTCGTCGAGGCGACGGGCGAGCTGGAGTTCCCCGATGCCGAATTCCTCGGTCAGACCATCGAGGACGCCGCCTTGAGCATCAATGGCGTGCGTCTGCCGCTCGACGAACTCTACCGCGCCAATACCGAGCGTTTCGCCGTGATCTACCCCGACAAGAGCGACAACCGCGCCGTCATGATGACAGGCGAACCCCGCACCGATGCGGTCGAGTATCCCGGCTCCGCCGTCGAGCATCCGGTCGTCTTCCTGCCCGTTTTCCCCGGCACCAATTGCGACTACGACACCGCCAAGGCGTTCCGCCGGGCCGGTGCTTGCGTGGAGACCGGCGTGTTGTGCAACATCGCCGGCGACGATATCCTGCGTTCGATCGACCGGATGCAGACAAGCATCGACCGCTGCCACATCCTCGTGCTCAGCGGCGGTTTCTCTGCCGGCGACGAACCCGACGGCAGCGCCAAATTCATCGTGAACGTACTCAACAATGCGAAGATCCGCGAGGCGATCCATGCGCTTCTCGACCGCGGCGGTCTGATCCTCGGCATCTGCAACGGCTTCCAGGCGCTGGTCAAGTCCGGATTGTTGCCCTACGGGCGTCTGGGCATGGTCACGCGCGAGTCGCCCACGCTTTTCCGCAACGACATCAACCGTCACATCTCGCAGATCGTTACCACACGTGTCGCGTCGGTTGCGTCGCCTTGGTTGAGCGGTTTTGTCCCGGGCGAGCTGCACAGCATCGCCGTCAGCCACGGCGAGGGCAAGTTCGTCGTCGGCGAGGAGTTGGCGCGCCAGCTTTTCGACGCCGGGCAGGTCGCTTTCCAGTATGTCGGCCCTGACGGGGAGCCTGCGGCTGCCGCACCGTGGAACCCCAACGGTTCGTCCTGCGCTATCGAGGGCATTCTCTCGCCCGACGGCCGCATCCTGGGCAAGATGGGGCATACTGAGCGTTGGGAGGAGCATCTGTTCAAGAACATCGCCGGCAACAAGGAGCAGGCTTTGTTCGAGAATGCGGTAAAATATTTCAGAAAGAACAATACGACAATATAAAATTTCAAATTTATGAAACAGCTCGAAATGCTCTACGAGGGCAAGGCAAAACAAGTTTTCTTGACCGACGATCCCGACAAGATCATCATCCATTACAAGGATGCCGCTACGGCGTTCAACAACGTCAAGAAGGCTACCATCGAGAATAAGGGTGTGCTGAATAATGCCATATCCACATTGATTTTCAATCAGTTGCATAAGGCCGGCGTTCCGACGCATTATATCGAGACCATCAACGACCGCGACCAGGTGTGCCGCAAAGTTTCGATCATTCCCCTGGAGGTCATCGTGCGCAACGTCATCGCCGGTTCGATGGCCCAGCGTCTCGGCATCGAGGAGGGTACCGAGCCTTCGAACGTCATCTTCGACATCTGTTATAAGAAGGACGAGTTGGGCGATCCCCTGATCAACGATCACCACGCCGTGGCGCTCGGCGCCGCTACCTACGAGGAGTTGGACACCATCTATAAGATGACCGCCAAGATCAACGACGTGCTCAAAGAGTTGTTCGCTCGCATGAACATTCGGTTGATCGACTTCAAGATCGAGTTCGGCAAGACTTCCGACGGGCAGATCGTCCTGGCCGACGAGGTGTCGCCCGACACCTGCCGCTTGTGGGACGCCGCGACCAACGAGAAGCTCGACAAGGATCGTTTCCGCCGCGACTTGGGCAAGGTGCGCGAGGCTTACGAGGAGATTCTGGAGCGTTTGCGCAAAATCACGGAGTAGGGTAATGGTCAATCCTATGATCGACAGGGAGTTGCATGAGGAGTGCGGCGTGTTCGGCATCTACGGCGTGCCCGATGCGGCGTCGCTCGCCTACTATGGTCTGCATGCCTTGCAGCACCGGGGGCAGGAGGGGTGCGGCATCGTCAGCGTCGACACCGGCGGCAAGCTTCGCCGCATCAAGGGCGAGGGGTTGGTTACCGAAGTCTTCAAGGAGCCGGCCCTGTCCGCGCTCGCCGGTAGCATGGCCATCGGCCACGTGCGTTATTCTACGGCGGGCGGCGGCGGCATCGAGAACGTGCAGCCGTTCATGTTCCGTCACAATTCGGGCGACTTCGCCTTGGCGCATAATGGCAATATCGTCAACTCCAGTCAGTTGCGCGATTACCTCGAAAACAAGGGCAGCCTTTTCCAGTCGTCGTCCGACAGCGAGGTGCTCGCCCACCTCATCAAGAAGGAGACCAAGTACCGCGACCGGCCGCGCATCTTTTCCATCATCGATGCGCTCAACATGCTCGAAGGGGCTTTCGCCTTTCTCATCATGACGGCCAACCGCATCTACGCTTGTCGCGACAAGTATGGTCTGCGTCCTTTGTCCATCGGGCGTCTGGGCGACGGCTACGTGCTTTCCAGCGAGACTTGTGCGTTCGACGTCCTGGGCGCCGGGTTCGTGCGCGACGTCGAGCCGGGCGAGGTGGTAACCATCGACGCCCACGGCATTCGTTCCACCGATTATTCGCAGTACAAGCGGCGGCAGATGTGCGCCATGGAGTACATCTACTTCGCCCGTCCCGACAGCGACATCGAAGGGTGCAACGTCCATGCTTTCCGCAAGGAGTCGGGACGGCTGCTCTTCGCCGAGGCCCCCGCTCCGGCCGATATCGTCGTCGGGGTGCCCGATTCGAGTCTCAGCGCCGCCATGGGCTATGCCGAGGCCAGCGGCCTGCCCTACGAAATGGGACTTATCAAGAACAAGTACATCGCCCGCACCTTCATCCAGCCTTCGCAGGCTATGCGTGAGAAGGGCGTAAGGATGAAGCTCTCGGCCGTGCGGAGCATCGTCCGCGGCAAGCGCGTCGTGTTGATCGACGATTCGATCGTGCGGGGCACCACTTCGCGGCGCATCGTCGGCATGTTGCGCGACGCCGGGGCTACCGAGGTGCATGTGCGCATCGCTTCGCCGCCCATGACCGATCCGTGTTTCTACGGTGTCGACACTTCGACTTACGACGAGTTGATTTCCGCGCGTCTCGATGTCGAAGGCGTGCGTCGGGAGATCGGGGCCGATACGTTGGCGTTCCTCTCCGAGAAGGCGCTCTTCGCAGCCGGCGGGCGCGGCGAGTTGTGCACGGCTTGTTTCACGGGGCGTTATCCCACGGCGCTTTATACTGCCCGCGAGGAGGCCAACAAGGACGGGAAATTTTAGGCGGAAGCGAATGTTTAAGTATAAGAAATATAATTATTTATGGCACAAAGTTATGAAAAGGCCGGGGTCAGCCTCGAAGCCGGTTACGAGTCGGTAAGGCGCATCCGCAGACATGTCGAATCCACGGCGCGTCTGGGCGTGATGGGCAACATCGGGGCTTTCGGGGGTATGTTCGATCTCTCGGCGCTCCGGATCGAGGAGCCGGTGCTGGTCAGCGGCACCGACGGCGTGGGTACCAAGTTGAAGTTGGCCTTCGCCATGGACAAGCACGATACGATCGGCATCGACGCCGTGGCCATGTGCGTCAACGACGTTCTGGCGCAGGGTGCCGAGCCGTTGTTGTTTCTCGATTACATCGCCGTCGGGCACAACGAGCCTAAAAAGATCGAGGCTATCGTCTCCGGTGTCGCCGAGGGGTGCCGGCAGGCCGGCTGCGCTTTGGTCGGCGGCGAAACGGCCGAGATGCCCGGCATGTATGCCGAGGGCGAGTACGACATCGCAGGCTTTACCGTGGGCGTCGTCGAGAAGAAGCGGTTGATCGACGGGTCGAAGGTCAAGGCCGGCGACTTGTTGGTCGGCGTCGCTTCCAGCGGCGTCCATTCCAACGGGTTCAGCCTCGTGCGCAAGATCGTCGACGACAACGGGTTGAGCCTGAACGGGAGTTATCCCGAGCTGTCCGGCAAGTCGTTGGGCGAGGTGTTGCTCACGCCTACCCGGATTTACGTCAAGCAGATGTTGGAGGTAATCCGCCAGTGCGATGTCCACGGCATCGCCCACATCACGGGCGGCGGTTTCGACGAGAACATTCCGCGCATCCTCCGTGGCAGCCAGGGCATCGAAATCGAGGAGGGCGCATGGGAAATCCTGCCCGTGTTCCGCTTTCTCGAAAAATACGGTAAGATTCCTCATCGCGAGATGTTCAACATCTTCAACATGGGCATCGGCATGGTCGTCGCGTTGGATGAAAGCGCCGCACAGCAGGCCGTCGACATCCTCGCCGCTTGCGGCGAGCGTGCGTCGGTCATCGGGCGCATTACCGACACCCCGGGTGTCACGATCCGGTAGGACCATGCACAGACTTGCAGTTTTCGCCAGCGGCAGCGGCACCAATTTCGAGGCCATCGTCCAGGCTTGCGAGCAGGGCGTGCTGAATGCCCGGGTGGTGTTGATGGTCTGCGACAAGCCCGGCGCCCGGGTCGTGGAGCGGGCTGCCGCGCATGGGGTCGAGACTTTCGTTTTCTCGCCCAAGGCGTATGGTTCCAAGGCCGATTTCGAGCGTGAGATCGTGGCATTGCTCGATGCTGCCGGCGTGGAGTTGGTCTGCTTGGCCGGTTACATGCGCATCGTGGGCGATACTTTGTTGGAGGCTTACGGCGGGCGGATCATCAATGTCCATCCGTCGTTGTTGCCCGCTTTTCGCGGTGCGCATGCCATCGAGCAGGCGCTCGATTACGGCGTCAAGGTCTTCGGCGTGACGATCCATCGGGTCGACGCCACGCTCGACGGCGGGCCGATCGTCGCCCAGCGGGCTTTCGAGTACTACGGCCGAGACCTCGCCGAGTTGGAAGCCATGGTGCATGCCACGGAGTATCCGCTTTATGTAGAAACGATAGGTAAAATATTGAACGATAAATAAATATGCGTGCTTTAATCAGTGTAAGCGACAAGACCGGCGTCGTGGAGTTCGCCCGGGGCCTGCGTCAGCAAGGCTGGGAGGTAATCGCCACGGGCGGTACGATGAACCTGCTGCGCGACAGCGGCGTCGAGGTGGTAAATATCAGCGATGTGACGGGATTCCCCGAAATCTGCGACGGACGCGTCAAGACGCTCCATCCCAAGGTGCATGGCGGCCTGCTGGCGCGCCGCGACGATCCCGGACATGTCAAGGCCTTGAAGGACAACGGCATCGGTTTCATCGACCTGGTGTGCGTCAACCTCTATCCGTTCCGCGAGACGATCGCCAAGCCCGACGTCAAGATGGAGGACGCCATCGAGAACATCGACATCGGCGGCCCCTCCATGTTGCGTTCCGCCGCCAAGAACTGGGCCGACGTCACGGTCGTATGCGACCCGGCGGACTATGCGCAGATTCTGGATGAAATATCCGCCGGCGGCAACACCGCCAAGGCTACCCGGCTGAAACTCTCTGCCAAGGCCTATACCCATACCGCGCAGTACGACGCCATGATTGCGACTTACATGCGCGCGCAGGCCGGTCTCGATGAGAAATTGTTCCTCGAATTCGACCTTGTACAGTCGCTGCGCTACGGCGAGAATCCCCACCAGTCGGCCAAGTTCTACCGCGAGGGCGGCGCTGTGCCTTTTTCGCTCGCTTTCGCCCGCCAGCTCAATGGCAAGGAGTTGTCCTACAACAACATCCAGGATGCCAACGCCGCGTTGTGCATCGTCCGCGAGTTCGATGCGCCGTTCTGCGTCGGTCTCAAGCACATGAATCCTTGCGGCGCCGCTGTGGGTGCGGATGTCGTCGACGCATGGCGCAAGGCTTATGAAGCTGACAAGGTGTCGATTTTCGGCGGCATCGTCGCCACCAACCGCACCGTCACACGCGAGGTCGCCGAGTTGATGAAGCCCGTTTTCCTGGAGATCATCATGGCGCCCAAGTTCGACGAGGGGGCGCTCGAAGTGCTCGGCACCAAGAAGAATCTGCGTCTCCTGGAGGTCGACATGGCGCGCGGCGAGGGTGCTCCCCGGCAGTATGCGAGCGTCAACGGCGGACTGCTGGTGCAGGAACTGGATCTCGCCACGCGTCCCGTTGCCGCCGACATGTGCGTCACGGCGAAGAAACCCACGGATGCGCAGTTGGCCGACCTCAATTTCGGTTGGCGGATCGTCAAGCATGTCAAGTCCAATGCCATCGTCGTCGTCAAGGACGGCCGTACGTTGGGTGTCGGCGCCGGTCAGATGAACCGCATCGGCTCGGCTGAAATCGCCTTGAAGCAGGCCCGGGCCGCCGGTTGCACCGAGGGGTTGGTGCTCGCTTCGGACGGGTTCTTCCCCTTCGACGATTGCGTGGCCCTCGCGGCCGAGTACGGCGTTGCGGCCATCGTCCAGCCGGGCGGTTCGGTGCGCGACGAGGATTCGATCCGCAAGGCCGACGAAAAGGGTATCGCCATGATGTTCGTGGGCGAGCGTCACTTCAAACATTGATTTTATGAAAGTTCTTGTTATCGGTTCCGGCGGTCGTGAGCACGCCATCGTCGATGCGTTGACCCGTTCGCCGCAGGTCGACAAGATATTTTGCGCACCCGGAAATGCCGGCATCGCGCAGCAGGCCGAGTGCGTGGCGATCGGGGAGACCGAGATCGAAAGACTGCGCGACTTCGCTGCGGCCGAGGGGATCGGTCTCACGGTCGTGGGGCCTGAAGTGGCGTTGGCCGCAGGTGTCGTCGATGCGTTCCGGGCCGCAGGGTTGCGGATTTTCGGCCCGACGAAGACCGCCGCACGCATCGAGTCGTCCAAGGAGTTCGCCAAGGAGTTGATGGCGAAATACGGCATCCCGACGGCCGGCTTCAAGGCCTTTACGGAGTATGGCGCGGCGCGGGAATACGTCATGGCGCGCCCCTTTCCCGCCGTGTTGAAATACGACGGGTTGGCTGCCGGCAAGGGCGTCGTCATCGCGCAGAGTGCCGAGGAGGCCGATGCCGCTTTGCGCGACATGCTCCTCGACGACAAGTTCGGTCGGGGCAAGGTTGTCGTGGAGGATTATCTCGAAGGCCCCGAATTCTCGTTCATGTGCTTCGTCTCGGGACACCGCGTGTGGCCGATGGTGCTCGCACAGGATCACAAGCGGGCTTTCGATGGCGACAAGGGGCCGAATACGGGCGGCATGGGTGCTTATTCGCCGCTGCCGTTCATCACGGACGACGACGAGAAGTACGCCTTGGAGCACATCATGCAGCCCGTGGCCGACGCGATGGTCGCCGAAGGATGTCCGTTCCAGGGGGTGCTCTACGGCGGACTGATGAAGACCGCGCAGGGCATCCGGGTCATCGAGTTCAACGCCCGGTTCGGCGATCCCGAAACCGAGGTCGTGCTGCCGCGTCTGAAAAGCGATATTGTCGATATCTTCTGCGCCGTGGCCGACGGGTGCGATGCGACCTTGAAGTGGCACGATTTCGTCACACTGGGCATCGTGCTGGCTTCGAAAGGTTATCCCGACGCCTACGAAAAAGGGCATCCGATCGAGGGGTTGGAGCACGTTCGAGGAACGGTCTACCACATGGGTACGCGCGCCGACGGCGGGCGTGTGGTAACAGCCGGCGGGCGTGTGCTTTTCGTCGTGGGGCATGGTGCGACGCTGGCCGAAGCCCGCGAAAAAGCACTCGCCGACGTGGCCCTCATCGGGTGCGACAACCTTTTCCATCGCTCGGACATAGGGCATTGGGCGTTGGAGGAAATTACGGTTCACCGTTAAGGATCAGAGAGGGGGGATGCTTCCCTTTCGGATTGCAAGGTCGCAAGACCTTGCGCCCGGGGCCGGCTCGCATCGGAGATGCGACCCCCCGAAGCCGGCCCGGGCGAATGCAGCATGACAGGATGGAACGGCGTGCTGCTGCCGGGTATGAATAGAGCGAATGAATTGTCTAATTATGTGATTACGATATGATTATCAGCGGTAAAGAACTTTCGGCCAAGTTGAAGGCCGACATGGCGGCGGAGGTGGCTGCTTTCCCCGCGAAATATGGACGCGTGCCCCATCTGGCAGTGATTCTGGTGGGCGAAGACCCCGGCAGCGTCAGCTATGTGACCGGCAAGGCCAAGGCCTCGGCCGAGGTGGGCATCCGCAACACGACGATCCGCAAGCCTGCGACCATTTCCGAGGCGGAGTTGCTCGACATCGTGGCCGGGCTGAACGCCGACGCGGAGGTCGACGGCATTCTCGTGCAGCTGCCCCTGCCGAAGCATATCGACGAGGAGCGTGTGATCGCGGCCATCGACAAGTCCAAGGATGTCGACGGCTTCCATCCGCTCAATGTGGCGGCCCTGTGGCAGAAACAGCCTTGTACGCTGCCCTGCACGCCCAAGGGGATAATCAAGATGCTCAAGGCGGCGGGCGTCGACATCGCGGGCCGCGAGGCGGTCGTTGTCGGGCGCAGCAACATCGTGGGCCTGCCGGTGGCGAAGCTGCTGATGGATGAAAACGCTACCGTGACTGTCGCTCACAGCCGCACGCGCGATCTGGCCGGGGTAACGCGCCGTGCCGAAATCCTCGTTGTGGCGATCGGACGTCCGAAGTTCGTCACGGCCGACATGGTGGCCGAGGGGGCCGTGGTAATCGACGTCGGGGTCAACCGCGATCCCGAGAGCGGCAAATTGTGCGGCGATGTCGATTTCGCGGCCATCGAGTCCAAAGCCTCCGTCATCACGCCCGTGCCTGGCGGTGTCGGGCCGATGACGATCTGCTGCCTGATGGAGAACACGATCGAGTGTTTCCTGCGCAAGCGGAAATAGGGAAACGGATTCTGCCGTAGGTGCGGCGCAAAGATATTAAATCGTTTTTTAAAACGTTTTAGCCCGGCAAAAGCCGGGCTAAAACGTTACAGAAAGATTATGCCCAACGTGTTTCGAATGGAGGGGCGGAAATGTTATAGACGAAAGGCTGTACCCGAAATGTTGCGGATGGGAGGGTGTGCCCGAAATGTTTCGGTCGGGCAGGAATTCGCAAGATCATGGTCGAAATGTTATAGACAACTCCGTCCTGCCCGTAAGTTTTGTTTGGAATTTCCCTATCTTCTATTTTTCTTGTTTTCGGCATTCCAATTTTTCCGGCAGGGGTGCGGCAGGATTGTGTAGCCGTACCATTGCCACGTCGGTTGCCGGGTCGCCTGTGCCGAAGTCGAAGCCGTCCGGCGTGCGGAACGTTACCGGTACAGCGCCCTCGAATCCGAAGCGGCCGTAGAAGCCGCGCAGCCAAGGTTCGCCCGGTGTCGGGATGAGCAGCGCCGTCGCACCGCGTGCATCGGTCTGCCGCAGGGCTTCGCGCAGCAGCTGCGATGCCAGTCCCCGGTTGCGGTATTCCGCCGCGGTCGCTACGCCATAGATGTAGTCCACGGGGCCCGCCTCGCTGTCGAACGGCAGCAGGTGCAGCATCGCGGCCAGACGGCCTTCGCGTTCGACCGAGAGCATGCGCCGGCGGTCGTAGTGGCGGATCAGAAACGCATCGATGAACGCTTCGTCGTCGCCGAACGTTTCGCGCCACAGTTCCTTGCAGGCGGCTTCGTCGTCGTGCAGATGGATCGCTGTATATTTGCGGAGCAGTTCCGCCGGGTGGTAGGAGAGCTTGGCATGGCGCAGGCCCTCGATTCCCAGGTCTTCTTCGCGGTTGATCTTGGTAAAGCGGGCCGGCAGATGTTCCGCAAAAAGTTTGTTGATGACCGTAAAGGCTCCTTCGAATGCCGTGTCCGCTTTCTCGACATGCGTCACGAAGGTTGTCTCGTTCACGGCCGAGCCGTAGGTAAAGGCCGCCAGACGTTGGCTTGCATAGAGACAGCCGCCGTGCAGCCCCAGGGCGTCGAAGTGTTCGAACGCCCGTTGCATGGCCCGTTGTTCGGCGCACAGCTCCGAGGTGTGTCCCTCGTGGGTGCGGCGCCATTCGCGTTCGAGGGCCATGCACTCCGCATGGCGCTCGGGCGTCAGCTCCTCGTAGCGGTAGTCGGGATATTCCGTCCGGAAGCGGTTGATGTGGTTGCGTTTGGGTTGGTAGCGGCGGCCCGGCAGGGTACGCAGCTCCTCCGCATTGTATATGTAGTCCTCCAGCGCACGATCCGACGCGAATGCGAACTCTCCCCGGTGCATGTCGCGGATCATTCGGCACCCCTCGTCCGTCAGTCCGATGAGCCGCAGACGCTGCCCGTGGGTATGGGCATCTTCGTGCAGCGCCGGGACGATCTTCGCGAAGTCGCCCGGCCCGACCGGCTGCATGTAGCCGATTCGGGGGCCGCCGTCGATGTGGAAACGGATGACCAGAAAGCCTTCCACCTCGGCCCAGGCGCTGTGGTAAACCCCCTGCCAGCAATACATGTTGGCGAACGCCAGGTCGCAGTTGCGGATGTCCGACGGCAGGGTGTAGCGTTCGATCGTCGCCCGGTCTTCGAGCCGCAAGGGTTTGAATTCAATCATCGATCACGTAGCTTTTGCGTTCGATATGGGCGTAGTATTGTTGCACCAGCGCCCGGAAGCGCAGTTCTGTCGGGTCGGTGTCGGGAGCCGGCGGCAATGCGTCGTCGAACGCCGCCACGCCCTCGCTGGTCAGTGCCCGGAATCCTGCGTCGTAGCTCACGGCCCACTGCGGCCGGTCGGGTTCGTTCAGCACGTCGCGCCCGAATGCGAAGTAGGGTTCGCGGTTGCCCAGCAGGCCCAGCACCGTGGGCATCACGTCGATTTGCTGGACGATGTCGTCCACTTGTCCGCGCAGTGTCCCGTCGGGTGTGTAGAAAAAGCCGATGATGTGATGGCTGCCGGGATATTCGTGCGTGTCGGCCGCCCATTTTTCCGACGATACATGATCCGCCACGAATACAAAAAGCGTGCGGCGGAACCACTCCGTGTCTGCGAAACGTTCGAAGAAACGGCGGAACGCCAGGTCGTCGTAGGCCGCGCCCTTGTGGATGCGCGTGTAGCCTGCGGGCAGCGTGGCGGCATAGCGTTCGGGCACGACGAACGGGTGGTGTGCCGAGAGGGTAAAGAGCACGCCCAAAAAGGGTTCGGGCACTCGGCTCAGTTCTTCGCCTGCGAATTGCAGGAACTCCTCGTCCCAGATGCCCCAGTAGCCGTCGAAATCTTCCGTGCCGTGGGCCGCCTCGTACTCCTCGCGGCTTACCAGACGTTCGATGCCCGCCGACCGGGCATAGGCTCCGAAGCCCATCGAGCCGCGCTCCGAACCGCAGAAAAAGAGCGTCGAGTAGCCCTGCGATGCGAGAATGGCCGGCAGCTGGCGGCTTCGTCCCAGCGATTGGGGCATCAGCACGAACGGCGTTTTGAACGAGGGGATGCTCCCCAGGATCGAGGGCATGGCTTGGATCGAACGCGTGCCGTTGGCATACATGCGGCGGAACGTGAGACCCTCGCGCATGAGCGAGTCGAGGAAGGGCGTGAAGCCTTTTTCCGGCCGGTCGGCGTAGAGGTCGGGCCGCAGGTGGGCCGAGTGTTCGGCCGACATGCTCTCCATGATGAAGATCATCACGTTGCGGCCGTGCAACATGCCGTTTGCAGTGTTGGCCGGCTGGGCGGAGCTTCGGTCGGTTTGCAGTTCGTTCCCGGTGGTTTCCGGGGCGGCAGGCCGGTGCTCGGGCGTAAAGAGCCGAGGCAGTTCGTCGTCCGAAAAATCCTTGCGGTAGCGGACTTTTCCCGCATGCCCGACCGTGCGCAGGATGCAGAACGGGTTGCTCAAGATGAGGTTCGCCTTGGCCGGATCGGCCGTGTAGAGCGTGGCGTTGGAGAGCGTCACGGGGCGTGTGGCGCGGGTAAAGCCGCCCCGCATGCCGGCTATGCACAGCCCGGCCGCCAGTGCGAAGATCGCCGTATTTGCCGTGTAGAAGCTCCAGCCCGGGCGCAGGATCGACCGGCAGGGCGTCTTGCGTCCGTAGCCCCATATGAGCAGGGCCAGCAGGGCCAGCGCCGCCAGCAGCAGGGGCCAGTTTTCCACCATGAACTTGCCGACCAGCAGCAGCGAGTTGTCGTTGTCGGCAAAGAAGATTTCGTCGGCCGTGAAGCGTTTCAGCGTGTAGCGGAAGTAGACCGCATCGGCCAGGTTCGCGGCGACGACGAGTAGAAAATTCGCCGCAACATAGTAGCCGAAAAGAATCTTCCGGTAGATTGCGCTGCATCGGAATTCGAACGGCACCAGCGACAGCAGGATGAAGATGCCGTTGGCATAGATTACCGACACCGTGTCGAACAGCAGCGCCCCGCGCAGCAACGCTCCCGCTTCGTGCAGGCCTATGGCACCGATCTGGGCGCCGTTGCAGAGGTGGAAGATCGCCCGGCAGATCCACAGCACCAGGTAGACCATGGCTATGCGGCGCAGCAGCAGCACCGGCGGGGTATGGAGCATTCTTCGCATGACGGGCGGTTTATTCGCAGGCCTTGAGCGACATGTCGAGCGACTTGATCTGATGGGTCAACGCCCCGACGGAGATGAAGTCCACGCCGCATTCGGCGTAGTCGCGCAGGTTGTCGAGCGTGATGCCGCCGCTCGATTCGGTTTCGCAGCGTCCGGCGACCTTGCGCACCGCTTCGCGCGTCATCGCCGGGGTAAAGTTGTCGAACATGATGCGGTCGGCGCCGCCCGCCGCGAAAACCTCGTCGATATCCTCCAGCGTGCGTACTTCGCATTCGATGGGGATCGTTTTGCCCTTGGCCGCCAGGTATTCGCGTGCGCCGCGGATCGCCTTGCCGATGCCGCCGGCGAAGTCGATGTGGTTGTCCTTGAGCAGCACCATGTCGAACAGCCCCATGCGGTGGTTCTCGCCGCCGCCGATCTTCACGGCCATCTTGTCGAGCACGCGCATGCCCGGTGTGGTCTTGCGGGTGTCGAGCACGCGGGTGTGCAGGCCCTCCAGACGGGCCACGTAGACGGCCGTCTGCGTGGCTACGCCGCTCATGCGCTGCATGATGTTCAGGAGGATGCGCTCGGCTTGCAGCAGCGAGCGCAGGCGCCCCGAGACGTAGAACGCCACGTCGCCCGGCTTCACACGGTCGCCGTCGCGGAGCAGCTGTTCGAATTTCACAGCGGGATCGAGGCGCCGCAGCACCAGTTCGGCGATTTCGATGCCCGCGATCGTTCCCTGCTGCTTGCACAGCAGGCGCATGCGGCCCTGTTCGTCGGCAGGGATGCAGCAGAGCGAAGTGTGGTCGCCGTCGCCGATGTCTTCCTTGATGCAGAGTTCGATCAACTCTTCGACAAAAGGTTTGTATTCGGATTTCATAATATAAAAAATCTCTTTGCGGTAGGAATGATTGACCGATGCGTTATTCTTTCAGCAGGCCTTCGTATGTCACTTGGTAGATGCCCAGACGGGGTACGTTGCACGAAAAGCTCACGCGGCACGTCACGCCGTCGATAGAACCTTCGACCTGGGTCAGCGTGTAGGCCGCCATGGGTTTCCAGGCATGTCCTCCTCCGGCTTCGTTCGGCAGCAGCATTTCGGGAACGAGGCTCTCCGCTTCGAACGAGAGCGCAGCGCCCGTGCCGGGGGTGTAGCTTACTTTATGTAGCCGCATCTCCTGAGGGGGCATCGTCGCAGCGAAGCGCGTGCGGTGCATGTAGAGCGTGAGGTCGTGCAGCCCGGCGAATTCGAATTCGGCCTGCCGGTCGACGTAGACGCCGCCGTCGGCCGCGACGACCGTCGAGGTGCCCAGAAAGTGCATGTTGCTGCCCGTCATGGAACCGTCCACGATCTTGGTGTTCTCGGTTGCAAATCGGGTTTCGTCGTCGTTGTCGTTGCACGCGGCGAAAGCAAAGGCCGCGCAGGCGAGCAGAAGCAGTTTTTTCATCTTAATCTATGTTTATCGATAGTGTGATCCCTATGGTTCGGGGGCGTCCCCGTTGTATGAATTCGTTGCCCATGGACTTGAAATAGAAGACGTCGTACTCGGTTCCGCCCAGGTTGCGGCCCCAGAAGTCGAGCGTGTAGCGTTCGTGGCGCAAGGCGACCGAGGCACTGGCCAGCAGGTAGAAAGGTTGCCGCAGCGTGTTGGCTTCGTTCCATTCGATGCGCCCCGCGCCGCGTGCGCCGGCCCGCAGCACCACGTCGCCCAGCCAGCTCACGCCCGTGGGGATCGCCCATTCGGCTCCCAGCCAAAGCGTGTGGGCCGGGGCGTAGGGGATGCGGCGGCCGCTGAAATCCTCCCTGCCGTCGTCGTGACGGACGAAGCGTGCGTCCGTGTAGCCGTAGGCGATGTCGAAAACCAGGTCGTTGCGAGGGATGATTTGGAGCGATGCTTCTCCGCCCCGCGAGCGCGAGCGCCCCGCGTTGGTCATCATGCGGCCTGTCGAGGCGCCCTGCGGGAATACGGTAAGCTGCTGATCGCGGCATTCGATCCAGAAGAGCGCGAAGTCGCCCCGCACGATCCCCTCCGCACAGCGGAAGCGGCCGCCCAGTTCGAAATTCCAGCTGTGTTCGGGTTCGTACGACATCGTTGCAGGGTCGGAGTCGTCGATGCCCGAGACCATCCGGCCCTTGAGCTTCTCCTGGAGGATATCGGAGAACATCTGGGTATTGAATCCGCCGGCCTTGTAGCCTTTCGCCACCGAGAAATAGAGGTTGTGCACCTCGTCGAAGCTATACATGACCGCTGCCTTGGGCAGAAGCTCCAGGTAGGAGCGCGCCAGGGCGTCGCGGTCGTCGATCGTCGCGGTGTGCTCTCCTGCGGGGCCGCCCTCGATACTGAGCGAGTAGTCGAGCGACGCACGGCTGCGATACGCCAGGCGTGTGCGTTCGTAGTCGGCTCGGATGCCGGCCGTCAGCGTCCAGCGTCCCAGCTTCACGCTCGATTCGTGGTAGAGCGCTGCGCCCCAGGCCGGATTGCGGAAATCCGAGGCCAGCAGCAGCTCTTGGGCGTCGGTGTCGTAGCGGAAGATCGGGCCGGAATTGGCGTTCTTGAGGATCAGTTCTTCGATGCCCGTGCGTTTGAAGTTTACCGGCGCTTCCATCGTCGCGTGGCGGTAGAAGCCGAACGCTCCTGCGATCCAGCGGTAGCGTCCCGTGCCGCGCGAGCGGACGACCAGCTCCTGGGTCGCCGTGTGCTCGGTGCGGGCCTGGCGGAGCGTGAAGTAGGAGAGGGGCAGGAAGTCCTGGTCGAGCGTCATCGCATCGTCCGAATATTGATAGGAGGTAATCGAGGCTATCGAGCAGCCGGCTGCGTCGTAGTGCATCGTCAGCCCGTCGCTCAAGGCCGTGCGGCGGTAGCCTGCCGGGTCGTTGTAGCGGATTTCGCCGGGCCGGATGAGCGTCTGTCCGTTGCGCACGATCTCCTCGCCTGCATAGGCATAGGGGTAGCCCCCTTGGTCGAGGGCCGAAAAGGCCAGCGTGTTGTCGATCCGCAGGCCGCCCGCGCCGCGCCATTGGAGTTTGAGCCGTCCGCCTCCCAGTTTTTCGTTGTCGCACTTGCGCCCGGAGGCGAGGTTGCGGAAGAACCCGTCCGACCGGGTGTAGAAGCCCGAGAGGGCGAGGCCCAGTCCGTCGCCGAAGCGATGATAGGTCGATGCGCGCATCCGGCAGGTGTTGCCGCTGCCGTATTCGGCCAGTATGCGCGTGCCTTGGTAGCTCAAGGGCGAGAGCGTGTAGATGTTCATCACGCCGCCCATCGTGTTGCGGCCGTAGAGCGTCGACTGGGGGCCGCGCAGCACTTCGATGCGCTCCACGTCGGCCAGTTCGCCGTCGTAGCAATCCTTGTTCATTATCGGCACGTTGTCCACGTTCATCCCCATGACCGGCTGGTCGATCCGGGCGCCCAGCCCGCGGACGTAGATCGAGGAGGTCATGCGCGACCCGTAGTCGGGCATGTGGAGGTTGGGCACGCGCTGCGACAGGCGCTTCGCGGCGTCGACGTGTTCCTGTTCCAGTGCGCGGCTGCCGAGGGTGGTCGCCGCTACGGGCTGCGAGCGCAGCACCGGCCCCTGCTTGATGGCCGTAACCTGCACCTTGTCGACCACGATCAGCGTGTCGGCATCGGCGTTCCCTGCGACCGCACGGGTCTGGAACTGCCATGCCAGCAGCAGAGCGGTTATGCAAGCCGTTCGGCGCATCTTATTCGTGATGATAGGGTTCGTTGTTGAGGATCGTGAACGCCCGGTAGATCTGTTCGGCGAAGATCGCCCGCACGATCTGGTGGGAGAAGGTCATGCGCGAGAGCGACAGCCGGGCGTCGGCCCGGGCGTATACCTCGTCCGAGAAGCCGTAGGGGCCGCCGATTACCATCGCCAATCGCTTCACGCCGCTGTTCATGCGTTTCTGCACCCAGCATGCGAACTCCACCGAGCGCATCTCCTCGCCCCGTTCGTCGAGCAGGGCCACGTAGTCGTTCTCGTCGAGCTGGCGCAGGATCGCCGCGCCTTCGGCCGTGGCTTGTTGGCGGGCCGTCAGCTTTCTGGTCTCCCTGACGTCGGGCAGCACCGTGATGGAAAACTTGCAATAGCGGTTTACGCGCTTGGCGTATGTTTCCACCAGCGCGGCCACCTCTTTCGAGTCGGTTTTGCCTATGACGATCAGCTCTAAAGTCATTTTTATAAGTCCGTGTTCCACTCGCCGTCGGCATCGACGCAGATTATCGGGCGCGACGGCTCCGCCGACTTGAGCCATTGGTAGGCCTTGTACATGTTGTAGCCGTTGCCCGCTTCGCCGCCCAGCGCATAGGCCGCCACGCAGGTGTGGTTGCGCGAGCGGTAATACATGGCCTTGACGCGTTCCAGGTATTCCTCGGTCAGTGCAGGGGCGTTCGACGGCGTGCCGCCCACGCGGCGGTCGTCGCGTTTTTCCGGAGCATGGATGTTCGCCCGGTCGATGACGTAGAGTCCCAGCTCGTCGCAGAGACCGTAGAACCAGTCGGGCTGCGGATAGTCGGGGGCCACGGTGTTGTAACCCTGCTTGCGGATCGCCAGCAGGCGGGCGGAGGTCGTCTTGGCGTCAACGTCGGCATTGTAGCGGAAAGCATTGAGCTTGACGGGTCTGCCCAGACGCATGATCTGTCCGTCGACCAACTCGGTTTTGCCGAAGCCGATCTTCAGGGGCATGTACTCCTTGTAGGTGCCGTTGCGGCGCGTAAAAAGCATGACTTTGTAGAGCGGCGGGTTCTTGCCCGAGGGTTCCCACTTGTTGTCGAACGCATGGTAGATGAAAGGCGTGAAGCGGATCGTGTCGGTCGACCGGCCGGCGACGGCAATGGGCCGGATGTCGAAATCCAGCAGTTTGCCTTGCGGCGAGTAGATGTCGTAGCCCACCTCGACCGTTTCGTCGTAGTTGAAGCCGTTGCGTACGGCGATTTTCAGATCGAGCATGGCGAAGTCGCGGCCCAGGGTGTCGGGCACGAGCGCGATTTCGAAATCGCAGATCGACCGCTTGTTCTGGTAGTAGAGGCAGCTGCCCTCGAACGCGGGACGACGCACCGCACGGGGTGCGTCCAGCTTGGCGTCGTCGGGGCGGAGCGCCACTTCGAAGTCGTTGATGCCCTGACGGATGTAGGGCGTGATGTCGAATTCGGCGGGCGTCAGCGCATCGTCGATCGCGGCCGCCTGCCGGCCGTTGATCCGCAGCGTATAGGCTGCCGGGGCGTTTTCGATATGGAGATAGACGCAGCCGTCCGTCCAGACATAGGGGATTTCGATCCGTTGTTTCAGTAAGGCTGGGCTTTCGGTCCCGCGTCCGGCCTCGGGCCGGAAGTCGATCGCATGGCCCGAAGCGGCGCGGTTGCGGGCTTCGGCGTCGTGGCGCGTGGCGTAAGGGAGTATTTCAGTGCGATGGATGCGTGCGGAGGGTTGTCCCGCAAGATTCCAGACTCCCGTCAGCGCCAGCAAAAAGAGTGTCGTCCGTTTCATCGTACACTTTCTATAATAGGTCGGACAAAGGTACTTTTTTTTTGACAAATCGCAAATAACGACTATCTTTGTGAATTCGGAAAAGCATAACACATCGTCATGAAAACGCAGAGAATAGCTGAGATTCTGAAGTCGGGCGTCGTCGACGCCGATATTGTCGTCAAGGGTTGGGTGCGCACCAAGCGCGGCAACAAGAACGTGGCGTTCATCGCCTTGAACGACGGGTCTTGCGCGGCCAACATCCAGGTGGTGGTCGATCTTGCGAAGATCGCCGAGGAGGAGCTTAAGCCCGTTACTACGGGCGCCTGCCTGCGGGTCGACGGTCGTCTGGTCGCCTCGCCCGGTTCGGGCCAGGGCATCGAGGTGCAGGCCGAGCGCATCGAAGTCTACGGCACGGCCGATCCCGAGACCTACCCCTTGCAGAAGAAGGGCCATTCGCTGGAGTTCCTGCGCGATATCGCCTACCTGCGTCCGCGTACCAACACGTTCGGCGCCGTGCTGCGCATCCGTCACGCCATGGCCTACGCCATCCACGAGTATTTCAACAAGAACGGTTTCTACTACTTCCATACTCCCATCATCACCGCCTCGGACTGCGAGGGTGCCGGCGCCATGTTCCAGGTCACGACGCTCGACATGGCCAATCCGCCCCGCACGGAGGAGGGCAAGATCGACTATGCGCAGGATTTCTTCGGCAAGCCTTGCAACCTCACGGTTTCCGGGCAGCTGGAGGGGGAACTGGGCGCTCTGGCGCTGGGCCGCATCTACACGTTCGGCCCCACGTTCCGCGCCGAGAATTCCAATACGCCGCGCCATGCTTCGGAGTTCTGGATGATCGAACCCGAAGCGGCGTTCTTCGAGCTGGAGGACAACATGGAGCTGGCCGAGGATTTCCTCAAGTATCTGATCCGCTATGCGTTGGATAACTGCCGCGAAGACCTCGAATTCATGAACAAGATGTGGGACCCCAAGTTGCTGGAGCGCCTGGAGTTCGTGGTCGCCAACGACTTCAAGCGGCTGACCTACACCGAGGCTGTCGACATCCTCAAGGCTTCGGGCCGCAAGTTCGAGTTCCCGTGCGACTGGGGCTGCGACTTGCAGTCGGAGCACGAACGCTACCTGGTGGAGGAGCATTTCAAGCGTCCCGTGATCTTGATCGACTATCCCAAGGAGATCAAGGCTTTCTACATGAAGCAGAACGACGACGGCAAGACCGTGCGCGGAATGGACGTCTTGTTCCCCGGAATAGGCGAGATTATCGGCGGTTCGGAGCGCGAGGCCGATTATGGCAAACTCTGTGCAAGGGTAAAGGAACTCGGAATGAACGAGCGGGAACTCTGGTGGTATCTGGATACGCGCCGTTGGGGTTCGGCTCCGCACTCCGGATTCGGTCTGGGCTTCGACCGGCTGTTGATCTTCGTCACGGGCCTGACCAACATCCGCGATGTGCAGCCTTTCCCGCGTACGCCGCAGCACGCCGACTTTTAAAATTAAAGGTTAAGAATCGAAAATCAGGGTTCGGCGTCTCTCCGGCCGGGAGCCAGGGTTCGGGAGGGGTGTTCCCCGCGACGGATTCCGCTTTCTCGGGCTGCGGTACACGAAGAAACCGGTAAGTTTTCGTTCTTAATTCTTAATTTCGAAAGACGTATGGCTATCAACCAGAAGCAGGTGCTTTCGCTTCAGCAGAAACTCTCTCCGCAGCAGATCCAGATGATCAAGCTGCTGGAGCTGCCCACCGTGCAGCTCGAACAGCGCATCAAGCGGGAGATCGAGGACAACATCGTACTCGAAGAGGAGGAGCGCACGGCCGAGGAAGAGACCGAGCCGCAGCAGATTTCGGTCGAAGAGTATTTGCGCGAGGACGATACCCCGGCATATAAGAGCCGCATCAACAACTACTCCAAGGACGACAAGCAGCGTCCCGTGTTCCTTACCGGGGGCCGGTCGTTGCAGGAGTATCTGGTCGAGCAGCTCCGTTTCCGCAGCCTTTCGGAGCGCGACATGCGGTTGGCCGTCTATCTGATCGGCAGCATCGACGAGGACGGCTATCTGCGTCGCGACCTCGAATCCATTGCCGACGATATCGCCTTTTCGGTCGGCATCGAAACCACGGCCGGGGAGCTGGAGCGGCTGCTGGGTATCCTCCACGAGCTGGAGCCGGCCGGCGTCGGGGCGCGCAACCTGCGCGAATGCCTGCTGTTGCAGATGAACCAGATGCCCGTCGATTCGCGGGCGCGGCGCTTGGCCCGCAAGATTCTGACTTCCTACTTCGACGAATTCGTCAAGAAGCACTACGAGAAGCTGATCGCCCGCTTGCAGATTTCGGAGGACGATTTCCGCGAGGCCATCGCCGAAATCCGGCGGCTCTCGCCCAAGCCTGGCAACCTCTATGCCGAGGGAGGCACCGACACGACGCCCTACATCATTCCCGACTTCATCCTCGATTGCCAGGACGGGCGTTTCCAGTTGTCGCTCAACTCCTACAACGTGCCCGAAGTTCGGGTCAACCGGCGCTATGTCGAGATGATCCGCGACATGGTGGCCTCCGACGGCAGCGTCAAGGAGAAGGACAAGGAAGCGATCCAGTTCGTCAAAAGCAAGATCGATTCGGCCAAGTGGTTCATTTCGGCCATTAAGCAGCGCCACGACACCTTGATGCGCACCATGCAGACCATCCTCGACTACCAGCAGGAGTATTTCAAGGACGGCGACCAGTCGAAGCTGCGGCCCATGATCCTCAAGGACATCGCTGACCGCACGGGGCTGGACGTCTCGACCATTTCGCGCGTGGTCAACAGCAAATATGTGCAGACCCAGTTCGGCATCATCCTGCTGAAGTCGCTCTTTTCCGAGGCCATGCAAACCGAGTCGGGCGAGGAGGTCTCCAGCTACGAGATCAAGAACATCCTCCAGGAGTGCATCGACCAGGAGAACAAGCGCCGGCCGCTGACCGACGAGACCCTTATGGATATTCTCAACTCCAAGGGCTACCGCATCGCCCGGCGCACGGTAGCCAAGTACCGCGAGATGCTGGGCATCCCCGTGGCCCGGCTGCGCAAGCAGATTTAAAACGTTTTAACACTTCTCCTTCGAGGTTTCGATCCCAAGACGCCTTGAAGACATTCCGAGGGAGGCTCCTTCCGAAGTCCCGACGTAAAGATGGTTCGAATTTTCGAGGATCGGCCCCTCCCCGGATACAAAGACGCTTCGAAGCCTTGAAATCCCGATACCGGGATAGTTCGCTATTTTCTTGCTCGGAATATTTTGCGGTTCTGTCATTAGAACATTCTGCTGTCCTGTTTTGCCGTCGGGACACTCGGCCCCTCTCGCGAGGTTTTCCCGTCGGAAAGCGCTGTCCTCTCTCCGTTCATCCTTTCGCCGCTGAGTTTCCGGGGGTTGGCAGTCGATGTCTTGTCTCGATTTCCGGTTTTTCTTTCTTTTTTCGGATTCCGGCCAATAAAGCGGCCGGTTTTTGCGTTGGTTGGCGTAAAAGCATTATTTTTGTATTTCAAAAAGCATCGCTATGGTTAAGATTCTTTGGGTCGACGACGAGGTGGAGCTGCTCAAGCCCCACGTGCTCTTCCTGCGCGGGAAGGGATACGATGTGGAGACCTGCAACAACGGTTACGATGCCATCGACATGGCTGCCGAGGGGGCTTTCGACCTGATCATCCTCGACGAGATGATGCCCGGCATGACCGGTCTCGAAACCTTGCCCAAGATCAAGGAGGTGCGGCCCACGACGCCTGTCATCATGGTTACCAAGAGCGAGGAGGAGAACATCATGGACAAGGCCGTCGGGTCGAAGATCGCCGATTACCTCATCAAGCCCGTGAATCCCAACCAGGTGCTGCTTTCGATCAAGCGGATCGTCCATTCGCAGCAGTTGGTCACCGAGCAGACCACGGCTGATTACCAGTCGGAGTTCGGGCGCATTTCGCAGTCGTTGCAGATGGCCGATACGTTCCAGGATTGGTGTTCGCTTTACCGGCGGCTCACTTCCTGGGAGATCGAGTTGGAGGATTCCACCGACCGCAGCATCAAGGAGGTGCTCGCCTACCAGAAAGGCGAGGCCAACCAGGAGTTCTCGAAGTTCGTGCGGCACAATTATTACGATTGGATCAACAAGCGTGCGGACGACACGCCCGTGATGTCGCATACCTTGATGCGTTCCCGGATTTTTCCCGTCGCCGACGAGAATCCGAAAACCACCTTGTTGTTGATCGACAACTTCCGCTACGACCAATGGAGGGCCATTTCGTCGTTGTTGAGGGGGTATTACGACGTCGCGGCCGAGGATTTCTATTGCGCCATCCTGCCCACCGCCACCCAATATGCCCGCAACGCCATCTTCGCCGGCTTGATGCCTCTGGCCATCGACCGCCTGATGCCCGACAAGTGGCTCAACGACAACGAGGAGGGCGGCAAAAACCAATATGAGGAGGAGTTTCTCCGGCGCCTGATGGCCCAGAGCGGCAAGCAGTGGAAATTTTCGTTCGACAAGCTCGTGCGGCCCGAGCAGGGGCGGCGGTTGGTCGATAACATTCAGAAGGTCTATGATGCCGATTTTTCGGTCATTATTTACAACTTCCTCGATATCCTCTCCCATGCCCGCACCGAGACCGACATCATCCGCGAATTGACCGAGGACGAGTCTGCGTTCCGTTCGCTCACGCGTTCGTGGTTCGAGCATTCCGACCTCTACACCATCCTGCGGCTTCTTTCCGAGCGGGGGCATACCGTCGTCATCACATCCGACCACGGCACCATCCGTGTCGACAACCCTGTGAAGGTTACCGGCGACCGCGAGACTTCGGCCAACCTGCGCTACAAGACCGGCCGCAACCTCGCCTACAACGCCCGCGAGGTCTACGAGGTGCAGCGGCCCGAGGACATCCAGCTGCCGTCGAGCAACCTCACGTCGAGTTTCATTTTCGCTTATAATACCGATTTTCTTGTCTATAACAACGACGCCAACCGCCATATCCGCTACTATCGCAATACGTTCCAGCATGGCGGCATTTCGATGGAGGAGATGATCGTGCCCTATTTAGTGTTGAAGCCAAAAAAATAAAGAAACTTCCCCGGAACGGACGTGCTCCTGCCTTTGCGAGCCGTCGGTTTCGGGAGCCGTTTCGTGATCCGAACTTTGCATCTATGAAGACCATCCACATAACTTCCCGCGAGGAATTGCCCCAGGTCGCCCGGGCCGTCGTCGAGTTGTTGGGCCGCCGTACCGTCGTGGCGTTCCGCGGCGCCATGGGCGCAGGCAAAACCACCCTCATTCGCGAGATCGTCGCTCTGCTCGGTGCCGAGGACACCGTGACGAGTCCCACGTTCGCCATCGTCAACCAGTACAAGGGCGACGGGGGGCGGCGCATCTGCCATTTCGACTTTTATCGCATCGACGACATCCGCGAGGCTTACGATTTCGGTTACGAGGAGTATTTCTACTCCGGCGACGTCTGTCTGGTCGAGTGGCCCGAGAAGATCGA
Organism: uncultured Alistipes sp.; assembly: GCF_910580175.1. Lineage (GTDB taxonomy): Bacteria > Bacteroidota > Bacteroidia > Bacteroidales > Rikenellaceae > Alistipes. Next base: position 176,667 of record NZ_CAJTXD010000002.1, read on the forward strand.
GCCGTTGTTGCCCGACAATGCGATCGAGGTGCGTATCGCGGTCGATTCCGAGACTGCGCGGACGTTCGAAATCGAATAGATGAAGCATAACCCTGATTCGTATGCAAGAATACATTTCCAAGCAGCAGCAGATTCTCCGTCCTGCGGAGCAGATTTTCGCCGTCATCAGCCGTTTCGACAACCTCACGCCCGCCGTGGCCGACCGTGTCGAGGAGTGGCAGGCCGACGAAGAACATTGTTCGTTCAAAGCCAAGGGGTTTGCCGTCAGGCTCCGCATGGACGAGCGTGTCGAACCCAAACACGTCAAGATCGTCGGCGACCAAGGCGGCGTGCCGGTCGATTTTGCGTTCTGGATTCAACTGCACAAGGTTTCGGACGTTGATACGCGTCTGCGCCTTGTCTTGCATGTCGAGTTGAACATGATGATGAAGATGATGGTCGGCTCCAAGTTGCAGGATGCCGTCGACCGCATAGCCGAGGGCATCGCCCAGGCGATGAACCGTTAGTGCAGCCATGTTGCGCCGAGCCGCCGATGCCCTTTCCTGGGCGCTGCATCCGTTCTTGTTGCCGCTCTATCTGGTCGTCGTCTTGTTGACCTACACGCCCTATGCTTCTTATCCTGGCAACATGAAGTTCTATCTGGTGTGGGTCATCCTGCTCTACGGCATGTTTTTGCCGGCTTTATGCCTGGGACTATTGCATGCTTGGGGGCGCGTCTCCGACTGGCGGGTCGACCGGCGGCGCGAGCGGATGTGGCCGTTGGTCGTCGGTGCGGTCTGCTATCTGTTGTGCGCCGTGACGCTGGCCAAGTTTCCGTCAGCCGCGTTCTTGCGCAAATTCATGGTCGCCGCTGCATGTTGCGAGGCGATGTGTCTTTTCGTTTCGTTTTATTGGAAGATCAGCCTGCATCTCACAGCCATGGGAGCTGCCGTCGCCTTGATGGCGGTGTTGAATTTCGTCGATCCCGGGTGCGCCGTCGTTCCCTTGCTCGCGGCCGTGCTGGGTGCCGGTGCGTTGGCTTCCGCCCGGCTGTATCTGGGGTGTCACAACGGGTTGCAGGTTGCCGCAGGCTTTTGCGGGGGATTCGCGGTCGCGGTGCTGTCGTTGCTGTTCGCATGAAAAAATTCCCCGGCAAGCCTCATAGGCAACCGGGGAATGATTGTTTTGCAGACGGGTGTCTACCTTGCGAATTGGAATCCGAGGTAGACGTTTTCGTATTTGGCTAAAAGCGCGGTCACGGAAGCGAGCGACGGAATTTTGTCGCCGAGCGCCGTGATGAAGCGAACGAGCGTCGTGACGGGAAAAACCAGCTGCAACTCGGAACCGCTGACGAACGCATGGCCGCAGAGCGTGCCGAGGTTGTATTGGCCTTTGGCGAAGTGCAGCGTCATGGCGTGGGTCTCGGGGTCGAATTCGTAGGTGCCGCTCAATGTGTGCGAACCGACGGTCGCGGTAAAAGCATTGTCCTTGCCGAAAACGAATGCGCAGGCGCCGGGCCGGATGCCGACGAGCTTGTAGGCCGTTTCGAGTTTGGCCGAGACGGCCGATTCGAGTGCGGTGCCGCCCAGCGAGGCGGCGAGGTCTTCGCTCTCGAAGCGGACGCCGGGTGCAGTGTAGTTCCAGTCGCCGACGATGGCCAGACGGGTCAGTTCGCCTTCGGTAGCCTTGTCGGCGAGGGCCGTGCCGATTTTGGTCAGCAGATCCGACCAATTTTGCGCCGCAGCGGTTTCTGCCGACAGCCACAGCACGGAGGACAGCAATAAAAGTTTCTTCATGGTGCAAGGGGGCTACGAGTTTTCCAGTTCGCTCAGCCATACGGCCGCCGAGGCATCCGAGGGCATGCGCCAATCGCCCCGCGGCGAAAGGGATACCGATCCCACTTTCGGGCCGTCGGGCATGGCCGAGCGTTTGAACTGCTGGGCGAAAAAACGGTGCAGGAAGACGCCCAGCCATTTGTGGATCGTCGCCCGATCGTAGCTTCCCTGGAATGCCGTTTCGGCCAGGAAGAGAATTTTTGCCGGGCCGTATCCTGAACGCAACAGGTGGTAGAGGAAGAAGTCGTGCAGTTCGTAAGGCCCTACCAGGTCTTCGGTCTTCTGGGCGATCTCTCCTTGCTCGTCCGCAGGCAGCAGTTCCGGGCTTACCGGCGTGTCGATCACATCCAGCAGCGTCGCACGCGTCGCCGGGTCGGGTTCGATCTCTGCGGCTCGTTTTACCAGATGGCGCACCAAAGTTTTGGGCACCGAGGCGTTGATTCCGTACATCGACATCTGATCGCCGTTGTAGGTCGCCCAGCCCAAGGCCAGTTCGCTCAGGTCGCCCGTGCCGATTACCAATCCTCCTTCCATGTTGGCCACGTCCATGAGGATTTGCGTCCGTTCGCGGGCTTGTGCGTTCTCGTAGGCTGCCGAGCGGTCGGCTGGGTCGAGTCCTATGTCCTGCATGTGTTGCGTGCAGGCGTCGCGGATCGGGATTTCGCGCAGCGTTACGCCTAAACGGCGCATCAGCTCCAGTGCGTTGTTGTACGTGCGATCCGTGGTGCCGAATCCCGGCATGGTAATGCCCACGATGCCCGTGCGGTCGAGCTTCAGGAAGTCGAAGGCCCGCACCGTCGCCAGCAGCGCCAGCGTTGAATCGAGTCCGCCCGAAATCCCTACTACGGCGCATTTGCAGCCTGTGTGCGCCAGTCGTTGCGCCAGCCCGTGGGCCTGCATGTTGAAGATTTCTTCGCACCGTTCGTTGCGGTCGGCCTCGTTGCGGGGAACGAACGGCAGCGGATCGACGTCGCGGTCGAGCGCCGCGGCCCGCAGGCTCTCGGGAATCTCCATTTCGATCACGGTGTTCTCCGTCTGGGCTTCGTGCTGGCGGAACGAGGTGTTGCGGCGGCGTTCGAATTCCAACCGTCGGATGTCCACGTCGGCCACGACGAGCTGTTCTTCGCCTGTGAAGCGGGGCGCTTCGCGCAGGATCGTACCGTTTTCGGCGATTAGGGCCTTGCCTGCGAACACCAGGTCGGTCGACGACTCGCCCGGCCCGGCCGAGCAGTAGACGTAGGCCGCTATCGTGCGGGCCGACTGCTGGGCCACCAGCTGGCGCAGGTAGGCGTGCTTGCCCACCGCTTCGGGCGACGCCGAGAGGTTGAAGATCGCTTTGGCGCCGTTGAGCGCCAGGTGCGACGAGGGCGGGATTGCCGTCCAAAGGTCTTCGCATATTTCGACGCCGAATTCCACGCCGTTGACTTCGAACGTCAGGTCGGCGCCGAAGTCGGTTTCCTGTCCGCCGGCCGTGATTTTCTCCTCGGCGATGCCTGCGCCCGAGGCGAACCAGCGGTTTTCGTAGAACTCCCCGTAGTCGGGGATGTGGATTTTGGGCACTGCGCCCAAGATGCGGCCTTGGGTAAATACCGCCGCACAGTTGTAGAGCGTCGAGCCGTGCCGCAGCGGAACGCCCGCGAGGATCGTCAGCGGCAGCTTGCGCGTGGCCCGCACGATTTCGGCCAGCGCTTCGTCCGCCGCGTCGAGCAGCGGGGTTTGCAGCAGCAGGTCGCCGCACGTGTAGCCTGTCACGGCCAATTCGGGAAACGCCACGATCTCCACGCCCCGTTGTGCGGCCTGCTCGGCCAGGGCGATGATGCGCTCCGCATTGTATTCGCAGTCGGCGACCCGCACCCGGGGCACTGCCGCCGCTACCTTGAGAAACCCGAAATTATCCATAAATCGAAGCGATATATAATGAATGATCGATTAGACCGAACAACGGTGCATATCATCATACATTATTGATTATTCGGCCCACAGCTGCGCCAAGTTCAGAATGACCTGCTGGGCTTTCCGCATCGTGGTCAGCGAGCAGTATTCGAACTTGCCGTGGAAGTTCATGCCTCCCGTGAAGAGGTTGGGGCACGGCAGCCCCATGAATGAGAGACGCGCGCCGTCCGTGCCGCCGCGGATCGGCCGCACGAGCGGTTTTACACCGGCCATCTCCATGGCTTTCAGAGCCTTGCCGATTACTTGCGGATGGGGTTCCACCATCTTGCGCATGTTGAAATATTGGTCGCGGATCGTCAGCGTCAGCACGTCGTCGCCGTATTTCTTTTTCAGCAGATCGACCGCCGCCCACATGAAGACTTTCTTCTGCTCGAACTTCTCTGTGTCGTGGTCGCGGATGATGTAGCTCACGGCGGCCTTCTCGACCGTGCCGTTGAAGCCCACGCAGTGGAAGAATCCTTCGTAACCTTCCGTGAACTCCGGTTTTTCCGCTGCGGGAAGCAGGTTTTGCAGGTCGCATGCCACTTCGATGGCGTTGATCATCTTGCCCTTGGCATAGCCTGGATGGACGTTGCGGCCCTGGATTTCGATCTTGGCGCCCGCGGCGTTGAAGTTCTCGTACTCCAACTCGCCCTCCATGCCGCCGTCGACCGTGTAGGCGAAGTCGGCGCCGAAGGCCGCCACGTCGAAGAAGTCCACGCCGCGGCCCACTTCCTCGTCGGGTGTGAAGCCGATGCGGATCTTGCCGTGCTTCAACTCGGGGTGGGCGAGCAGGTATTCCGCCGCTGTCATGATTTCGGCGATGCCCGCCTTATCGTCGGCGCCCAGCAGGGTCGTGCCGTCGGTGTGGATCAGGGTGTGGCCCTTGAAAAAGGCGAGTTCCGGGAAGTCGGCGACCCGCATGACCAGGTGGCCGTTCAGCACGATGTCGCCGCCGTCGTATTCGTCGATGATGCGGGGTTTGACCTCCTTGCCGCTCATGTCGGGCGAGGTGTCGACGTGGGCGATGAAGCCGATGGCCGGGGCGTTCTCGCAGCCGGGCGTCGCCGGAATCGTGCCCATCGTATAGCCGTAGCGATCCATCGTTACGTCGGTCATGCCGAGTGCCGTCATTTCGTCGCGCAGATCGGCCAGCAGGGTCTTCTGCTTCTCGGTCGAGGGGTAGGTCGCACTCTCCTCCGACGACTGGGTGTCGTAGGAGACGTATTTGAGGAAACGGTCTTTCAAGTCCATGCTTATCGAAGTGAAAGGTAAAACGAAAAGGGTAGGGCCGGGCTTCCGTAGGCCCGGCTCCGGAATCATGCGTCTTTATTTCTTTGCTTTCATCGTGTGTCCTGCGAAGTAGCCGGCCAACAGCAGATACATTGCCAGACCGACCCATTCGGCCGCGTTCGACGAAGCCCAGCGGCTCAAGAACCAGTCCACCTCGGCGAACTTCAAGATCGCGCTAACCACGCCCATCAGGGCGCCGCCGGCGATGAAGCCCGAGGCGATGAGCGTGCCGCGGTCGAAACGCGCCTTGTTCAGGGCTGCGTCCTGCGAACGGGTCGACACGAACCATGCTACCAGACCGCCTGCTACCAGCGGGGCGTTCAGCTCCATGGGGATGAACATGCCCAGGGCGAAAGCCAGGGCCGGTACGCCGATCGCCGTGAGCAGCAGGGCCAGCATCGCGCCGCAGAAGTAGAGCATCCACGGCGTATGTCCGCCCGTCATCAGGGGCTGGATCACAGCCGCCATCGCATTGGCCTGGGGCGCCACCAGGGCGCCTTCGCCCACGAAGCCGTAGGATTTGTTCAGCACGATCATCACGCCGGCCACGGTGGCTGCGGCAACCAGTGTGCCGAGAAATTTCCAGGTCTCCTGTTTGCGGGGCGTGGTGCCGAGCCAATAGCCGATTTTCAGGTCGGTAATGAAGCCGCCGGCCATCGAGAGGGCCGTGCAGACCACGCCGCCGATGATGAGCGCTGCCGTCATGCCCGTCGTGCCGCTGAGTCCTACGCTCACGAGGATCAGCGACGAGAGGATCAGCGTCATCAGCGTCATGCCCGACACAGGGTTGGTGCCTACGATGGCTATCGCGTTGGCTGCCACCGTAGTAAAGAGGAACGCGACGACGAACACCACCGCGATGGCCGTCAGCGACTGCACCCACCCGTCGAGCAGGCCGAAGTGGAAGAATACGAAGATCGACAGCAGTGTCGCCACGAGGAGTGTCAGGATGCGTTTCATCGTCAGATCGCGATCCGTGCGTTCCGCAGCGATGGGCTGCCGTTTGCTGCCGCCCAGTTCCGAGACTGCCAGTCCCACGGCTTGGCGGATGATGCGCGACTGTTTCACGATGCCGATGATGCCGGCCATGGCGATGCCGCCGATGCCCAAGGGCTTGCCGATGAACTGGAAAAGGTTTTCGGCCGACAGCAGCTTTTGCGGATCGGCCAGCAGATCGTCGCGCGTCACGCCCAGCAGGGTCGCCATCGCCGCCGGGTCGAGCGCTTCGGCCAGCGATCCGACCACGGGCACGATGATGAACCACACCAGAGCCGAACCGGCTGTGATGATCGTCGCATATTTCAATCCGATGATGTAGCCCAGACCCAGCAGGGCGGCCGAGGTGTTGATGCTGAAGACCACCTTGAACTTTTCCGCGGCCATGGCGCCCCACGTGCAGATGCGTGTGGACACCGACTCCGTCCATAATCCGAACGTGCCTACCGCGAAGTCGTACAGACCCCCGATCAGACCCGCTACGGCGAGCAGTTTGGCCTGCGCGCCGCCTTTTTCGCCCGAGACCAGCACTTCGGTGGTCGCGGTAGCTTCCGGGAAAGGATATTTGCCGTGCATCTCTTTGACGAAATACTTACGGAACGGGATCAGCAGCACGATGCCCAGTACGCCGCCGAAGAGCGACGAAAGGAAGACCTGCCAGAACGCCGCGTCCAATCCCAGGATGTAGAGCGCCGGCAGTGTGAAGATCGCCCCGGCGACGATCACGCCCGACGAAGCGCCGATCGACTGGATGATGACGTTCTGTCCGAGCATGTTCTTCTTGCCCAATAGGTTGCCTGCGCCTACGGCGATGATGGCGATCGGAATCGCCGCTTCGAACACCTGGCCCACCTTCAGTCCCAGGAAGGCTGCCGCGGCCGAGAAGATCACTGCCATGGCCACACCCATCGCTATGGCGTAAGGCGTGGCTTCGCGCGGCGTTGTCGATGCCGGCATCAAGGGCGTGTAGGCTTCGCCCGGCTTGAGTTCCCGATAGGCGTTTTCGGGCAACGAAACAATGGGGTTTTCTTGTTTCATATTCATCATTTTTACTATTTGTATATAGAATCGTCCCGGTTTCCGTGCGGCTTTGCCTTGAATTTTGGTTTGCGGGCTGCAACTTTGTCCTTGCCAGGAGCCGTGTGGACGAAAAGTTGTTCCGGATGCTGAAGCGAGGGGCTGTGCGCGGAGAGACGTGCCTGCTTGTTTTTATCGGTTGTCGCCGCTGCCCGAGATGAGGTTGCGCTGCATGCGCGAGCGGAGTTTCTCTACGTTCATCTGCGCCACGTCGTCCAGCTCGTAACCCAGGTCGCGCGCGAGCGTCGCGCAGTACCACAGCACGTCGCCGATCTCTTTCACGATTTCGAGTTTCTTCTCCGGCGTGAAGGCGCCCTGCCCGTCGCGGATCACTTTCTTGACTTTGTCGGCCACTTCGCCCGCCTCGCCCGTCAGTCCTAAAGTAGGGTAGACGATGCGGCTGGTTTCGGGATAAATGGCCGTTTCGAGTGCATGTTGTTGGTATTCGTTGAGAGTCATAACTTTTGGTTTTTGGGGGTTGTGCCGACAAAAATACGCAATAATTTCCGAAATCCGGAGCATGCGGCGCGTAAAGATGGCGGAAAGTCAGGCCGGGGTGCCGCATATGGAAGCGGCGCACCGGATTCCGGTGCGCCGCAGCATGTCGGCGGGTGTCGCGTCAGAACAGCCCGATCAGTTTTTCCAGACCGATGCCATGCGAGCCTTTCAGCAACACGGTCGCACCGGTCAGCGGGTGCGCTTTCAAGTCGGTCTCCAGTTCTTCGCGCGAGGAGTAATATTTTGTGAGACGCAAATTGGCATGAATATTCGGTTCCGTCGAGCTTTCGAGCGTTTTCCCTGCTTTTCCGAATTCGCTGCCTACCAAGTAGATTTCCGCCGCAGGGTCTTGCATCGCCAGCCGCAGGATCGCCGCATGTTCTTCTGCCGACCATGCGCCCAGTTCCAGCATGTCGCCCAAGATCATGACGCGCCGGCTGCGCCCGTTGGTCGGACGTTCGGTTGCGAAGTCGCCGATCGCGGCCCGCATGCTCGACGGGTTGGCGTTGTAGCAGTCCACGATCAGCGTGTTGCGCTGGGTTTCGAGCCGCTGCGAACGGTTGTTTTCCGGCGTATAGTCGGCGATCGCATGGCGTATGCGTTCTTCGTCGACGTCGAAGTAGCGGCCGATGGCTACCGCCGCCGCTATGTTGTAGCGGTTGTAGCCGCCCGCCAGACGGTTCTCTACCCCGTCGGCCAGCCGTTCGGAATATCCCTCCCAAGCCAAGCCGGGACGTTCTGCCGCCATCTCCATCAGCACGGGGTCTTCTTCGCGTACGAATATCCTGCCGCCATGGGCCGCCAGGAAGTCGTACAGCTCGCCTTTGCCGCGGCGGATGCCCTCCGGGCCGCCGAATCCCTCCAGGTGCGAGCGGCCTATGTTGGTCAGTATGCCGTAGTTGGGTTCTGCGATTTCGGCCAGCCGGGCGATTTCGCCGCAGGCGCTCGCGCCCATCTCCACCACGCCGAACTGCGTGTCGCGCGTCATTGCGAGCAGCGTCAGGGGCACGCCGATGTGATTGTTCAGGTTGCCCTGCGTGGCGTGCACGTCGAAACGCTCGGCCAGCACGCGGCTTGCCAGCTCCTTGGTCGTCGTCTTGCCGTTGCTGCCCGCCACGGCAAGGATCGGGATGCCCAGGGTGCGGCGATGTTCGCGCGCCAGTTCCTGAAGCGCCCGCAGCGTGTCGTCGACCAGGATGATGCGTTCGTCGGTAACGGCTGCCGGGTCGTCCGCCACAGCATAGGCCGCCCCGGCCGCCAGCGCGTCGGCTGCGAAGCGGTTGCCGTCGAACGTCGCGCCCCGCAGGGCGAAGAAAAGCGAGTCGGGCACGATCCGCCGCGTGTCGGTCGAGATGCGGGGATGGGCGCAGAAAAGATCGTAGAGCGTGTGGATCGGACAAGTCATGATGCGAGGGCGGAAAATAGCGTAAAACCGGAAACGATACCGGCACCGGCCCGCAACTTTTGGGAAAAAGTCCGGCCGGCGCCCGTTCGGAGCGGTTGATCTATATGTGTTTGTCGCCGTTGTTATATTTTACTTCGTCGATGAACTTTTTGATGCTTTGCTCTTCGGCCCGGGGGCAGATCATCAGCACGTCGTCCGTGTCGACCACGATGTATTCTTTCAGCCCGCTGATGACGGCGATTTTGCCTTTGGGCAGCGAGACGATCGACGAGCGCGTGTCGTAGAGATAACATCCCTCCTCAGGAATGGCGTTGGCATAACGGTCCTTACGCGAATGCTGGTAGACCGAACCCCACGTCCCCAGGTCGCTCCAGCCGAAATGGCCGCAGCGGACGTATACATTGTCCGCCTTCTCCATGATGCCGTAGTCGATCGAGATCGCGCGGCATTCGGCGAAGACCATCTCCACGATGTTCTGTTCGGCGTCGGTGCCCAGGGCGTTCATCAGACCGCTGAAAAGCAAGTGATGGTCGGGCAGGTATTTTTCGAAAGCCTCCGCGATGGTGCGGGCTTTCCATACGAAGATGCCCGAGTTCCAGTAGAACTCGCCGCATTGCAGGAAAGTCTGCGCCAGCTGGAGGTCGGGTTTCTCGGTAAAACATTTTACCTTGCTGATGGGCTGCGCGTCCGACACCTGGATGTAGCCGTAGCCCGTGTCGGGACGCGTGGGCTTGATGCCTACGGTCATCAGGGCGTCGTTCTGCGTTGCGAATTCCAGACATTCGCTGATGACGGCGCGGAAGTCGTCTTCGTCGAGGATCAGATGATCCGACGGCGTGACGATCATTTCGGCTTCGGGGTCGCGCTTGAGCAGCGAGTAGGCCGCATAGGCGATGCAGGGCGCCGTGTTGCGGCCCACGGGTTCGCACAGCACCTGCTCCGGAGCCAACTCGGGAAGATGCTCCAGCACCAGGTCTTTGTACTTGCGGTTCGTCACTACGAGGAAATTTTCCGCCGGCACGATCTTTTCGAAGCGCTCGAAAGTGTGGCGGATGAACGATTTGCCGGTGCCCAGGATGTCCAGGAACTGTTTGGGCATCGACTGCCGGCTCTTGGGCCAGAACCGGGAACCGATTCCTCCGGCCATGATTACGCAATATTTGTTGCTCGCCATAGGGCTTTATTGATTTGTTTCGGATTGCTGTTGTTGCAGGTTGCCGCCCGGTGTTCCGCTTTGCCGGCCGGGCGTTTCGAGTTTGTGTTTACAAAGATAAAAATATTTTCGTAACTTTGCCGCCTGCGTGGAATGAATTTTTTCACATCCCCTATGAAAGCAAAGCTCTTTACCATACCCAACCTGTTGACCCTCGCCAACCTTTTGTGCGGGGCTACGGGTGCCGTGGCGGCCTTGCAGTGGGGCGATCTGACGCTCGCTTTCGTCTTGATGATCGCCGCTGCGGGGTTCGATTTCTTCGACGGGCTGGTCGCCCGGCTTCTGGGCCAGGATGGCACGTTGGGCGTTCAGCTCGATTCGTTGGCCGATGATATTTCGTTCGGATTCCTTCCTGCGGCCGTTCTCTTCGTGCTTTTCGGACGTATGCCCGGCACTTGGCTGCCTGAAAGCGCCGGTGTCGCGGTGCTGCTTTTCGCCGCTTTTGCCGCGCTGCGTCTGGCCAAGTTCAATGTCGACGATTCGCAGCATGCCGAGTTCTGCGGTTTGCCGTCGCCTGCCGCGGCTCTTTTTTGCGCGTCCCTGGGTTTGTTGTCCGAGCGGTGCGGGCTGGTGTTGCCGCGCGAGGCCGTGCTGCTCATCGCTCTGGCCGTCGGCGTGTTGATGGTCTCGCCCGTGCGGATGTTCGCCCTCAAATTTCACGGTTACGGCTGGAAGGGCAACGAGGTGCGCTATTCGTTCCTTGTGCTCGGCGCCGGCCTGCTCGTCGCCTTGCGCTGGTGGGCCGTCCCTTTGATCGTGGCGCTGTATGTTGTCGTTTCGACCGCGATGTGGATCGCCTGCCGTCCGGAAAATCATCGGCAAACCGATAAATAGCTTATGATGATGGGTGCGTTGAAACGGGTCGTCCGTATCGGGTTGCTCGGAGCGTTTGCCGCGCTTCCGTTGGGTGCGTCGGCCCAGCTCGACGCCCGGTCGATCCTCCGTGCCCAGCAGCAGGGCCAGCAGACCGATCTCTACGGCTCGAATCCTTATGAGAGCGACGACGAGGCGACCATTGCCCAGGACACCGCCCGCAAGGAGCGCAAGATACGCAAACCGCTCGAATCCTACTTTTTCAGCGACTCGGTGCGGGCGCTCAACAACTTCAAGTGGCACATCAGCCGCGACTACAACCGCGTGGCCATCGGGCCGCTCGATACTACGCTGACCGATTTCAGGATCGACTATCCGTTCTACCTCCACGACGTGGGCGACATGGCCCAGGGTGCGCTGGGACAGACTTCCCTGCCGCTGAACTATTTCCGGCGGCCGCAGTCGTCCGACTTCGCGTTCGCCGACCCCTACTACGCCTACACCTACAACATGGAGAACGTGCCTTTCTACAACACCAAGCGGCCGCTCATCCGCATGGGCTACATCGAGTCGGGGCAGAAGCGCTACCGCGAGGAGAACTTCAACATCATGGTCGCGCAGAACATATCGCCCACCACGGGGTTCAACGTCGATTACCGTTCCCACAGCACTCGGGGATTGTATGCGTGGTCGCGCACGAAGAACCACAACGTGGCCGTCGCTTTCAGCCACACCGGCAAGCGCTACTCTGTCCATGCCGCTTACTACAACAACCACATCGAGCAGCAGGAGAACGGCGGTGTCGTGGGCGTCTGGGCCATCGCCGACACCACGTTCCAGCACCCTTCGGGCGTGCCCATGAAGCTCGCCGACGCCCAGGCCAGGAATATCTACCGCAATAATGCGTTCTTTGTCACGCAGTCTTACGGCATTCCCTTGCAGCGTATGACCGAGAGCGACTTTTCGCTGGCCGACCTTTCGGCCGTCTATATCGGCCATTCGTTCCAGTACAGTTCGTGGAGCAAGGTCTATACGGATCGCAACCGGCCCTATGTCGACGAGCGCGACCATCGGGACGAAAACGGTGCGTTCGTTCCCGCCACAGGCAATTATTACGACAATTGGTACATCGACCCCGCGCAGTCGCGCGATTCGCTTTACGAGCGGGTCATCTCCAACCGGATTTTCGTGCAGGCCCAGCCGTGGGATCGCAACGGAGTCGTCGGCACGATCGATGCGGGCGTGGGTGTGGACTTGCATCTCTATTCGCAGTTCGGTGCGGGCGACTATCTGTCCGGCGGTTACCGCAAGGTCAAGAAAACAAGCTATTTCGCCTACGGATCGGTCGGCGGAAAGATCAAGAAGTATGTCGACTGGGACGCCAACATCCGGTTCTACCCGTCGGGATACCGGGGCGGAGACCTCGAAATCGGCGCCCGCCTGGCGCTGACGGGGTATATCCGCCGTCACCCCCTGATTCTCGAAGGGCGTTTCTCCATGGAGCGCCGCACGCCGTCCTATTGGCAGGAGAATCTTTTCTCGAACCACTTCATGTGGTCCGCTCCTTTGAACAAGGAGAATGAGACTCGTTTCGAGGTCAAGTTTACGGTGCCCGACTTCGCGTTCGAAGCCGGAGTCTGGCAGGGCATCGTCGGCGACAAGGTCTACTACGGATCCGACAGCCGCATCGCCCAGCATGGCGGAAGCGTCGGCCTCACGAGTGCGTATGTGCGTAAGGATTTCCGCTTGGGCGGACTTCATCTGGACAACAGGGTATTGTTGCAGTGGAGTACGGATCAGGAGGTCGTCCCCGTTCCGCTTTTGAGCGCCTACCTGTCGTATTATTACGAATTCTGGGTCGTGCGCAATGTTTTGCGTCTGCAAATCGGGTTGGATGGGCATTATCACACCAAGTACCATGCCCCGAGTTACAACCCTGCCTTGTCGGCGTTCTACAACCAGCGCGAAGTCGATGTCGGGAACTATCCCTATGTCGATGCTTTCGTCATGGGAAAGTGGAAAAGAATGCGTATATTCTTGAAGTACCAGCATCTGAACAAAGGGTTGTTCGGCAACGGCGAATACTTTGCGTTGGCCGGCTATCCGCTCAACCCCGGTATGTTCAAGATCGGTATTTCGTGGGGATTCTATGATTAGCGTATTGTTCTGCACGGCTTGAGCAGCCCGCAAACCGATTTTCTATGCTGAAAAAAACAGCTTTGGCTTTTGCTTTCCTGACGATTTCTACTGCTTTCCGTTGTTCCGATCCGGGAGCTTTCCGCTCTGCGGAGCAGTCCGAGCGCGTCGGCAACGCCTATTCGTTGTTGCTGGAGGGCGAATATGTTATTTCCGCTTACGACGAGTTGATCCGCGACATCAGCGAGCAGGAGGGGCACGACTGGCGCCTGCTCTCGGCCATCGCCTACCATGAGTCGCGTTTCCGTTCGCACCTGGTCTCGCGGCGGGGCGCTCGGGGGCTGATGCAGATCATGCCGTCGGTGGCCCGGCAGTTCGGCATACCCGTCGCTGAAGCGGCCGACCCCGTTGCTAACGTGTGGCTGGCCAATAAGTTGCTGTCGCGGATCATGGAAGCGCTCCGCATTGCCGCAGGCACTCCGGACGAGGATCGTATGAGCATCGTTCTGGCTTCCTACAACGGGGGGCTGGGGCATGTGTGCGATGCCCGGCGTCTGGCGCGCTTCTATGGGGAGAATCCCGATTCGTGGGAGGTTGTCAAGCGTTATCTGAAGCTCAAGTCGCTGCCCGAATATTATACGCACGAGGTCGTCGAATGCGGCCGGTTCGCCGGCAGCCGCCAGACTGCGGCCTATGTCGACGATGTGCTGGGGCACTACAAGAAATATTGCAGCATGGTCGGGCGATGACCCGAAAAAGACCGAAGGGGCGTATGCTGCCGGCCCGGATTCCTCGCCGACTCTTGTTTTAGGGCTGCTCCGTTGCGGGGCAGCCCTTGTTATCGGATGGTTGTGCGGAAAGGAAAATAAAAACAGTTCTTTGTGTAGATGCTTGGACGCAGCGCACGGAGGAGGCGTACGCACGGAGGCTGCTGCCCAGCGGGGCCACGGTGCCCGAATCGAAGACGACCATGCCGGCGTAGACACTGCCTGCGAAGCAGGACGACGACGACCAATAATTGCCCTCGACGCCGACAGCTGTCAAGTCTCCCGACTCTCGGGTGCGGTAGCCCGCGGCTGGTAAAAGAAGCAATCGCTGGAATGAATGCCGCAGCGGGGTCATCGAGAGCAACGCCGCGGCAAACTGGGATGGACAACTGGCAACACCGCAAAACAAGAAGCAAAAGTTTTTGCACGGAATCTTTGCATTAAGGTTTCAGCGTTGAATTATTTGCGCATGAAACGTTCTTGCACCGAATCGTCGATACCGAATGAACCGTCCGCACCGAATTTCTGTGCTGAACTTTTGTATCAACTTCTTTTTTGCGCCTTATATTACCAGTGGATTGCTGAATCTACGTACCGCGCTGGCGGAAGCCGTGACCTCTGCCATTCCGGGTAGAAAGAACTGTTTTTATGTTCACAAGTCCGCGTAGTCGTAGAGCAGTTCGAAGTCGTCCACCCACATGCGGCTTTGGGTCGAGCCGACGAAGTAGTCGCCCCAGCGCGATCCCGAGCAGACGATCATCATGTGCGTGGGTTGGATGTCGGTGTTGCGCCAGTCGATTTCGATGTTGAACGGTATCCATCCGTCCGTGCTTTTCTTGAAGATCAGTTCGCCGTAGCCCAAGACATCCTTGCCGTTCGGATTGAAGACGATCGGCGGAGTTTTCGTGTAGACTTGCACGGGCGATTCCGCCGTGCCGCCGTACTCTTCCGGTGTCCACGTGCCCAGGGCGATGTAGATCGACCCCTCGTCCATGTCGTCGTTGGTCAGGGTCTGGCCCGGGGGCATCGTGGTTACCTGCTTCATGTCGATGTCGATCTGCCCCTGGGTATATTTTACCCAGCCGCGCAGGGCGATGGGATGGGTGGCGAACGGACGGCCGAAGTTGACCTTGCCGTTGGTGCCTACCGTCTCCGCATAGGTGCCTATGAAGATGTTGCCCGCCGCGAATTTGCCGATGCCCATGAGCGAAGCGAATCGCGAACTCAGGCAGGCCGAGGCAGCACCTGCCGAGCCGGGCCGGACGTCGGGACTGCCTTCGCAGATCGTCTCGCCCGCCGATATGGAACCTTTGTTGCCGCTGTCCCAGAATGCTTGGTCTTCAGATAGATAAGGATATATGATCTTGCCCGGTTTGCTCCATTCTTCGAATCCGGCGTTGGGCAGAGGCAGGGCCGCTTCGGTCGTGAATTTTTCGATCTCCGATTCATCGTCGCCGGAGTAGGCCACCGCTTCGTAGCCGGTCTCCGGCAGCAATCCACGCACCTGTGCCGAGAACAAGCCGCCGTTGACGGTCAGCGTCTCTTGCGCCACTTCCGTCCATTCTTCGGTGCCTGCGGCCCGGTAGCGGAAACCCAGTTTCGTGCCGCTCAATCCCTCGGCGTGGAGCCATGCCGAGTGCGTCCAGGGGGCGATGCGGGAGAACCTCACTTTCACTTCGGTGTACTCCACCGTCAGATACCAGTCTTTCGTGTGGCCATGATAGGTCACATCCACGCGGCGGGCGCCTTTCGAAAAGTCGTGCAGCCGATCGAGGTTCGTGTCGTCGAGTTCCAGCACATCGGTGCACGACATGGTCGAAATGTCGCGCGGCCCGAGCTTCAGCGCCGTGACCGTCACTTGCGAGAGGTCTTCGAAACCCACATAGGCCTTGGCCGTGCGGGCCGTGGTGTCCCACTCCGTCGTGCCGATCTGCCCCTCGACTGCGAACTTCCGCTCGATCGTCTGCCGGGCCTCGATCGTCCAGGGATAATCCTGATAGATCGAGAGGTTCACATAGAGCGGCGTGCGCATGTTGTGACGCCCTACGATCGGCGTCGAGAGGGTGGCGTTTTCCGTTACCGTGCAGGCGGTAATTTCCACCGCCTGGATGTCGGTCGTCTCCTCCAGCGGCAGGATCACGCGCAGCTCTTTCTCGTCGATGGTCGGCTCGCCCGACAATCCCTCGGCCGCGATGCTCTCGATGCGGCACACCACCAGCGGGTAGGGGATGTCGTTCACGATGCAGCCGGCCAATGCCAGTGCCAGTATGTAGCAACCCAATCGTTTCATTGGCGGTCTCCTTTCTTCTTGTTCCACAGATGGATGGTCAGACCTATGCGGATGTCGGCTATGTTGAGCCGGAAATTCATTTTCGAATATTCGCGGGTGCCCGTCTTTGCGCCTTGTTGGTCGTATTGGTTGATGTGCGTATAACGGAAGCCTCCCAGACCGAACGAAATCGCAGCGCAGACGTTCGGAAACGCATAGACCGCCACGCCCGGGTTGAGCCAGACCTTGATCGTCGTGTTGTCCGAGGAGGTGTGTTTGCGGCTGTCGCCCGACTGATAGGCGAAGACGTTCTCGCCTGTGCTGAGCGACAGTTCGATTTCGCCGAATACCGCGAAGCGGCCTTTTTCGTCGAGCGGGACGTACGAGCGGTGGAACAGACCGAACGAAAAGCGGTCGTTGGTCAGATCCAGCCAGGGAATCTCGATGTCCAGGTCGTTCTGCTCTCCCAGGTTGATGCCCAGCGAATTGAGTTTGCCCGAAATGTGGGTGTAGCCGAACCGCACGCCGATGCAGCGGTTGTCGCGGTAGAAGTAGCCTACGAACGGGTTTACGGTGGTAATGTTGCCGCTCAGGTCGATGTTCTCGAATATCGGGAACATGTCGGCGTCTTCGGTCGAGAGCGTTCCGTAGGAGACGGTCAGACCGCACATCGTCTCGCCTTTGTAGACGAAGCGGTTTTTGTTGATCTCGCGGTCGATGCGGTGGCGCGTCGGCAGGAAGCGGCGTTTGATGCGCATGCCGCCGGGCGAATATTCTACTGCCGGCGCCGTCTTTCGCGACGTTTTGCGGCGCGCTTTCGCGTCGGCAGCCGGTGCGGCCGTGTGCAAGGCAGGGAGCGGATCGGCGGCATCCGCAGGGGTTTCCTCCGGCGCGATTTCCGTCGCCGGACTGATTGCTTGCGTCGGAGTGTTTCCCTCCGTGGTTGCTTCCTGGGCCTGCGTCGTTGGGGCGGCGATCAGAAGCAAGGTCAGCAGGGACGTATGTAGCAAATTGGTCTTCATCGGGTGCGGGTGTCTCACAAGTGGAACGATACGCCCAACCCGATCGAAAGCGGGTTGATCCGGAAATTCATGTTGCTGGTGCGCAGGTCGGCGGTTTGTACCTGATTTTTTACCTGGTGGCTGTGTGTGTAGCTGATACCCATCACGCCGATGTTCACTTCGATGGCCACGAAGTTGGTCGCGAAGGCGATCAGTCCTGGCGAGACGCCCAGCGCGATCGACGTGCCGGTTTCATAGGTGCCTCTGACCGGCGAGTCGGCTGCGAACTTGGTCTGGTGTCCGCCTGCCGTGAGCGACATTTCGTTGAACAGCGCGAAGCGTTTGTTGCGCCCCAGAGGGATGTATTGGCGCCAGATCGCCGCCACGGAGTAGGAGTGCTTGAGCGAATAGTAATATTCTGCCGTGATGTTGGTGCCCGACTCTTCGTCGCCGAGGTTCAGGGCGCCGCCGTTTACCCGCAGCAGGGTGCGCGAGTAGATGAAGCGCATGCCGAACGCCATGTTGTCGCGCGGGGCATAGCCGATCAGCGGGCTGATCTTGAAAGTGTAGCCGTCCGAATCGATTCCTTCGATGATCAGGAACGTATAGCTGCTGTTCACGTGTGTCGAATAGGAGGCCGTGCCGCCGAAAATCCATTGTCCTGCGGGGACGAACACATGTTTTACGTCGACCAGACCGCGGCGCTCACGCAATTCGTTGATCGTCGGCGAATCTGCCGTATCCTCGGATTCTTGCTGTTTGTCCGCAGCGTTTGCCGCATCGCCGCCTGGTGGGAGGGGTTCCGGAACTGCTCCTGCTGTCGGAACGCGATCCGTTCGTGCGGAGTTCCCGGTTGCCAGGGCTTGTTCTGTTTGACGGGGCGTTCCCTGCATCCGCGGGGCTGCGGTCTCCGTTCGGGCATGCGCGTGGGGACACATGCCTGCCAGGGCTAAGGTCAATATGGCGTTGCGGAAAAGTCCCATGTTGTGCGTTTGCGGTTTAGTAGACCAGTTCGATGTCGTCGAGATACATTTCGCTCGACGTCGAGCCGGTAAAGTAGTCGCCGTATTTGCTGGCCGAGGCGGTCAGCATCAGGTAGTCGGGCTTTTCGCCCTCGTATTCTTCGTTGTATGTCAGGTTCAGCGTGATTTTCGTCCAGTCGGGGCAGGCGGTCGTGTTGTCCGGTTCCCACGAAGCCCATGCGATGATATGGCCGTCGGTGCGGTCGTTATCGCTCTTCGTGCCGTTGAGCGCTGTGCAGTAGCTCATCGTCTTCGAATTGGCGGCGAAGTCGAGGAACGTTTCCGGCCTTTTGGTCGCAACGACGTGCGGCCCGCCCATCTTGCACAGACAGATGTAGACCTGGCTCACGTCCGACTGGCCTTTTTGTATATGGGCCGGTGCGTTGTCGCCGCGTTGGTCGATCGTGCCGATCGTACCCTTGTACCAGAACGTCAGCTGCTTGGGCCGGTAGGTAAAGTCGAACGGCTTGCCGAATCCGATCACGCCGTCCATGCCGTCGGTGTCCAGGTATTTGCCCACGAAGATGTTGCCTGCCGCGAATCGGCCGATGCCGAAGAGCGAGGCTTTCTGCGACTTGAGTCTCGCCGAACTGCTGCCCGAGGAACCCGGGCGCGGGTCGTTCTGTTGGGTCGTGACATCGATATTTGCTTTCGATGAGCCGTGGTTGCCCGTGTCCCACCATTGGTCGTTGCGGTCGTTGTCCGTCAGGTAGGGCAGTATGGGTTTGCTTCCCGACCATGTTTCGAATCCGGCGTTGTAGATCTGCGGGCCTGACGGATAGGCTGCCGTCCGCATGTTTCCGATCGCTGTTCCGTCGAGCACGAGCCGGTATTCGTAAGTCGCATCCAAGGCCGCAGGCGTCGGGGTCGAGTAGGTGTCGGCATCTTCGGTCTGTTCCATGGCGATCGCTTCCCATGATGTGTCGCCTTGCCGGCGGTATTCCATCTTTACGTCCGTTGCCGGGCGCAGCACATAGGCGCGCCACTTCCGGTCGTCGAACCACGGATCGGCCGCTGGCGCCAAAGCTCCTTGCGTACGTACGGTCATCGTCTTGGTGCCTTCGCCGCCGTCCTCGTCGATCGCCGTGATGGTCAGCACATGATTTCCGCCGCCGAACCGGGCGAAGAACTTCCCGCCGAGCGCCACGGTCATGTTCGTCGGATCCGCCACCTCCACGGCGATGCCGTCGTTGTTCTCCGGCGCCGTTTCGGCCGGAATTTCGTAGGTGGTGCCGCCGGTTTCGATCCGTACCAGCGCCATGTCGCCGATCGAACTGATCGCAAAGACGATCGGTTCCGTGCTGAAACGCTGCAATTCGGCCATGTCGAAGCCCTGGCCTGCGATCTGCGGATTGGGGATGAAAGTGATCGGGTCGTCTATCTCGTCCAGCGTCTGATCCAGTGTCAAGCTGAAATCCAGCTGGCCGCCCAGGTCTTTCGAGTACTTCAGCCGCAGTTCGTAGCAGCATCCCGGTTCCGTAGATATGGCTTTCGAACTCCCTTTCGTCACTTCCAGCGGCTCGCCGTTCTTTTCGCCCTTGCCGTAGAAGTTCCAGTAGAGCGTCGTCGCCGTTTCCGGCAGGATGAAGTAGCCCGTTTTCGTCTTTTCGAATTGCAGGTACGGCCCCTTGCCCGTCGCGGGATTCGCCGCCGTCGCTTCGTCGAACGCTACCGTCGTGCGGTAGGTCTCCTTGAACGTCGCTGCGATCGTCGGATCGTAGATCACTTTCACGATCGTGTTGACGATGCGGCACTCCACCTTTACCGACGTCGGTTTCCCAGCTTCGATGCGGAACTCCTGCTCGCCTTTGTAGGTCGCCTCGTCGAACGAGGCTTCGGCCTGGCTGCCGGCTTCCACGGCGATCGAGTAGTCGCCCGCCAGCAGCCACAGCGATGCGGGCATTTCCGAACGGGCGTTGTAACGGCGGATCAATTCTTTGGCCGGTTCGCCCTCGGCGTTCAGCGTGTGCTTGTAGATACGGATGGCGCAGCGGTTCCACGGATATTGTGTGTCGTCGTACTGCGCGCGGGTCTGCGGCGTGCCGATGGCGAACGTGGCGCACCCCTCGTTCGGATTCGCCGTGTCCGGCAGGGACTTGTCTTTCGTGCAGGCGAGACTTCCGAGCATAAGGCAGCCCCAGAGCAGAATATGTGCGGTTCTCTGTTTCATCTTCATCGTGCGGATCGTGTCAGTTCACATGCAGCATGATCGTTTCCGTAGTCTCGTGTCCCTGCTCGTCGATGACCGTCAGGCGGAAGTCCGTGTCGCCCTTGAACGAGTCGAGCATCGGGATGAATTTCGAGATCGAGAATTGCAGCTCGGTCTTGCCCGTCACGTCGGCGCCCGTCGGGAAGCCGAAACCTTCGAGCGTGGCCGTGAGTCCTGCTTTCGAGGCTTCGGGATCCGCCAGGTCGAAGCGGGTGGGCATCAGGTCGCCCAGCTCTTCGGCCAGGACTCCTTCGATGCTTACGATGAGCGATTTCACGCCTTGCGTCGCCGTCGCCTTGATGTTGACTTCCATTCCCTCGAACGTGTCGTAGCGCTGCTTGATGTCGTAGTTATTGCCGTCTTTGTCTTTGCCTTCCCATTTGATCCGCGGATCGGCTCCGGCCGAACGGTCGACGATGATGGTCAGAGCGAACGTGCTTTTGAGTCCGGCTTCGTTGGCGATGGTCATCGTGAACGTGTGGGCGCCCTCGTAGTCGAAGAGTACCTTCATCAGCTCCTTGAGCGGGAACGTGCGCTCCGTTACGTTCAGATTGATGGCCGGAAATCCCCACGAACGCAGCGCTGTGCGGGCCACGCCCTCGACGGTAAACATGTCTTTGGGTTCGGTAAGCTCCGCTGCGTTGAGCAGGTTCTGGAATGCCGTGTTGTCGGTCGCCGTTTCGACGACGAACGAGGTCATGGGCGTAGGCGTCGTCACGGTAAAGTCGCACGGCTCGTTGAAGTAGCCGTTGGCGTCGAACTTGTCGGCATTCAGCATAAAAGGCACATCGAACGAGTGTGCCGGCCACACCAGTTTCGGCGCGTCGGGGTCGTTTTCGTCCGGAATCTTCTCCTCGCAGATCGTCGCCAGGGTAACCACGTCGATTTCGACCGGCTTGCCGAAAATCCATGTTTCCACTTCGGCGCTGATGATGATCGTGCCGTCCTCGGCGTGCTGGAGGTTCACTTCGATGTTGCGCCACTCGCCCGCCTTGGCGTTCGTGGCCACATGGATCGGCTGGCGGGTAATCTGCTTGCCGTCGAAGACGGTCGTCAGATAGAGCGTCAGGGTGTTGTTCTTCCCTTCCTTCGGTTTCAGGTAGCCTGCGCGTTCCGGATATTTGCCTTCGAAGAGCAGCGACCGGTCGTCGTCCAGCATCAGCTCGGACGATGTGTCGTCGCTCATGGTCGCCAGCAGCGTGTCCTTGTAGGAGACCGTCGCACGGATCGAAAGCTGGCGGCAAACCATGTCATGAAGTTCGGTCGGCAGGCCTTTCAGAATGGCGAAATCCTGGTCGGCGCCATAGGTCGGCGTATTCGGGTCGCCCTCCCATGCCACGTCGGGCGTATCGCCGGAGCGTACCGAGAGCGTGTAGCTGCCCACCGGCAGTTCGATCGTCTCCGCCCGGTCGGCATAGGCGAAGTCGGTCGTTGCCGCGCCGTTGCGATCGAGCACTTCCACGGGGTTGCCTTGCGCATCCAGAATCCGGACGCGGTAAGTCCCGAGGTCGGTATTCGCCCCGCGGGTTTTCACGGGGCCGATCTCTTCCACGCGTTGTTCGATCGTCGCCTCCAGGTTTGCCAGGGAGAGATAGCCCACATTGCGCAGGTCGACGTTGCCGCCGTTTCCTCCTTCGAATCCCGAGGTCTCATTCACGCAGGCATGGAGCAGCAAGGCCATGCCGAGAAGTACCGGGAAGTATCTTTGCAGGTTTGTTTTCATGATCGGGTGTTGTTAGCGGAGCCGTTGCGATATGGGATCGGGTTTGGCGTCGTCGTTGAGTTCTTCGTCGATGGTTTCCGTGCGGATCGGGACATCGTTCAGCGTGATGACCACTGCGTCGGTGCTGCCCGCGTCCGAGAGATCGAATGTGTAGGTATAGAGCGTGGAGGCTTCCGGTGCGGCGTTTATCGTGTCGGCGAACTTCACGGTCTGCGCCTCCATCGAGGCCGAGGGACGTTGCTTGGTCGCCTCGCCCGAGATCGTGAAAGCCGCCGGGCGGATGTAGTGGTAGATTTCGGATGTCGCAGGGTCTTCGGCCGTGTAGCCGACCGTAAATTCGTTGCCTGCGGCGGTCGTCAGTTTGAAAGTCGCGCCGTTGGCGAAATACCCCTTGAACCGGTCGGTAAATGCAATCCGCACGATCGTGTTCATGACCCGGGCCTTGATTCTCACGTTCGTAGGCTCGATGCCCGCCAGTACGCGCAGGCGTGCGGAGCCTTCGAAGTAGGGGAGGTCGATCCCCTCGGGTATCGCGTCGATGCCGACATATTCGTCGCCCGAGAAGAGCGTTACTATATAGTCTGTGGCCCACAGCCAGTCGTTGTGCGGGTCGTAGAGAGCGGCTGCGGCCCAGCTCTGCAAGAAATCGTAGGTCGGGTCGGCGCTTTCGATCCGCAGTCCCAGCTCTTTGGCCTTGGGGATCGTGTAAGCTCCTTCGGGCAGGGGTACCTGTCCCGTATGATCTGCGCCCGACGAGGTGCGGGCGCGAGCGGTGGTCTCGACCGTGGTCGAACACTCGGCCGTCAGCGCCAGCGTGCCGTAACCTGCGGCCGGAGCGTCGTACTCCGCTTTTTTCGAGCAGGCGCCGACCGTCAGGGCCGTCAGGGCCAGTATTGCGAATCTTTTCATGGGTTGCCTGTCGTTTATTGTACGATCGTTACGCGGACGTTGTCCATGTAGAAATAGAATGTTTTTGCGGTTACCAGCCCCGAGTTGTAGGTTCCGAACCAGCTCAAACGGATTCCCGATACGCAGTTCCGTATCGTGTAGTCTTTGTGCGTGGGCATGTTCGTCGGCGAGCCCGATGCATCCGGAGCAAAGGATTCCACTTCGTTTTCCGGCGGAGTGCGGTTGTCGTATCCGCGTCCGCCTGCTATCGGGCCGCTCTGCGTTGTCCACCCGAACGTGCATTTCGAGTTGTTCGTCGAGCCGATGTCGTAGGATACGGAGAGTGTGACGGTTCTGCCGCTTCGCAATGGCAGCGGCGGCGTATCGACGCGACCGTATTTGTTGTCTTGGCGTCCTACTATGGTGCTCGACCCGATGTAGGTTCTGAATTCCAGCGACTGCTGGTCGGTTTTCCAGCGGCTGCCGGTCCAGCCCGGCAGGCCGGCGTCGGTCATCTCCTGGGCAGAGCCTCCGTTCTCGTCGGCGTAATTGCTTACTGGAATCGTTTCGCTGAAATCTTCGAAGAACAGGTAGGGCGCTGCGATCGTGCAGCCGGCTGCCGTGACGTCGCGCACGTCGCAGCGTTTGCCGTAGACCCCTTCGGTGTTTTCCGAAGCGGTGCCGAGACCCACTTGCATGCCGTTGGCGAAAGTTTGGTCGTTGAAGATGCGGGCCGTGAATGTTCCGTCGCTGTTCTTGACGAATGTTTTCAGTGTGCGGCACCTCCCCAGAGCCGGGAATTCGTAGCCGGCCGGCATCGTCAGCGAGTCGATCTGCGTTACCGTCTCGCCCAGGTGCGAGGGGTCGATCGTGATGCGGAAGTCTGCTTGCGGACGCGCTTCGGCGATAGTCAGGTTCACGGGCGTGATGACGCCGGCCCGGCAGTCGTCGAAGCCGGCGGTCGTCAGCGGCCACGAGAATTCCGTGCCGTCGGTCGCTGTGAAGCGCACTTCTCCCCCCCGCAGATCGGCCGGGGCGAGGTAGACCCAGAACGTGTCGCCCTCGTCGATCGGTTCGGCGAACTCCAGCGTTACCGCGTCGGAGGTCGCCGCCATTTCGGGCGCGGCTTCCGGAGCGGTCAAGTCCCAGGTCATGCGTCCCGTTACAGGATGCGGGAATTCGATGTGCAGCCGTTCGATGGGGCTGCCCAGCCGGTTGCGGCCCTGCGGAACGGTAATTTTCAGCACATGCACCTTGTGGTGGAAGCGCAACGTTACTTCGTTGAGTATCTCCTCCTGGAGTTCGGCCCCTTGCGTTGCGGCCAGCATGATGTCGAGCTGACCGTTCCACGCGCCGTTCTGCACGGACGGGATCGTGTAGGTCACTTTCGTGCCGGCGGCCGTTTCGGGCAGCGGGTAGGCGCCATAATATGTATAGGTGCCTGCGGCCATCGGATCGACCATGCCGACGAACATGCCTTTGTCGGGCGATTCCTTGCGATACCAGAACCGGAACGGCACCTGTTCGAATGCCGGTGCATCGGCGCCGTAGGCCCACAGCGCCAGCCGGTCGCCCTTGACCCAGCAGGCGGCACCGTCGTCGCCCAGTGCCGTGCGCGTCGCCGGCGCATCGATCCTCACTTCCATTCGGCGGCGCGTGTCGGTGCCGTCCGTCGGTCGGGCCGCTTCCTTATGGCATGCCGCACCCGTCGCGGCCAGCGCCGCGAACATGGACAATATGGACAACCGTTTGATTCGTATCATCGTCAGTGTTGTTCGAAATCGCTGTAAAAGTACGCAACAATTTCCCTGAACGAAAATAAATTCAACGAACGCCGGGTTTTTCATCACGAATCCGGCGTTTCCGGAGCCATCCGAGTGTTCTGTCGCCGGAGCGGATACGCTGCGGAGCGCCCTGGCTGTCGGGCCGATGCTGGATATGAACCTTTTGCAGGGATTATTTTTCTTGTTTCACATACTTGTCCAGCCAGCCGAAGAATTCGCGGTTCCACACCAGCGAGTTCTGCGGTTTGAACACCTGATGCGCCTCGTCCTCGAACTCAACGAGCCGCGCCGGAATGCCGCGCACGCGGGCCGCCGTGAAGGCTTCGAGCGACTGGGTGTAGGGGATGCGGAAGTCCTTTTCGCCCGTGATGATGAGCATCGGGGTGTCCCACTTCGCTGCGAATTTGTGGGGCGAGTTGGCGTAGGAGCGCTGCGCCACGGCGTTGTGCGCATCCCAGTAGGGGCCTCCGTAGTCGTTGTTGACGAACCACAGCTCTTCGGTCTGGCCGTACATCGAGTCGAAGTCGAAGATCCCGCAGTGGGAGATGAAGGCTTTGAAGCGTTTTTCGTGGCATCCGGCCAGGAAGTAGACCGAGTAGCCGCCGTACGAGGCGCCCACGCAGCCCATGCGCGTCCGGTCGGCCCACGGTTCGCGCGCCACGTCGTCGATGGCAGCGAGGTAGTCGCGGATGTTCTGGCCCGAGTAGTCGCCCGAAATCTGGTCGAGCCACTCCTGCCCGAACGAGGGGAGACCGCGGCGGTTGGGCGCCACGACGATGTAGCCCTGCGCCGCCATGAGCTGGAAGTTCCAGCGGTAGCTCCAGAACTGCGACACCACGCTCTGCGGGCCGCCCTGGCAGTAGAGCAGCACGGGGTACTTCTGCGTCGGGTCGAAGTCGGGCGGCAGGATCACCCACGTAAGCATGCGCTTGCCGTCGGTGGTGCGCACCCAGCGTTTCTGCACCTCGCCCATCTTCACGGCGTCGTAGACGGGCTTGTTGATCTCCGAAATGCGGTTCAGCGTACCGTCGGCGGCCACGTCGAAGAACTCGGTGGCCATCGAGATGGTGCAGACTTCGGCCACGGTGCGGCCGCCGGCCATGGTAAAGGCGTTGATGTCGTGGTCGCCGCGCGTCAGCACTTCGACCTCGGACGTACCGCACGCGGCGCCCGCCTCGGGCAGCTGCACGCGGCAGATCTGATGCGTCGCTTCGATCGGCGCGATGAAGCGGAGCGTGCGGTTGTCCTCCCACACCACGTTGGCGGCGTTGTAGTCGAACGAAGCTGTGAGGTCGTGCATTTCGGCCGTGCGGCAGTCGTAGACGAAGAGGCGTTCCTTATCCGACTCGTTGCCCGCGCGGCGCATCGAACGGAAAGCGATGTGCAGGTCGTCGGGCGACCAGACCGGATATTTGTCGTAGCCGGGCATCTCGTCCGGCAGTTCGCGCACCTCGCCCGCGCATTCCGATTTGCGCCCCGTGAGCGGTTTGCAGATGTTGACGGTTTTGCCCGTGGCGAGGTCGTAGACGAAGATGTCCGAATCGGTCGACACGGCGTAGGCCGTTCCCGTGAGCGGCTTGCAGGTGTAGGCCAGCATCGTGCCGGCGTGGTTCCACGCTATCTCGGCCATGTCGAAGTAGGGGGCCAGCGGAGCGTCCCACGCCGCATCGGCGCCGATGATGTCGGTGCCGCCCGTC
This sequence comes from uncultured Alistipes sp., assembly GCF_910580175.1. Lineage (GTDB taxonomy): Bacteria > Bacteroidota > Bacteroidia > Bacteroidales > Rikenellaceae > Alistipes. The sequence continues at coordinate 203,204 of NZ_CAJTXD010000002.1, forward strand.
ACGAGACCGTCGCCCAGCTCGGCGACGAAGATGTGGCGGTGGTCGCCTTCGTCCCAGTAGTCCCAGTGGCGGGCCATCAGATCGTCGTAGATGCGGGCTTTCGAACGGGGCAGGTCGGCATGGACGTCCGACGATTTGCGTGCCGCCACGCGGACGGTCTGCACCCACCAGATATGTTTGCCGTCGGGGCTCACGCCGAAGCCTTCGACCTCGGGGATGCCTTCGCCGTTGCCGCTGCCGGTAATCTGCTCGGGCTGCGAGCCGTCGGCCTTCATGCGCCACACCTGCATCGAGCCGCTGCGGTCGGAGAGGAACCACACGCTCGCGCCGTCGGCCGACCATTGGGGTGCGGCGTTGTTGGATGCGTAGTCGGTCAGCGCCCGGCATTCGCCAGTGGTCATATCTTCGATCCACAGCGTCGTGATGCCGCGGTTCTCGGCCATGTTGTATTCAGTCACGGCATAGAGCAGCCGCGTGCCGTCGGGCGAGAGCGACGACGAGCCGGCGCGCCGCATCTTCCACATCACTTCGGGGGTCAGACGCCCGGCGGCGATTTCCGTTTCCGTAAGGGAGTTGTCGATCGTCAAGGGGGCGGGGCGTTCCGTGCACCCGTTCAGTCCTGCAACTGTCAGAGCCATAAGGAGGATGATTTTTTTCATTCCGGTTGAGGTTTCCTATTTATTGATTTATTGTCTATTTTTGCATGTCGTATGCCCGGGCTGCCATTATGTTCCGGGCGCAGGTTTTTTCGTTATGGAACATCGTATCGTTGTCTGGTTCGCCGATAAGTCGGTCGTCTTCGTTCGGGAGACTCCCTGCGGGGAGGCGTTTTGTTTCGCGCCCGTTGATTGCGGGGACATAAGTCGTGACAAGATAGTGAATTTTCTCGAAACCCGCAATTCTGTTGCGGTCGTCGTGCCCGATCCTGATGCTGCGTTCGCCCGTTTCGCTCAGGATTTCGCGGTGGTGCAGGCTGCCGGCGGCGTGGTCGCCGATCCGCAGGGGCGGCGGCTCATGATTCGCCGCAACGGACGTTGGGATTTGCCCAAGGGGCATGTCGAGCCGGGCGAGAGCATCGCATGCTGCGCCGCGCGTGAAATCGCCGAAGAGACCGGCGTCGCGGCCGAGGTCGTGGCTCCGCTGTGTGCGACCTGGCATGCCTATTGGTTCCCGAAGACGCAGCGCTGGGAGCTGAAGCGGACGCATTGGTTTTTGCTCCGGTCATCCGGCTGCGACACCCTTGCGCCCCAGACCGAGGAGGGGATCGAGCGCGTCGTCTGGTGCGATGCTGAAACATTTGCCGACAACCTCCGCAGCGCCTTCCCCACCGTGCGGCGTGTCGGCCAGGCGCTGGAGGCGATGCGTGTCAGATGAGCGGGCTGTCGCTCCCCGCCGGAACTTGGCTCGCGGGGCGAACGGCGGAAAAAATGATGGTTTTTCATAAATTATCCGCGGTTTTTCAACTTTTGCCCGATATTTGTTTATCGTATTGTGACAGTGGCCGGTAAGGGCTGCGGCGGAAAATCGAGAAAATTTTTTGCGGTTTGTTGGCGGTTATGCAAATAAAGCGTATATTTGCAAACTCGATTTTTTCAAAAGAACTTAATTTTTAATGTTATATAGATATGACTAAAGCAGATATCGTAAGCGAAATCGCTAAAAGCACCGGAGTCGAGAAAGTCCAGGTGCAGGCCATCGTCGAGGCTTTCATGGAGAGCATCAAGTCGTCGCTGACCGGCCACAACAACGTGTATCTTCGCGGTTTCGGCAGCTTCATCGTGAAGAAGCGCGCCAAGAAGGTGGCCCGCAACATCTCGAAGAACACCACCATTACCATCCCTGCGCACAACATTCCCGCTTTCAAGCCGGCCAAGAGCTTCGCAGCGAAAGTGAAATAGTTACGATAAATCAAGAACCTCTAAAATTTTAGGACTATGCCAAACGGAAAGAAGCATAAGCGTCACAAGATGGCTACCCACAAGCGTAAAAAGCGTCTGCGCAAGAACCGCCACAAGAAAAAGTAGGGTGTGCATCTATTGGGATAGATAAAGCTAAAGGGGCCTCGGGTTCTTTTAGCTTTACCTATTTAAAAATCGGCGGTGTCGATGCCGCCTCCGACCCCGGCCCGGGAGCGTCGCGGAAGGGGTCTTCGCCATTGGAGCGTTCCGCCGCTCCAGATTCGTAAAGCGCGGAATATCATTACTAATTTCAGCATATCGCGTCCTGCGGGACGCGCACAAGATAAATGAACAGAGAGTTGATCGTCAACGTCAACCCGACCGAGATTTCCATTGCGCTGTGCGAGGATAAGGTGTTGGTCGAGTTGTCCAAGGAACAGTGTCAGACCGGCTTCGCGGTCGGCGACATCTATTTAGGCAAGGTGCGCAAGATCATGCCGGGGCTTAACGCCGCATTCGTCAACATCGGGCATGAGAAAGACGCCTTCATCCATTACCTCGACCTCGGGACGCACTTCCCCTCGTTGCAGAAACTGACCGCTTCGTGCGTTCCCGGCAAGCGGGGGCTGCGGCTCGAAAGCATGAAGCTGGAGCCATCTGTGGAGAAGTCCGGCAAGATCGGCGACTATCTCCAGGTCGGACAGCAGATCATGGTGCAGGTCGCCAAGGAGGCCATCTCCACCAAGGGGCCGCGTCTGACTTCCGACATCTCCCTGGCCGGGCGCAACGTCGTGCTGGTGCCTTTTTCCTCGAAGGTGTTCCTTTCGCAGAAGATCCGTTCGGCCGAGGAGAAGAAGCGTTTGAAGCGGATCGCTACCGCCGTGTTGCCCAATAATTTCGGCGTCATTATCCGCACGGCAGCCGTGGAGGCCAAGGACGAGGACATCGAGCAGGACATCCGCACCCAGATCGAGCGGTGGCGCAAGACCGTTGCGGCCATCCGCAAGCATACCGCGCCCGCGCAGCTCATGAGCGAGATGAGCCGGGCCAACACCATTATCCGCGATTCGCTCAACGGATCGTTCTCGCAGATCGCCGTCGACGACCAGGCCATGTTCAACGACATCCGCAACTACATCCGGCAGATCGATCCCGAGAAGGAGAAGATCGTCAAGTTTTACCGCGGCAACGTGCCCATCTTCGACAACTTCGACATCTCGAAGCAGATCAAGTCGCTTTTCGCCAAGTATGTGTCGCTCAAGCGGGGCGCTTACCTCATCATCGAGCGCACCGAGGCCATGAACGTCATCGACGTCAACTCCGGCAACCGCACCAAGGCCGAGGACAACCAGGAGCAGACCGCCTTGGATGTCAATCTTGCCGCGGCCAAGGAGATCGCCCGGCAGCTGCGCCTGCGCGACTTGGGCGGCATCGTCATCATCGACTTCATCGACCTGCACAAGGCCCAGAACCGCCAGCTGCTTTTCGACGAAATGGTCAAGCTCATGTCTACCGACAAGGCCAAGCATACGGTGCTGCCGCTTACCAAGTTCGGGTTGATGCAGATCACGCGCCAGCGGGTGCGGCCCGTAGCCGTCGAGAGCGTCTCCGACGTCTGCCCCACCTGCAACGGTTCGGGCAAGATCGAGCCTACGGTCGTGTTGGACAAGAAGATCGAGAACCAGATTTCGTTCTTGACGGAGGATCGGGGGCAGAAATACATCAAGTTGGTCGTCAGTCCCTACGTTGCTGCTTTCCTCAAGAAAGGGTTCTGGTCGCTGCGCCGGCAGTGGCAGTGGAAATACAAGGTGCAGATCGATATCGCCGAGGATCAGAGCATCGGCATCGTCGAGGTGCATTACCACGACAAGAAGGACAACGATTTGATAAAGAAATAGTTTCCCAATCAAGAGCGGTAAGGCAGGGTGTCGGAGTCGTGATGCCGGTCTTCCGCTCTCCATTTTTCATTCATGGTCTCTTCCCGCGAGCAAATAGCGCAGTTCGCCGCAGGGTCGCAGGCGCTCGGGACGCTGTGTCGGCGGTTGAGCGACCGGGGCGCCGCCGTCCATCTCCAGGAGTTGGTCGGCGGGGCGCTTCCGTTCTATGCCGCTGCGGCTGTCGCCCGGGTCGGCGGTGTGCATGTCTTCGTGGCCGAGGATCGGGATGCTGCGGCTTATCTGTTGAACGATTTTTATGCCTTGCTCGACGAGCGGCGCGTCTTCTTCTTCCCCTCCTCTTGGAAAAGGTCGGTTGCCTACGGTTCGGAGGATGCCCAGGGCGTCGTGCTGCGCACGGCGGCTTTGAATGCCTTGCGCAGTTTCGACGGGCAGGATTATTTGGTTGTCTGCACCTATCCTGAGGCGCTCGCCGAGCGGGTCGCCGATGGGCAGACCTTGCAGCAAGATACCATCGACGTGCGTGTCGGCGACAAGATTTCCATCGAGGTGTTGCAGCAGGCGTTGGTCGATGCCGGGTTCGAGCGTGTCGATTTCGTCTTCGAGCCGGGGCAGTATTCTCTGCGCGGCGGTATCGTCGATGTCTTTTCTTTCTCTGAATGCAAGCCGTTCCGCATCGATTTCTTCGGCGACGAAGTGGACTCCATCCGGCGTTTCGAGATCTCCAGCCAGCTCTCGTCCGAGAAGTTGTCCCATGTGGCCATCGTTCCCGATCTCCACGGCGCCGAGGCCGGACAGTCGCGGGTTTCGTTGGCCGGGTTCGTCGGCAGCGAGGCGTCTTTCTGGTTTTTCGATCCCGATTTCGTGCTGCGCAAGGTCAACGACGTGCGCCGCAAGGCGCTCGGCGACATGGAGCATCCCGAGGAGATCGACCGCCTGCTGACCAGCCGCAACGGGTTGCTGGGCGACCTGGTGCAGAGCCGGCTGCTCTTTCTGCGCAACAGCCTGCCCGAGCGTCCCGCTTCCGCCGAGGTGCGTTTCTCCACGTCGCCCCAGCCCAAGTTCAACAAGAATTTCGAGTTGCTCGCCGACGACATGATCCGCAACGCCCTGCGGGGATACGAAACCTATATTCTCTCCGAGAACCGCATTCAGGTCGAGCGGCTCGAAAACATCTTCCACCAGATCGGACGCGGACAGGCCGTCGTACGTTCTCTGGCCATTACGTTGCACGAGGGATTCGTCGACAACGAGCTGAAGCTCTGCCTCTATACCGACCACCAGATTTTCGACCGCTACCAGCGCTACCGCATCAACGGCGAGATCAAGCGCGACGAGCAGATGACCGTCGCCGAGCTGAACAGCCTGCGGCCCGGCGACTACGTTGTCCATATCGACCATGGCGTCGGGCGGTTCGACGGACTGGTCAAGGTCGACGAGGGCGGCAAGCAGCATGAGGCCATCAAATTGGTTTATAAGGATGGCGACGTGCTTTTCGTCAACGTCCATTCGCTTCACCGCATTTCGCGTTACAAGGCCGGCGACGGCGAACCGCCCAAGATCTACAAGCTCGGCAACGGTGCTTGGCAGAAACTCAAGAACGCCGCCAAAAAGGCTGTCAAGGATATTTCGCGCGAGCTGATCGCCCTCTATGCCAAGCGTAAGGCGTCCAAGGGCTTCGCTTTCTCGCCCGACAGCTATTTGCAGCACGAGTTGGAGGCCTCGTTCCGTTGGGAGGATACGCCCGACCAGCACTCCGCCATCGCGGCCGTCAAGAAAGACATGGAGTCCGACCAGCCTATGGATCGGCTCGTCTGCGGCGACGTGGGTTTCGGCAAGACCGAGGTCGCCATCCGTGCCGCGTTCAAAGCGGCATCCGACGGCAAGCAGGTCGCCGTGCTCGTTCCGACGACGATCCTCGCCTTGCAGCATTACCGGTCGTTTTCCGAACGGTTGCGCGACTTCCCTGTGCGGGTCGAGTATCTCAACCGCACCAAGACGGCCCGCGAAGTCGCCCGCATCCGCGAGGAGCTGGCCGCCGGGCGCATCGACATCCTTATCGGCACGCACAAGATGTTGGGCAAGCAGATTGTCTTCCGCGACCTGGGGCTGCTCATCATCGACGAGGAGCAGAAGTTCGGCGTCGCCGCCAAGGAGAAGCTCACGCAGATGAGCGTCTCGGTCGACACGCTTACCCTCACTGCCACACCTATTCCGCGTACGCTCCAGTTTTCTCTGATGGGGTCGCGCGACTTGTCGGTCATCTCCACGCCGCCGCCCAACCGGCAGCCTATCGTTACCGAGTCGCACGTCTTCTCCGAGGAGATCGTCCGTGACGCCATCCAGGCCGAGCTGGCGCGCGGCGGGCAGGTCTATTTCGTCCACAACCGTGTCGAAGACCTGCTCTCGATCCAGGGGCTGATCGCCCGCGTCTGCCCCAAGGCCCGCGTCGGCGTCGGCCACGGCAAGATGCCCGCCGAGCAGCTCGAAAAACTTATCATGGACTTCATCTACGGCGAGTTCGACATCTTGCTTTCGACTACCATCGTCGAGAACGGCATCGACATCCCCAATGCCAATACCATCATCATCGACAACGCCCAGAATTTCGGGTTGAGCGACCTCCACCAGCTTCGCGGCCGGGTCGGACGCTCCGACCGCAAGGCGTTCTGCTACCTCCTCTCGCCGCCCGAGGAGCTGCTCTCGTCCGACGCCCGGCGGCGGTTGAGGGCCATCGAGGAGTTCTCCGATCTGGGGTCGGGTTTCAACATCGCCATGCAAGACCTCGACATCCGCGGCGCCGGCAACCTGTTGGGCGCCGAGCAGAGCGGATTCATCGCCGACATCGGCTTCGAGACCTACCAGAAGATCATGCAGGAGGCCATCGCCGAGCTGCGGGCCGAGGGGTTGCAGGTTGCCGGACTTTCCGCCCCGGAGCAGGAGGTGGTCGGACGGATGCGTTTCATCGACGATGCGCATATCGACATCGAGGTCGAGGCTGCCCTGCCCGACACTTACGTGGCCCAGCAGGCCGAGCGGCTCAAACTCTACCGCGAGCTGGACTCCACCCAGGACGAGGAGGCATTGCAGGCGTTCGCCGACCGGCTCGTCGATCGCTTCGGCCCCCTGCCGCGTGCTGCCTGCGAGCTGCTCGACGTGGTGCGGCTGCGTTGGGAGGCCATCCGTCTGGGCATGGAGCGCGTCAAGGTCAAGAACGGGTTGATGATCGTCCATTTCGTCGGCGAGGAGAACTCGCCCTATTACAAAAGCGACACGTTCATGGAGCTGCTCAAGTCCGTTACGCAGCATCCCGAGCGTTTCGTGCTCAAGCAGCACAATAATCGCCTGGCCATGACCGTTAGAAACATCAAAGATGTGGAAGCGGCCTACAAAACTTTGCGCGAGTTGTGAATCTGATCGTCGACATAGGCAATACGTTGGTCAAGTGCGCCGTTATGGCTGAAGGCGAATGCGTCGCCGAGCGGTGCGGCGAAACGTTTTCCGTAACGATCGTCGATGAGCTGTGCCGGGCCTATCCGATTTCGAAGTCCATCGTCTCGTCCACCCGCGGAGAGGTCGCCGGGGTCGTCGCTGCGCTTCGGCGGCGGATCGGCCGTTGCCTGGAGTTCACGCCCCGGACGCCCGTGCCTCTGGTCAACGATTACCTCACGCCCGATACCCTGGGGCGCGACCGGCTCGCCGCTGCCGTGGGTGCTGCGGCGATTCTGCCCGGCCGCAACGTGCTGATCGTCGACTTCGGTACGGCCGTGACGGTCGATTTCGTCTCTGCCGACGGGCATTTCTGCGGCGGGTGCATCTCGCCCGGACTGCGCTCCCGTTTCCGGGCCTTGCACGAGCATACGGCGGCCTTGCCCTTGTGCGAGGCGCCCGGGGCGGAGCCGGAGCTGTTCGGACGCACCACCGTCCGGGCCATCCAGTCCGGCGTCGTGCAGTCGATCGTCTTCGAGATCGAGGGGTACATCGCGCGCATGCGGCAGAAAATCGACGATCCGTGCGTAATTTTTACCGGCGGGGATGCGAAATACTTTGCGAAAAGAATTAAAAATACGATATTTGCAAATCGGAATCCCGTCTTTTGCGGACTGGATCGAATTTTAGAGTTCAATGTCATTGAAGAACACCTTCCATAAAGCGGTCGTCGCAGCGTTGTCGCTTCTTCTGCCCGCCGGCCTTGCAGCGCAGACCAGCAGCATCAACGCCTTTTCGCCCTACACCATGTACGGCATCGGCGAGGTCAACACGCCCGGTACGCTGCCCATGCGTTCGATGGGCGGCGTGGGTGTCGCCATGCGCAATCCCGGCATGGTCAACACGCTCAACCCCGCCGCTTACAGTGCCGTGCCGCAGAAAAGTTTCTTGTTCAGTTTCGGCCTGGAAGGACAAAATTACTACAATTCCCAGTCGGACAACGGCGTGGCCAAGAAGTCGGCTTACAATACGTTCAATTTCCACGACATTGCCGTGCAGTTTCCTCTGGCCCGCAAGTTGGGGCTGGGCGTGAGTCTCGCTCCTTATAGTTCCGTCGGTTACCGCACCAAGTTCTTCAGGGAGTTCGATCCCGGCGATCCCGTTTGGGGCAATGTCGGCCCTGTGCAGTATACCTATCAGGGCGAGGGCGACGTTACCGAGGTCAAGCTCGGCGTCGGGTGGGAGGTCGCCAAGCACTTTTCCATCGGTCTGGCCGCGCAGTATTATTGGGGTAAGATCGACCGTTCCTATACAGCGACGTTCTCGTCGATTACCGGCGAGGGTGCGTTCAATTCCATCGTCGGGCAGAGCGAATACAGCATTTCCAGTTTCAAGGGACAGGTCGGCGTGCAGTGGGACGCCATCATGAATTCCCGCCGTGTCCTCACGTTCGGCGCCACGTTCGATGTGGGCGGCGATCTGCGGCCCCGCCATCGCACGCAGGTCTACACTTCGGATCTTTCCGGCACGACCGTCATCGATGAGGAAGCCGATCTCAAGCTGGTGCTGCCCCGGCAGCTCGTCGCCGGCGTTTACTACCAGACGCCCAAATGGACGTTCGGCTTCGATTATGTCTATCAGAATTGGGGCGGAGCCAATCAGGACGCGGTCTCGACCGGTGCCGGCGCCGGAGGCGGACGCTTCGACGTCGCCTATGCCAACACCAGCACGTTCAAGGTCGGCGTAGAGTTCGTGCCCAACCGTTACGATGTGCGGCGTTTCATGAAGCGCTGGTCTTATCGCGCCGGCTTCCGCTACGGCGATTACAGCCAGACGTTCGGCGGCCGCCGGCTCCACCAGTATGCCGTTACCGTGGGCTTCGGCATCCCGGTGCGTTTTCTCGGCGCTTCTTCGGTCGACGTCGGTTTCGAGTACGGCAACCGCGGGTTCAACGTCGCCGAGCGGGTCGGACTGGTGCGGCAGCAGTATTTCAAGTTCGCCGTGGGCTTCGCGCTGTTCGCCGGTTCGGAGAACGGAGAATATTGGTTCGTCCGGCCCAAGTATGATTAACCGATAAATTTTACGACATATAAATTTTCTGAACAATGAAAAACGTTAGATTCATCCTCGTTGCCGCTGCTGCGTTCTGCGCCGTTTCCGTATCGGCCCAGCAAGACTTCAGCGGTCCGCAGTATGCCAAATGGGGCGATACGCCCGAAGCACGCGAGAAGAACATCCTCAACAGCAACTTCCTCAAGGAAGCTTGCGACAACAAGGATTACAACGCCGCTGCCCAGCATCTCCGCGAGTTGATCGAGGCATGCCCCGATGCTTCGGAGAACATCTACGTCCGCGGCGCCGTCGTCTACAAGAACAAGATCAACCGCGCCAAGAGTCTGGCCGAGAAGAAAGCCTACGTCGATTCGTTGTTGTGGATGTATGATTTGCGCAACCAGTATTTCGGCAGCCACCCCAAGCGCGGCACCGCCTATATCCTCGATCGCAAGGCCCGCGAGTATCTCACTTACCTGCCCAACGACCGTGCCGGCATCCGCAGCGCTTTCCGCGATGCCATCGCTGCCGGAGGTGCCGACACCGATCCCGAGACGGTAACCGTTTACTTCAGCAACCTCTGCGAGGACTACAAGAATACCGACGAGGTAATGCCCGACGAGATCATCGCCGAGTACGACCGGCTCTCGCCCCTCTTCGGCGAGAATGCCGGCGAGTACAAGTCGCAGTTCGATGCTGCGTTCGGTCTCTCGGGCGCCGCAAGCTGCGCGAACCTCGAAAAGTTGTTCCGCACCAAGTTGGAGAATGCGCCCGACGACGAGGCTTTGCTCGCCCAGGCCGTGGCCTTGATGTCGCGTGCCAAGTGCGACGGCGATTTCTATTTTGCCATCGCCGAGAAATATTACGAGGTCAAGCCCTCTTCCGAGACCGCCATGTTCCTGGCGCAGGCGTTCCAGAACAAGGGCGATTACGCCAAGGCTACCAAGTACCTCAATGAGGCGCTGGCCACCGAGACCGATCCCGTCGAGCAGCAGAAGCTCTATGTCCGCATCGCCTTGGTCGAGTTGGTCGCCAACCACATTCCGGGTGCCGCTGCGGCTGCCCGTTCGGCTCGCGACCTCAATCCTGAAGACGGCGTGCCTTATTTCGTGTTGGCGCAGTGCTATGGCGTCTCGGCCGGCCAGTGCGGCGGATTCGCCGGGCAGGCCGCTTTCTGGGCAGCTTACGACACGATGGCCCGGGCTATCGAGCTGCTTCCCTCCGACTCCGAGTATATAGCCCCCGCCAAGACGTCGCTTTCGTCGTTCCGCAACCGCTTCCCGACTTCCGAGGAGTGCTTCTTCAACGAGTTGCAGGAGGGCGCACGTTATACGGTTTCCTGCGGTACGGCTGCCGGCGTAGCCACCACCGTGCGGTTCCGTTAATCGCTTCGGCCGCTTGCAGGAGATGTTCGTCCGCACGACCAGATACCTTTCGGTAGCACTTCCCGTTTTGGGGAGTGCTATCTTGCTGTTTTCCTGCGGGGATGCCGATAAGGACGCTGCTGCGGCCGAGGAGACGCTCATGACCGAGTACAGCGAGAACCTTTCGATCGTCAATTCGCAGAACGGGCGGCGTTCGTATCACTTTGTCACTCCCTTGATGGAGGGCTATTCCCAGGCCCGCGAGCCTTACCGCGAGTTCCGCAAGGGGGTCAAGATCACGACCTACCAAGACGATTCGTTGTCGTCGGTCGACGGCGTGCTGACCGCCAACTATGCCATCTACTACGAGAAACGCCGGTTGTGGGAGGCCAAAGGGGATGTCGTCGTCGAAAAGTCCGATGGTAAAAAGTTGTATACCCAGCAGTTGTTCTGGAATGAGCGTACGAAAAAGATCTATTCCAACGTCGACTCCAAGATCGTCCAGAGCGGCGGCAACGACGTCTTCATCGGCGAGGGTTTCGAGTCCGACGAGGAGTTCAAGGATTGGCGTTTCCGTCGCATGAAGGGGCGTATGGAGGTGGACGTCGCACCGTCGGATTCTGTTTCGTCGGGGGCGCCGGACAGCCGTTCGGATGGTCGGCCCGCCGCTCCGCAGTCTGCGGCTTCTGCCGCTGCATCCGGGGTCGGGAATTCCGGCGTTGTTGGTTCGCCCGGTCGTCTCGCGCCATCTCATGTTGTCGATGTCGACGCTCCGGCAGGCAAGACGGCTGCCGCACGCAAAGGGCCGGCGCCCGGAGCTTTGTCCGGGAGCGCTGGAGGGGCGTCGCAGGCCCCTCGTGAGACCTCTTCCGTTTCTCTCGATGCCCGGCTGCGGCCCGTTGAAAAGGTCGAAAAGTTGCTGCCCATTCCGGCTGCCGGCCTTTCCCAGGAGCGGATTCCCGAGGGGCATATCGACCGGGAGTCTTCCGAGGGGCAGCATGCCGGAACGACACTGCTCGAATAATACGATCTCTTGAATTGCGTATAGTTTTCAGCCATGTTCACTTCTATCGTATTGATCCTCTCCATGTTGTTGCTGTCCGCTTTCTTTTCGGGCATGGAGATCGCCTTTACCAGCAAGAACCGGCTCAAGCTGGAGATCGACCGCAAGCAGAGCCGGCTGTTCGATCGCATCGCCGAGATTTTCGCCCGGCATCCCGGACAGTACATCACGACGATCCTTGTCGGCAACAACATCGCGTTGGTCATCTATTCGCTTTACATGTCCGTGTTGCTGCGGACGCTCTTCTTCGCCTTGGGGTGGGAGCATGTCGCCCGTCAAGGGTCGGTGGCCATCGAGACCGGCGTTTCCACGCTCATCATCATCTTCGTCGCCGAGTTCTTGCCCAAATCCGTTTTCCGCAACAACCCCAATTTTTACTACCGCGCTTTTGCGCCCGTGATTTACGTGTTCTACCTTTTGCTGTATCCCGTTGCCCGGTTGACGACGCTCGTTTCCCACGGTATTTTGCGGCTGTTCGGCAAATCCGTCGTAGAACAGAGCGTGCAGCCTTCGTTCAGCCGCGACGACCTGGCCGCGTTGCTCGACACCGGTTCTTCCGAGCAGGGGCCGGATCCCGACCACGAGCTGAAACTTTTCCAGAATGCGTTGGATTTCGCCGACTTGCGCGTGCGCGACTGCATGGTGCCGCGAGTCGATATCGAGGCGGTCGATGCCGACGACACCTCCATCGAGCAGCTCACGGCCCGTTTCGCCGATACGAAATATTCACGGATTTTCGTCTGGCGCGGCAACATCGACAATATCGTCGGATACGTCAATTCTAAGAGTCTCTTTACGCGGCCCGAGCATATCGGGCAGGTTATCATGCAGGTCAATTTCGTCCCCGAGACCATGCCTTTGCAGCTGCTGTTGCAGAATTTCATCAAGCATCGGTCGAACATCGCTGTCGTCATCGACGAGTTCGGCGGCACGGCGGGCGTCATTTCGCTCGAAGACGTGTTGGAGCAGATTTTCGGCGAGATCGAGGACGAGCACGACGTTCCCGATCTGACCGAGAAGCAGGTCGGCCCCGGCGAATATGTCCTTTCGTGCCGGCTCGAAGTCAAGTATCTTAACGAAAAATATGCCCTCGGCATCGAGGAGAGCAAGGAGTACGACACCCTGGCCGGGTTCATCATCTTCCATTACGAGGGCATTCCCACTGCCGGCGAGACGATCGTCATCGGCGACTTGCAGCTGCGCATGCTCCGCACCACACGGTCGAGGATCGAGTTGGCAAGGGTTAAAAAATTGTAGAGGGACAGCGCTTTTCAGAATAAATTCATTATCTTTGTAGGAACATTCCGGCCAGATCGGGGATTCTCCGGTGCCGCGTCCGGCGTGCAGTGTTTTTGGGACTTCATTTTTCTGCAAACAACAATAATTTTACATTCCATATGGCAAGTTTAAACACCTTACGTACCAAGTTCGGCATCGTGCTTTCGATCATCATTGCCCTCGCCCTCTTGGCATTCATCCTCTCGTTGAAGACTGAAATGGGCTTCTCGGGCAACGACCCGAAAGTCGGCGTCATCGACGGCACGAAGATCAACTATTCCGAATATTACGACCGTTACGAGCAGGTCAAGGCGCAGTCGGGCGCTCAGGAGAGCGACGAGCAGCAGGCCGCCATGCTCGCCAACGCGGCATGGCAGTCGCTCGTGGCCGATCATGTGCTCCGGCCCGGTTTCGCCAAAACCGGTTTGCAGGTCTCCGATGCCGAGCGTCAGGCCATGATCCGCGGCGAGGCGATGTCGCCTGTCTTCTACAATGCGTTCGCCGATCCCCGTACCGGTTTGTATAGTGTGGAGGCCGTGAGCGAATTCCTGGCCCGGGCCGAGAGTGATCCGCAGGCCGCTGCCGTGTGGGAGGAGCTGAACGACCAGGCGCGCTTGGAACGTGCGCTTCAGAAGTACCTCGGTCTCGTGCGCGGCGGCGTCTATGTCAATTCGCTGGAGGTGGCCCTCGGTACGAAGGCTGCCAACGACACCTTCTCCGGCAAATGGATCGGCAAGAAGTATGCGCAGGTGCCCGATTCGCTCGTCAAGGTTTCCGGCAGCGAGATCAAGGCTTATTATAAGAGCCATAAGAATGCCTACCGGCAGTCTCCTTCGCGGTCGTTGTCCTATGTTGTCTTCGAGGTCGAGCCTACCGACGACGATCTGTTGGCTTTGGAGAAGAACGTCGAGGAGGTGGGAGCCAAGTTCGCCGTGGCCGAACCGTTGCGGACTTTCGTGCGTGCCGACCGTCGCGGTCATATTGCCGAGAATTATGTTTCGGCCGCCCAGCTTACCGACGAGGAGGCCGTTGCTCTGATGGCTGGCAAAACCTACGGCCCCGTGTTGAAGAACAACGAGTGGACGATGGCCCGCGTGCTCGATTCCAAGATGGCGCCCGATTCGCTCGGCATCCGCCATATCGTCTTGCCTTATACCCAGGAGGAGTTGGCCGACAGCTTGTTGGGCGTTATCCGCCAGGGCGCCGACTTCTCCAAACTCGCCGCCCGATATTCGCTTCATGACCAGACGGCCGCCAACGGCGGCGAGGTCGGCGTGCTGCCTTTCTCCGCCTTTACCGGCGAGTTCGCCGAGGCGCTCGCCAAGGCCAAGCAGGGCGATGTGGTAAAGGTCTTGTCCGGCGATGCCGTTCAGCTTTTGCAGGTTTACCGTGCCGGCCGGCCCGTCAAGCATGTGCAGATCGCGTCGATCACTTATCCCGTCGAGGCTTCGGCCGCTACGGTTCGCGATCTGCATAACCAGGCCCTTTCGTTCTCGGTCAATGCCAAGTCTTCGATCCAGGCTTTCAACGATGCCGCTTCGGCCGCTGCGTTGACGCCGCGTGTCGCCGTTCTGACCCAGGGCGAGCGTACGATCGGCGGTTTGGAGGATTCGCGCGATGTCGCCCGTTGGGCTTATGGAGCCAAGCCGGGCGATGTTTCCGAGATTTTTACCGTGGGTAAGGATTATGTAGTCGCCGTCTTGACCAAGATCGACAACGAAGAATATACCCCCGTTCAGGAGGTGGCCACCCGCATCCGTGCGCAGTTGCTCCGCGACAAGAAGTTCGACTTCATTGCCAAGGAGCTTTCCGGCGCCTCGCTCGACGAGCAGGCCGCGAGTCTCGGCACGGAAGTCGCTGATTTCGAGAAGGTCGGATTCAATTCCTATTATATCGACGGTGTGGGCATGGAGCCGCGTTTGATCGGTGCGATCGCTGCTTGCGGGCAGCCGGGCTGCGTTTCGGCTCCCGTCAAGGGCTTGACCGGAGTCTATGTCTTCCAGGTCGACGAGGTTCAGCATGGCGACGCACAGACGCCCGAAGCCGAGAAGGTGCGGGCGCAGGCTATGGCCGAGAGCATGGCACAACAGTTCGTACTCCCCGTGATCCAGGATATGGCCCAGATCAAGGATCTGCGCGGAAAATACTTTTAACGGAAGTTCGCGATCTGCTGCTTTTGGATATCGTTTTCCGCTCCGATTTTCACGGTTGCTTTACTTTTTGAGACTCCGGTTTCCGGAGTCTTTTTTTATGCTTATCCGCAGTAATCTCCCTCTTTTTGTTCGGCTGCGCTGCCTGCGGGTTGCACTTGCGGTCTCCGTCGGGGCGTGGCTTGCACGGCTCGAAAAACCGCGACATACCGGGGAATTTCGCGGTTGGTGTGTTTTGGCAGACAAGCATACTTTTTTGCTGGTTTTTCGGGTGCTTTTTCTTTCGCCCGACAGTCGTCCGGCAGCAGGTCGAATCTTTTCGGGGTGCGGCGTCCGATAATTCGGACCTGCGATTTCTTCGGTTGTTATTTTTCTAACAATTTATTCTCGCATTTGCCAATTATTTTATACCTTTACGTGCTGTTTGAAGGGAACTTTTACTAATCTATAAATAGTTATGGCAAATACCAAACAAGAAAAGCTGTTCGCCGAATTTCCTGCGGTGCCTACCGCGCAGTGGGAAGAGGTGATTACGGCTGACCTGAAAGGTGCTGACTACGAACGCAAGCTGGTGTGGCGTACGGGCGAGGGATTCAACGTCCGTCCTTACTACCGCGCTGAAAACCTCGAAGGGCTGCGGTTTTTGGGTTCGCAGGCAGGCGAATTCCCCTACGTGCGCGGTACGCATGCGCACAACCGTTGGCGCATCCACCAGACGGTAACCGTCGCCGATCCTGCGGCGGCCAATGCCGAGGCGCTGCAACTGCTCGGTTCGGGCGTCGATTCGCTCGGCTTCCACGTGGCCAAGGCCGAGTTCTCGGCTGCCGACCTCGACATGTTGTTGCGCGACATCCACCTGCCGGCCGTCGACCTCGTGTTCTGCGGCGAGAAGATGGGCCATGTCGCCGACCTCGTGCTGGCGAAAATCGAAAAGGAGGGCTTGGCCAAGGAGGATGCGCACGTCATGTTTTGCATCGACCCGTTGGTCAAGGGCCTTTCGTCCAAGGGCGACTTCTGCTCGCCCGACGGCAAGGAGTGCTTCGCCCGCATCGTCGAGTTGATCCGCAAAACCAAGGAGTACAAGCATATCCGCATTGTGAGCGTCTCGGCGCAGATTTTCGGCAACTCGGGTTCCACCATCGTCGAGGAGCTGGCTTTCGCTCTCTCGGCCGGGCACGACTACCTCGTGCGTCTGATGGATGCCGGGCTGACGATCGACGAGGCCGCACGCAAGCTGCGCTTCTCGTTCAGCGTTTCGTCCAACTACTTCCTCGAAATCGCCAAGTTGCGCGCCGCACGCATGTTGTGGGCCAACATCGTCAAGGGTTATAATCCTGAAAAGAACTGCACTGGCAAGATGATGATCCATGCTGAGACTTCGCGCTGGAACCAGTCGGTCTACGACCCCTATGTCAACATGCTGCGCGGTACGACCGAGGCCATGTCGGCTGCCATCGGCGGGGTGCATTCGCTGGAAGTCACGCCGTTCGACCGGGCGTTCGAGGCTCCCACGGAGTTTGCCAAGCGCATCGCTCGCAACGTCGAGCTGCTGCTCAAGCACGAGTCGCATTTCGACCAGGTGGTCGATCCCGCGGGCGGTTCGTACTACATCGAGAACCTCACGCAGTCGATCGCTGCCGAGGCCTGGAAGCTCTTCCTCGAGATCGAGGAGAAGGGCGGCTACACCGAGGCCTACAAGGCTGGCGTCATCGTCGGGATGGTCAAGGCTTCGGCCGCCAACAAGGACAAGAACATCGCTACGCGGCGCCAGATTCTGCTGGGTGCCAATCAGTTCCCCAACTTCACGGAGGTGGCGCCGGCCGAGATCTCGGCCGACATCGTCGCCCGCAAGGAAGCCGAGGGCAATGTGCTCGTTCCCTATCGCGGTGCCATGGCGTTCGAGGAGATGCGCCTGCATGTCGACCGGTCGGGCAAGCAGCCCAAGGCGTTCATGCTCACGTGCGGCAACCTGGCCATGGCCCGTGCCCGCGCGCAGTTCTCGTGCAACTTCTTTGCCTGCGCCGGCATCCGCGTGCAGGACAACACGTTCTTCAAGTCGATCGAGGAGGGCGTGGCCGCAGCATTGGAGTCGAAAGCCGAAATCGTCGTGGTCTGCGCGTCGGACGACGACTACGCCGAAGTCGCACCGAAGGTCAAGGAACTGTTGGGCGGCAAGGCCATTCTGGTGGTGGCCGGTGCCCCGGCCTCGACGCCTGAGCTGGAAGCGCAAGGCATCACGAACTTCATCAACGTGAAGTCCAACGTGCTCGAAACACTGAAGTTCTACCTTAAAGAAATGGGAATCTGACTATGAGAGCTAAATTTTCGGAACTGAAATACGACGCAGGCGCGCAGACCTCTTGCTGCGCCTCGAAAAAATGCGGCCAGGTGGAACCCTGGATCACTTCCGAGCGCATTCCGGTCAAGGGCAGCTATACGGCCGCCGATCTGGAGGGCATGGAGCACCTGAACTATGCGGCAGGCATCGCCCCGTTCCTGCGCGGCCCCTATTCGACGATGTACGTGATGCGTCCGTGGACGATTCGTCAGTACGCCGGTTTCTCGACCGCCGAGGAGTCCAACGCGTTCTATCGCCGCAATTTGGCTGCCGGTCAGAAAGGTCTGTCGGTGGCGTTCGACCTCGCCACGCACCGCGGCTACGATGCCGATCATCCGCGCGTGGTGGGCGACGTGGGCAAGGCCGGCGTGTCGATCTGTTCGGTCGAGGACATGAAAGTGTTGTTCAATGGCATTCCGCTCGACCGCATGTCGGTGTCGATGACCATGAACGGCGCCGTGCTGCCCGTGCTGGCGTTCTACATCGTGACCGGACTGGAGCAGGGCTGCACGCTCGACCAGCTCTCGGGTACGATCCAGAACGACATCCTCAAGGAGTTCATGGTGCGCAACACCTATATCTATCCCCCCGAGTTCTCGATGCGCATCATCGCCGATATCTTCGAGTATACGTCGAAGAACATGCCCAAGTTCAATTCGATTTCGATCTCGGGCTATCACATGCAGGAGGCGGGTGCTACGGCCGACATCGAGTTGGCCTATACGCTGGCCGACGGTCTGGAGTATCTGCGTGCGGGCGTCAACGCCGGCATGTCGATCGACGCTTTCGCTCCGCGTCTGTCGTTCTTCTGGGCCATCGGCATGAACCACTTCATGGAGATCGCCAAGATGCGTGCCGCGCGCATGTTGTGGGCCAAGATCGTCAAGCAGTTCGATCCCAAGAATCCCAAGTCGCTGGCTCTGCGTACCCACTCGCAGACGTCGGGCTGGTCGCTCACGGAGCAGGATCCGTTCAACAACGTGGCCCGTACGGCCATCGAGGCCATGGGCGCCGCGCTGGGGCACACCCAGTCGCTCCACACCAATGCGCTCGACGAGGCGATCGCTCTGCCGACCGACTTCTCGGCCCGTATCGCCCGCAATACGCAGATCTACATCCAGGAGGAGACCTCCGTCTGCCGTGAGGTCGATCCGTGGGCCGGTTCCTACTACGTGGAGACGCTCACCAACGAAATCGCACACAAGGCCTGGGAGCACATCCAGGAGATCGAGAAGCTGGGCGGCATGGCCAAAGCCATCGAGACCGGCATTCCGAAGATGCGCATCGAGGAGTCGTCGGCCCGCACGCAGGCCCGCATCGACTCGGGCGAGCAGAAGATCATCGGTGTGAACGAATATCGCCTGGAGAAGGAGGCGCCGATCGACATTCTGGCCGTAGACAACACGGCTGTGCGCGAGAGCCAGGTAAAGCGTTTGCAGGAGTTGCGCGCCAACCGCGACGAGGCGGCCGTGAAGAAAGCCTTGGCTGCGATTACCGAGTGTGTGAAGACCAAGCAGGGCAACCTGCTGGAGCTGGCTGTCGAGGCGGCCAAGGTACGTGCTACTTTGGGCGAAATCTCCGACGCTTGCGAGGTGGTCGTTGGTCGTTATAAGGCTGTTATTCGTTCGATTTCAGGAGTTTATAGTTCGGAAGTGAAAAAAGACGAGTCGTTCGAGCGCGCCAAGACGCTGTGCGCCGAATTTGCCAAGAAAGAGGGCCGGCAGCCCCGCATCATGATCGCCAAACTGGGCCAGGATGGCCACGACCGCGGCGCCAAGGTGGTAGCTACGGGTTATGCCGACATCGGTTTCGATGTGGACATGGGGCCGTTGTTCCAGACTCCCGAGGAGGCTGCGCGCCAGGCAGTCGAGAACGACGTGCATGTGGTCGGCGTCTCGTCGCTGGCCGCCGGTCACCTGACGCTCGTGCCGCAGATCATCGCCGAACTGAAGAAGCTCGGCCGCGAGGACATCATCGTCATCGTGGGCGGTGTGATTCCGGCACAAGACTATGACGAACTCTACCGCGACGGTGCTGCTGCCATTTTCGGCCCCGGCACTCCGATTGCCAAAGCTGCGATCAAGATTCTGGAAATCTTGATGGAGGAATAAGGCATCTTATTACGCATACGAGTCCGGCGTTTCCCGAGCAGGGAGACGCCGGACTTATATTTATATAGGTGGCTTGGGTTATGTTGTTTTTGTCAAGGGGCAGGTGGCGGAGCGGGCCGAAACAGAGTAGTTGGAGCGGGGTATAAAACAGCCGCCTCCGGATTGTTCCGGAGGCGGCAGAAACGAAGCCGGACATGCAGATGTTTTACTTCTGCATGTAGCTTTTGATGTAGTGGTGGTGCGAACCCCAGCGTTCGAAAGCCGCACGGTCCAACTCCTCCTGCGCCGAGGGGTGGGCGATTGAAATCAGCAGCCGGGCGCGCTCCTGCATGGTCTTGCCGTAGAGGTCGACGGCACCGAATTCGGTAACGAACCAGTGGATGTGGTTGCGTGTCGTCACGACGCCGGCGCCGTCCAGCAGCGTGGGGCAGATCTTCGAAACGCCCTTGTTCGTGATCGACGGCATGGCGATGATGGCTTTGCCGCCCTTCGAGAGCGAAGCGCCGTAGACGAAGTCGATCTGACCGCCGACGCCCGACCAGAATTTGGTGCCCAGCGAGTCGGCGCATACTTGGCCTGTGAGGTCGATCTGCAAGGCCGAGTTGATGGCCACGAAGCGGTCGTTCTGCGAAATGATGTAGGGGTCGTTGGTGTAGCCGACATCCATCATCAGCACGCCCGGGTTGTCGTCGATGAAGTCGTAGACGGCCTTGGAACCCATCAGGAATGTCGAAACCATCTTGCCAGGGTCGGTTTTCTTGGCCTCGCCGTTGACCACACCCTTTTCTACGAGCGGCAGGACGCCGTCGGCGAACATTTCGGTGTGGATGCCGAGGTTCTTGTGGCCGCCCAGCTGGCTCAGTACGGCGTTGGGGATGGCGCCGATGCCCATCTGGAGCGTCGCGCCGTCCTCGATCAGGGCTGCGCAGTGCTTGCCGATGGCGGTCTCCACTTCGTTAGGCGTGGCGAAATGGGCTTCGATGAGCGGCGAGTCGTCCTCGACGAACATGTCGATCTTGGACATGGGGATCATGGCCTGGCCGAAAGCACGGGGCACGTTCTTGTTCACTACGGCGATCACATGGTCGGCGCATTCCACGGCCGCGAGCGTGGCGTCGACCGAGGTGCCGAGCGACACGTAGCCGTGTTTGTCGGGCGGGCAGACCTGGATCATCGCCACGTTGCACGGCACGGCACCGCAGCGGTAGAGTTTCTGGGTCTCGCTCAAGAAGATCGGAATGTAGTCGGCATCGCCGCTCTGCGTTACCTTGCGCACGTTGGCGCCCACGAAGAACGAGTCGAGCTGGAAGATGCCCTCGAATTTGGGATCGGCATAGGGTGCCGGCCCTTCGGTGTGGAGGTGGTGTACATGCACGTTCTTCAGCTCGCCGGCCTCGCCGCGCGCGCACATGGCATTGATCAAGCACTGCGGAGCCGAAGCCACGGAACTCAGATGGACGTGATCGCCCGATTTGATCACTTTGACCGCCTCTTCGGGCGTGATAAAATGAATGGGGTTCTTCATGCTTTTATAAGGGTTGGTTCATACTATTTGCGTTTCACTTCGACCTGTTCGTAGCCCTCCACGATGTCGCCCACGCGGATGTCGTTGAACGACTCGATGTTCAGACCGCAGTCCTGACCTACGGTAACTTCCTTCACGTCGTCCTTGAAGCGTTTCAGAGAGCCGAGTTTGCCGGTGTAGATCACGATGCCGTCGCGGATCACGCGGATCGGCGTCGAGCGCTGGAGCTTGCCTTCGCGCACCATACATCCGGCCACGGTGCCGACTTTCGAAATCTTGAAGATCTCCAGCACCTCGACCGAGGCGACGATCTCTTCTTTCATCACGGGTTCAAGCATGCCCTCGATGGCATCCTTGATGTCGTTCACGGCGTCGTAGATGATCGAGTAGAGGCGGATTTCGATCTCCTCCTTCTCGGCCACGCGGCGTGCGGCGGCCGAGGGGCGCACCTGGAAGCCGACGATGATGGCGTTCGAAGCGGCGGCCAGCAGCACGTCGGACTCGGAAATCTGACCCACGGCGGCATGGATGACGTTGACCTGCACCGTCTCCTTGGAGAGCTTGATGAGCGATCCCGACATGGCCTCGACCGAACCGTCGACGTCGCCCTTGACGATGATGTTCAGTTCCTTGAACGAGCCGATGGCGATGCGGCGGCCGATTTCGTCGAGCGTCACGTGCTTCTGGGTCATGATGCCCTGCATGCGTTGCAACTGTTCGCGCTTGTTGGCGATTTCGCGGGCCGAGCGGTCGTCGTCCATCACGTTGAACGTGTCGCCGGCTTGCGGCGCGCCGTTCAGACCCAGCACCTGCACCGGTGTCGAGGGGCCTGCGAGGGTCACTTTCTTGCCGTCCTCGTTGAACATCGCTTTCACACGGCCCGTGTAGGTACCCGAGAGCACCACGTCGCCGATGTGCAGCGTGCCGCTCTGTACCAGGATCGTCGAGACATAGCCGCGGCCCTTGTCGAGCGTCGATTCGATTACCGTACCCGTCGCTTTCTTGTCGGGGTTGGCTTTCAGTTCGAGCATTTCGGCTTCGAGCAGCACCTTTTCGAGCAGTTTATCCAGGTTGAGACCTTTCTTGGCCGAAATCTCCTGATCCTGATATTTGCCGCCCCACGACTCGACCAGGTAGTTCATCTGCGAAAGCTGTTCCTTGATGTGGTCGGGGTTGGCGTTGGGTTTGTCGATTTTGTTGATGGCGAAGACCATCGGCACGCCGGCGGCCTGCGCATGGTTGATTGCTTCGACGGTCTGGGGCATCACGTGGTCGTCGGCCGCCACAATGATGATGGCCACGTCGGTAATCTTCGCACCGCGCGCACGCATGGCCGTGAAGGCTTCGTGGCCCGGAGTGTCGAGGAATGTGATTTTCTGGCCGTTGAGTTCCACGCTGTAAGCACCGATGTGCTGCGTGATGCCGCCGGCCTCGCCCTCGATGACGTTGGTTTTGCGGATGTTATCCAGCAGCGACGTCTTACCGTGGTCGACGTGGCCCATGACCGTGACGATCGGCGGACGCGGCACCAGGTTCTGTTCGTCGTCGGCTTCGTCGTCGGCGATGGCTTCCTGGATTTCGACCGATACGAATTCGACTTTGAAGCCGAATTCTTCAGCCACGACGGCCAGCGCTTCGGCGTCGAGACGCTGGTTGATCGACACCATCAGACCCAGGTTCATGCAGGCCGTGATGACCTCGGTGGGGGCGACGTTCATCATGGTGGCCAATTCGCTGACGGTAACGAACTCGGTAACTTTGAGCGTCGAACGCTCCATGACGGAACGCTCCATCTCCTCGTTCATGCGCTCGGCGGCCGCTTCGCGCTTGTCGCGGCGGTGCTTGGCACCGGTGTTCTTGGCTCCCTTGGCCGTCAGACGCGCCAGGGTGTCCTTGATCTGCTTCGATACCTCCTCGTCGCTCACTTCGGGGCGAATGACAGGTTGGGCGTTCTTCTTGTTCTTGTTGCGGCGGCCTTCGCCCGGACGGGGCTGGTTCTGCATCCCTTTGGGGCCTTGCATGCCGCCGCGATTCTGTCCGCCCTGTCCGTTCTGTCCGGCGCCCTGCGCTCCGCCGCGGTTCTGACCGCCTTGGCTGCCTTGTCCGGCGCCTTTCTGGGCTTTCGTGACGTCGATTTTCTCTTTCGACAGCCGCTTGCGCTTGTGCTTGCCGCCGGGCACGAAGCCCGAGACGTCCATCGTGCCGAGCACTTGCGGCCCCTGGAGGGTCACGGTCGCCGGGCGGAAGATATCGTCTTTCGGAGCCTCCGTTTTCGACTCTGCAACTTCTGCCACTTCGGGCGCCGCGGGTTTTTCGGCCGGGTGGTCGGCAGCCGGGGGTTCCGGCAGCTTCTCGCTCTGCGGAGCAGGGGCCGGTGCGGCAGGCTTCGGCGCTTTTTCCGGTTCGGGCTGTGGAGCCGGAGCCGGCTTTTCGGCCTTGACCGGTTCGGCTGCCGGTGCCGGAGCGGGCGTCGTCTCCTTGGGCGCAGGCGCGGGCGCCGCCTTGGGTTTGGACGAGAGGTCGATTTTGCCGAGAATCTTCGGCTGCGGAATCTCGTCGCGCACGTTGATGACGTTACTCTTGATGACGACCTCCTTCTCCTCCTCGCGCTCCTGTTTCTTGGTGCCTTCGAGGGTAATGGTCGTCTGTTTCTGTGCGATGCGTTCGCGGATCGAATCGCGGGCGCCGGCAGCGCTGCGGTTCGATCCGAACTCTTTTTCCAGGACGGCGTAGGTCTCCGCGTCGACCTGCGCATTGGGCGATCCGTCGCTCTTGATGCCCTTCTTGTGCAAGAAATCCGTGATGGTGTTCAATCCCACGTTGAATTCCTTGGCCACTTGAATGAGCCTTAATTTTCTTTCGTTCCCCATATCGTGTGTTCTCCTTTTTTAGCATAAACGGTTTATTCGAACTCGGCCTTCAATATTTCCACGACCTTCTGCGCCTGCTCGAGTTCGAGGTCGGCACGTGCGGCGATCTCCTCGACGGGCAGTTCCAGCACGCTCTTGGCCGTGTCGCAGCCTACGTTCTTGAGCGCTTCGATGATCCAGGCGTCGATTTCGTCGGCGAATTCGGTCAGCGCCACGTCCTCTTCCTCGACTTCGCGGTAGACATCGATGTCGTAGCCGGTCAGCATCTTCGAAAGCCGGATGTTCAGACCGCCCTTGCCGATGGCCAGCGACACCTGGTCGGGCTTGAGGTAGACGGCTGCGGTCTGCTTCTCCTCATCAAGCGTGATGGAGGAGATTTTGGCCGGGTTGAGCGCACGCTGGATCATCAGCTGCGTGTTGGCCGTGTAGTTCACTACGTCGATGTTCTCGTTGCGCAACTCCTTGACGATCGAGTAGATGCGCGAACCCTTCATGCCCACGCAGGCGCCCACCGGGTCGATGCGGTCGTCGTAGGACTCCACAGCGACTTTGGCGCGCTCGCCCGGGATGCGGACGATCTTCTTGATGGTAATCAGACCGTCGAAAATCTCGGGCACCTCCTGCTCGAAGAGTCGTTCGAGGAACTGGTTGGCCGTACGCGAAAGGATGATGCGCGGCTGGTTGTTGTTCATCTCCACCGACTTGACGATGGCTTTGATCGTGTCGCCCTTGCGGTAGAAATCGTTGGGAATCTGCTCGCTCTTGGGCAGGATCAGTTCGTTTTCGTCGTCGTCGAGGATCAACACTTCCTTCTTCCACACCTGGTAGACCTCGCCGGTAATGATTTCGCCGACCTTCTCCGAGTATTTCTCGTAGAGGTTGGCTTTTTCCAGATCGAGGATGCGCGAAGCGAGGTTCTGACGCAGCGACAGCACCGTGCGGCGGCCGAACGACGCGAGTTTCAACTCGTCGGCATACTCGTCGCCTACCTCGTAAGTCGGGTCGATGGCCTTGACTTCCGATACGGCGATCTGCATGTTGGGGTTCTCTACGGCGCCGTCCTCGACCACGGTACGGTTCCGCCAGATCTCCAGGTCGCCCTTTTCGGGGTTGATGATGACGTCGAAGTTCTCGTCCGTCTCGTACTGTTTCTGCAAGGCGTGGCGGAAAACATCCTCCAGCACGCCGATCATCGTCGGTTTGTCGATGTTCTTCAGCTCCTTGAACTCTGCAAAGTTGCTGATGAGATTCAGATTGTCCATGGAATTATTTTATTATTGATTTTTTACTTGAAATCCAGATATTCCCGCGTCGATTTGATTTCGGCGAAGGGGTAGGTGCGCGTCACGCGTACAAGTTGCTTGCGTTTCTTGCCCTCGACGGTCTGCTTCTCTTCGTAGGAAAGAGTAAGGTGCGTCTCATCGGCCTCGTCGAGCCGGGCGACGATCTTGATGCCGTTTTGCAACAGCACCTCCACCGGCCGGCCGAGCAGCTTGCGGTATTGGCGCAGGCACTTCAGCTCCGAGCCGATGCCGGCCGAAGCCACCGTGAGCGAGAAATCCTCGGCATCGCGGTCGAACTCCGCTTCGACGGCGCGGCTCAACTCCACGCAGGCGTCGATCGACACCGATGTGTCGCTGTCGATCAGCAGTTCGATTTCGTTGCCCGGCGAGCAGTGGCAGCCCACCACGAACATCTCCGAACCTTCCAGTTTGCGCTCGGCGATCGCTATGATTTTTTCAGTGTCGATCATGCTTGCTTGAAAATGTAGGTATAACTATGAGATAAGGGGACGTTGCGTCCCCTTATCGTGCGTCGTGTCTTTCGACAGGACAAATATACGAAAAAAATCCGACAAACCAACAGCTGCCGGATTTTTTTGTCTTCAAAGATGCGGTGTGCCTCCGGTTTCTTTTGTTGCGCGCCTCCGGTCTCTTCGCTGCCTCTCCGATTCTTCGCTGCGTCTTCTACTCTTTGCCGGCATACGGCTTGATGATGCCGCGCTTCGACGAACGGATGAATTCGACCAGATAGTCGCGCTCGGCGCTCGGGGGCACCTGGCGTTCCACCTCGTCGCAGCCGTTCATGTAGTTCAGACCGCTCTGGAACAGAATGCGGCAGGCATCGTGGATCTCGGCGATGCGCTCGGACGTGAAGCCGCGGCGCGAAAGCCCGATCTTGTTGATGCCGGCGAACCGCAGCGTGTCGTTGCGCACGATCACATAGGGCGGCAAGTCTTGCCCCAGGAGCGACCCGCCTTGGATCATGGCGTGCGCGCCGATGCGTGTCCACTGGTGGATGGCGGCATGTCCGCCGATGACCACCCAGTCGTCCACGTGCACTTCGCCCGCAAGCGACACGCGGTTGGCGATCACGCAGTGGCTACCTACCACGCAGTCGTGGCCCACATGCACGTAGGCCATCAGCAGGTTGCCGTCGCCGACGACGGTCGTGCCCGTCGACTTGGTGCCGCGGCTGATCGTGACATATTCGCGGATGTCGTTGTCGTCGCCGATCCGGCAGGTCGTTACTTCGCCGTCGAACTTCAAGTCCTGCGGCAGGCAGGAGATCGAAGCCGCGGTGTGTATCTTGCAGCGCTTGCCGATGCGGGCGCCGTCGTGGATCACAGCCCCGGGGCCGATCCAGCAGCCGTCGCCGATTTCGACGTCGCCGGCGATGCAGGCGAACGGTTCCACTGTAATCCCTTCGCCGAGTTTGGCGTCGGGGTGGATATAAGCAAGGGGACTAATCATCTTACTGCTTGTTTTTTACGACCTGGGCCATCAGCACGGCCTCGCAGGCGAGCGTTTCGCCCACGAACGCCTTGGCTTCGACCAGCGCCACGCCGCGGCGGATGGGTTCCAGCAGGTGGATTTCGAATTGCAGCGTGTCGCCCGGTACGACCTTGCGCTTGAATTTCACGCCGTCGATCTTCATGAAGTAGGTCGAGTAGTTCTCCGGATCTTCGATGCCGCTCAGCACCATGATGCCGCTGCACTGGGCCATCGCCTCGACGATCAGCACGCCCGGCATGACCGGTTCTTCGGGGAAGTGGCCCACGAAGAACGGCTCGTTCATCGTCACGTTCTTGATGCCGGCCACCGACGTGGCGTCGCAGTGGAAGATGCGGTCGACGAGCAGGAACGGCGGGCGGTGGGGCAGCATCTTGCGGATGTCGTTGATATCGTAGAGCGCCGGCTTGCGGCAGTCGTAGGTGTAGCGGGGCTTCTCTCCGGCCTTGCGGATCGAGCGCTTGAGCTGCTTCATGAACTCCGTGTTGGCGAAGTGGCCCGGGCGGGTGGCCCAGACGCGGCCCTTGATGCGCACGCCCAGCAGGGCGAAGTCGCCCAGCAGGTCGAGGAGCTTGTGGCGCGCCAGCTCGTTGTTGCAGCGCAGCTCCAAGTTGTTCAGATAGCCCGATTTGATTTCGATGTCGGGCTTGTTGAAAATCTTCTTCAGGTTGTCCAGCTGCTCGTCCGGCACGGGGTTCTCCACCACGACGATCGCATTGTCCAGGTCGCCGCCCTTGATGAGGTTCATCTTGATGAGCGGCTCCAGTTCATGGAGGAAGACAAACGTGCGGCACGGCGCGATTTTCGAGGCGTAGTCGTCGCCGGGATCGAACGTGGCATACTGGTTGCCGATGACTTTGGAGTTGTAGTCCACGTGCAGCGACACGGAGAACTCGTCGTCGGGATAGAGGATGATCGCCACGCCTTTCTCGGGGATCGTGTAGACCATCTTTTCGGTCACGTGGTAGAACTTGCGTTCGGCCTCCTGATCGACCACGCCCGTCGCGGCGATCGCAGCGGCGTATTCGCGCGCCGAGCCGTCCATGATGGGGGTTTCGGGGGCGTCGATGTCGATGACGGCGTTGTCCACGCCCGACGTCCAGAGCGCCGACATGATGTGCTCGATGGTGCTCACGCGGTGGCCGCCGGCTTCGATGGTCGTGCCGCGCGAGGTGTCGGTCACGTTGTCGCACAGCGCAGGAATTATGGGTTGCCCTTCGACGTCGATGCGGCGGAAGACGATTCCGGTGTTGGCATCGGCAGGGTTGACGGTCATGGTCACTTTGACACCCGTATGCAGCCCTTTGCCCGAGAACGAAATGGGGGCTTTGAGCGTTTGTTGTTTGGTTGACATAGCGTTGATTTCCGATTATTTTGTGCCCAAAGGTATAAAAAATCGCTGAAAAAAACTAATTTTGTCCGAAATTCCGACTGCCTGCCATGACCCGTATGCCATCCGACAGCAACCAGGGGGAACGCCCCGTGCGACGTCCGCGTCTGAACCTGCCTTTCGACGGGCGGCGCGAGGACGCCGGCACATGGGCTTACGACCATCGTATAGGTCTGTGCGTCACACTGATAGCCTATCTGGTGCTGATGATTCTGTTCGTATCGTCGAAGATCGTCGTGGGACGCCGCGCTTCTACCCAGGGCATGTACATCGATTTGCAGACGCTTGCCGAGATGGAACGCGAGCGCGACCGTCTTGAGGAAGAGGTGCGCCGCCGGCAGGAGCAGGATCCGATCGACTGGCGGAGCGTCCGCAATCTGGCGTCCAATGAGAATGTCCTGAACGAGGAGTTGAAGGACGATCGCGGCACCAATGCGGCTTCGCTGAACGATGCGGCGGCCGAAGCGGCCGAGCGCATGCGGGCCAATCGCGAAGCCTACGAGCAGGGGCTTGCCGAGGAGCAGGCCATCCGCGAGCGAAAAGGAAGCGAAACGGGCGCCGAGCAGCAAGATCGCAAGGTCGAGGGGCGGGTAACGGTCTCCTTTTCGCTGGTCGATCCGGTGCGTACGTCGCGCCGTCTGGTCGTTCCGGCCTATCGGTGCGAGGGCGGCGGCGAGGTCGAGGTCGAAATCGCCGTCAACCGGGCGGGCGAGGTAACGGCGGCCCGTGTGGTGTACGGCGGGGACGACTGCATGCGCGAGACGGCCTTGCGCGCGGCCCGGTCGTCGTTGTTCAATATCGACGATGCGGCGCCGGCCCGGCAGCAGGGAACGATTATCTACATTTTCATTCCGCAGTAGCGGAGCCGGAGAAACAAACGAAAAAACAGTAGACGATGTTCGATTTCAGCAATGAAAATATAGTCTTGATCGGCGCCATGCTCCTTTTTGTGGCGGTGGTGGCCGGCAAGGCGGCCTATCGTTTCGGAGCGCCGGCCTTGTTGCTTTTCTTGGGCGTGGGCATGTTGTTCGGTCTGGACTTCATTACCTACCGTTCGTTGGAGGTAACGCAGTTCGTGGGGATGACCGCCTTGTGCATCATTCTCTTTACGGGCGGTATGGATACCAAGTTTTCGCAGATACGGCCCGTGATCGGCCCGGGCGTAGTGCTGGCTACGGCAGGTGTGATCGTCACGGCGTTCGTCCTGGGCGGGTTCGTATGGCTCGTGGCGCCGGCCGTCGGGGTGGAACTGCCTTTCATGACTGCGTTGTTGTTGGCCGCAACCATGGCCTCGACCGATTCGGCGTCGGTGTTTTCGATCTTGCGCAGCAAGAACCAGGGCCTGCGGCAGAATTTGCGGCCCCTGCTGGAGTTGGAAAGCGGTTCCAACGACCCGATGGCCTACATGCTTACCATATTGCTCGTGGGGGCGCTTTCACACTCCTCGGGCGGCGTGGGCTGGGGGTTGAGCGTCGTTTTGTTCGTGGTGCAGATGGTTGTGGGCGCCTTGTCCGGTTATTTTGTCGGACGGTTGGCCGTGTGGACGATCAACCGCATCAACCTGGCTAACCGCTCGCTCTATTCGGTGTTGCTGCTGGCATTCATTTTCTTCGCCTTTGCGTTTACCGACTTGATCCGCGGCAACGGTTATCTGGCCGTTTATATAGGCGGTCTGGTGGTCGGCAACCGCAAACTCACGCAGAAGCAGCCGATGACGATCTTTTTCGACGGGTTTACTTGGCTGATGCAGATCGTGATGTTCCTTATGTTGGGTCTGTTCGTCAACAGCGATGAGTTGTTGCAGCCCAAGGTGTTGGTTCTTGGCATTGCGGTCGGCGTATTCATGATTCTGGTGGCGCGTCCCGTTGCGGTTTTCCTTTGTTTGTCGCCGTTCCGCAAATTCACGGTCAAGGCGCGCTTGTATGTTTCATGGGTCGGACTGCGCGGAGCCGTGCCGATTCTGTTCGCACTTTATCCGTTGCTCGCCAAGACGGAATATGCCGATTTGCTGTTCAATGTGGTTTTTCTGTCGACGATCATCTCTTTGTCGGTGCAGGGCACGACCGTCAGCGGCATGGCCAATCTGTTGGGCCTTTCCTACGAAGAACGCGAATCGACTTTCAACGTGAACATGCAGGAGGAGGTAAAGTCCGTATTTACGGAGGTCGAAGTCAGCGAGGGTATGCTCGGTAAAAGTCTGAAAGATATTTCTTTGCCCGAAAATACGTTGGTCATGATGGTTTGCCGCGACGGCGACTATTTTGTTCCGCAGGGCAAGACCGAACTGCTTTTGGGCGACAAGCTGCTGGTCGTCTCCGATCGGGACGACGAACTGGCGGCGTCCTACAAAAACATGGGTATCGACGAAGTGATGAAATTGCGTTGAGGCTTATGTGGAACGAACGTCGGTGCGGAGCGTATGATGGCTGGAAAGTGGGGCGGGAATGCGCGGTGTTTTTTTCGAAAAGATGGTCGTGCCCTTTCGGGATGTCCGATCTACCGAAACATAACATAATATAATAGGTGTCGTTCGTTGCGGCCGGTTTTTATCGGATGCGGGGCGATTGCCGGTTGCGTGCGAGAGTGGTTTTCTGCGTGGTCTGCGAGGGCTTTTCGGTATTGCGATCCGGGACGGAGGGCGATGCGCAGACCGGCATGCGTTGCGTCGTGCCGGGGACTGTCGGACTGCGGAATAGATAATTGCCATATTTTTTGCGGAAACTGTTGTCGTATTCAAAACTTTTCCTATCTTTGCACCCGATTTCGTCCCCGAAAAGGCGGGCGGAAGCGGGGTTCTTTGAGAAAGATGAAAAAGTGGAAAATTTTTCGCCGATTATTTGCGCGATTGATTTTTTATACCTACTTTTGCAATCCAAAACGGTTGATTCTGCCGATGTAGCTCAGTTGGCCAGAGCAGCTGATTTGTAATCAGCTGGTCGGGGGTTCGAATCCCTCCATCGGCTCCGAAAGCCGATGCGAGAGAAGCGGGCCGGGAACGAAGAGCCTGGCGATGCGACGGAACGAAGACGGAGAGGGGCGGAAATCCCGGGAGTTTTCGGAATGTCGGAGGCTCGGCGGAGCAACGACCTCCCCTCTTTGCGGAGGAAAATACGGGAAGTTACCAGAGCGGTCAAATGGGGCAGACTGTAAATCTGCTGGCGTACGCCTACGGTGGTTCGAATCCATCACTTCCCACTCAAGAAAACCGGTTGGAGTCGCAAAACCTCCCGAAGTCGTCTGCGGACGACGGGCGCAGGAGGGGGAGTTGCTCCGATACGGTATATTTTTGCGGAAGTAGCTCAGTTGATAGAGCATCAGCCTTCCAAGCTGAGGGTCGCGAGTTTGAGCCTCGTCTTCCGCTCTTGGCGCAACGGCGTGCGATGCTGGGACTTCTCCGGAGGCGGAGGATTGCAGCGTTGCCGCTCGTTCTGCGGAATGGATTTTAAAACTTTGGGTAATTTTTACAATACTTTAAATATTTAACGCTATGGCAAAAGAAAAATTCGACCGTTCGAAACCGCATGTCAACATCGGTACCATCGGTCACGTCGACCACGGTAAGACGACTCTTACCGCTGCTATTACGACCGTTCTGGCTAAGAAAGGTCTGTCGGAGCTGCGTTCGTTCGACTCGATCGACAACGCTCCCGAGGAGAAGGAGCGCGGTATCACGATCAACACCTCGCACGTCGAGTACCAGACGGCCAACCGCCACTACGCTCACGTAGACTGCCCGGGCCACGCCGACTATGTGAAAAACATGGTTACGGGTGCCGCTCAGATGGACGGCGCCATCCTCGTGGTTGCTGCTACGGACGGCCCGATGCCCCAGACCAACGAGCACGTGCTGCTCGCCCGTCAGGTAAACGTGCCGCGTATCGTCGTTTTCCTGAACAAGTGCGACATGGTGGACGACGCCGAGATGCTCGACCTCGTTGAGATGGAGGTTCGCGACCTGCTCTCGAAGTATGAGTACGATGGCGACAACGCCCCCATCATCCGCGGTTCGGCCCTCGGCGGTCTGAACGGCGAGGCTCAGTGGGAAGAGAAGATCATGGAGCTTATGAACGCTGTCGACGAGTATATCCCCATCCCGCAGCGTGAGAACGAGAAGCCGTTCCTGATGCCTGTCGAGGACGTGTTCTCGATTACCGGCCGCGGTACCGTCGTAACGGGCCGTATCGAAACCGGTGTCATCCACGTGGGCGATCCCGTCGAGATCATCGGTCTGGAGGAGAAGACGCTGACGTCGACCTGCACCGGTGTCGAGATGTTCCGCAAGCTGCTCGACGAGGGCGAGGCCGGCGACAACGTAGGTCTGCTGCTCCGCGGTATCGACAAGAAGGAGGTTAAGCGCGGTATGGTTGTGGCCAAGCCGGGTTCGATCACTCCGCACACCGAGTTCGAGGCCGAGGTCTACATCCTGAAGAAGGAGGAGGGCGGCCGTCACACGCCGTTCCACAACAACTATCGTCCCCAGTTCTACCTGCGTACGATGGACGTAACGGGTGAGGTTCATCTGCCCGCCGGTGTCGACATGGTAATGCCCGGCGACCACGTGACCATCAACGTGAAGCTGATCTACCCGGTAGCATTGAACGAGGGTCTGCGTTTCGCAATCCGCGAGGGCGGCCGTACGGTAGGTGCCGGTCAGATTCTGAAGATCGTGAAGTAATTCGCGTCATATCCCGGGGCGGCGTGCAACCGCCGCCCCATTTTAGGAGCATAGTTCAAGGGTAGAATAGCGGTCTCCAAAACCGTTGATGGGAGTTCGAATCTCTCTGCTCCTGCCAAGAATAAAGAAAGAAGATATGTTCAACTATTTCAAGGAATCTTACAACGAGCTTGTAAACAAGGTCACTTGGCCTTCGTTCTCGCAGCTCCAGCGTTCTACGGTGGTCGTGATGGTGGCTTCGGTCATTTTCGCCGTCGTCGTGTTGGTCATGGACTTGGCGTTCGAGAACCTCATGGAGGGCATCTATAAGACGTTGGCGAATCTCGGTCGTTAATTGTTTCTGCTGAAAATGAGCGAGATTAAGAAACAGTGGTATGTCGTTCGCGCCATCGGCGGGAAAGAGAACAAGGTCAAGGAGTATATCGAGGCCGAAGTTCGTCACAATCATCTGGAGGATTATATTTCCCAGGTGCTGATCCCCACCGAGAAAGTTTACACCATCCGCAACGGCAAGAAAGTCTCCAAAGAGAAAGTTTCCTATCCTGGTTATGTGTTGGTGGAGGCTGCTTTCGTGGGGCAGATTCCTATTTTGATTCGTAACACTCCCAATGTGCTCGGTTTCCTCGGCGACACCAAGGAAGACGGTCGCAAGATGAATGCCACGCCTCTGCGTCCGCAGGAGGTGGCCCGCATCCTCGGTCGCGTCGATGAAATGAACGCCATGGAGGAGGAAAACGAAATACCGTTCTTCGTCGGCGAGATCGTCAAGGTCACCGATGGTCCTTTCTCAAGCTTCCAGGGTACCATCGAGGCCGTCGACAACGAGCGCAAGAAACTCACGGTATCGGTGAAGATATTCGGGCGCAAAACTCCCATGGAGTTGAGTTTCACACAAGTAGAAAAAGAATAAAAACCTAAGGAAAACTATGGCAAAAGAGGTTGCTGCATTTATCAAATTGCAGATCAAAGGCGGTGCCGCCAATCCTTCGCCCCCGGTTGGTCCCGCATTGGGTTCTAAGGGAGTCAATATCATGGACTTCTGCAAGCAATTCAATGCGCGTACGCAGGACAAGGCGGGAA
Source organism: uncultured Alistipes sp. (assembly GCF_910580175.1). Taxonomy (GTDB): domain Bacteria; phylum Bacteroidota; class Bacteroidia; order Bacteroidales; family Rikenellaceae; genus Alistipes. The sequence continues at coordinate 237,114 of NZ_CAJTXD010000002.1, forward strand.
AGGTTCTTCCGGTCATCATCACGGTTTACAGCGACAAGTCGTTCGACTTCGTTGTAAAGCAGCCGCCCGTAGCTGTTCAGCTCAAGGAGGCTGCCAAGGTGCAGAAAGGTTCCGCGCAGCCCAACCGCGACAAGGTGGGGCAGGTTACGTGGGAGCAGGTTCGCGCCATCGCCCAGGATAAGATGCCGGACATGAACTGCTTTACCCTGGAAGCCGCCATGCGTATGGTTGCCGGTACTGCCCGCAGTATGGGTATCAATGTCGTCGGTGAATTTCCTAATATGTAATCGAAGATGAGTAAGTTGACAAAAAATCAAAAGATCGCCTATGCGAAAGTGGAGGCCGACAAGGCTTACCGGCTTTCGGAGGCCGCCGCTCTTCTGAAGGAAATCACGTTCACGAAATTCGACGCTTCGGTAGATATCGACGTGCGGTTGGGTGTCGACCCCCGCAAGGCCAACCAGATGGTGCGCGGTGTTGTTACCTTGCCCCACGGCACGGGTAAGCAGACTCGCGTATTGGCGCTCTGCACCCCCGAGAAGGAGGCCGAGGCTCAGGCTGCCGGCGCCGACTATGTGGGCCTGGACGAGTTCGTAGACAAGATCAAGGCCGGTTGGACGGACGTCGACGTGATCATCTGCACGCCCAACGTCATGGGCAAGGTCGGTGCGCTGGGTCGTATCCTCGGCCCGCGCGGTCTGATGCCGAACCCCAAGACCGGTACGGTAACCATGGAAGTCGGCAAGGCCGTCAAGGAGGTGAAATCGGGTAAGATCGACTTCAAGGTCGACAAGTTCGGTATCATCCACACTTCGGTAGGCAAGATTTCGTTCTCGGCCGAGCAGATCGCAGACAATGCGAAAGAGGTGCTGGGCATGATTATGAAGTTGAAACCGGCTGCTGCCAAGGGCGCTTACGTGAAGAGCATCTATCTCTCGACCACGATGAGTCCTGGCTTGCAGATCGATTCCAAATCAGTAGAAACCAAATAAGAAGGAGGACAGAAGAGATGACTAAGGAAGAAAAACTGGTTGTTATTGACAGCCTCGCCGAGCAGCTCCAGGCTTATCCTCACTTCTATATTACCGACATCGAGGCCTTGAACGCCGAGCAGACCGCTGCGCTGCGCCGCAAGTGCTTCGAGAAAGAGATCAAGTTGGTCGTGGTAAAGAACACGCTGCTGACCAAGGCTCTCGAAAAGGTGGAGAAGGCCGACGCTGAATTGGTAAAGGTGCTCGAAGGGTCGACTTCGATCATGTTCGCCCATGTCGCCAAGGCTCCTGCGACGCTTATCAAAGAGTTCCGCAAAGGGTCGGACAAGCCCGTTCTGAAGGCGGCTTTCGCCGAAGGGTGCGTCTATGTCGGCGACAACCAGATCGAGGCGCTGTGCAACATCAAGTCCAAGGAAGAACTCATCGGCGACATCATTTCGCTGTTGCAGTCTCCTGCGAAGAATGTTATTTCTGCATTGCAGTCCAATGCAGGTCAGAAGATTGCGGGTATCGTGAAGACGCTCGAATCGAGAAACAACTAATCACAACAAGTAAAAAACAAAATTTAATACGCTTACAACTATGGCAGACGTAAAGAAACTTGCTGAAGAATTGGTAAACTTGAAAGTTACCGAGGTTAACGAACTCGCACAGATCCTCAAGGAGGAATATGGCATCGAGCCGGCTGCTGCCGCTGTTGCCGTTGCTGCTCCTGCTGCCGGCGCCGGCGAAGCTGCCGCTGCCGAGAAGTCGACGTTCGACGTGATCCTGAAGAGCGGCGGTCAGGCCAAGCTCCAGGTTATCAAGGTCGTGAAGGATCTCGCAGGTCTTTCGCTGGGCGATGCCAAGGCTCTCGTTGACGGTGCACCCAAGGCCATCAAGGAGGGTGTTTCCAAGGAAGAGGCCGAGCAGATCAAGGCTCAGTTGGAGGAGGCAGGTGCCGAGGTCGAGCTCAAATAAGAGTCCGATGTCGGAGTCGGGCACCGTACGGAGGCCGCTCGAACTCTGCTGACAGATCAGGTATAGGGCTTACCGGTGTGTAGGCTCTATGCCTTTTCTTGGTCTAAAGATCGGAAGTGCCGATATGTGCTGTGTCCGGTCTTTGGATATAGATGCTCCCGGGGCGCATTGTGGGCGCCTGCATACGGGGGCATCGGCAGGATTAGGAAATTGCCTGCCGCAAACAGGAAACAACCGCATACGATTCCTCTTGACTCCTGTATTCGGGCAACAAACCGAGTCTCTTTGGTCTCGGGAATGATGTCCGCATCTTCGGGAATGATGCCGCAAGATCGCTCGGACGATATTCCCGAACAACGTGTCGGAATTATATTGCCGACAGATAGGGATTTTCCGGCCGGTTTTTCGGAATGGATGCTCGGGATTGCGTTTCGGATGCCGCGGTTCGGCAGATGCCGGGACGGGCGATGTCTTGGGGCTACGGGCAAGGGGGCGTACGGGGTGTTTCGATGAAAGTTCGTTTTTCGGGAGCGCGCAACCGTCCCGATTACACTTCAACTAATTTGGATTTTACGATGTCCACAGCAAAAACACAACAAAGAATCAGCTTTTCGACAGTCAAGAACCGGGTGCCTTATCCGGATCTGCTGGAGGTGCAGCTAAAATCATTCCGGGATTTTTTCCAGATGGACACTACGGCCGAGAATCGTAAGAACGAGGGGCTGTACAAGGTGTTCCAGGAGAATTTTCCCATCACGGACACCCGGAACAATTTCGTTCTGGAGTTCATCGATTATTATATCGACCCGCCGCGTTACTCGATCGAGGAGTGTCTGGAACGCGGGTTGACATACAGCGTCCCTTTGAAGGCCAAGTTGAAACTTTATTGTACGGACGACGAGCACGAGGATTTCGGCGTTGTCGTGCAGGACGTGTATTTCGGGACGATTCCTTACATGACCGAACGGGGTACGTTCGTCATCAACGGTGCGGAGCGCGTCATCGTGTCGCAGCTGCACCGTTCGCCGGGTGTGTTCTTCGGGCAGAGCATGCACACCAACGGCACCAAGCTCTATTCCGCGCGTATCATCCCGTTCAAGGGATCGTGGATCGAGTTCGCTACGGACATCAATAACGTGATGTATGCTTACATCGATCGTAAAAAGAAGTTGCCCGTCACTACGCTGTTGCGCGCCATCGGTTACGAGGCCGACCAGCAGATTCTGGAGATTTTCGACCTGGCCGACGAGGTAAAGGTTTCGAAAGCCAACCTCAAGAAAGCCGTGGGCCGCAAGCTCGCTGCACGCGTGTTGTCGACTTGGGTCGAGGACTTCGTGGACGAGGATACGGGCGAGGTCGTTTCGATCGAGCGCAACAACGTCATCGTCGACCGCGAGACGGTGCTCGAAGAGGAGCATATCGACCAGATCATCGAGAGCGGCGCCAAGACGATCCTCCTGCACAAGGAGAATTTGTCGGGCATCGACTTCTCGATCATCTACAACACCTTGCAGAAAGACCCCTGCAACTCCGAGAAGGAAGCTGTCGTTTATATCTACCGGCAGTTGCGCGCTTCCGAGCCGCCCGATGAGGCTACGGCGCGCGACGTGATCGAGAAGCTGTTCTTCTCCGACAAGCGTTACGACTTGGGCGACGTGGGCCGTTACCGCATCAACAAGAAACTGGATCTGGACATCGATTCGGAAACGCGCACGCTGACGCGCGAGGATATCATCGCCATCATCAAATACCTGATCCAGCTCATCAACTCCAAGGCCGACGTCGACGATATCGACCACTTGTCGAACCGCCGCGTCCGTACCGTGGGCGAGCAGTTGTCTAACCAGTTCTCGGTGGGCTTCGTGCGCATGGCGCGTACGATCCGCGAGCGCATGAACGTGCGCGACAACGAGGTGTTCACGCCCGTCGACCTGATCAATGCCAAGACCTTGTCGTCGGTCATCAACTCGTTCTTCGGCACCTCGCAGCTCTCGCAGTTCATGGACCAGATCAACCCGCTGGCCGAGATCACGCACAAGCGCCGTTTGTCGGCCCTCGGCCCCGGCGGTCTGTCGCGCGACCGCGCTGGTTTCGAGGTGCGCGACGTGCACTATACGCATTACGGACGTCTCTGCCCGATCGAGTCGCCCGAAGGCCCCAACATCGGTCTGATTTCGTCGCTGTGCGTCTATGCCAAGATTTCGCCGATGGGCTTCATCGAGACGCCCTACCGTTCCGTCGAGAACGGCAAGATCGACATGGACAATTCGCACATCCGCTACTACTCCGCCGAGGAGGAGGAGGGCAAGGTGGTCGCACAGTCCAACATGCCGATCGACGAGGCCGGCAACTTCCTCCAGCCCGACCGCATCAAGGCGCGCCAGGGGGCCGATTTCCCCGTGGTCACGGACAAGGACGTGAACCTTATGGACGTGGCGCCCAACCAGATCGCTTCGATCGCCGCCAGCTTGATCCCGTTCTTGGAGCACGACGATGCCAACCGTGCGTTGATGGGTTCGAACATGATGCGCCAGGCTGTGCCTTTGGTAACTTGCGAGGCCCCGATCGTCGGTACCGGCATCGAGAAGGACATGATCTCCGACAGCCGCATCCAGATTGTCGCCGAGGGCGACGGCGAGGTCGTTTTTGCCGATGCCACCAAGATACAGATCAAGTACGAGCGTACGGACGACGAGGTGCTCGCTTCGTTCGCACCCGAGGTCACGACTTACGAGTTGCCGCGTTACCGTCGTACCAACCAGAATACTTCCGTGACCTTGAAGCCCACCGTCTTGACGGGCGACAAGGTAAAGAAGGGGCAGATCATCACGGAGGGTTACTCGACCGAGCGCGGCGAGCTGGCCCTGGGCCGCAACCTCAAGGTGGCTTTCATGCCCTGGAAGGGTTACAACTTCGAGGACGCCATCGTGATTTCGGAGCGTATCCAGCGTGAGGATATCTTCACGTCGGTGCACGTCGACGAATACATCATGGAGGTGCGCGACACCAAGCGCGGTGTCGAAGAGCTGACGTCCGATATCCCCAACGTCTCGGAAGACGCCACCAAGGATTTGGATGCCAACGGTATCATCCGTGTCGGCGCCAACGTCCACCCGGGCGACATCCTCATAGGTAAGATCACGCCCAAGGGCGAGAGCGATCCCTCGCCCGAGGAGAAGCTGCTCCGCGCCATCTTCGGCGACAAGGCCGGCGACGTGAAGGATGCTTCGCTCAAGGCGCAGCCTTCGTTGCATGGTGTCGTTATCGGTACGACGCTTTACAGCCGGGCCAACAAGGACACCAAGAAAGGCAAGAGCGCCGAGAAGGTGCAGTTGGAGAAGTTCGACGAGCAGTTCGCCCAGCAAATCGCCGATCTGACCAAGCGTCTGACCGGCAAGCTCTGGACGTTGCTCCAGGGCAAGACGACGATCGGCATTACCGATTACTTCGGTGTGGAACTCTATCCCGCAGGTGCGAAGTTCACGCAGAAGATGCTGGAAGAGATCGCCCGCAAATCCACCGACGAGAAGTCGGGCGTGGTAACCGGTTATCTCAACCTCGGTTCGTGCAAATGGACGGGCGATGCGCGTGTCGACGCCTTGATCGAGGCTACGATCAACAACTACTCCATCGAGTGGAAAAAGGCCGACGCCGCCATCAAGCGCGAGAAATACAACTTCACGAACGGCGACGAGCTGCCGCAGACCGGCGTCATCCAGATGGCCAAGGTCTACATCGCCAAGAAGCGCAAGCTCAAGGTCGGCGACAAGATGGCCGGACGTCACGGTAACAAGGGTATCGTGGCCAAGGTCGTGCGCGACGAGGACATGCCTTTCCTGGAGGACGGTACGATCGTCGACATCTGTCTGAACCCGCTGGGCGTGCCTTCGCGTATGAACCTCGGACAGATCTACGAGACCGTGCTCGGTTGGGCCGGCCGCGAGTTGGGGTTGAAGTTCGCCACGCCGATTTTCGACGGTGCGTCGCTCGACCAGATCAACGAGTACACCGCGCAGGCAGGCATTCCGCACAGCGGACGCACCTACCTCTACGACGGAGGTACGGGCGAGATGTTCGACCAGCCGGCCACCGTGGGCGTGATCTACATGCTCAAGCTCGGCCATATGATCGACGACAAGATGCACGCCCGTTCGATCGGCCCCTACTCGCTCATTACCCAGCAGCCGCTGGGCGGTAAGGCGCAGTTCGGCGGTCAGCGTTTCGGCGAGATGGAGGTTTGGGCGCTCGAAGGCTTCGGCGCCGCCAACATCCTGCAAGAGATTCTGACCATCAAGTCCGACGACGTGATGGGCCGAGCCAAGGCTTACGAGGCCATCGTCAAGGGCGAGAACCTGCCCAAGCCGGGCATCCCCGAGGCAATGAACGTGCTGTTGCACGAGTTGCGCGGTCTGGCCCTGTCGGTCAAATTGGAGTAAGAATTTTTCGGACGATAAGAAAAAAGAAGAAATATGTCAATTTCTAAAGACAACAAGGGTAGCAACGGTTACAACCGCATTGCGATCGGTCTGGCTTCTCCTGAGGAGATTCTGGCCCAGTCGAGCGGCGAGGTGCTCAAGCCCGAGACCATCAACTACCGTACTTACAAGCCCGAGCGCGACGGTCTTTTCTGCGAGCGTATCTTCGGCCCCGTGAAGGACTACGAGTGCCATTGCGGCAAGTACAAGCGTATCCGTTACAAGGGTATCGTCTGCGACCGCTGCGGCGTGGAGGTTACCGAGAAGAAAGTGCGCCGCGAGCGCATGGGCCACATTTCGTTGGTCGTGCCCGTGGTGCATATCTGGTACTTCCGGTCGCTGCCCTCGAAGATCGGTTATCTGTTGGGTATCCCGTCCAAGAAGCTGGAGGCTATCATCTATTACGAGCGTTACGTCGTCATCAACCCCGGTGCTGCTGCCGAGCAGGGCATCGAGCGTCTGGCGACCCTCGCCGAAAAGGAGTACCTCGACGTGTTGGCCGCCCTTCCGAAGGGCAACCAGGCGCTGGACGACAGCGATCCCAACAAGTTCGTCGCCATGATGGGCGCCGAGGCGATCTACACGTTGCTGAAGCAGGTCGATCTCGATTCGATGTCCTACGCGTTGCGTCACAAGGCTTCGACCGAGACTTCGCAGCAGCGCAAGTCCGAGGCTTTGAAGTGCTTGAACGTCATCGAGTCGTTCCGTGCTTCGGAGGGTAAGAACAAACCCGAGTGGATGGTCTTGAGCGTCATCCCCGTCATTCCGCCCGAGTTGCGCCCGCTGGTGCCGCTCGACGGCGGACGTTTCGCCACCTCCGACTTGAACGACCTCTACCGCCGTGTCATCATCCGCAACAACCGTCTGAAGCGTCTGATCGAGATCAAGGCGCCCGAAGTCATTCTGCGCAATGAGAAGCGCATGTTGCAGGAGGCCGTCGATTCGCTTTTCGACAACTCGCGCAAGTCCAATGCCGTGAAGAACGAGTCCAACCGCCCGTTGAAGTCGCTTTCCGATTCGCTCAAGGGCAAGCAGGGCCGCTTCCGTCAGAACCTTCTCGGTAAGCGCGTCGACTATTCGGCCCGTTCGGTTATCGTCGTCGGCCCCGAGTTGAAGATGCACGAGATGGGTATCCCCAAGGATATGGCCGCCGAGCTTTACAAGCCGTTCGTCATCCGCAAGCTCATCGAGCGCGGTATCGTCAAGACCGTGAAGTCGGCCAAGAAGATCATCGACCGCAAGGATCCCGTGATCTGGGGCATTCTCGAAAACGTCATCAAGGGCCATCCCGTGTTGATGAACCGCGCCCCGACGCTCCACCGTCTCGGTATCCAGGCGTTCCAGCCCAAGCTCATCGAGGGCAAGGCCATGCAGCTGCACCCGTTGGCTTGTACGGCGTTCAACGCCGACTTCGACGGCGACCAGATGGCCGTGCACCTGCCGCTGGGCAATGCCGCCATCCTGGAGGCGCAGTTGTTGATGCTCGGTTCGCACAACGTCCTCAATCCCGCCAACGGCGCACCGATCACGGTGCCGTCGCAGGATATGGTGTTGGGTCTCTATTACATTACCAAGCCCCGCAAGGGCGTCAAGGGCGAGGGCCGTGTCTTCTACGGCCCCGAGGAGGCCATCATCGCTTACAACGAGAAGCGCGCCGACCTCCATGCCATCGTGAAGTGCCTCATCGACGAGGTCGATGAGCACGGTAATCCCGTTAAGACGCTCAAGGAGACCACCATCGGCCGCATCCTCTTCAACCAGGTCGTGCCCAAGGAGGTCGGTTACATCAACGAGGTGCTGACCAAGCGTTCGCTGCGCGACATCATCGCCGTAGTGATGAAAAAGGCCGGTGCCGATAAGGTGGCCGCTTTCCTCGACGATATCAAGAACCTCGGCTACCGCATGGCATTCCAGGGCGGTCTGTCGTTCAACCTCGATGCTGTCATCATCCCCGAGGAGAAGGAGAAGCTCGTGCAGGAGGGTTACGACCGTTCCGACGCCATCATGGAGGATTACAACATGGGTCTTATTACCAACAACGAGCGCTACAACCAGATCATCGACGTGTGGACGAACATCAACTCGAAGTTGACCAAGGCCGTGATCGACACGCTCGTCAAGGACGAGGACGGTTTCAACCCCGTCTACATGATGCTCGACTCCGGTGCCCGCGGTTCGAAGGAGCAGATCCGTCAGTTGAGCGGTATGCGAGGACTGATGGCCAAGCCGCAGAAGTCGGGCGTCGAGGGTGGCCAGCAGGTCATCGAGAACCCGATTCTTTCGAACTTCAAGGAGGGCCTTTCGGTGCTGGAGTACTTCATCTCCACGCACGGTGCCCGCAAGGGTCTGGCCGATACCGCCCTGAAGACGGCCGACGCCGGTTATCTGACGCGTCGTCTGGTCGATGTGGCGCAGGACGTCATCATCAACGAAGAGGACTGCGGCACACTGCGCGGTCTGACGGCTACGGCCATCAAGCGCAACGACGACGTGGTGCAGACCCTCTACGACCGCATCCTGGGCCGTGTGGCGTTGAACGACGTGATCCACCCGTTGACGGGCGAGGTGCTCTGCAAGGCGGGCGAGGAGATCACGGAGACCATCGCCGAAGCGATCGAGAAATCGCCGCTGGAGTCGGTCGAAATCCGTTCGGTACTTACCTGCGAAGCCCGTCGCGGCGTCTGCGCCAAGTGCTACGGCCGCAACCTGGCCACGGCCCGCATGGTGCAGAAGGGCGAGGTGGTCGGCGTCATCGCCGCCCAATCCATCGGCGAGCCGGGTACGCAGCTGACGCTCCGTACGTTCCACGTCGGCGGTGTGGCCGGCGGTACGGCTGTCGAGACCAATGTCGTGTCGAAATACGAGGGTCGTCTCGAAATCGACGAACTGCGCACCGTCAAGGGCAAGAATTCCGCAGGCGAGGCGATCGACATCGTCATTTCGCGTCAGTCGGAGTTCCGCATCGTCGACCCGAAGACCGAAATCGTGCTCTACACCCATAACTTGCCTTACGGTGCCACGCTTTTCATGGCGGACGGTGCCTCGGTCAAGAAGGGCGATCTGATTTGCGAATGGGATCCTTACAACGCCGTAATCATTTCGGAGTTCGAGGGCAAGGCTGTTTATGACAGCATCCTCGAAGGCGTTACCTACCGCGACGAGCGCGACGAGCAGACGGGCCTTTCCGAGAAGGTGGTCATCGAGTCGCGAGACAAGACCAAGAACCCCGTCATCCGCATCGTCGACAAGTCCGGAGAGGAGGTCAAGCAGTACAACCTGCCCGTGGGCGCCCACGTCGTGGTCAAGGACAACGCCAAAATCAAGGCGGGCGACATCCTCATCAAGATTCCGCGTGCCGTCGGCAAGTCGGGCGGCGACATTACCGGCGGTCTGCCGCGTGTCACGGAGTTGTTCGAGGCGCGCAATCCGTCGAACCCCGCCATCGTTTCCGAGATCGACGGCGAGGTAACGTTCGGCAAGATCAAGCGCGGTAACCGCGAGATCGTCATCACGGCCAAGGAGGGCGACCAGAAGCGTTACTTGGTGCCGCTGTCGCGTCAGATCATCGTTCAGGAGAACGATTTCGTCAAGGCCGGCAGCCCGTTGTCGGACGGTGCCATCACGCCCACCGACATTCTCAACATCCTCGGCCCGACGAAAGTCCAGGAGTACATCGTCAACGAGGTGCAGGAGGTCTACCGCATGCAGGGCGTGAAGATCAACGACAAGCATTTCGAGGTAATCGTGCGCCAGATGATGTCGAAAGTCAAGATCGAGGATCCGGGAGACACGCGTTTCTTCGAGGATCAGATCGTCGATAAGTGGGAGTTCATGGACGTGAACGACGAGTTGTACGACAAGGTGGTCGTTACCGAGGCCGGCGATTCGACGAACCTCCAGCCCGGACAGATCGTGTCGCTGCGCAAGCTGCGCGACGAGAATTCGAGTCTCAAGCGCCGCGATCTGCGTCCCGTGCAGGTGCGCGACATCGTACCTGCTACGTCGACCCAGGTGTTGCAGGGTATTACCCGCGCCGCACTCCAGACTTCGAGCTTCATCTCGGCGGCTTCGTTCCAGGAGACCACCAAGGTGCTCAACGAGGCGGCTATCCAGGCCAAGGTCGATCCGCTGGAGAACCTCAAGGAGAACGTTATCTGCGGTCACTTGATCCCCGGCGGTACCGGTCTGCGCGATTACGATAACCTCGTTGTCGGGTCGAAAGCCGATCTGGAGACCATTCGCCAGGCCCAATAGCGGGCATATTCCCGGGCGGCACCCCTCTGGCGGGTGGCCGTTCCGTCAAAAGAAGCCGCTCCGGATTTCCGGAGCGGCTTCTTTATGTGGATTTGCGGACGTGCCGCGGCGTGCGGTTCAGAATCGATAATTCGATAGCCCAATGTCAGTGCGTAGGTCATGGCGTGGCTGAACCCGGTTTTGCAAGTCGCGTCAGGCCGTACTGCGCTTCGGGGCCTACGATGAATCGTCCGGCCACGAAATCGAATCCCGCACCTGCGCCCAGCTCGCGACGCCTGGCGTCGTAGTGCATGCCTTCGAGCAGCACGCTTCGTACGCGGCAGGCGACATAGGGGCCTGCGTGCACCTCGATGCGGGTGCGGCCGGCCGCACGGAACGATCCGACGGCTTTGAAATGCTGGCCGTCATGTCTTCGCTTCGTACAACTTTTCGAAGCTGTTCCATTATGACATGAAGCGCATCGAGACGGAGACCGCGGCTTATTTCAGCTGGCGGGTAACCGGGAGCCGCCACTTTCGGGCCGGGAGCGGGAGATTCTGCGTTTGATTCGATCGAGGCAGTTTACGCCCCGGTGCACGGACTGCTGGGGCCGCGGACGGCTATTTCTGCCCGTAGCGTTTGGCCAAGCCGCCTTCGGCGGTTTCGCGGTAGAGCGAGGGGAGGTTGTGGCCGGTTTCGTTCATTACTTCGACCACCTTGTCGTACGACACCAGGTGCGAGCCGTCGGAGAGCGTGGCGTAGATGTTGGCGTCGAGCGCCCGGGCGGCCGCTATCGCGTTGCGTTCGATGCAGGGCACCTGCACCAGGCCGCATACGGGGTCGCACGTAAGTCCCAGATGGTGTTCCAGACCCATTTCCGCAGCATATTCGATCTGCGATGGGGTGCCGCCGAAAAGCTGGCAGGCTGCCGCGGCAGCCATTGCACAAGCCACGCCGACTTCGCCTTGGCAGCCGACCTCGGCGCCCGAAATCGAAGAGTGGGTTTTGGCCACGTTGCCGAAAAGCCCCGCTGTTGCCAAGGCCCGCAGGATGCGGATACGCAGGAAGTCGCGCGAGGTGGCCAGGTGGTAGAGCACAGCCGGTACGACGCCGCTCGATCCGCAGGTCGGGGCTGTTACGACCACACCGCCCGAGGCGTTCTCTTCCGAGGTAGCCAGGGCATAGGCATAGATTTTTGCCCGCGAGGAGAGCGAGTCGGAGTAGCTTTTCGATTTGACGAAGTAGGTCGAGGCCTTGCGGGCCACTTTCAGCCCTCCGGGCAGTACGCCGTCGTTGTTCAGTCCCCGCTGGATGGTTTCGCACATCGTCGTCCATACCGTATCCAGGTAGTCCCAGATCGCGGGGCCTTCGCAGTCGTTCACATATTCCCAGTAGGTCTTGCCCTCCCGGTAGCACCAGGCTTTGATTTCCGAGATCGTCGTCAGCGGATAGATGCTCTGCGGCACCTCCAGACGCGAGGTTTCGTTGGCCAGCGCGCCGCCGCCGATGCTGTATATCGTCCAGGAGTCCGCCGTCTTGCCGTCGCGCAGGGCTTCGAAAAGCATGCCGTTGGGATGGAATGCCGGTACGACGTCCGGGCGCCATACGATTTGTGTCGGGGCGTGGGGTTGCAGCGTTGAGAGGATTGCCGTATCGGTCAGGTGCCCCTTGCCTGTGGCAGCCAGCGAGCCGTAGAGCGTCACACGGTATGCCTCGGCGTCGGGGCTGCGTTTCAGAAAGAGTTCCGCCGCCTTTTTCGGCCCCATCGTGTGGCTGCTCGACGGGCCGTGGCCTATCTTGAAGAGTTCTTTGAGTGATTCCATGTGTGTAGCTCCACCGCGACTCGAACGCGGATTTAGGGTTTAGGAAACCCTCGTTCTATCCCTTGAACTATGGAGCCGAAAACGGTGCTCTCGAAAAGAGAGCACCGCAAAGATACGAATAAGCGAGGGCAAAAGCAAGCTCGCTTGCATTTTGCCGAGCGAGAGTATCTTGGGAGAAGACAAAGTTCGAATAAGCGAAACTATGTGCGCTTGCATTTTGCCGAGCGAGAGTATCTTGGGAGAAGCCAAAGATACGAAAATTCGAGTGCAGAAGCACGCGTTGGTTCGATTATGCCGGAACGAACTGTTTGCGGCACTTGCTTGGGCGTTTTTTAGAAGCTGAAACCTACGCCGATCGAAAATACGTTTGCGTGGAGTTTGTAGTTGCCCGAGAATACTTCGGTAAGTTGCGTCGGGTTGCCATATTGGTAGAGCGGATACGAGCCGCTGCGTTCCGGATCGGCCGACGATACGTAGCAGTAGGCCAAGTCGATCGACATGAACTTCGCAGGACGGAACGAGAGGCCGGCCGTGTAGGAGACCTTGGTCATCGAGGGCGTCTCGGGATTCAGATAGTTGCTGTCTACCGGACTTTCGTCCACATACATGCCCATGCGGGCCGTCAGCCAGTCGGTAGCCCGATATTGACCGCCGAAGCGGAACGCCAGCGTGTTGGAGTAGTTTTTTACCGAGTAGATCGGCGCGATGCCCAGTTCCGTTTCGTTGAACTCCACGTTCAGTGCCTTGTAGGCGCTCCAGCCGTTCCATTGCAAGTCGACGGCCAGTTCCCATTTCGGCGTCGGGCGGAACGACACGCCCCACGTTACCACGGTCGGGAGCGGCAGTTCGGCGTTGAACGTGCCGCGGTCCAGCCCCGGGATCACTTCGGGCTTGCCGGTCATCTTCATCAGGTTGTTGAGCAGCAGCAGGTATTGTTGAGCTTCGGGCGATGCGTAGTTCAGTGCGGCATGGCCTTTGCCCACTTTCATGTTCATGCGCGAACGCCACGTCATGCCCACCGACCATTCATCTGTAATGTCCCACAGAATACCGGCGTTGACGCCTATGGCTACGTTGGCGTTGCCTTGCAGTTTGGCTGAGACGATCGCCTGGTTCTCGAAATGCGATGCGAAGTATGCGGCGCCTGCTCCGGCCTGATCGGCATAGCCTTGCAGCATTGCGATCTTGGCGGCCGTTTCCGGGGTTTGGGGCAGTTGCTGCAACTGGGCGATCTGGCCTTGAAGTTGTGTAGCAGCCAGTTGCATGCCTCCTGCTATGGTCTGATTGCCCGTGGCTATGGGCAGCATCGAACGCGAGAGGTCGAAATCGCCCCACGTAATCATCAGTCCTGCACCGATCGAGAGGCGATCGCATATCTTGAACGACACGGTCGGTTGTACCGTGTAGGCTTTCAGATTGATCTGCTGTACCAGGTGGGCGCCCGACCAGTCGTTGCCCCAGTTCATCGACGAGCCGTAGGGAGTGAAGAAGCCTACGCCTATCGAGAGTCGGTCGATGGGTTTGTAGTTTATATATAGGTGCAGCGGCGTCGATAATTTGTTGTCGGATTTTTCGATCGGGCCTTCCGTATAGCCGTTGGCCAGCGTGGGCAGCGAACGATAGCGGACGTTCGAGAAAATACCTGTGAATCCGGCCGATATGTCGAATTGCGAACTTTGGAACGATGTTGCCGCCGGATTGAAGAACACCGATTCCGAGTTCAGTTTCATGGCCGTACCCACATGTCCCATTCCGGTTTGCTTGGCCGACATATTGTTGACTTGATAGCCTTCGGCAAAAGCGTGTCCCAGCGTAGCCGTTGCGATCACCAAGAATAAAAATTTTTTCATAATATAAATTAAAAGATTGGTTAATGTTCGCCCTGTTCTCGGGGCGTGAAATCGGGGGCAAAAGTAGAAAAACTATTCTGGCTCCCCAAATATTTTTGGCCTAATTTGCCTGAAAAATATACTAAAAAGCGTTAATCTTATCGCGAACGATCCGATCTTCGATTGTAAAAAACAATTTTTTTTCGCTCTTTTTTGGGGTAAAATCGACCCGTTTTTGATCCCTGTTTTCAATCACTTAATCGATTAAATAATTATAATATTACGTAGGAAAATTTATGATCATTGAAAAAAAATTCCTTATTATTTGCATGGGGGGGGGATTTTTTTATATATTTGCGGCGTGAATGCTATTGAATGGGCATCGGTTTTTGATTATATCCGTTGTTTCGGGGGTTGTTTTTAAGCCGAAGCGGATATTTCGATTCTTGTTGAATAACTGCTTTCCGAATTTTTGCGGTCGGAAAGGGTGCAGGATCGGGTCGAATCGATGGTTGCATGCTGGGACGTCGATCGGGGCTTGGAGTAGTTTGCGATCCCCTTGTTGTCTGCTTTGGAGAAATGGGCGGAGTTCGTAAAAAAAACGGCGTCGCAGCGATGTGAAAAGGAAAATATCTGCAAAACGGATTGGGTTTTGCAGCGTCGCACGGCTGGCGGACAGCGCGTTTGTCGGGGTGCGCAGACTGAATTTGGAAACAAGATTTGTTCGGACACGATCCGGATCTATAAGTTAAGATTGAGCAAGTATGAATACAGTTGACACTCTTGGACTTCGCCGGTTTTTGCCGGTCTTCTTATGCGTTTTGTTCGTTTCCTCGGCCTTGCATGCCGGTGAAATGCCTGCGCCGCCGGCCGCCGGGTCGCAATTGTCGATTACCGATTCGACTTATCGTCACGTCATTACCGAGGGTTCCAAGAGTTTGAGCTGCTACCTGAACTATCCGCAGGGCAGCGCTAAAGTCTTGCCTGAATTCGGCAACAACCAGCAGGAGCTGGACAAGCTCGACCAGTTCATCCGTCAGGTGTTCCGCGATAGTCTCATCTACGTGGACTCGATCCGTTTGACGGGTTATTGCTCGATCGAGGGTTCCTATGGAGTCAACGAGCGTTTGGCGAAGACCCGCGCCGTCGGGTTCAAGAACTACCTCGACAACGAATATGCGCTTTCCAGCCATTATCCCGTGCGGGTCAACTGGATCGCCGAGGACTGGACGGAGTTGCGCAAACTCGTGGCCGCTTCGCACATGGCCCATCGCGACGAGGTGCTTTACCTGATCGACCATGTGGGCATCTTCGCCGGTCGCGAGAGGAAGTTGATGGATTTGGACAAGGGTGTCCCCTACAAATATATGCTCAAGGAGTTCTTCCCTGCTTTGCGTCGTGTGGAGATTACCGTCAACTACGACTTGCATCGAATCATCGAGGAGAAGTTGCACCGCAAGCTTACCAAGGAGGAGTTCGAGGCCGAGTTGGCCAAGGAGCGTGCCGAGGCTGAAGCCGAGGAGCGCCGTCTGGCCGAGTTGGCGCGCATGGAGGAGTCCGCCCGCCTGGAGGCCGAGCGTGAGGCCCGCGAGGCTGTCCGTCTGGAGGCTTTGCGTCGTGCCGAGGAGGAAGCCCGCTTGCAGGCCCAGCGCCGTGCCGAGGAGGAAGCCCGTCTGGAGGCTCAGCGCCGTGCCGAGGAGGAAGCTCGTCTGGAAGCCGAGCGTCAGGCTCAACAGGCCGCCAAGTTGCAGCGCAAGGAGAAGCGCAAGATGAAGCCCATCGTTGCTTTCAAGACCGATTTCGTGGCTTGGGCCGGCGTGCTGCCCGATTTTTCGCGCACGACGTTCATGCCCAACCTCGAAGCCGAGTTCTATTTTGCCAAGCGTTGGTCGGTCGGCGTTTCGGGACTTTATGCCAACTGGGATTATAAAAGTAAAAAACAGTTTTGGGGATATACCGCTTATAGCATCGAGCCGCGTTTGTGGTTCAAGGGCGACGGGTTGTTCCGCAATTTCTATATGGGGCTCTACGGTCAGATCGGCGACTTCAACAAGCAGATCGATCGTGACGATGCTTCCACGACGTTGACCAACTACACCGGCGATTATTGGAGCGCCGGTCTGTCCGTCGGTTACATGTTGGCGCTTTCGCGCCATTGGTGCCTGGAATTGAGTGTGCGGGGCGGTTATCGTAGCGCCAAATATGATATCTACGACCGCGAGTTGCCCAATTATTATTGGAGCGGTTCGGGCGAGAAGAACGAGTTTGCGTTGACCGGATTGCGCTTCAATCTGGTGTATCGCATCGGACGGGGACGACGATAGCGGTTTTTTCCGCGGGTCTTCTGCGTCCGGTAGTGCGAGATGTGCTTTTTGCAGGTCTCGGATGCCGTTCGGCAGGGTTTTCGTTCGGCAAAGGGTAGGAAATAAAAGTCCTATGTAATATGAAAGGGAAATTAACATATGTATTGACTTGCGGTTTGCTCCTGGCAGCGTTGGCAGGCGGCAGCTGCGTCAAGCAAGGTTTGGATCTCCGCGAGCAGGTGGGATACGTGCGTATCGACTTGCAGTGGGAGAACGGTAGCGTGCCCGAGGGCAGCGAATTTTACTTTTATAACGAGAACGGCGAACGCGTGCATTCTTGCATATGTGCAGCCGAGGGATTCCGCGGAACGTTGCCCATAGGCAAGTACAAGATCATCGTCTGGAATACCGATGCCGAAAATCTCGAATTGTTCGGCATGGATAATTACGCTTCTGCCGTGGTGCGCGTCACGGCTGACGAAACGGCTGCCAACAGAGACGGAGGCTATATCGCGCAGCCCGACAATCTCTTGTTGGCCAGTGCGTTCAATGAGGCCGAGTTCATGGAGGTGCCTTACCGCGATTCGGTCATTATGTCCGCTTCGCCCAAGGGATTGGTCAAAAAGGTGCATTTGGTATTCAAGGTCGACAACGCCGCTGCGGTAAAGTTGGTCTCGGGTTCGTTGTCCGGTGTTTCTTCGGGAGTGCAGTGTTCGTCCGTTTCGTGCACCAACGATCCCCGGAGCGTCAATTTTGCGATCAAGCAGGAGAATTTCAGCCAGACTTACGATTATTCTGCCGACATCTCCGTCCTTGATTTGGTGTTGCCTGCCGGCGGGGTATCCGGTTCGCATGTCTTGACGCTGGATGCCGTGGTCGATGGGGTTACCTATCACATGAATATCGACTTGACCGGCACGATCGACGATTTGCTGAAAGGCGAGTGGAACGGCACTATTCCCATCGAGATTTCTTTGGAGGTCGAGTTGAAGTCGATCGACGGCATTCTCTCTGCGGAGGTCAAGCCGTGGGATAATACGGGTACCGGAGGCGGTGAAATCATGTAATCGCCGGGTCCGATTTTTGAAGTTGTAAATATTTTCTTGCGATATGTTGAGAAACGTTTTATTTTCTTTAGCGATATGCTGTTTGTTCGGCGCTTGTTCGATCAAACAGGATATGGACATGCGTCCCGACGGGGTTATTACCCTCGGTGTGGGAGGTGTCTCCTCTACGCGTTCTTCCGTCAACGATATGGCCGGTCTCGCTGCTGTGGGTAACAAGATCGGTATCATCGGTGTTCCGACTTCCGGCAGCCAGTTCGCACTCGGCAATGCCCAGTGGGACGCTCCGCTCGTCATGGACAACGTTTGTACGACAGCGGTCGATGCAGCAACCGGTGCCATGTCGTGGGCTGGCGTATATTACTATCCGTTGGCAAAAGATAGTTACATCCAGTTTTGCGCATACCATCCTTTTGCCGCCACCGGTACTTCGGGTGCCGATTATTTGGCTGCACCCGCTGCCGGACAGGCTCCTGTTCTGCATTTCACTTTGACCGGAGGCGAAGACCTCATGTTCGCCAAGCCCGTTGTCGGCAGCAGTTCTGCTTCGCCCGGCAAATTGAGCTTCGAGCATGCGCTCACGCAGTTGCAGTTCGCCTTGGTCGATGAGTACGGCGCTTATGCCGATGCTACGCTCGAGAGCATTACCGTCTTGGGTGTCAACGCTTCCGGTGCGATGAACGTCGAGACCGGCGAGTTGGGCGATTGGGGCGGCAGCACCGATCTGGCGTTGTCCGGATTCTCGCCCGTGCCGATTACCCGTTCCAGCAGTGCGGCTCCGCAGTTGCTCGACGGCGAGTTGATGTTGCAGCCCGGAGCCAAGAGCTTTACCCTTCGGGTCGTCACTTCGCGCGCCACTTTCGACAATGTGGTCATTCGTCCGACCTCGACGGTCGACGGACAGAAGGAGACGACTTTTGTCGCCGGACGTTCCTACTTGGTTACCTTGACTTTCAAGCAGCGTCTGGAGATCGAGTCCGGAGCTACGGTCGTGCCTTGGGTGCTCGGCGGTACGGGCGAGGGGATCGTGCAGTAGTTTCTGTGTTTGAAAACCTTATAATTTCATATATAATTCGAAAATCAAAACTTCAATTCACTTTTAATTTTTTCTACAATGAAACAGTTATTTTTCTCTCTGCTTGCCGTAGCAGCTATGGCAAGCTGTTCCAAGAGCGAATTGGCTATTCGTCCCGAGGCTGTCAGCGACGTGGAGATCATGGCCAAGTCGAATGCTTTGAGCATCGACGCTGACGCTTCGTCCCGCGCTCCGTTCGAGGGTACGATCGATAACACGAATGGCAATTCGTTGACCGCTCAGGTGCTCGCTTCGAAGACGTCGGGTAACTATTCGACGCTTTACAACGATCCCAACGCTACGCCGGCCATGTCCGACAAGATGATCTTCAACGACAACGGCACCACGGAGGTCGGTTTCGACACCAAGCCGGCTTACTTCCCCGCCGATGGCAGCAAGATCTATCTGATGGGTTTCTATCCTTACACCGGTTGGACGAAGCGTCAGAACGACGATAACAACGATTGCCATACCTTCACGATTACCGGTAAGGAAGACCTCATGGTCGCTGCCGAGAAGGGTACCGACAAGGCCGAGGCTCAAAATGGCACCTTCCCCACGCTGGAGTTCAAGCACTTGTTGACCAAGTTGGACATCACGCTGGTGGCTGAAGACCAGGCTGCCATCGATGCTTGGGGTGCTGTGACGGACATCTACCTGTCCAAGGCGCTCAATGCCAATATCAAGGATCGTGTTTGGGTAAAATATGCTGATGCTACCGTTGATTTCACGGTATTGAACGTGCCCACCGATTCGCTCACTTGCTACATGATGGATGCTACTTCCGGTACTGCCACGGCTACGGATAACGCTTTCTCCAAGCAGTCCGTTGCTTTGACCACGACCGCTGCTCATGCCGCTTACGTTCTCGCTACTCCGGTTGTTGCTACCGGTACGAACGACTACACCCTGGGCGTGATGACGGCCAACCACACCGAGCCGTTCATGGTAAAGGTTAATTTGAAGGACATCGCCAACGCGACGCAGGCATTTACGGGCGACACGGCCGGTAAGGCTTTCGCTGTGACTTTGACTTTCAAGGCTACGCAGATCGAGGCTAAGGCTACCGTTACCGAGTGGGTTGACGGCGGTACGGCTGACGAGGAGATCCAGTAAGACTTTTTCACTCCTCTCCGGCGGTTCGGCCGGCGGAGAGGAGATGTTTTGGCTGTAAGGGGTTGAATGTCCCCTTACAGTCGCCAAGATCAAGACTTTTTAAATTTTTAGAACAATGAAAACGTTTGTAAAAGGCATGTTCTTCCCGGTGGGAGGCATGTTGTTGGCCGTTGCGTTGTTGGCGGGATGTTCCAAGAAGAAGGACTTCTCCACGTTCAACAGCGGGGATGAAATCCGCATCAGCGCAGGCGCCGCTTCCATCAGCGTGGGTTCTACCAAGTCCGACATCATGCGTCCGACGCGTGCCGGCGACGGTGCGATCCAGTCGGGCCATACTTCCGACTTGAGCGTTGCTTTCGCACGCATCGACCAGGATGCTTCCGGTAACTATCCTGCTGATTATTCCGGTGTCGCCGCAGCTTTGAACGCTACTTGGAAGGGTTCTTTGACTTCTTCCGACGCCGATGCTACGGACATCGTATTCGCCACCAAGCAGTATTACCTCGCCAATGGTAAGGGCACTAAGTTGGTCGGTTGGTATCCTCAGGGTACGTTCAACGCCGGTGTCATTACTTTGGCTGTCGATGGCGATTCCGATATCTTGTTGTCCCAAGAGTTGGAGGGCAATAAGGTCAACGGTTCGCGTTTCGGGCAGACCGGTAAGATCTTCAAGTTCGATCATCAGTTGACGTGGCTCAAGTTCGCGGCTTACGCTGCCGATGCCGATGCGTTGGACGTGTGGGGTAACATTACCTCGATCAAGTTGAAAGACCAGGCCGAGAATTGCACGATCACGCTGCCTAAGACTGTCGCTTTCTCGACGACGCTCAAGGATATGAATCTTGTCGCCAAGAAGTATTCCGACGGCACTGCCATCGACTATACCGGCGATGGTCTCGTTGTCGGTGTCGCAGAGGCGAACAAGGTCGAGTGCGGTTATGCTTTGGTTCCGCCCGTCGGGGACGATGGTTCTTTGAAGTTGGTGCTCGACACTTCGATCGGCGGTCAGAAGGAGGTTTCCCTCTCTTTGCCTAAAGCTGCCGACGGGACTACGGTGCTCGGATTCGAGGTCGGCAAGGCGTATGAAATCCGCCTCATCTTCACTGTTTCCGAAATCAAGCCTACGGCAACGATTACCGATTGGATCCAGGTTTCCGATCCCGTGGAGGTGCCGCTTTAATCAAAATAAGCCCGTTGCGGCGGGCACGCAACTTTCGCACGGTCTCCGTCCGTCCAGGATTCTTGTTTCGGCAGGAAGCCTGGACGTACGACGGAGCAGATCGAGGAGATGCGATCCGCCGTTCCGAGGATTTTGAATCATATAATCGATCATTATGAAAAAATTGTTGTTTATCTTGTTGTTGGCTGTTGCGACCGGTTGCCACAAGTCCGACGATGGAGCTTCGGCGCCCCAGGGCGGCGAGGTAACTGTCGACTTTACCTTGGCCGGGGTGCGTGCCGTCGTGCGTCCTGCGGCAGCGCCTGCCGTGCGCGCTGACGAAGGCGCCACTACGCCGACGACCGGCACTCCCGTGGCTTTGGCCGAGGGTGCCACCGTGCGGATTCTCGCTTTCGCACGTGCAGCAGCAAATGCCGATATCGCTAACGATACGTTTATCGCCGATGCTACGTATGTCGCCGATGCTTCCGGGGCGTTGACTCCTTGCGTTGTCGATGCCGACGGTGCCGTCACGACCGGTACGGCCAAGGCCATGCGGATTCCCCCCGCCGAGTACAAGTACGATTTCTACGCCATCACGCCCGCCGTGGCCGTGCCCGATCATAGGGCCGTTTCCGTCGGCCATGGCGTCGATTACGCTTGTTCGCTCACTTCCGAGGAGATCACGCCCCGCCTTTCGGGCGCTCAGACCGTTGCTTTGAATACCTTGGTGCGCCATTGCACCCAGTTGGCAGTCCAGCTCAAGCCCAGCAGCACGGCAAAGTTCCAATCGATGGTTTTTACGGAAGACTTTTCGTTGAAGTATATTTCCAAGTCTCCGTATGTCGCTGCGATTTGCTCGCAGTGGAATCCCGATGACGAGGTGGTGTGGCCGCTTTTGGGGTTGACCGATACCGAAGACGCTGCCTATAATTATTCGATTGCGAAAAGCAAGTTCACTTCCAAGCCGGAATCTCCGCTTGTGCATAATGCAACGGATGTTGTCTTGCCTAAACGTAAGTCCGCTTTCAGAGTTCAAACGGCGATTTCGTTCGATGGCTTGAAAGCCACTCCGTTGACTGCACCTGTGGATCCCATGGCCTTTGCCGCTGGTTATCGGTATAATTTCGTTGTGACGTTGGACGGTGCGAAATTGACGTTGATTCTCCAGGTCGGCCCGTGGGTCGATGGTTATGGGGACGATGTAGATTTAGACTTGGGCGAATGGCCCCACGCTTCCATTACGGTCGGTTCTTGGAATTTGGAGATTGTCAATACGGAACTCGGCGGATCCTTCATTCCGACCGTTGTGGCCGGTAATTGGGTGCCTAACGCGGCTTGGGATACCGAGATTTCCGGATTCCCCACTTTGGCGGCACCTCATTATCCCGTCGATTGGAATACGGGTAATGTTGTCGACGATGACTTGGGCGATTCGTTCCATGGCGATCAGACTGTTCCCGGTTGGCAGCAGCCTTCTCAGGATGTCGATACCGACTTCGGCCCTGCTCCTGAAGTATAGTGCCGGGTGTTGAATTTTGATAATATATAATTCACATAAACCTTTATTTAAACAATTATGAAAATCTTTCAAAAAACATTGCTGATTGCTGCTGCCGCTTTGGCTTTTGCAGCTTGCAGCGAGGATTTTGATTCGACTGTTGACCCGAACGTTGGCGGGTCGGAGCCGGAAGGCGAAAAGGTCGCCATGACTTTTGGTTTGGCAGTGCCGGATATGGTTGTATCCGAGAATGCTGCTCTGCCTGGAACTAAGGCTGCTGCCGATGATTCGTTCTCCGTTTCGTTGGGCGGTGCAGTTACTCGTACAGATGGGTATGACGAGGATCGCGCGAATGAGTTGAAGTTGGAGAGCGCTGTGAAAGACCTTTGGGTTATTCAGTTCTCTGCCGATGCTCCGACTGCAACCAAGCAGGTTTGTAAGCATTACAGCAACATTGTCGACAACAAAGTTAGCGTAGACCTTTACAACAACAATGGCGCTAAGACTCCCGTTTACTTCGTAGCCAATGCCGGTGCTGATGCATTTGCAGCTTATGAGACTGGCAAGACTGGTGCTCAGCCGCTTTCTCTCAAGCAGTTCAAGAAGCTTTCCTTGAACGTTCCGGAGACCGGCTACGCAGGCGATTTGGCAACTAACGGTCTGCCGATGTTGGCCGATACGTTGTTGAGCGCAGTTACCGGTGAGGAGACGATCCGGCTTAAGCGTACGGTTGCCAAGGTTGAGCTTATCCTCAAGCAAGAGAACTTCGACGCATTGACGGTTTCCAACGTCCAGATTTGCGATGCTCCCAAGAAGTTCTACTACTCGGACAATGCAACGCAGTTGAAGGCCCTGAAAGCCAATTACTCGAATGGAGAGAACGGCAAGGGTCATTTCGACAATGTTTTTGTCACGAAATCGATCGCCGATCTCAAGACGGGTGCCCAGCGAATCGTGTTCTACATCCCTGAGAACATGCGTGGCGAGGGTACGGCCGGTTCGCCCGAGTCCAAGAACTGGTGGAATGCTCCGTTGCACAGTTCGTACATCGAGATCATCGGTACCCATACGGACGGTTCTTTGACGACCGACGTCGAGTATTGCATCTTCCCCGGTAAGGACAATACGAACGATTTCAATATCGAGCGTAACAATTACTATAAGATCACTGCTACGATCAGGGGTGCCAACTTCAATGGCGACGGTCGTGTGACGGTGGCTGGTAAGGCTATCGATTTGAATGCAACGAATGATAATCAGACAGCCAACTGCTACATCGTTGAAAAGACCACCCAGATCTATTGCTTCAATGCTTCGACGATGGGTAACGGTGTCAACGTTCCTGCTTGCTCGACTACGCAGAACAGCGTGACGCAGGATCAGCAGGCAATTGTGGCGAAGACCGACATGAAGCCCGCGAAAGCTGCTGTGCTTTGGGAGGCCGGTCCTTCGGGACATGCCAAGGAGTTGATTTCCAACGTGAAAGTCGATACCGAGGAGAATAAGGTTTACTTCTCGACCAGCGGTATGCTCGGTGGCGATCGCATCCCCGGCAACGCTTTGATCGCAACTTATGCAAATGCCACTACGACGGATGTACTTTGGAGCTGGCATATTTGGTTTACGCAGAATGACCTCGATGAGACGGGTGTTACTCACAAGAGTTCTTTCGGTGGCGGTGCGCGTATCTTCAAGGTTATGAATCGCAACTTGGGTGCCGATTCGAATCCGGAAGCCGATGCTGCTTCCTATGGTCTGTTGTATCAGTGGGGCCGTAAGGATCCGTTCGTAGGTGCCGGCAAATTGCACAGCACCGCTAAGGAGTTCGCACCTTCGTCGAAGACCGACTGGGATACCGATGTCGTTGCTGCTAAGGCGGTTCCGGGTGCTACGGGTGCTACTGATGGCTTGAAGCGTATTCAGTATGCCGTTGCTCATCCGACGACTTTCATTACCTACTATGTGAAAGATGATGCCGGTGCTGAGACTTATGACTGGGTTGGCGGTAACTCGTGGGCTAACCAGTTCGATGCTCTGTGGGGCAACCCGAACAAGGTCGCTACGATCGATGCTACGCATGCCAATACTGCAGGTTACGTGAAGACGATGTACGACCCGTGTCCGGTTGGCTGGCGTATGCCTGCCCAGGATACCTGGACGAACTTCACGACTACGCACGGTAACACCTCGACGTTGAGCGAGTTCAACGTAGTTACGAAGACGACCGCTGCATTCGATGCTTCGGTGGGTTGGGTATTCTACACTGGCGGCACGCCTGCTACTGCTTATTATCCTGCCGCGGGCTACCGCCACGAGTCGTCGGCCTGGGCTTCTATTCGGGGGTCGTGTACCCGTTGGGCAACAACTACCGGGCCTACGGTTTTTCCGTGCGCTGCGTCCAAGAATAATCAGTGAGCGAGCGTCAAGCGAGACGAACGTTTCAAATTTATTTAACCGGAGCGCTTTCGGGCGCTCCGGTTTTGAATACCGCCTTTAAGGCGGTCGAAAATTTTTTTTGGATTTTTTGTTTTATTTTTCGGGAAAAACATTACATTTGCATCGAGAAGTTTTAGATGCTCCATGCGTTTTTTCGAAGAAGTAGCCCAGAGGGAGGATCGCAACGACCGTGAGATCGTGCTTTACCCCGAAGGATTGTTCTACAAGGCTTACGAGCGTTCGGCTTTTGTTTGCGTGAGTCGGATTTCGTCGTTCGTCCCTTCCAAGAAGCGGGTCAGGTACCTGGGCCGCGATTTGGTTTCGATCGGGTTTCCGGTCTCGGCGTTGGCGAAATATTTTCCCGATGCGCCCCGGCCCCAGGAAAACGAGCCTGTGGTCATCGCGTTGAGCGAGCCGATCGATCCGGTTGCTGCCGAGACATGGAAAGCCGCGCTGCCGCTCAAGGAGCGGATGCCGCGGGGCGGTCGTCGGGCCGCGCTCCAGGCCAGACAGCGGGCTGCCGAGTTGGGAGCCGAAGCGGTCGAGGTCAATGCCTTGCCGGTTGGCAGTCGCAGCCGTGCGGCGGAAGTCGTTGCGGAGTCCGCGGCAGTTCGTCGGCAGGAGGAGGTTTCCGGGTCGGAAGAGGTTGCGGGCGTTTCCGCAGGACGGAAGTCCCGCGTGAGAGGTTTCCGTGCCGCGAACGATCCCGCGCTTTCGCCGCGTATCGCGCTTCGTGTTCCGTCTGCATTGTCCATGCGGCGCGAGCGGGAAACCAAGGCCGAGCGTATCCTGCGGTTGATCCGTGATTACCGTCTGGAGGCGGCTACTCCCGTGGAGTGTGTATTGTTTATTGCCGATCTGAAAAAAGAAGTCGATGGCTATTTATGACAATTTACCGGTTTTCAAGGCGTCTTACGACTTGTTGTTGCATGTGGTAAAGCTCTCTGCCAACATTCGTCGCGACGCTCGTTACACGATCGGTGAGACGCTCAAGAAAGAGATCATCGAATTGTGCGTCTACATCTATCGCGCCAACACCCGCACCGACAAGGCGCCTTTGATCGAGGAGGCCCGCGAAAAGATGGTGCCGATCAAGTTGTTGATCCGTCTGCTGCACGACACGCAGCAACTTTCTACCAAGCAGTTCGCTTTGCTTTGCGAGCAGATGGATACCATCTCGCGGCAGTTGTCGGCTTGGCAGAAATATATTCAGAAAGATAAGAAGCGTTCCCGGACGCCGGAGTCGGAACCCGAAGCCGACCTTGCGCCCGAAATGTTATAAAAGATAAAAAAACAGTTTTCCTGCAACCCGGAATGGCGAGGGCCATGGTTTTCGCCAGAGTGGTAGTAGATTCAGCAATCCACTGACGGCATAACGCGCTGCGCGGATTCATCCCCCGCAAGGCGAAGTCGCCAGTTGTTCATCCCAGTCTGCCGCAGAGTTGTGCTTGTGCTCTCCTCTGTGGCATTCATTCCAGCGATTGCTTTTTTCACACACCTGCCGCGGGCTATCGCACGCGTGAGACGGGAGCCTTGACGAATGTCGGCGCGAACGGCAACTACTGGTCTTCCTCGTCCTACGCAGCGGGCAGTGCCAACGCGGGCAACCTGGGCTTCAATTCGGGGGTCGTGAACCCGTTGAACAACAACAACCGGGCCAACGGTTTTTCCGTGCGCTGCGTCCAAGCATCTACGGGGAGCTGTTTTTTATTCTTTTGCTTGTTCCTTGACGTTTTTAAGTTTAAAGAGTAAAAGAGAGGCGATCGCATCTTGCCTTTCCCACGACGGTTTCCCGGATTTGCGGGCCGGTCGCATCGGCGGCCGCCCGGAAGGCGGGCACCTCGGCTGTCGTACACGACGTCGGTATGGACGGTATGGGCGGCAGCGGGTAGGTACGCATGCGGTTACCTTAGGTTTTTCAGGATAAAAAACAGTTTCAGCACCCGGAATGGTGGGGGTCATGGCTCCTGCCAGCGCGGTAAGTAGATTCAGCAATCCACTGGCAACGTAAAGCGCAAAAAGAATTATAAAGACGAAAGTTTCGCAAAAAATCCGATACTATGAAGTTTTAGTGCAAAGGTTCCGTGCAAAAACTTTTGCTTCTTGTTTTGCGGTTTTGCCAGTTATCCATCCCAGTCTGTTCCGAGGCTGCCGGGGTCGGCTTCCTCGGGTCATTCATTCCAGCGATTGTTTCTTACACCTGCCGCGGGCTACCGCCACCGTGAGTCGGGAGCCTTGACGAATGTCGGCACGGAGGGCGACTGGTGGTCTTCGTCGTCTTACGCTGCTGGCAGTGTCAACGCCGGTAACTTGAACTTCCGGGCGGGCAACGTGAACCCGCTGAACAACACGAGCCGCGCCAACGGTCTCTCCGTGCGCTGCGTCCAAGCATCTACAGAGGCTGTTTTTTATCTTTTCGGTTCTTCGATTCGAACCGCTCCGATAAAAAACAGCTTTTTCGCAACCCGGAATGACGGCAGGCCATGGCTTCCGTCAGTGCGGTTCGTAGATTCAGCAATCCACTGGCAAGAGAACGGCGCAAAAAGAATTATAAAGACGAAAGTTTCGCAAAAAATCCGATACTATGAAGTTTTAGTGCAAAGGTTCCGTGCAAAAACTTTTGCTTCTTGTTTTGCGGTTTTGTCAGTTATCCATCCCAGTCTGTTCCGAGGCTGCCGGGGTCGGCTTCTTCGGTGCATTCATTCCAGCGATTGCTTCTTTCACTGCCGCGGGCTACCGCCACTGTGAGTCGGGAGACTTGACGAGCGTCGGCGGCAGCGGCAATTATTGGTCGTCCTCGTCTTACGCTGCGGGCAATATCAACGCGGGGTACTTGAACTTCAATTCGGGTAACGTGAACCCGCTGAACAACACGAACCGCGCCAACGGTCTTTCCGTGCGCTGCGTCCAAGCATCTACACGGAGGCTGTTTCTTTTTTTTAGTTTTACAACGCCAGAAAAATTTCCACAACCTAAAAAACAGCTTTTTCTTACCACCCGGAATGGTGGGGGTCATGGCTCCTGCCAGCGCGGTAGAGTAGATTCAGCAATCCACTGACACTATAAGGCGCAAAGAGTCTCATCGGTTGTTTTGCGGTTTTGTCAGTTGTCCATTCCAGTCTGTTTCGGGGCTGCCGTACCGGTTTCTCCGGATCATTCATCCCAGCGATTGTTTTTTTCACGCCTGCCGCGGGCATCCGCCTGCGTGAGACGGGAGCCTTGGCGAATGTCGGCGCGAGCGGCGACTATTGGTCGTCGTCGTCCTATGCTGCTGGCAGTGTCAACGCGGCAGACTTGAACTTCAATGCAGGCCACGTGAACCCGCTCAACACTCCGAGCCGGGCCTACGGTCTCTCCGTGCGCTGCGTCCAAGCATCTACACGGGCTGTTTTTTAGTTTCCGCACTCATCCTTTCGATAAAAAACGGCTTTCTGCAACCCGGAATGGCGCGGGCTACGGCTCCCGCCAGCGCGGTAAAGTAGATTCAGCAATCCACTGACGGCTTAAGGCGCAAAAAAGAAGTTGATGCAAAAGTTCAGCGCAGAAAATTCGGTGCGGACGGTTCGTCCGGCACCGACGATTCGGTGCAAAGACGTTTGTTTTTTGTTTTGCGGTGCCGTTAGTTATCTATCCCAGTCTGTCCCGGGGCTGCCGCCGTCGGCTTCCTCGGTGCATTCATTCCAGCGATTGCACGTCATGCTCCTGCCGCGGGCATCCGCGCCGCGGCGTCGGGGGCCTTGACGAACGTTGGCGCGAACGGCCTCTATTGGGCATCCTCGTCCTATGCCGCGGGCAATATCAACGGCGCTTATCTGAACTTCAATTCGGGCAACGTGAACCCTCTGAACAACGGGTACCGGGCCGATGCCTTCTCCGTGCGCTGCGTCCAAGCATCTGCGGGGGAAAGCCGTTTTTTATCTTTTTTGAACAACTACCGACCTTGAATCTTATGAATGAAAAATTACTGACCGACGTTTTCAAGGCGTACTATGACGCCCGCGAGAACAAACGCAACACTTACAGCCAACTACGCTTCGAGATGAACCTCGAAGAAAACCTGATGGAGCTATACCATGAAATCGAAGAACGCCGCTACCGCGTGGGCCGCAGCATATGTTTCATTACCAACGTACCGGTAAAACGCGAGATTTTCGCCGCTGACTTTCGCGATCGCGTAGTGCACCATCTGTTGTGCAACTACGTAGGCCCCTTGTTCGAACGTACGTTCATCACAGACAGTTATTCGTGCCGCAAGGGAATGGGCACCCATTTCGGCATCGGACGCTTGGAGCACCATATCCGCTCGTGCTCGAACAATTTCCAGTGGAAATGCTATTTGCTCAAGCTGGATATTCAGGGTTACTTCATGAATATCAACCGGCAGACGCTCTACGATATTATTTCGCAGAAACTCGACCGTTTTGCCGGCCGCCGGGCCTGCGACTGCAAGACCTGGGCGCAGCTGCTCGATTTCGATCTGATCCGGTTCCTGGCGCGCGAAATCGTCTTCAACGACCCGACCAAGAATTGCGAGGTGCGCGGCAACCAGCGCCAATGGGTCGGTCTGCCGCCTTCCAAAAGCCTGTTCCACACGCCCGAAAGTTGCGGACTGCCCATCGGAAACCTTACCTCGCAGCTCTTCAGCAACGTGTATCTGTCGAAATTGGACGACTTCGTGAAGCGCAAGCTGAGGGTAAAGCATTACGGACGTTATGTGGACGATTTCTACATTGTCGGAAGCGACCGTTTCCGGCTCATGCAGCTGGTGCCCATCATTCGCAATTTCCTCCGGGAAGAACTGGGGTTGAATTTGCACCCCGACAAGATCTACCTGCAAGAAGTGACGAAAGGAATCAACTTTCTGGGCACGAACATCAAGCCCTATCGCCGTTATCTGGTCAACAAGACCAAGCGGCGCATCAACCGCCAGATGCGGAGCGTCGGACACCGGCCGCCCCGGCTGATGATCGCCACGATCAATTCCTATCTGGGGTACATGCAGCATCTGAACTGCCAGCACTTCATCCGACGGATGATCGGGCGCAATCCCTGGCTCTACGAACGGGGACGGTTCACGGAAAACTATAAGAAATTCGTCCCCTACAAATCCCCGTCTAAATATTCCGATTCGTTATCTTACTCGTAGGCCCGCAGCCTGCGTTTTTTTATTTTTTTTGGCAACAGCGACGCACCCGGCCGCTGAAACGGCCGGGTGCGCGTTAAGAGAAAGGAAAGAATGCGCCGATGTTTTCGGTGTCTCTTTATTTTCGGGCGTTGTAGGCTTCGAGCGCTTTGCGCAACACCACCAGCGCGCGTTCGAGGTCTTCTTTTTTCAGCACGTAGGCGATGCGTACTTCGTTGCGTCCGCATTCCGGATCGGAGTAGAAGCCCGATGCCGGGGCCAGCATGACGGTCTGGTTCTCGTAGCTGAACTCCTCCAGACACCAGGCGCAGAACTTGTCGCTGTCGTCCACCGGCAGCCGTGCCACCGTGTAGAACGCGCCCATCGGAATGGGCGAGTAGACGCCCGGAATGCGGTTCAGCCCGTCGATCAGGCATTTGCGCCGTTCGATATATTCTTCATAGACCTCCGTACTGTACGACCGCGGTGCCTCGATCGACGCTTCGGCGACGATTTGTCCCAGCAGCGGGGGCGAAAGCCGCGCCTGGCAGAACTTCATTACCGCGTTGCGCAGGGTTTTGTTCTTGGTAATGAGCGCCCCGATGCGGATGCCGCATTCCGAGTAGCGTTTCGACACCGAGTCGATCAGCACGACGTTCTGTTCGATGCCTTCCAGATGGCAGGCCGAGATGTAGGGCGACCCGGTGTAGATGAATTCGCGGTATACTTCGTCCGAGAAGAGGAAGAGGTCGTGTTTCTTTACCAGGTCGCGGATGCGGTTCATTTCGCGTCGCGAGTAGAGGTAACCCGTCGGGTTGTTGGGGTTGCAGATCAGGATGCCGCGCGTGCGGGGGTTGATGAGTTTCTCGAATTCTGCGACATCGGGCAGGGCGAACCCTTGTTCGATCGACGAGACGACCGGCCGGATCGTGGCGCCGGCCGAGATGGCGAATGCCATGTAGTTGGCGTAAGCCGGTTCGGGAACGATGATCTCGTCGCCCGGATTCAGACATGACATGAATGCGAAGAACACCGCTTCGGAGCCTCCCGCCGTGACGATGATGTCTTCGGGCGAGAGTTTGATCTGGTATTGTTCGTAGTAGCCCACCAGCTTTTCGCGCAACGAGCGGTAGCCGTCGCTGGGGCTGTATTCGAGGATCGTGCGGTCGATCTTCTTCAGGGCGTCGAGTCCGGCTTGCGGCGAGGGCAGGTCGGGCTGTCCGATATTCAGATGGAAGATTTCGACGCCGCGGGCGCGGGCCGCTTCGGCCAGCGGCACCAGTTTGCGTATGGGCGAGGCCGGCATCTGCTCGGCGCGCTGCGAAATTTCGGGCATGGCAAGTTCGGGTTTTCCCCGGCGGCCGGATTATTCCAGGTCGACCGTGGGGCGGAATTTGATCACTTTGCGGGGCGGAATCTTGACGCTCGCCCCCGTACGCGGGTTGCGGCCCACGCGTTCGCTCTTGTGCTGGATGCTGAACGTGCCCAGGCCCGTCAGCGTCAGCCGTTCTCCCTCGCGGAGCGTTTCGATGGTGGCCCGGATTACCGCGTCGACGGCTTTGCGGGCTTCGATTTTGGTCATGTTCGTGTCGAGAGCGACGGCTTCGACCAATTGTGCTTTGTTCATGCGCGGGAGGGATAAGCGGAGCGTGGAGCTTGACTAACTATCGGCAAAATTAATTAAATTTTGTAAAAAGCGAAAAATTATCCGGGCATTTCGGTGTTTCGGAATTCCTGGCAGGCAATTATGCGCCATGAAGATTTGGCAGAATCGAAAAACCGTGTTACTTTTGTCCTTGGAAAGATGGCAGAGTGGTCGATTGCGGCGGTCTTGAAAACCGTTGAACTGCAAGGTTCCGGGGGTTCGAATCCCTCTCTTTCCGCCAAAGTATGATGAAAAGAAAAGCATTTTCCTGCAAACTAATGGGTTTGCAGGAAATTTTATTTTTGGCCGGTGGCATCGAAAAGCATCTCGAAGCAGACGATCGGTGTCTTATTTTGTTTCTACGGTTTCCAGGTCGAATATTTCGTGACGGTCGAATTCGAGCCAGTATTGCAGGGCCAGTGCGCGGATATATTGCCAGTATTCTTCCGTTTGGGCGCCGTGCAGTTCGATGCCGCGTTGTACGTCGCGGCGGATGCGGGCCGCATATTCGGGTTTCAGGCGCAGGCGGATCGTCTTGCCTTTGAAGCAGAACAGCGCTTCGGGGCGCGGCGGGTCGCATTGCGCCACATGAAGCAGTCCGTGTCCGACGGTCGCTCCCGTGCCCACTTGCAGCCCGTCGTTCATGCAGCTTACGGGCGGACGGCAGCCGGCATAGGTCGTCGCTTCGATGTCGTCCACGCCGATGTTGAAATACTCGCGGGCGCGGATGCCCATCTTCACTCCGATCGTCGCATAGATACCCAGGTGGCCGTGGAGTTCGTTGGTCAGCACGGCGGCGCGCCATTCGCTCGGGCCGTAGAGCGCCTGAGCTTGGGCCATGATGGGTTCTACGTCCGGTGCATAGCATGCCGCAGAGGTCGGGAAGCCGTAGAACACCCGGCTTTCGGTGTCGGGTCTGCCGCGCAGCACGGCCAGCGTTGCGCAGCAGAACGTCGTTTCGCTCGGGTCGTGCAGGGTGCAGGTCGTGACGGTGGGGGTCTGTTGGCGATGGTTGAAAAGTTCCGGGGCGAACAGATAGAGCGCCGCCAGGTCGTCCCAGGCTTGGAGGTGCCGTTCGTCGATCAGGTGTGCGAGCGGCGGGCGGCGATGCGTGGCTGCGATGTGTCGGGCATAGGGCGATCCGACGGCGGCTATGGAGTCCAGCAGGGCCGGCGTGATGGGAATCGGATTGCCGGGGGCTGCCGAAACGATGGCTGTCGGAATGCCGCTTGCCAGCACCCGGCGTGCCGCATCGGGATCGGCGCGATAGTTGGCGCTTGCCAGCGGTTCGGAGCAGTCGTTATACCATATGATGCGGGCGATGCGGTTTTTCAGCGTCGGGCGGGCGGCGAGCAGGTCGTCGAGGTTCGTCAGCGCTCCCAGCGCCACAGCAATCACGGGTTCTTCCTCGTTTTCGATCGTCTCGGCCAGCAGCGCAGGAGCGGCGGGCCAGTCGGACGAGTCGGATGAGGCACCCCAGTCGGTGCGTTCGGTGCGGCTTCGCCATGCGGGGATTTCCGCGCACGTCGGGCGGCCGCAGCCTACGGGGATGCCTTCGTGGTGGAATGTGCGGAGCAGTCCGCCGACGCAGGCGGCCGAGCGGGCCGGTTCCTGGGCGCCGTCGGAGGTTACGATGGCCAGCACCTCGGCGTCGCGGTTGCCCAGCAGCATGCAGAGCGCGCGCAGATCGTCGGCTGCGCCGTCGGTGTCGACAACGATGTGGAACCGGGCTTTCCCCGAGTGCGCACGGCAGAAGACGGGTGCGAGCGTGAGCGTCAGGAGCAGAAAAACAAGACGTTTCATGGCGTGGAATTTTTATCCTCTGCCGTGCAAACGTCGCGCCCCGGGTTAGGACGGCCGTGTCGGTTTAGGTTTTTTTCTTGCCCCACTTGGGTGTTATTCCGATGAAAATTTCGAAGTGGATTCCCGGCATGGGGCGCGAGAGAACCGACAGATACTCTTCATTGAAGAGGTTGTTGATGGCTCCTTTCAGCGAGAGGTCGGCCCAACGGAATGAAAATCCTTTTTCGAGGGTCAGGTTGTTCATGAAGTAGGGCGGGAGCGAGCCGGTCAGCGTGATGTCGTTGCTCGACATGGTAAAACGTTCCGAGTAGCAAGCCCATTTGTAGAGAATCGCCCATGTACGCCACGATAGCCGTCCTGTGACGGTTGCCGAGTGTTCAGGGACATAGGGCAGTTGCTTGCCCACCGACCGGTCGGCCGGCGTCATCGGTTCGCTCTCGTTGATGGAGGGTGTCCACGAATAGGTGCCGTCGAGATGGAGCCGCCACGCTTTCGACAGGGCGACGTTCAGGCCGGCCCGCAGTTCGATGCCGTAGGCATGCACTTTCTTGAGGTTGCGGGGCGAGAAAAACCCTTTGGGTGTCGGCAGCCAGATGATCCAGTCGTCGACATGCGAATCGAACCAGGATGCCGCGCCGGAGAGGGTGTATTTCCCGGTTTTGCCCGCGGCGAACGACAGCCCTGCGTCATACGTCCAGCCGTTTTCTTTCTGTAGGTCGGGGTTGCCGCCCGGCAGGAAGTAGAGGTCGTTCAGGGTCGGGAAACGGAAGTTTCGCGAGACGGAGGCTTTGGCCACGAGGTTTCCCCGCTCCGAAAGCACGCCGTCGAGAAACAATGCCGGGATGATGGGCGTCCAGTCAGTGCCGTACAGTTCTTCGCGCACGACCAGCGACATGCCGAAGCGTTCTGTCGGCCGCCACTTGGCCGAAACCGATCCGGACAACTCCACGCGTCCCTTGTCGTAGCCCACGATCGCTTGGTTGCCGTCCTGCTTGATGATGTTCTTGTCGGCGCTTTCGACCAGGTGTTGGTAGGCTGCGAGCGAGGCCGTAAAGAGCCAGCGGCTGCCGATGCTGTATTCGCCCTCCGCCTGCCCGTAGAAAGTGTTTATTGTGCTGCGCGAGCGGGTCATCGGGGTCATCGTGCCGTTGCCCGCGTCGCGTTTATAGTCGTAGGCCATCCACGTGTGGATGTAGCCCGCCTTGGCCGCTATTTTCCAGTTGCGGCGCAGATGATCCCACGAGACGATCCCGCGCAGGGTCGCTTCGCGCTGGCGGTTTTCGAACGAGCGGTCGGAGGCGTAGTCGGTCGAGAGCACCGGCAGTTCGCGGTTCGAGCGGATATACCACGCATTCAGTCCCAGACGGTCGCCGCGGCCCGTATTATAGTAGGCTTCTTGTAAAATATGCAGGTCTTTGAATGCTCCGCTGCGGTTGCGCTCAGTGGGGTAGTATTGGCCGACGATGTTCATCTCGTCGTCGTAGATGTTCTCTTTCTTGTCGCGGTTGCGGTATTTGTAGTCGTTGGGCGACGACGAGTAGACTGCGCGGGTCGATACCTGCCAGTGCGCATCCCCGTAGGTCAGGCGCAGAAATTCGTCGAACGTCTTGAACGACCCGATTCCTTGAATATATTGCAGGCCGAATCCGTTGGCCTCGGCGGGTTTGGTCGAAAGTTTCACGGCGCCGCCCAGTCCGCCGCCCGTTTCGCCTATGGACGAGGTGCCGTGCAGCAGCGCAGCGTCGTCGATGAAGTACGACGGGATCATCGAGAAGTCGGTCATGCCCAGCATCGGGTTGTTGATGCGCATGCCGTTCCATGTTACCTGCGTGTGCGAGGGCGATGTGCCGTGGAACGCCACGGTCGATAGGGTCGCGCGGCCGTAGCTCTTCACGAAGATCGAGGAGTTGAACGCCAGCACGTCGGCCATCGAGAGGGCGATGTTCTCCTTGAGCGCTGCCGAGGCGAATTTGGTCTGCTGCACGCCGATCTCCTTGATGGGGCGCTGTCCGACGACCGTCACTTCGGGAATCGGGTGTACGCGCTTCGTCCAGTCGCCGGAGGGGCCTTCCGTATTTCTTTCCTGCGCTGCGAGCATCGCCGGAAACAATGGAACGAGGAGCAATGCGATGCGATTTCTTTTCATGGTCGTCGTTCGGTTATTTCCAGCAAAAGGCGCCGGGAATGACACCGGCATAGAATTCGTCGAGCAGCTCGCCCGCCGCCGAGTAGCGGTAGACGATGCCCGGTTGTTGGTAGTCTATGGCATCGGCTACATAGACGTCGTTCCGTGCGGGGTCGACCGTCAGACCGTAGTAGATCGTGCCCGTATATTCGATGAACGGTCGTATGGGCACCTGCTCGGCTTCGACGTCCATCGACCAAATGTCGTCGTTGATCCAGTAGAGCGTGTCGCCCGCACCGTTGAGTTGTATTTCCGACGGAGTATCGCCGAGATCGAACCGGAACTGCTTTTCGATGGTAAACGTTTCGGCGTCGATGCGGTAGAGCGACGGTGCCTCGTAGCCGTATGGGCTGTCTGCATAGCCGCCGTCGGTTATCGTCCAGAGTTTGTCGTTGCAGTCTATTGCAAGCGACGTGGGTTGGATGCCTACTTGCAGTTCATCCACCACTTTGTCGGTCTCGGTGTCGATCTTGAGAATCCGGTTCTGATACGACCAGCAGTTGACATAGACGTATTGTCCATATTGTACCATTTGTTCCGTCGATCCGCTCTCCATCGTCATGCCGGGGCATTCGATGTAGCCGGTTATCTTGTAACGCCTGGGGTCGACGACGAAGATGCGGTTGTCCCACAGCTGTGTTACGTAGGCCTTTTCGTCCGAGATGAAATGGATGTAGCGCGGCGATGCCAGGTCGGTAATGCGGCCGATCTCCTTGAACGTATCGAGGTCGATGGCGAAGACGACGTGCGAATTGTTGACCACGATCCAGCCCACGCCGTCGCGCACGATCATCGACTGCGCTACATCGCCTAATTTCATGCCGTTGGCCCGGCGGAATATTTCGTTCTCCACCTGCCGCGTTTCGGGGTCATAGTACGAAAGCGTGGCGTTGCCGTACTGGAAATTGCCCTCACAGGCAATGAATACTCCTGCGCCCGAAGCCGCAAAATCTTCTGCCGCGCCGTACTCCCACTTCATGCACTCCGTGCAGACGGCGGCAAGCAGGAGGGCCGCAGCAAGTCGCTGAAAGATCGTTCGGGCGCTGCGCATGGCTATTCGGCGGGAAAATTGAGATCGCGGATCGCGAAAACTTCGGTCGACGTTTCGCCCAGTCCGCCGCTTTGGGCGAGGACGCCCGTCTGCACCTTCACGAAGTCGATGTGCGCCAGCCCGGCCGGCAGGCCGTCGGCACGCACGGCGTCGGCTATGCGGAAGCGGTTGGCATTCATTCCGTTGTCCGTGAGCCGGTCGATGCTGCTGAAATTGTCGGCATACCCCCATTCGTAGGGCGGATTGATCCATTGCACGCCGTCGAATCGGTTGCGGGCTTCGAGCCGTGTGCCGCGCAGCGTGTAGCTGTCGTCGCCGACCCAGGCGGGGTAGTAGGACTGCCTGTGGTAGCTGACCCGGGCGATCGTGCCGCTCTGACCGCGGTCGTCGGTCCATGCGATCCCTGCATCCGGCTCGGAGGGGCGGTAATAGGTCACGGCGTAGTCTTGCCAGGTCTCCGGTTTGCCGTATTCCGAACCTCGGAGTTCGTACCACGTGTCGTTGGGCAGGCCGTCGCCGTTCTCG
This sequence comes from uncultured Alistipes sp., assembly GCF_910580175.1. Taxonomy (GTDB): domain Bacteria; phylum Bacteroidota; class Bacteroidia; order Bacteroidales; family Rikenellaceae; genus Alistipes. The sequence goes on from NZ_CAJTXD010000002.1 coordinate 274,411, forward strand.
TCCTGCATGACCCAGACGATGCCCGGCTCGGACGATGTGTCCAGCGGATTGCCGTCGATAGCCAGGTCGTAGCCGCCCGTACAGGCGACGGGGTGGTCGAAGCCCACGACGACGCAGCCGCCGAAGCTGCCCAGCGAAACGTATCCGTATTTGCTCCCGAGTTGTTTTTTGGCCCAGGCGCAGGCCTCCTCCATGGTGCGGGGTGCATAGGTCTCGTTGATAAATTGGCCGGGGGCCGGCAGGTATTCGTATACGCGGTTGCATGCGGCCCGCTGTGAAGCATCGACGACAACGATCGCGTCATCCTTGTTGCAGGACGATGCGATCGCTAAAGTGCCGAACAGCATGATGAGTCTATTCACGAAGATGCGCATTAGAATTGTACGGCCACGTCATCGTAGGCGAAATAGGCTGGGGTCGTCAGTCCGTAGGCGTTCATTTTCGAACCCTCGATGTTGAATTCGATTTTGGCGACCTTGCCCAGCGAAGCCAGTTCCCACTTCGTCCATTCTTTCAGATAGTCGGTGTCCTTTGCCAGGAAAATTTCGCAGCGGCCGGTCTCTTCGCCGGCGGCATTGAAGCCGATGGCGATCGCTTTCAGGAAGTCGCCGTCGCCGAATGCCGGGCTTTCACCGTCGCCATTGAGGAGGGCGTTTACCACGTAGGTCGTGTTCATGACCCACATGCGGTCGACGATGCGTTCGATGCCATCCTTGAAGTAGATTGCCGAACGTTTGCTGTAGGTGTCGCTTTCTGCGACGCTGCCGTTGTGGACGCAGAAGTTTTTCGAGCCGTTGTGTCCCCCTGCGGTATATACGGCCAGCTGGTGGTTGAAGTCGCCGTGCGTCGGATCCATGTCGGTGTAGTTCGACACAGCATGGCCGCCGCCCCAGAATTTGCGGTCGCCGTAGTTGTTGGTCAGCTCCGATGCCAGAAACGTGTTGTTGTCGTCGTTCCAGTTGTAGAGCCATGCTTGCTTCTCGGCTTCGGGGTAGAGCATCGGCCCGTTGTACTGGGGATTGTCGATGAGCGACGACCAGTCAGCGAAACCTTGGCCGCCGTTGTCGGTGCCTTTGTAATCGCTGTCCTCGAAGGTCAGCACCCGCAGTTCAGGCCCTCCGGCGTTGTTGTCATCGTTGTCGTTGCAGCTTGCCAGCGTCAGCCCGAGCAGCGCGAAAGGCATAAGTTTGAAAAGGTTTTTCATTACGTTGTATTTAAATTAAAGTACAGGTTATAAAAATCAACCGTGTCCCTCGGGGAACACGGTGCAACGAAAAATCAAAACGGCTTTTCTACTGGTTTTCCGCCCTCTTGCTCTCGTACGGCGGACCTGTCGCTGTTTCGATTTTCGCCCGTACTCCCGCAGGCAGCCAATCTGTCAGTTCAAGCATCGGCAGGTCTTCTGACTCGTTCCTTCCTTTGCGCCTTCCCGGCCGCAGGCCAGTGGCGGATTGCAAATCTTTACGCCCTGCACGAAGCCGAGCGCCGGAACTCACAGCAACGGGTATTGTCGCAGATTCTCACTGCATTCCCTTTTCATTCCTCGGCCCGCAAGGGGCCTTTTCGGAAACCTTTGCGGGGCAAATATAGCAATAAAATCCGAATCGGTGCGCCTGATGCGAAAAAAGATGAAGAAGAGGGCGCAGCAATGTCCCAGGAAAAAATACCCTGCCGAACATATAGTGCGGCAGGGATAAGGAAGGGCAAAAATATGGTTTATTTTGCGGACAACAGCGCTTCGGCGAGTGCCGGAACATCTTCTGTGCCGGGCAGTTTGGGCCAGGCGGCGCGAATAGCGGCCGTCAGGGTTTCGGGCGTGTCGTTTTCGTCCAGCAGCCGTTGCAGGGTGCGCAGGTAGTCGATCTTGAATCGCACGGTATCCGCGCGTGCTGCGCCGCCGTGACCCCCGATGAAAAGTTCGGCTCCCGAGGAGAGCGCCTTTTCGGCTTCGGCTTTCTCGGCTTCGATGGCGGCCGGCGAGTTGATCTGAAGATGGCTCATGTGTGCCCGGGCGGGTGCCCAGTGGGTGTAGTAGAGTTGTCCGCCGATCAGGATGCTTGCCGCCGGGAAGTCGGACGAGGCGCCCGGGGCGAATGCGAACGGGACGCCGGCCCACTGGTGCGTCGTGCCGAAAGCGATCTCTTCGGTGCGGCCCGTCGGCATGTCGACGATCGTGTCGCCGAATGCGTGGGCGAAATGCCGCATTATGCCGTCGTAAACCGGGCCGGCGACGAAGCGGGGCATGCCCTCGGCCATTGCGACGTCGTGGGGGCCGGTGGTTCCCACATGATAGTCGGCGATGCGTTGCTCGACCGGTTTGCCCAGGCCGGCAATGTAGGCGTCGAATTCTGCGGCATTCTCCTTGAAGAGCGGGTGCTCCATCGTTACGAGGGTTTGCGCGCCTTCGATAATGTAGCTTGCGTTGTCCATCGCATCGTGCGTGTAATAGACATGGAGTTTGAATCCTTGCAGATCGTAGGTTTCGAAACGGCCTTTGGCATTTGCCGGGGCGGTAAGCGTTGCAAGACCCATGAGGGGTAACAAGATTTTTTTCATGACAATAACTTTTTGAAAATTAAGATAATTTAACAAAGTTTGTTAGTCTCTTTTCGAATGCAAAGATAGGCCGATGAAAAGAATATGTCAAGTAGATACCTGAAAGTCAGCTGGTTACTTTCCGGTAACGAATGCTGGAACAGAGCGGGTTGCTGGAGGAATTTTTTTGCGGCGTATCGATGGGCGGGTAGGTGCTGAAACGGGTTTGCGGAAGCGGGGCAAGAGTAGGAACCTGTTGTTGTTTTACTTACCTTTGTAGTGTAAATTCAGAAATTGCAGTTATGGACAGAAACGTTGTTCAAGATGCCTTGATGCTTGAGTGCCCGATTCGCAATGTGCTGGCGCGCATTGGCGATAAATGGTCGTTGTTGGTAATTTTTACGTTGGATCGTGGTGGCGTGATGCGCTTCGGCGAGCTTTTGCGGGCGTTGCCCGATATATCGCAGAAGATGCTGACCGTGACCCTCCGTACGTTGGAGGAGGACGGGTTCGTGGTGCGGAAAGTCTTTCCCGAGGTGCCGCCGCGGGTGGAGTATTGGCTCGCGCCGCGTGCGCAGACGCTCCTGCCCCATATCCATGCGCTCATCGGCTGGGCGCAGGAGCACATGACCGCCATTCTCGACGATCGGAAAGCTGCGCGGGCAGGGCGTTGACCAGCGTCCTGCCCGAAGGGCGGGGTTTCGATTATCCGTCGATGCGGTCGTCTTATTTTTCGTCGATCGTCCCCATCTGCTGGCGGATCGACTCTTCGTGTATGGCTTGGAGCACGCTGCGCATGAATTCTTCGTCCATGCCCAGTTCTACGGCCTGCGTCGTACGACGTGCGAGCAGTTCTTCGTAGCGCCGGGTCTGAAGCACCGGCATGCCGTGTTCTTTTTTGCAGCGGCCGATTTCGCAGGCCACTCGCATGCGTTCGGCCAGCAGTTCCAGCAGCCGGTCGTCCAGTTTGTCGATCTGCGTCCGCAGCTCGTCGAGGCAGTCGGTCGTCGTTGTTTCGCGGATCGTCAGATTTTCAATAAGTTGAACAAGAACCTGCGGGGTAATTTGTTGCGTTTTATCGCTCCATGCTTGGTCGGGGGCGCAGTGCACCTCGACGAACAGCCCGTCGAACCCCATGTCCATGGCTTGCTGCGCAAGCGGAGCGATCAGTTCACGGCGGCCGCCGATGTGGCTCGGATCGCAGAAGATCTGCAACGCGGGGAAGCGGCGGCGCAGTTCGATGGGGATGGCCCACATCGGGTGATTGCGGTAGCGGCTGCGGTCTATCGAGGTAAAGCCGCGGTGGATGACGCCCAGGCGGCGAAGCCCGGCATTGCGGAGCCGTTCCACGGCGCCGATCCAGAGTTCGAGGTCGGGGCTGATCGGATTTTTCAGCAGCACTGGGATGTCGCGGCCCTCCAGTGCGTCGGCGATCTCCTGCATGGCGAACGGATTGGCTGTCGTGCGGGCGCCGATCCATAGCAGGTCGATACCTCCCGCAAGGGCGGCCTCGACATGGCTGCGTGTAGCGACTTCGGTGGTTACGTACATGCCCGTTTCGCGCTTGACGCGCTGCAGCCAGGCGATGCCTGCGGCGCCCACGCCTTCGAATCCGCCCGGCTTGGTGCGGGGTTTCCAGAGTCCTGCGCGGAAGATGCGGATGCCTGCGGCGGCCAGCCCGCGCGCCGTGTCGAGCGTCTGGGCTTCGGTTTCGGCGCTGCACGGCCCTGCGATGACCAGGGGCCGCCGGTCGGCGACGCCTGCCAGGCGGATGGGTTCGAGATCGGTCATGATGGTGCTGTACGTTACGAAAAAAGAGACCGTCACGACCGACGGTCTCTTTCGAATCCGAGCTGTCTATGAGACTTGAACTCACGACCTCTTCCTTACCAAGGAAGTGCTCTACCACTGAGCTAAGACAGCGTTCCCTCCTAAGAGTGGTGCAAAAGTACACAAGAAAAATGAAAAGACAAAAAAAATGTACATATTTCGTAATATTTTTCTACCTTTACTTTCAAATAACAACTTAAATCGATGAAGAGAATCTTGATAGTAGGTGCCGGCGGGCAGATCGGTTCCGAATTGACGTGTTACCTGCGGGGTATTTACGGCGGCTCCAACGTGGTGGCCACCGACATGCGCGATTGCCGCGAGTTGGGCGAGGACGGCCCGTTCGAAGTGCTCAATGCGCTGGATGCGACGGCCATGGCGTCGATCGTGGCCCGTTACCATATCGACGCCATTTTCAACCTCGTGGCTTTGTTGTCGGCCGTCGGCGAGCGCAATCCCCAGATGGCCTGGAGCGTCAACATGGGGGCATTGAACAATTCGCTCGAAGTGGCGCGCCAGCACCATTGCGCCCTTTTCACGCCTTCGTCGATCGGGGCGTTCGGCCCCTCGTCGCCCAAGGACGGCACGCCCCAGGACACGATCATGCAGCCCACGACGATCTACGGCATCTGCAAGTACACGGGCGAAATGCTCGGCAACTATTACCATCATAAATATGGTGTCGACACGCGTTCGGTGCGTTTCCCCGGCATCATTTCCAATGTCACGCTGCCCGGCGGCGGCACGACCGACTATGCGGTCGAAATCTACTACGAGGCCGTGCGGTCGGGGCGTTTCACGTGTCCCATTCCTGCGGACGTCTATATGGACATGATTTACATGCCCGACGCCTTGCGCGCATGCGTCGAGTTGATGGAGACCGATCCCGCGAAGCTCCTCCATCGCAATAGTTTCAACCTCGCCTCGATGAGTTTCACGCCTGAAATCATCTGCGCCGAGATCAAGAAGCGCATGCCCGATTTCAAGATGGACTACGACGTCGATCCTGTCAAAAAGGCCATTGCCGAGAGCTGGCCCAATTCGCTCGACGACACCTGCGCCCGCGAGGAGTGGGGCTGGAAACCCGAGTGGGATCTTGCGCGCATGACCGACGACATGCTTGTGCACATCCGGCAGAAACTCGGTGTAGCTTGACGCCGTCCCGTCGATCGTATTTTGTCCTGATGTTCCTTTTCCGGTGCGGTTCTTGCCGCATGGCGGAGCATTGACCGAAAAAATGAAGTCCATGAAAAAATCGTTGCGTTGGGCGGCCGTCGTTGCAGCCGTCGCTGTGGGTGTTGTGGCCGGCGGGAGTCTCTATTTGTTGGGTTATTCGCTCACGCCCCGAAAAATCATGCGGGCCAAGAACGAATCGGCCCGCCGCGACATGGTGGCCGACTATCCGTTCCTCGGGCCGTGGCTTGATAGTCTCGAAACCACGGGCGCCCTGCGCGACACCACGATCGTCGGAGCCGAGGGCGAGCGGCTGCACGCCATCTATGCTTTTGCGCCCAAGCCGACCGACCGCACGGCCGTCATCGTACATGGATATACCGACAACGCCGTCCGCATGCTGATGATCGGCTATCTGTACAACCGCGACCTGGGTTACAACATCCTGCTGCCCGACCTCTATTTCCACGGGCAGAGCGAGGGCCGGGCCATCCGCATGGGGTGGAAAGACCGGCTGGACGTGCTGCGGTGGATGGAGATCGCCAACGGGATTTTCGGCGGTCATACGCAGATGGTCGTTCACGGCATTTCGATGGGCGCCGCCACCACGATGATGGTTTCGGGCGAGCAGCAGCAGCCCTACGTGAAATGTTTCGTCGAGGATTGCGGCTATACCAGCGTTCGCGACCAGTTTGCCAAGGAACTCAAGGAGCAGTTCCGTTTGCCGGCTTTCCCGTTGCTTCCCGTCGCCAGCGGGCTGTGCGATTTGCGTTATGGATGGAATTTCTGCGAGGCTTCGGCCTTGGAGCAGGTACGCAAAAGCACCCTGCCGATGCTTTTCATCCATGGCGATGCCGATGACTTCGTACCCACCGAAATGGTCTACCCGCTCTACGATGCCAAGCAGCAGGGCGACAAGGAGTTGTGGGTCGTGCCGGGCGCCGCGCACGCGCTTTCCTACCGCGACAATCGCGAGGAATACACCCGGCGGGTAAAAGAATTCGTCGGGAAATATATCGAGTAAGGAAATTATCGCATGGCCGCGACCGTATTCGCGTAGGGTGCGGGCAGGCGGGTATCCCAGCCTCTGGAATCGGTCGAAAGACTGTGCCGGGGGCTTTTTTGTATCTGCCGGGAACTCGGGGTGTGCGGAAATCGGCTGCGGCTCGCGCAGTTCGGAGAACCGCCTGTCTTTTCAGAATCTTTCCCGTTCGTAGGCGTCGATCATCGAGCCGCGTGTGCGGTTGACGATGCGGGCGCCGAGCGTCGCGGCGTAGTCGCGCAGCACTTCGTGGCCGCGGAACAACTCGGCTACCTCGGCCAGATAGACCGACATCGTATAGGGCCTCCGCGGCGCTTTCTGGAACATCGGCCGCAGTGCGGCAGGCGCTCCGTCGTCATAATAATGGCGGTCGGCGCGGCACAGCCGGTTGACGTCGTCTACGCACAGCCCCTCCAGAAGCGTGTGATCCACGCCGTAGAGTTCGATCCGCTTGTATCCCAGCAACAACGCAATGTATTCGCCCACCTGCACCACGGTGCCGAAGTTGGCGCTGCCCAGTCCGTGGCGGTAGAGCCGGAATTCGAGCCGGCGGAATCCGCGGTACATCAGCGTGTGGAACGGCACGATGCGGATATGGGGGTTGGGCAGAGCGGCCCGGTAGTCGAACCGCTCGGGATTATAATATTGTACATAGAGATTCATCGGCCACGTCACCCGTTCGTTCATCGTGCGGTAGAGCGCTTCGACCCGTTCGCTTTCGTCCGTATCGCGGAAGAACATCGGGTCGGAGAGTACGTAATAAGCCGGGCGCAGTTCGGTGAAACGGGGGTCCTCAGCGAAGAAGTTGACCGCCATGAAATCGCGCTCCCCCCCCCGCTTCGCTTCCAGCAGCCGGGGCAGTTCGCCGGCCAGCGCCGGGCCGTTGCCCAGAATCGCCATCGTCGGTGCCGGCGCGCCCGCCGTGCCTGCCCGGCCGACGTAGTTGCGGAAATTCTCCTTCACAGCCATCGCCAGAAAGTAGAATCCGGTTTCGTAGAGATTGCGCAGAAAGCGGTCGAGTTTTTCGAAGGGAGTCATCGGCAAGGGTTTTATTTGCAAAAGTAGCAAAAGATCGGTATCTTCGCAAAAAAGAATGGTTATGTCCGATTCCTCCATTTCGGTAATTATCCCGCTTTATAACAAGGAACGGGAGATTGCCGGTACGCTCCGCTCCGTGCTGGCGCAGACGCTGCCGCCCGTGGAGATCGTCGTCGTGGACGACGGTTCGACCGACGGGAGTGCCGAAGTCGTGCGGGCCATCGGTTCGCCGCTGGTGCGGCTCCTCGTGCAGTCCAACGCCGGGGTCTGCGTCGCCCGCAACCGGGCCGTGGCCGAAGCGCGGGGCGAATACATCGCCTTTCTCGATGCCGACGACTGCTGGGAACCGGGTTATCTGGCCGAAATCGCTGCGCTGATTGCGGAGTTTCCCGGCTGCGGCATCTATTCCACCGCTTTCTGGGTTCTCGACGGCAGAGGGCGTTTCCCGGTTCCTTGTCCCGACCGCCGGGGCGTCGTCGACAACTTCTTTCGCGACTCGGCCCACCGCTACATCTCCATTCCTTCGGCCAGCGTCGTACCGCGCCGCGTCTTCGACGAGGTCGGCGGCTTCCCGCCCGGTATGAAAATCGGCGAAGACCTCTATTTGTGGGTCAAGATTGCGCGCCGCCTGCCGGTCTGCTTCTCGCCGGCGCGGCTGGTCTGCTACTCCAAGACGGCCGCCAACCGTTCGGCCGCCATCTATACCCCCGAAGCGTGCGACTGCTCGTTCGAGGCGCTTTACGACCCGGCTGCACCCATCGAGGAACGCGAGTTCATTGCCCGTGCCGCTTTGGGCAAGGCTTTGGTGCTGAGCGCCAAGGGCGGCACCGAGGAGGCCGCCCGCGCCGTCCGCACCTTCTCGTTTACCCGCACTTATCGCCGTACGCTCCGCAAGGTGCGCGTGCTCAATGCGCTGCCCGTCGCCTGGCGCACGCCCGTGCTCAACTTCTACAACCGGCTGGCGTGGCTGCTGGCCCAAAAAGGATTATGAAAAACGAAAGGTCTGCGATTGCAGACCTCCCGACTTTTCAATTTTCGAACGTCAGCCCGTCGTCCGCCGCGTCGATGCGGATAGGCTTCGAGCGGTCGACTTCGCCGGCCAGAATCCGCTTGGAGAGGTCGTTGACCACGTAGCGCTGGATGGTCCGCTTGACCGGACGGGCGCCGTAGAGCGGATCGAACCCTGCATCGGCTATCCATCGGCGCGCCGCTTCGGTGTATTCCAGCACGATGCCATTGCCGAGGAGCATCTTGCGCACGATGCCTAACTGGATGTCGACGATGCGTTCGATGTCGGCATGCGTCAGCGGTTCGAACATCACGATTTCGTCGATGCGGTTCAGAAACTCCGGCTTGAGGTGCTGCTTGAGCAAGTCGACCACCTCGCCGCGCGTCTTTTCCACCACCTCCGGATCGAGCCGCTTGCCGTCGGCCGCCGCCGCGAAACGCTCCTGGATGATCTGCGCCCCCATGTTCGAGGTCATGATGACGATGGTGTTGCGGAAGTCGACCGTGCGGCCCTTGTTGTCGGTCAGACGGCCGTCGTCGAGCACCTGAAGCAGGATGTTGAAGACGTCGGGATGGGCCTTTTCGATTTCGTCCAGGAGCACCACCGAGTAGGGTTTGCGCCGCACGGCTTCGGTCAGCTGGCCGCCCTCGTCGTAACCCACGTATCCCGGAGGGGCGCCCACCAGCCGCGAGACGCTGTGGCGTTCCTGGTATTCGCTCATGTCGATGCGCGTGAGCATCTGGTCGTCGTTGAAGAGGAATTCGGCCAGCGCCTTGGCCAGCTCGGTCTTGCCCACGCCCGTCGTGCCGAGGAAGATGAACGAGCCGATAGGCTTGCGCGGGTCGTTCAGGCCCGCCCGCGAGCGGCGCACGGCGTCGGAAATCGCCGCGATGGCCTGCTCCTGTCCCACTACGCGCTTGTGCAGCTCCTCTTCCATGTGCAGCAGTTTCTCGCGCTCCGAGGCCAGCATCCGCGTCACCGGAACGCCCGTCCAGCGCGATACCACTTCGGCCACGTCTTCGGCGTCGACCTCCTCCTTGATCATCGAGCCGTTGGCGGCCGTCTGGCGGTATTCTTCCTGAAAGGCTTCGATCTCCTTTTCAGCCTGCTGAATCTTGCCGTAGCGGATCTCGGCCACCCGGCCGTAGTCGCCTTCGCGTTCGGCCTGGCGGGCTTCGACGTTGAGGCGTTCGATCTTGTCCTTGTTGTCCTGTATCTTGCGCAGCAGGTCGCGCTGGCCCTGCCACTTGGCGCGCATCGCCGCGTCGCGCGACTTGAGTTCCTCGATCTCCTGGGTGAGCTGCTCCACCCGTTCCTTGTCCTTCTCGCGGCGGATCGCTTCGCGTTCGATCTCCAGCTGGCGTACGCGGCGGTCGAGGGTGTCGATCTCCTCGGGCACGGAGTTCATCTCCAGACGCAGGCGCGAGGCCGCCTCGTCCACCAGGTCGATCGCCTTGTCGGGCAGGAAGCGCGAGGTAATGTAGCGCGTCGAGAGGTCGACGGCCGCCACGATCGCTTCGTCCTTGATGCGCACCTGGTGGTGGTTTTCGTAGCGTTCCTTGAGTCCGCGCAGGATCGAGATGGCGTCTTCGCGCGTCGGTTCGTCGACCATCACCTTCTGGAAGCGGCGTTCGAGCGCCTTGTCCTGTTCGAAGTATTTCTGGAATTCGTCCAGCGTCGTGGCGCCGATGGTGCGCAGTTCGCCGCGCGCCAGGGCCGGTTTGAGGATGTTGGCCGCGTCCATCGCCCCCGACGACTTGCCGGCGCCCACCAGCGTGTGGATCTCGTCGATGAAGAGCAGGATTTCGCCGTCGCTCGCCACCACTTCCTGCACCACGGCTTTCAGGCGTTCCTCGAATTCGCCTTGATACTTCGCGCCGGCGATCAGCGCGCCCATGTCGAGCGAGTAGATTGCCTTGTTTTTCAGATTCTCCGGCACGTCGCCGTCGATGATGCGGCGCGCGATGCCTTCGGCGATGGCCGTTTTGCCCACGCCCGCTTCGCCCACGAGGATGGGGTTGTTCTTCGTGCGGCGCGAGAGTATTTGCAGCACCCGGCGGATCTCTTCGTCGCGCCCGATGACCGGATCGAGCTTGCCGGCCCGGGCCTGTTCGTTGAGATTGACGGCGTACTTGCCTAGGGCGTCGAACTGCTGTTCCGACGTGGGAGAGTCGACCGTCGCTCCCTTGCGGAAGGTGCGGATCGCTTCGATCAGTTCCTTTTCCGTGGCGCCGTGGCGCTTGAGCATCTCCGAGGCTGCGCCGCGCTCGGCCACCAGACCCAGCAGCAGGTGCTCGACCGACGCATATTTGTCGCCGAAGTTCTTGGTGAAGTCGACGGCTTTCTGGATCGTCCGCGTGACGTCCTGCGAGAAGAACTGTTCGCCGCCGCCCTCCACGCGGGGCAGTGCGTCTACGGCACGTTCGGCCTCCTCGCGCAGTCCGCGTACGTTGACGCCGACGCGCCCCAGGAGGAATGCGGCCAGCGAATCGTCCTCGCGCACGAGAACCGAAAGCAGGTGGAGCGGTTCGACAGCCTGCTGCCCCCGCTCGCGTGCCAGCGAAAGCGCCGCCTGGAGCGCTTCCTGCGCCTTGATGGTCAGAGTGTTGATATTCATAATTTGCAGATTGTGTTTCGTTTGTTGCGTTGACCTTTCTTTCACAAATGGCCTGCCACACTGCGTGTTTCGGACATCGTGTCGGTTTTTGACATTTTTTGTCTGCTCCGTCCGGTCAATGCGACAGCCGGAACTGACAATGCGGGTTGCCTCTTCGGACAATTCGGCAGATACGTCGATACTCTGCCTTGGCCATGCTCAAATAAATTTGGCATTGCGCTCGGCTTTTCGTATCTTTGCACTATTATGAGCGAATTCATAGTCAGTGCACGAAAATACCGTCCTGCGACCTTTGCGTCGGTCGTGGGGCAGAAGCATATTACGTCTACGCTGAAAAACGCCATCGAGCGCGGGCAGCTGGCCCATGCCTACCTCTTCTGCGGGCCGCGCGGCGTGGGCAAGACCACCTGCGCGCGCATTTTCGCCAAGGCGATCAACTGCCTGTCGCCCAACGGGGCCGAAGCGTGCAACGAGTGCGAGTCGTGCCGCTCGTTCAACGAGGGGCGTTCGCTCAATATCCACGAGTTGGACGCCGCATCGAACAACTCCGTGGAGGATATCCGCACGCTGATCGAGCAGGTGCGCATCATCCCGCAGGTGGGGCGCTATTCGGTCTTCATCATCGACGAGGTGCACATGCTTTCGGCTGCGGCTTTCAATGCGTTTCTCAAGACACTGGAGGAGCCGCCCGCCCATGCCGTCTTCATCCTGGCCACTACCGAGAAGCACAAGATCATCCCCACGATCCTTTCGCGTTGTCAGATCTATGATTTCAACCGCATCCGTGTTGAAGATGCGGTCGAATACCTTAAATATATCGCGTCGTCGGAGGGCGTCGCGGCCGACGAGGAGTCGTTGAACCTCATCGCCCAAAAAGCCGACGGCGGCATGCGCGACGCCTTGTCGATGTTCGACAAGGCCGTGTCGTTCTGCGGCACGACGCTCGACTATCGTCAGGTGGCCCAGACACTCAACGTGTTGGATTACGATACCTATTTCAGCGTTACTGAAATGTTGCTCGCCGGCGATTACGTGCGGGCGCTCGTCGCTTTCGACGAGGTGCTCGCCAAAGGCTTCTCGGGCCAGACGTTCATGTCGGGTCTCAACCGCCACTTGCGCGATTTGTTGATGGCGGCCCGGCCTGAAACCTTGCGGCTGATCGAGATGACCGGGACACTGCTCGAACGATACCGGACGCAGGCGGGCGCCTGCGATGTCGGATTCTTGTTCGGGGCCATCGCCTGCCTGACGGAACTCGACGGCAAAATACGGCAGTCTTCCAACCAACGGCTGCTCGTGGAGCTGGGCCTGATGAAAATCGCGAGGCTCGGCCAAAAAAAAAATGATCCCCTGACTTCTTCTTCCGAGGAGTATCCTTTGCCCGACTTGCAGCCGCAGGCTCCCTGCGGCGCTGCGGGCAGTGCCGCGGTGCCGGCTGCTGTTGCAGCACGTCCGGCGGCAGCCGAAACTTCGGCGGAAGCTGTGCCGAATCCGAACTCGGAACCGCTCTCGAAGCCGGCGATCGAAGCTACGAACTCGGAACCGGAATCGCAACCGGCAGATATATCCGCTGCAAATACGCCTGGCGCAAATATACCTGTCGTAGATACGTCCGTTGCATCGGCTTCGCAAGCATCCGCAAGTCCGGCTGCACCTGCCGCCGGGCCGCAGGCTGATAATTCGGTTGCGGCGTCTGCGTCGGTCGGGAGCGCGGTTCCGAAGTCCTCCGCTCCCCGCACTCCGCGCAAATCCTTGATTTCGGGCGCTTCGCTGGCCGATCTGCTCGCGGCGGGCGCTGCTTCCGAGGATGCGGAGGAGGGCGGCTATCCGGAAGAGCGGATGGAAGACCCCGATTTCGACCCGGCGTGCAGCGAGAAGTTGGAGCGTGCCCGCGGTCGGATTCTGGAATTGATCAAGGCCAAACGTCCGCGTTTCGTTCCGGTGTTCGAGTTGATGACTTTCCGCGACAACGCGATCGCCGTGAGCGTGCCTACGGCCGAGTTGCGGGAGGAAATACTGCGCAACAAAACTGCAATGTTGATGCGCATCGCCGAGCTTGCAGGCATCGAGGGCGCCCTGGATCTGGAGGTAACGGTCAACGAGGAGATTCGCGCCGCCCGTCCCATCAAGCCGGAGGACAAGGTCAAGTTCCTTTCGGAGAAGAATCCGTTGGTAACGGAACTGCGCAAGGCGCTCGATTTGGAAATGGAGTAAAAGTAAAAAGTGATATGGCAAAAAATTTTATCGAAGAACTCGAATGGCGTGGCATGATCCACACGATCATGCCCGGTGCGAAGGAACAGCTCGAAAAGGAGATGACGACGGCTTATCTGGGCATCGACCCCACGGCCGACTCGCTGCATATCGGCCACCTGGTGGGTGTGATGATCCTCAAGCACTTCCAGCTGTGCGGCCATCGTCCGCTGGCGCTCGTCGGCGGAGCCACCGGCATGATCGGCGACCCCTCGGGCAAGTCGCAGGAGCGCAACCTGCTCGACGAAACCACCCTGCGTCATAACCAGGAGGCGATCAAGCGCCAGCTGGCCAAACTGCTCGATTTCGAGTCCGATGCGCCCAATGCCGCCGTCATGGTCAACAACTACGACTGGATGAAGGACTTTTCGTTCCTCGACTTCATCCGCGACATCGGCAAGTGCATCACGGTCAACTACATGATGGCCAAGGATTCGGTCAAGAAGCGGTTCAACGGCGAGGGCGACGGCATGTCGTTTACCGAGTTCACTTACCAGCTCGTGCAGGGCTACGACTTCCTGCACCTCTATGAGACGATGAACTGCAAAATCCAGCTCGGCGGTGCCGACCAGTGGGGCAACATCACTACCGGCACCGAGTTGATCCGCCGCAAGTTAGGTTCCGAGTCCGAGGCGTTCGCCATTACGTGTCCTCTGATTACCAAGGCCGACGGCACCAAGTTCGGCAAGACCGAGAGCGGCAATGTGTGGCTCGATCCGCGGTACACGTCGCCTTATAAGTTTTATCAGTTCTGGCTCAACGTCAGCGACGAGGATGCCAAGCGCTACATCAAGATTTTTACCCTGCTCGACCGCGAAACGATCGAAGCGCTCGTTGCCGAGCACGATGCCGCGCCCCACTTGCGCGTGTTGCAGAAACGTCTGGCGCAGGAGATCACCACCATGATCCACTCCCGCGAGGAGTACGAGAAGGCGGTCGAGGCGTCGGACATCCTTTTCGGCGGCGCTACTTCCGAAGCGTTGCACAAGCTCGACGAAGCGACCCTTTTGCAGGTCTTCGAGGGGGTGCCGCAGTTCCGCATCGCGCGGGCCGAACTGGAGTTGTCGTTCGTCGACCTCGCAGCCGAGAAGGCGCAGGTCTTCCCCTCGAAGGGCGAGTGCCGCAAGATGGTGCAGGGCGGCGGCGTGTCGCTCAACAAGGAGAAAGTGGCCGATCCGATGCGGCCCGTCGTCGAGTCCGATTTGATCGCCGGCAAATACCTGCTCGTGCAGAGAGGCAAGAAGAACTATTATCTCATCATCGTCGAATAATGGAGTATCGCATTACCTTGGAGCGCATGGAGTTCCACGCACTGCACGGTTGTTATGAACTCGAACGCAAGGTGGGCAACCGCTTTACGGTCGACCTGACGATTACGGCCGAATTGGGCGACGTGGCCGCCGAAGATTGCGTCGAAAAGGCGGTCAACTACCTGACCGTCTACGAGGTCGTCCGCGAACGCATGGCTGTGACGCAGCGCACCATCGAGCGCGTGGCGATGAACATCATCGATGCGCTCTACGCCGCTTTTCCGCAAATCCGGCATCTCTCCTGCACCGTCTCCAAACTCGCTCCGCCGTTGGGCGGCAAGCTCGACCGGGTAAGCGTGACGCTCGAAAAGTAAGCGGCCGGCAGGTGCTTTGCTTGGGCTGTTTTTTGCGGAGTTATAAAAAAATCTGTCTGCATAACGCAGACAGATTTTTTTTGTAACCACATCCGGGCCGGATGCACCCGGATGCCTTGTCAGGAATCATCCTTATGCTTTGCCGGCCGAGCCGAGGACGTTCTCGCACTTGTGCTTGTAGAGCTTCTTCAGCTCTTCGCGGGCCGGGCCTAAGTACTTGCGGGGGTCGAACTCGGCGGGCTGCTCCGACAGCACCGTGCGTACGGCGGCCGTCATGGCCAGACGACCGTCCGAGTCGATGTTGATCTTGCAGACGGCGCTCTTGGCAGCCTCGCGCAGCTGCTCCTCGGGAATGCCGACGGCATCTTTCAGTGCACCGCCGTGCGTGTTGATGATCTTCACATATTCCTGCGGCACCGACGACGAGCCGTGCAGCACGATGGGGAAGCCCGGGATGCGCTTCTCGATCTCTTTCAGAATGTCGAAACGCAAGGGGGGCGGAACCAGAATGCCTTCGGCGTTGCGCGTGCACTGTTCGGGCTTGAACTTGTTGGCGCCGTGCGACGTGCCGATCGAGATGGCCAGCGAGTCTACGCCGGTCTTCTTCACGAAATCCTCCACGTCGGCAGGGTCGGTGTAGTGCGAGTGCTCGGAAGCCACTTCGTCCTCGACGCCGGCCAGCACGCCCAGTTCGCCCTCGACCGTCACGTCGTGCTGATGAGCGTATTCCACGACTTTTTTCGTCAGCGCCACGTTTTCGTCATAGGGCAGCGCCGAACCGTCGATCATTACCGACGAGAAACCCATGTCGATGCAGTCCTTGCACAGCTCGAACGAGTTGCCGTGGTCGAGGTGCAGCACGATGGGGATGTTCTTACCCAGTTCCTTGGCATACTCCACGGCGCCCTGGGCCATGTAGCGCAGCAGCGTTTGGTTGGCGTACTTGCGCGCGCCGGCCGACACCTGGAGAATCACAGGCGACGAAGTTTCGACGCAAGCCTGGATGATAGCTTGCATCTGCTCCATGTTGTTGAAGTTGAAGGCCGGAACGGCATAGCCGCCCTTGATGGCTTTGGCGAACATCTCGCGGGTGTTGACCAAGCCCAGTTCCTTGTAAGATACCATAATCGTTATTTTTAGCAGTGAATCGTTCGCACTCAAAAACCGCACAAATTTAATTAAATAATCTTAAGAATGATTCTTTTCATGCGTTTTTTGTTAAAATAATAACAATCTTCGGGACAAGCCGAGGGCCGCGCCGAACCGGTTCGAAGTTTGGCGAGGAGGGAAAAGTTGCAGGCTAATGGATTTTTGCGGCAGGCCGCCGGCGGATCGCTGCCATCGGGGGCCGATCATTGTCATCGAGGTGTGGCGGCCGTATCGTTCGGTGCGTATCCTGATGCCGGTTCGGCCGTGGATGGGGAGTGTGCTGTTAATAAGATAACAAATCATCCGGTTTTGTTGGGCAATCCGGAGAGTTTTTTGTATTTTTGGCTTCGCCGAAAATACGCTCGCTCGGCAAAATGCAAGCAAACTTGCTTTTGCTCTCGCTTATTTGTATTTTTGCAAAGTTTAAGTTGATCGAGTGATTTTGAAACTAATATAAACATAAATTATAAGTGTTATGGCCGAATTCATCTACCAGGAGCCGTTCCCCGTGGGGGAGGACAAAACGCAGTACCGTCTGCTGACCAAAGATTACGTCAAGGTCGTCGAGTGCGACGGCCGTAAGATCCTCAAGGTCGATCCTGCCGGTCTGGAGCTGTTGTCCAAGGCGGCTTACAGCGACGTGTCGTTCTACTTGCGTGCGTCCCACTTGCAGAAGCTGCGCGACATCCTCGACGACCCCGAGGCTACCGACAACGACAAGTTCGTGGCTTATACCATGCTGCTCAACCAGTGCGTCTCGGCCGAGGGCGAGCTGCCCACCTGTCAGGATACCGGCACGGCCATCTGCATCGGCCATAAGGGCGAGGACGTTTTTACCGGGGCCGACGATGCCGAGAGCATCGCCCGCGGCGTTTACGAGACTTACAAGGAGCGCAATCTGCGTTATTCGCAGGTCGTGCCTTTTACCATGACCGAGGAGAAGAACTCCGGCACCAATCTGCCCGCGCAGATCGACATCTACGGCGGCAAGCCCGGCATGGAATACGAGTTCCTTTTCATTACCAAGGGCGGCGGTTCGGCCAACAAGACCTTCCTCTATCAGCAGACTAAGGCGCTTTTGAACGAAGAGTCGCTGACCAAGTTCATCGCCGAGCATATCAAAGACCTCGGCACGTCGGCCTGCCCGCCTTACCATCTGGCCCTCTGCATCGGCGGCACATCGGCCGAGATGTGCCTCTCGACCGTCAAGAAAGCGTCGGCCGGTTACCTCGACGAGCTGCCCACGTCGGGCAACGAGGGCGGCCGCTGTTTCCGCGACCTCGAATGGGAGGAGAAGGTGCTGAAGATCTGCCAGCAGTCGGGCGTCGGCGCCCAGTTCGGCGGCAAGTACCTCGTGCACGACGTGCGTGTCATCCGCGCTCCGCGTCATGCCGCTTCGTGCCCCGTCGCTATTGGCGTAAGCTGCTCGGCCGACCGCAACATCAAGGCCAAGATCACGCCCGAGGGCATTTTCCTGGAGGAGCTGGAGAAGAATCCGGCACGGTTCCTGCCCAAGGAGGCGCCGGCCATGTCGCCCGCCGTGGACATCGACCTCGACGAAGGCATGGACAAGGTGCGCGAGATTCTGACCCGCTATCCCATCAAGACGCGTCTGAACCTCAAGGGCACCTTGATCGTCGCCCGCGACATCGCCCATGCGCGCATCAAGCAGATGCTCGACGAGGGCAAACCCATGCCCGACTACTTCAAGAAGCATCCCGTCTACTACGCCGGCCCCGCCAAGACGCCGGACGGCATGGCTTCGGGTTCGTTCGGCCCCACCACCGCAGGGCGTATGGATCCCTACGTCGACTTGTTCCAGAAACATGGCGGTTCGCTCGTGATGGTCGCCAAGGGCAACCGTTCGCAGGAGGTTACCGACGCCTGCAAGGCCAACGGCGGTTTCTACCTCGGGTCGATCGGCGGGCCGGCAGCCATCCTGGCCAAGAATTCGATCAAGTCGGTCGAGGTCGTCGACTTCCCCGAGTTGGGTATGGAGGCCGTGCGGAAAATCTATGTCGAGGATTTCCCCGCGTTCATCATCGTCGACGACAAGGGCAACGATTTCTTTGCCGATTTCAAGCATTAGAAATCGTTCATTGAGAAAATAATAGCTTAGGAAATTACGTTGTAAGTTCGATGAAAGGTTTTGCGAAAATAGGTTTCGTCCTGCTTTGCGTGATCGGATGTCTGTCGCTTCGGGCTGCCGAGAAAGTGGTGTTCGAGGTTTCGTCGCCCTTGATGGTGGCCAGCGGCGAGGCGTTCCGCGTCGAGTTCGCGCTCAATGCCAAGCCCGATGACGATTCGTTCGTGGCGCCTTCGTTCGAGGGGTTCGACGTGCTGGCCGGGCCTGCCGTGTCGAAAGGATCGTCGATTCAGATCATCAACGGCGCGATGACCAAAAGTGTCAATTACACCATCACTTTCGTGTTGTTGCCCCGGAGCGTCGGCAACCTTACCGTCGGCTCGGCTGAAATCGCTGTCGACGGCACCGTGTACCGCACCCGTCCCCTGGCCCTTGAGGTCGTCGACGAGCCGGCGGGCGGTTCGGCTTCGCAGCCGGGAGCCGACGACCGCCGGGAGCCGCAAGACGAGGCAAGCCGGGCGCAGGGCGAGATCGCCAAGGACGACTTGTTGTTGCGGGCCGTCGTTTCGCGTTCGTCGGTCTTCAAGGGCGAGCCGCTGCGGGTTACCTTCAAACTCTACGAGCGAGTCAACGTTGCCGGTTACCAGGATGTCAAATTCCCGTCGTTCAACGGGTTCTGGGCGCAGGAGTTGGATGCGGACAATGCCCGGCGGCAGCGCGAGACTTTCAACGGCAAGGTCTACGAGACGCTGGTCGCCCGCGAATACCTGCTCTATCCCCAGCAGGCCGGGACGTTGACCATCGACCCGGCCGAGTTGACCGCCGTGGCGCAGGTCGTCGTGCAGAGCCGGCACAATATCGATCCTTTCTTCGGCGGCGGCCCCGAAATCTATAATGTGCCGCGCAAGTTGCAGAGCCAGCGCATCAACGTGACCGTCAAGCCTCTGCCGGGGGGTGCTCCCGCAGGGTTCGGCGGAGCCGTCGGGCGTTTCGACATGCAGACCGTGCCGCCCGCCGGGCAGCTTTCGGCCAATTCGGCCGCGACCTGCACGGTCAAGATTTCCGGCACGGGCAACCTTACTTTCGTGCAGGCGCCCAAATTGGCGTTGCCCGCTTCGTTCGAGCAGTACAACGTCAAGACTACGGAGTCGATCAACGCTTCGGCGGCCGGAATCTCCGGTTACCGGCAGTTCGAATATCCGTTCATCGCGCGGGCCGAGGGCGATTACGAAATCGCACCTATCGAGTTCACTTACTTCGATCCCTCGCGCATGGAGTATAAGACCCTGCGTTCGAAGCCCATCGAGCTTCATGTCGTGCCCGATGCCCAGGGCGGCGGCGATGCTGTCGTCATGCAGGGCCGCGGCATCTCCAAGGAGGAGGTGCGGTTGCTGGGGCAGGATATACGTTTCATCAAGTTGGGTGGCGTGCGGTTGCGTCCCGAGCGGCGGCCGTTCCTTTTCAGCGGCCTCTATTGGGCGGCGGTCGGCGGCATCCTGTGCCTTTTCGGGGCGGCCTACGTCGCTTTGCGCAAGCGTATCCGCGAGTCGCAGAACGTGGCCGTCGTGCGCGGCAAGCGGGCCAACAAAGTCGCCGTTTCGCGTTTCCGGGTCGCCAAGAAGCATATGGAGCAGGAGAACCGTCATGCTTTCTACGAGGAGATGCTGCGGGCGTTGTGGGGGTATGTGAGCGATAAGCTCAACATTCCCGTTGCCAACCTGACCAAAGAGAATGTGCGCGAGGAGCTGCACAAGCGCGGCGTGCCCGTCGAGCAGGCGCAGCGCTTTACCGCCATCATCGCCCAGTGCGATGAGGCGCAATATGCTCCCGCAGCATCGGCCCGCATGAGCGATGTCTATGCCGAGGGTGTCGATCTGGTTTCGCATATCGAGACGATGATTAAACGATAGAAGTGTTTATGAGACGATTCATCATGGTTGTATGCGCCCTCGGTCTGGGCTGCGGCCTTGCGCAGGCGCAGGAAACACGGTCGGAGGAGTTCGCCGACATGCCGGCGCAGTCCGCTGCGGCTTCCGACGCTTTACCGACCCGGCAGGAGGAGACTCCGGCGGTGGAAGCGACCGTCGACAATTTGTGGGATCAAGCCAATACGGCCTATATCAACGGCGATTTCCATACTGCGGCCGACACCTACGAGCGGTTGCTCGCCCAAGGGGCGGTTTCCGGGAAGCTCTATTACAACCTGGCCAATGCTTGTTTCAAGGAGGATCGGTTGGGCAAGGCGGTTCTGTACTATCGGCGGGCCTTGCGTCTGACTCCCGGCAACGGCGACATCCGTTATAACCTCAGCGTGGCCGAAGCCCGCACGAAAGACCATATCGAGAAGATTCCCGAATTTTTCTTCGTCGTCTGGATGCGGGGCGTGCGGCAGATCATGAGCGGCTCGGCCTGGACGGGTTTGTCGCTCGCAGCGTTGGTCTGTGCGTTGGCTTTGTTTCTGCTTTATTTGTTGGCTCAGCGGTTGCCGTTGCGTAAGGCCGGGTTCTATGGAACGCTTGCCGCTGCGGTAATCTTCGTCTGCGCCACTTGTTTTGCTGCGGCTGAAAGGCGCGCAGCGCTCGATCGTACGCAGGCTGTGGTCATGGCGACGGCGGCCGCCGTGAAGAGTTCGCCCGACAAGTCGGCGACCGACCTTTTCGTCTTGCACGAAGGTACCGTCGTGCGTATCGCCGACCGGCTCGACGAGTGGTGCGAGATCGTGATCGACGACGGGAAGAAAGGGTGGCTGGAATGCCGTAAAATCGAGGTCATCTGATGTCGAAACTCTTGCAGGACGTGGTGGGCGAACTTTCGCTTCTGCCCGGTGTGGGGAAGCGCACGGCGTTGCGTCTGGCCATGCACATTTTGCGTATGGAACCCGAGGCCGTGGCGGAGATGACCCGCAGTATCGACCGTTTTCGCGGTCAAATCAAATATTGCGCACGTTGCAACAACCTTTCCGACGAGGAGGTGTGTCCGATCTGCGCCGACCAGGAGCGCGACCGTGCGACGGTGTGCGTCGTCGAGCAGGTGGCCGACGTGCTGTCGATCGAGAATACGCACCAGTACAAGGGGTTGTACCATGTCCTGGGCGGCGTGATTTCGCCCATGCAGGGCATTGCCCCTTCCGATCTGAAGATCGATCTGTTGTGCGACCGCATCGCGCAGGGCGGCATCAAGGAAGTGATCTTGGCCATTTCGACCTCGGTCGAGGGCGAAACGACGCTTTTTTACCTGATGAGTCGTTTGCGGCATTATTCTGGCTTGAAGATCACTTCGATCGCCCGCGGTATCGGCTTCGGCGATGAGTTGGAATATGTCGACGAACTGACCATCACGCATGCGTTGTTGAACCGTCGGGAGATCGAATGATGACAAAGCCTCCGTTCTTCTCCGAAAAGGGCGGGCGACCGCGATGTGCGGGCCGGGGCGGAAAATCGCTTGCAAACATAAAGATTCAATACATTGTTTATTATGGATTTCGTTACCAATGAAAAATTGACGATCGTCGGCGCAGCCGGTATGATCGGTTCCAACATGGCCCAGACTGCCTTGATGATGCGTCTGACGCCCAACATCTGCCTCTACGACCCTTTCGCTCCGGCGTTGGAGGGTGTGGTCGAGGAGTTGCGCCATTGCGCGTTCGAGGGCGTGAACATCACTTGGACGTCGGACATCGGCGATGCACTCACGGGGGCTTCCTATGTCGTTTCGTCGGGCGGAGCCGCCCGCAAGGCCGGTATGACGCGCGAAGACCTCTTGAAGGGCAATGCCGAGATCGCCGCCCAGCTGGGCAAGGACCTCAAGATGTATTGTCCCGATGTCAAGCACGTGGTCATCATTTTCAATCCTGCCGATATCACGGGTCTCGTGGCCTTGATCCATGGCGGGTTGCATCCGTCGCAGGTGTCGACTCTCGCGGCGCTCGATTCCACGCGTCTGCGCTCGGAGCTGGCCCTGTATTTCAAGATTTCGCCCGACGAAATCCGCAATTGCCGCACCTACGGCGGTCATGGCGAGCAGATGGCCGTTTTCGCCTCGACGACGCTCGTAGCCGGACGTCCGCTGTCGGAACTCATCGGTCATGAAATGCCCGAGGCCGACTGGCACGAGTTGCAGCGGCGGGTCATCCAGGGCGGCAAGCGCATCATCGAACTGCGCGGACGTTCGTCGTTCCAGAGTCCGGCCTACCTCTCGATCTGTATGATCGCGGCGGCCATGGGCGGCAAGCCGTTTACCTATCCGGCCGGCGTCTACGTGCATAACGACGAGTTCAAACATATCCTCATGGCCATGGAAACCTCCATCGGACCCGAGGGCGTCGAGTACAAGAACGTGCAGGGCACGCCCGAGGAGCACGCCGCACTTGTCGAGAGCTACAAGCATCTTTGCAAGCTCCGCGACGAGGTAATCGCCATGGGCATCATTCCGCCCGTCGAGGAGTGGCATAAGGTCAATCCTTATTTGAAGTAAGGATTCGGTGCTGAAAAATCGTGCTTCGGGGTTTCGGGGCGCGATTTTTTCGTATATTTGACTGCGCCCAAGATACTCGCGCTCGGCAAAATGCAAGCGAGCTTGCTTTTGCCCTCGCTTATTCGTATCTTTAAAAACTTTCTGCTCCTCCATTGCGTATTGACCGCCCTAATTAGATTTTGGTTGCTCTGTTTTTTGCTGTTTTTTATATGAAACTGTCAATTATGAAACGATGGATATTGGTGTTCGTGGCGTCCGTGCTCTGCTGGGGTGCGGCCGACGCGGCGAAGCCCAAGAAGAAACAGCCCAGCATCGAAGAGCTGGAGCGCAGGCTGGAGACGCTCGATGCGGAGCAGGAGCGCTTGACTATGGAATTGAGCCGGAAAAAGTGGGCGTGTTACATGATTCTGGCAGAACGCGAGGGCCGGGTGGTCCGGCTTTCGGACTATCCGGGCGTGAATTTGCAGGCCATTCGCGACAGCGTTCCGCAGATCGAAGCCTTGTATGAACATTATGCCGCGTGTTACAAGGCCTGGCAGGATGTCCTGCGCACAGCGCCCGAATACGAAAAGTTGCACAAGGAGTATCGATATGTGAAGGATCTGCCCAAGGAGAACCCCCGGGCCGTGGAAAACAAGATAGGCTACGATCGCATGTACGACAGCCTGCGAACCCATAATCCGGAGTATCGTCTTGCGATAGCCGCTCGCGACAAGGCGCTTTTCGACCGCGATATGGCTGTGTTGCGCCATGTGGTGGAGTGGTATCGGCAGCAAGGCCGCGAGATGCCTGTGCAGTCGGTCATTTCGATGAAGCAGATGAATGCGATTCGCAACGAGTGGCCCGAAGTGGAGCGGATGGAGGCCGAATCGAGGGCTTTGCAGTCGGTACGCTACGCTCTTTTCAAGCAGATTCAGGAGGCACGCTACGGTTTGGAGTAGCCGGGAAAATCCGTATAAATAGAGAAGCCGTCCCGATTTTTCGGGACGGCTTCGGTTTTGATGCGGCAACCTGCGATTTCGGAAATTTGCGACTTCGGTAACCTGCGGTTTCGGCAACTTGTGACTTCGGAAATCTGCGGCTTCGGTAACGGCGGCGTCAAGCCGTTGTTTTGTTATTTTTCGTCGGGTTCGGGGACTGCCTGCAAGACCGCCCGCAACTCGCCGTCGGCAAGCAGCAGGAGCATCGGCCCGTCCATGTCGTAGTGGGTCGTCGTTTCGAGCGCCCGGATGAACGCCTCTTCCTGGGGCAGATCGGGGCAGGTCATGCGTGTAGCGGCGATCGGGCCGAATTCGAGCGTGCGTTTCTTGTCCGTTGCATATTTGCCGCTCAGCCGGTTGCAGGCTCCCGTGCCGGTCAGTTCGTCGGCTGCCGCGAGCCGGAGGGTAAAGTGCCCGTTTTGCGGGCGGATGCTCCGGCCGCCGAGTTGGACGAGCTGCCACGTTGTGCCGACCAGCGGCCGGCGGGTCTTTTTCTGGTAGGAGCGGCAAGGGCAGCAGCCGGTCGCCAGCAAGGCGATGGCGATCGCCATTGTTATTTTTGCAAAGGTTTTCATCTTTTCTGTCGGTTGTTCGGCTGCAAATATAGAGAATAAATCGTATCTTTGTTTCGGAGCGCGGCATGAGAGCGTTCCGCAAAGCATTTATGGTATCCGGGAGTGCGGCCCGTAACGCGTATTCCCTCAAAACGAAATTCCTATGAAAAAGATCATTGCTTCGCCTCTGGCTCCCCAAGCCGTGGGGCCTTATTCGCAGGCTGTCGAGGCCGGCGGCGCACTCTATGTTTCGGGCCAACTGCCCATCGACGGTGCCACCGGCAAGATGGCCGAGGGCATCGAAGCCCAGACGCGGCAGTCATTGACGAATCTGGGCCATATCCTCGCCGAAGCGGGCTACGGGTTCAACAATGTAGTGAAGACCACCGTCTTGTTGCAACATATCTCCGACTTTGCGGCCATGAATGCCGTCTATGCCGAATTTTTTACCTCGCAAATGCCTGCCCGCATCTGCTTCGAAGTCGCCGCGCTCCCGATGGGCGCCCTGGTCGAAATCGACGCCGTGGCGGCAAAGTAAAACGACGGAAAAGTTGTATCCGTTGGTGTCGCGGGACGAGTGTTGAAAAACAGAAGGTCGCCGACCCGGCACAGGTTCGCACTCCTGTCGTTCGTGGTCGGGCGAATGGGTCGCAACGCCGCGCTGGCCGAATAATTACGAAAGCAAGGCGGAGATTGTAAAAACGGTTCCGGTCGTTCGCATTGAATAAATACATGTTGTTGAAATAGCCGGGTGCGGTGTGTTTCAGTTACTTGAAGCGCACTGCACCTTTTTGTAGATAATTTGTGTATAATTCGCGCCGCGATTGTTGGGATATTTGCCCGGAATGCGCCATCTTTGCAAAACCGTCCCCGTCGCAGGGACTTCCGAAAGGAACAATCAAAAAAGGTATCGATATATTATGGCAAAAGTTTCCAATCCGCCTGCTCCGCAGAAGGTCGACTACAACGACGCCGTGGCCGAATCGAAGGTCTACTTCGACGGCGACGAACTTGCCGCTACGGTGTGGGTCAGCAAATATGCCCTCAAGGATTCGTTCGGCAACATTTACGAGAAGTCGCCGCGGCAGATGCACGAGCGCATCGCCCGGGAGATCGCGCGGATCGAGAAAAAGTATCCCGATCCCATGTCGGCCGACGAAGTGTTCGCCTTGCTCGACCACTTCCGTTATGTCATTCCGCAGGGCGGCCCCATGACCGGTATCGGCAACGATTTCCAGGTCGCCTCGCTTTCCAATTGTTTCGTCATCGGGCACAAGAACCCCGCCGATTCCTATGGCGGCATCTTCCGCATGGACGAGGAGCAGGTGCAGCTCATGAAGCGGCGCGGCGGCGTGGGGCACGACCTCTCGCACATCCGCCCCACGGGCAGCCCCGTGCTCAACTCGGCCCTCACATCGACCGGTATCGTGCCTTTCATGGAGCGTTATTCCAATTCTACGCGCGAGGTGGCGCAGGACGGCCGGCGCGGTGCTCTGATGCTTTCATTGTCGATCAAGCATCCCGATGCCGAGCGGTTCATCGACGCGAAGGTCGACACCGGCAAAGTTACCGGCGCCAACGTCTCGATCAAGATCGACGACGAGTTCATGCGTGCCGCCGTCGCCGGCAAGAAGTACCGGCAGCAGTTCCCCATCGGTTCCGACAAGCCCAAGTACGAGCAGCAGATCGACGCCCGGAAGTTGTGGGAGAAGATCATCCACAATGCTTGGAAGTCGGCCGAACCGGGCGTGTTGTTCTGGGATACGATCATCCGCGAGAGCATCCCCGATTGCTATGCCGACGAGGGTTTCGTCACGGTTTCGACCAATCCGTGCGGCGAAATTCCCTTGTGTCCCTACGATTCGTGCCGTTTGCTGGCGCTCAATTTGTTGTCCTATGTCGACGATCCTTTTACCAAGCAGGCCAAGTTCAACTTCGCCAAGTTCAAGGAGCACGTAGCCAAGGCAATGCGCATGATGGACGACATCATCGACCTGGAGTTGGAGAAGGTCGAGCTGATCATCGAGAAGATCGCCGCCGACCCCGAGGACGAGGACGTGCGCCGCGTCGAGTTGGATTTGTGGAAAAAGATCCGGACGATGGCCCTCAAGGGGCGTCGCACAGGCCTGGGCATCACGGCCGAGGGCGACATGCTCGCCGCCTTGGGATTGCGCTACGGTTCCGATGAGGCCATCGCTTTCGCTGTCGAGGTGCAGAAGACCTTGGCCATCGAGGCTTACCGCGCGTCGGTCAAGATGGCCGGCGAGCGCGGCGCTTTCGCCGTCTACGACGCTGCCAAGGAGAAGAACAACCCCATGATCGAGCGCATCCGCGAGGCCGATCCCGAACTCTACGCCGAGATGGTCGGGAAGGGGCGCCGCAACATCGCCATGCTGACCATTGCGCCTACGGGCACTACGTCGCTCATGTCGCAGACCACGTCGGGCATCGAGCCGGTTTTCCGCACCGTCTACAAGCGGCGGCGCAAGATCAATCCTTCGGATCACGATACGCATGTCGATTTCGAGGACGAGACCGGCGAAAAGTTCCAGGAGTACAACGTCTACCACCATAATTTCGTCAAGTGGCTCGAAGCCAACGGTTACGACACCTCCCGGCTCGCTTCGATCTCCGACGACGAGTTGCAGCGGTGGGTCGAGGCGTCGCCCTACCACAAGGCCACGGCCAACGACATCGACTGGGTGGCCAAGGTCAAGATGCAGGGTGCCATCCAGAAGTGGGTCGACCATTCGATCTCCGTCACGGTCAACCTGCCCAACAACGTCTCGGAGGAGTTGGTCGCCGATGTTTATCGTACGGCTTGGGAGTGCGGTTGCAAGGGTGTGACGGTCTATCGCGACGGCTGCCGCGAGGGCGTGTTGATCGAGAAGGGCGCCAAGTCCAAGCGCAAATGCGAGGAGCATCCCGGGCAGGCGCCCAAGCGTCCCAAGTCGATTCCGGCCGACATCGTGCGGTTCAAGAACGGTTCGGAGGACTGGATCGCTTTCGTCGGGTTGCAGGACGGTCGCCCCTACGAGGTCTTTACCGGCAAGATCGAGGAGGACGCCATGTATATTCCCCGCAAGATTACCAAGGGTTTCATCATCAAGGTGCGCGAGGAGGACGGCACGAAGCGTTACGACTTTCAGTATAAGGATCGCTACGGGTATACGAATACTATCGGCGGCATTTCGCGTCTGTTCAACGAGGAGTTCTGGAACTATGCCAAACTCATCTCCGGCGTTCTGCGCCACGGCATGCCCATCGAGAAAACCGTGTCGCTCATCGAGTCGCTGCATCTCGACAGCGAGTCGATCAACACCTGGAAGACGGGCGTTTGCCGCGCCATCAAGCGTTATATTGCCGACGGCACCAAGTCCAAAGGCAAGTGTCCCTCGTGCGGACAGGAGAACATGGCCTACCAGAACGGTTGCCTTACCTGCATGTCGTGCGGCTATTCCAAGTGCGGTTGATGAACCGTCCGGCCCGGTACGAAAAGGCCGGAAAGTGCAATTGAAGTTCTCTTTTTCAGAAGATTCGCCCCTGCTGCAAACGGATGCGGCAGGGGTAAATTTTGGTGCTTCGGTGTGCGACGTGCGTTTTGCGCGGGGACGCTGGGCGATCTTCGTGCAAAAAGGGGTGGGTTTTTATCTGATGATTACCGCATTGACGATCCGCACGCCCGAGCGGCGGTTGATTTCGTCGCGCAGCGCATCGCGCTGGTAGAAAAGCTCCGTGCGCAGGACGCCCGATTGGATACGCACATGCAGGATGTGTCTTTCCAGCCGCAGGTCGGTCGTCAGGTCTGCGGCCCGGTCGCCGACGATGGCCCGCCACGTCTCGGGCAGTTTGCCCTCGGCTACTTTGGCGGCGATGTGGGGACGGCGGAAAAATTCGTCCAGCAGGTCGCCCATCAGCATGGTTTTCGTGCGTCTCATCGGGGGTAGGAAAGAGTCGGAGAATATTCAGAGGAATCGAAAAGATACGGAGCGATTCAATGCGATCCGGATGGATTCGAATGATTCAGTAAGTTAGAGGATTTGAGGGCGCAAGGCGATTCAGCGGGTTCGAGGGGGTATGCCCGGATTGCCGGATTCGTTCGGGTTGTCTGGGTTGTTCGGATTATCCGGTTCGTTCGGTTCGACGGGTTCGTTTAGTTTATTTGATTCGTCGGATTCTTCTGGTTCGTTCTGTCCCATATCTTTTGCGTTCGCCGTGTCGTTGGCCGGATGCACTTCGCCGGCTTCGACCCGGAACAGTGCGTATTCGCCTCCGGCCTTGTCGAGGATCGCTTTCAGACGCGTGGGGTTGCAGTCGGTAATGAAGATCTGGCCGAAAGCTTCATTTGCTACCAGGCGGATCAGCTGTTCCACGCGCCCGGCATCCAGTTTGTCGAACAAGTCGTCCAGAAGCAGGAGCGGTTTTTCGCCGCACGCTTCCGCCACAATGGCGTATTGCGCCAGTTTCAGTGCGATCAAAAACGATTTTTGTTGTCCCTGCGAGCCATATTTGCGCAGAGGATAGCCTCCGATCCGGAGCGTGAGGTCGTCGCGATGGATGCCCGAGGTGGTAAATTCGTTTGCCAGGTCTTTCTGTCGGGCGGCCAGCAGCACCTCGTCGAACCGGCGTTCGTTCAACTCCGACTTGTAGTGCAGTTCCACTTGCTCGCGGTCGCCCGAGAGGGTGCGGTAATATTCCGCCACGACGGGTTGCAGCCGTTCGACGAATGCCTGCCGTGCGGCATGGATTTTCGTGCCGTGTTCGGCGAGCTGGCGGTCGTAGATCGAGAGCATCGTCTCGTCGGGCCGCATCTTCAGCAGCCGGTTGCGCTCGCCCAGCACAGCGTTGTAGCGCATCACGGAGCCGAGGTAGGCGCGGTCGAGCTGCGCGATGCAGGCGTTCAGGTAGCGGCGCCGTTCGTCGGCCGCATCGCTGATCAGGGCGCTGTCCGCCGGCGACACGATCACTGCGGGCACCAGCCCCACATGGTCGGCCAGGCGGTCGTATTCCTTGCCGTTGCGTTTGAGTACCTTCCCGGCCTTGCGCGAAAACGAACAGACGACCTGCTCGGCCTTCTCCGCATCGGAGCGGTAGAGACCTTCGATCATGAAGAAATCCGTGCCGTGGAGGATGCTTTGCGTGTCGGTCATGGGCAGCGACGACTTGCACATCGAAAGATAGTACACTGCGTCGATGACGTTGGTCTTGCCTGTGCCGTTGTCGCCCACCAGACAATTCACGCCCGGACAGAAGGTCAGCTCCTGGCGGGCGATGTTTTTGAAATTGAGCAGCGATAGTTTTTTCAGGCGCATGGGCGGATGCGATGTTTCGCGATGCGAAGTTACAAAAAATCCCCGATACGGCATTGTACATTGTGAATAGTTTTGTATCTTTGCGACGATCGGCCGGGTTCCGGCCGTCGCTCGGACAGACGGCGCCTCGGCAGGGTCGGACGTGATTTTCTGCATGAGGGTTCGCGCTGTCTTCGTCGCTTTTTTACGCATTATATTAATTAAACATTTTTTTCGATATGGCAAATCAGCAAGCAGCCGGGCAGGAATCCCTCGGCCAAGCAATGAACAAAACCGAGTTGTTTCTGGAGAGGAACGGCCGCACGATGTCGTACGTGATTCTTGCCTTGTTTCTTCTCGCCGCGCTGATCTATGGTTATCGGGCGATGATCGTCGCTCCGCGCGCCGAGAAGGCTGCCGCGATGATCGCTCAGGCGCAGAGCCGTTTCGAGAGCGAAACGCCCGATTACGAATTGTCGCTCTTGGGCGACGCCAACGGTGCCGGATTCCTGGAAGTCATCGAGCAGTTCGGCGGCACGCCCTCGGGCAACCTCGCCAAGCATTATGCCGGCATCTGTTACCTGCGGACGGGCGATCTGGAGAATGCTGCCGCCTATCTGGCCAAGTTCTCGCCCGTTTCGGGGATTCCCGGGGCGATTATCAATGCCCAGAACTTCGGTTTGCAGGGCGATGTGGCCGTCGAGCAGCAGGATTATGCCAAGGCCGTGAAGTTCTACAACAAGGCTGTGAAGGCTTCCGACAACAACTTGACTGCCCCGATGTATTTGCGCAAGGCGGCTCTTGCCGAGCAAGCGTTGGGCCATGCGGCCCAGGCTGCGGCTCTGCTGGAGCAGTTGTTGGCTTCCTATCCCATGTCGATGGAAGCCCGCGAGGCCGAGAAGTTGTTGGGCGGCGTAAATTGACCTGTCGACGATGGCAACCCGCAATCATAATCTTTCGAGGTTCGACGCTCCGCTGCCGTCGGCGGCCGATATGAGTTTCGGCATCGTCGTGGCCGAGTGGAACCGCGAGGTGACGGAAGCCTTGTTGGAGGGCGCCGTGCGCACCCTGCGTGCTGCCGGTTGCTCCGATCTGAATATTCAGATCAAGTATGTGCCCGGCACATTCGAACTGGCGCTCGGCGCGCAGTTCTTCGCCGAATATACGGATGTCGACGCTGTGATCGCTTTGGGCTGCGTCGTTCGGGGCGACACGCCGCATTTCGATTACGTATGCCAGGGTGTGACCCAGGGTATCACGCAGTTGCAGTTGCAGTGGAACATTCCCATCGCTTTCGGCGTCTTGACGGTCGAGGATATGCAACAGGCGCTCGACCGCTGCGGCGGGCGCTTGGGCAACAAGGGCGACGAAGCGGCGGCGGCGGCCATCAACATGGTAAAGTTGCAGATCGACATGGATGCTGCGTCGCCTGACAGGGAACCTGATAGACGGAACATCAATTAAAACAGAAAAGAGTTGCTATGAAAGGCAACTCTTTTTTATATCTATATTTTTGGTGCGTTCATTTATTTTTCGACGTATCCGATTTTTCAATCCATCTGTTTTTTGTATTTCGATCGCTTGCTGCCGGATCCGAGTAATCTGTTTTTTTCGGACGATCGTTTCGGGTTATTTTTTGAATAGTCCTAAGTTGTCCAAGAAGACTATCAGCAGGATCGCCGGGCATATATATCGGAGCAGGAAGTAGAAAAGCCGTTCGATGTGGAACGGCAGGCGGCCGTCGTTGGTAATTTGTGCCCGGAGGCTTTTCCGTTCCATGCACCAGCCCACGAAGATGCATGTGAAGAATCCGCCGACCGGCAGCAGGATGTTGGCCGTGAGGTAGTCGAGCGAATCGAAAAGATCGAGACCGCCGATTCTCCAGTCGTTCAATACGCCCAGTGAGAGTGATGCTAAGGCGCTCAGGGCCAGTGTCGATGCGGTTGTTGTCCAGGCTGCCGCCCGGCGGTTCAGATGCCATTCTTCGTGCAGGTAGGCCGTGATGACTTCGTGCAGCGAAATAGTCGAGGTAAGCGCTGCGACGATCAGCAGCAGGAAGAAAACCGACGACCAGACCATGCTCCAGGGCATGTCGTTGAAGATGCCGGGCAGCGTGACGAAAACCAGCGGCGGCCCGGCCGAAGGTGCGATGCCGACGCTGAAGACCGCCGGGAAGATCACGATGCCCGCCAGCAGGGCTACCAGCGTGTCGAGGATCGTCACGTTGAGGGCTGTTCGCCGTAGGTCGGTGTCGGGTTTGAAATACGCGGCGTAGGTTACCATCGTGCCGATGCCGATCGAGAGCGAGAAGAACGCTTGTCCCAGAGCGACCAGCAGGGTGGCTGGGGTAACTTTCGAGAAGTCCGGTTGCAGGAAGAAGCGCAGCCCTTCGCTGCTGCCGGGCATCAACAGCGAATGTACGGCCAGTGCGACCAAGATGATGAACAGCAGCGGCATGAGCACTTTGGCCGAGCGTTCGATCCCTTTCTGTACGCCTAAAGCGATCACGAAGTGTGTCGCCAGCACGAACAGAGAGGTGTAGAGCAGCGGCCGCCACGGGTTGCGGATGAAGTTTTCGAACATTGCCGCATAGGCTTCGGCCGAGCCGAGGCGGCCCAGTTCGCCTGTGACGGAGTGCACCATGTATTCAGCCGTCCATCCCGAGACCACGAAGTAGAAGCCCAGAATCAGGAAAGCCGCCAGTACGCCGTTGTAGCCCAGAATGCTCCAGCGGGGATCGAGTGTCCGGTAGGCGCCTACTGCGTTGCGGTGCGTGGCGCGTCCTACCGTGAATTCGGCGATCATCAGCGGCAGCCCCAGCAACAGCACGCAGAGGATGTAGATCGCCAGAAAGGCGCCGCCGCCGTTGTTGCCCGCGACGTAGGGGAAGCGCCAGATGTTGCCCAAGCCCACCGAACTGCCGGCAGCGACAAGTACGGCGCTCAATTTGCCTCCCAGAGTGGCGCGCTGCATTCGATTCATACCCACCGTTTTACTTTTTCATTTACCGGTGGATGCCACGGGTTGCAGCGATCGTTTCGGCCAGAGCGAAGTCCTCCGGATAGTCGATGTCCATTCCCTCGATGCGGTCGACGATGGCCAAGTAGGGGCGGTCGCCGATGCGGCGGCGGTGTTCGCACCACAGCGGGCGCGGGAAGATGAAAAAGGCGCTCGTCTCGATGTAGACCGGCTCGATGGTCTGCGTGCGGGGGATGTTGTCGAGCGAGTAGTTGAGCGGGCGGCCTTCGTACCAGGCGAAAGTTTGTATTTTCTCGGCACTGAACGCCGAGTCGTACTCGCCCGAGCGGATTTTTTCGATCGCTCCGTCGATCGTTTCCGGACGGATGAACGGCGAGGTCGCATGCGCCAGAACATAGAGGTCGGCCTCCACTTCGGAGGTAAAGGCGTCGTAGATTTCGCGGCCCAGCGTCGTGTCGCGATCCAGCGTCTCGCTGCGGCGCAGGAACCGCACCCCGGCCGGCAACAGGGGGCGTATGCGTTCGTCGCTGCAAAAGACGTATGTTTCGTCGATGTGCCGTGTCCGGAGCAAAGTCCGGAGTATGTGGCACAGCAGCGGTTCGCCACCCAGCAGCCGCAGGTTCTTGCCCTCGACGCGCTGGCTGTTCAGCCGGATGGGAACGAATGCTACGGTTTTCATCGGTTCATTGTACTAAAAGGTTGCAGCCCCGGATTTCGGCATGGTCGATGCGGCCTTCGATCTCGAACGAGCCGTCGTGGAACACGCGGCCCGCGTCCTGCGTCTCGATGAACGCACACGACCAGCGGTTGGCCAGGTCGGCAATGTTCATGCCTCCGCGTGTGCCGGCCGGCAAAAGATCGAACGGGTCGTTGATGTCGCGTGTCGTAACGCGCATCCAGCTTGGGCAGCGGAAGCGGTTGTTGCCTGCGGAGTAGGCCTGCGAGGTAAGCTCTGCCATGCCGTATTCCGAGTGGATTTCCGCGACGCCGAATGCCCGACAGAGTATCGCATGGAATTCTTCCTTGGGCAGTTCTTCGCGGTAGCCTTTCATGCCGCCCGTCTCCATCACGACGGTGTCGTGCAGTTTCGGCGCATGTTTCTCCGCAAGCTCCCATAGTGCGTAGCTCACGCCCAGGAGGATTTTCGGCTTCGGGTCGGCGGCCATGTCGCGCAGCAGGGCTTCGTGGTCGTCCAGATAGAAGCCGCCCGAGCCGCAGTCGCCGATCAGGCGGTCGGCCATGTAGACCAGCGACGATCCTTTGCGCCGCAGGTAGTTGGGCAGCAGCGCGTAGAGACTCCAGCGGGCCGGATCGCCGTAGAACGTGCGGAACGAAGCGCGGAACGCCTCCTCGTAGAGTGCCAGCGAGCGCATCGGGTGGCGCGAGGGTGTCATTCCCGTTGTGGCGCTCGACGTGAAGACGATTTCCGGCTCGCGGTCGCCGCAGTAGACGTCGTGCGTCTTGAAAAGCTCGATCGGCAGGTAGGGAATCTTCCGCCAGGAGTCCACACGGTCGGTCTCCACGCCGATGAGCGACAGGTATTCGCGGTAGGGCGGGCATTCGACCGCTTGGCGGCGGAACAATTCCAGTGCCGCCCGTTCGAATGCCTCGTCGGATCGGATGTCGAATATGTTGCCCGTGTCGGTCATGGATGCAAAGGTAGTGAAAATCGGGAAAAAATCCATCGTAGCCCCGTGGGCCATCGATCCGCTCCCGAAAAACGACGCCAGGACAATTCGATTCGGTTGTCCTGGCGGTCGTCGTTGGTGTTTTCGGCCTGCGGCTCTATTTCTTGCCTTTCGGTGCAAGCATCATGTTCATCTTTTTGCCGTCGAGCTTGGGCATCATCTCCACTTTGGCGATCTCCTCCAGGTCGGTGGCGAAGCGGAGCAGCAGAATTTCGCCCTGCTCCTTGAAGACGATCGAGCGGCCGCGGAAGAAGACGTAGGCTTTGACTTTTGCGCCCTCCTTGAGGAAGTTTTCCGCATGCTTGAGCTTGAAATTATAGTCGTGGTCGTCGGTCTGGGGGCCGAAGCGGATCTCCTTGATCGTGACTTTTACCTGGTTGGCTTTCAGCTCCTTGGCTTTTTTCTTTTGCTGATAGAGGAACTTTTGATAGTCGGCGATGCGGCAAACGGGAGGATCGGCCTTGGGCGAGATTTCGATCAAGTCCAGCTCCATGTCGTCGGCCAGGCGCAGAGCCTCGCGGATCGACAGAACCTGCGGCTGCTCGATGTTTTCGCCCACCACGCGCACCTCGGGAGCGGTAATCTCCGAGTTGATGCGATGGGGATTCTCTTTGACGGGCGGTCTACGCCCGGCGATGCGGTTGCCGGCTGCCGGTTTCGGCCGGTTGTTCCCGGGGTTGAACGGCCTCGGCGGGAACGGTTTTGGTGCTGCGATAGTTGTAATGTATTAGTTAATGGTACGAATGTGCTTGTTTGATATGCGGCCCGTGCCGCAGTCGGATTTATTCTTTTTTCATTTTGTTGGCTTCGGTCTCGGCCTTTACCAGCCCGGCTATGCGGTCGCGGAAAGCCTCCATCGTCATCTGGCCCTGGTCGCCTTCGCCTTGTGCGCGTACGGAAACCAGTCCTTCGGCCTCCTCTTTTTCGCCTACGATCAGCAGGTAGGGGATGCGTTTGAGTTCGTTGTCGCGGATCTTGCGGCCGATCTTCTCGTTGCGGTCGTCGATCTGCGCACGGATGTCGTTGGCGTTCAGGTAGTCGACAACCTTCTGCGCATAGTCGTTGAACTTCTCCGAGATGGGCAGTATTACTGCTTGGTCGGGCGAGAGCCACAGCGGGAACTTGCCGCCCGTGTGCTCCAGCAGCACGGCCACGAAGCGTTCCATCGAGCCGAACGGCGCGCGGTGGATCATGATCGGGCGGTGGAGCTTGTCATCGGCACCCTTGTAGGTCAGGTCGAAACGCTCGGGCAGGTTGTAGTCCACCTGGATCGTTCCCAGCTGCCATTTGCGGCCGATGGCATCCTTGACCATGAAGTCGAGCTTCGGCCCGTAGAATGCCGCTTCGCCGTATTCCACCACGGTGTTGAGTCCTTTCTCCTTGGCAGCCTGCATGATCGCCGATTCGGCTTTCTCCCAATTTTCGTCCGAGCCGATGTATTTCTCGGTGTTGTTGGGATCGCGCAGCGAAATCTGTGCCGTATAGTCGTCGAACTTCAGCGTCTTGAAAATGTAGAGCACAATGTCGATCACGCGTTCGAACTCTTCGAGCAGTTGATCCGGCCGCACGAAGAGGTGGGCGTCGTCCTGCGTGAAGCCGCGTACGCGCGTCAGACCGTGCAGCTCGCCCGACTGTTCGTAGCGGTAGACGGTGCCGAATTCGGCCAGACGCACCGGCAGTTCCTTGTAGGAGCGCGGTTTCGAGCGGTAGATTTCGCAGTGGTGCGGGCAGTTCATCGGCTTGAGCAGGTATTCTTCGCCTTCGATCGGGGTGTGGATCGGCTGGAACGAGTCCTTGCCGTATTTGGCATAGTGGCCCGAGGTCACGTAGAGTTCCTTGTTGCCGATATGGGGCGTGATGACCTGCTGGTAGCCGTACTCTTTCTGCACGCCGCGCAGGAACTGCTCCAGCCGGTCGCGCAGGGCGGCGCCTTTGGGCAGCCACAACGGCAGACCCTGACCTACGCGCTGCGAGAACGTGAAGAGTTCGAGGTCTTTGCCCAGTTTGCGGTGGTCGCGTTTTTTGGCCTCCTCCATCATGGCGAGGTATTCGTCGAGCATCGATTTCTTGGGGAACGCGATGCCGTAGATGCGCGTCAGCATCTTGTTCTTCTCGTTGCCGCGCCAGTAGGCACCCGCCACCGAGGTAAGTTTGATCGCCTTGATATAGCCCGTGTTAGGGATGTGGGGGCCGCGGCACAGGTCGGTAAAGCTGCCGTTGGTGTAGAACGAGATCGTGCCGTCCTCCAGATCGGAGATCAGCTCGATCTTATACGGGTCGCCCTTTTCGGTAAAGGTCTTCAGCGCTTCGGCCTTGGGCACTTCGCGGCGGACGAGTTCTTCTTTGTTGCGGGCCAGCTCCTGCATCTTCTGTTCGATCTTCTCCAGATCGGATTCAGTGATGGGCGCCGGGCTGTCGACGTCATAGTAGAAGCCGTTTTCGATGGCCGGGCCGATGCCGAACTTGATGCCCGGATAGAGCGCTTCGAGCGCCTCGGCCAGCAGGTGCGACGAGGTGTGCCAGAAAGCGTGCTTGCCCTCGGCGTCGTCCCACTTGTAGAATTTGATCGAAGCGTCTTCTTCGATCGGGCGCGTCATGTCGGTCGTCGCGCCGTTTACCGAAGCGGCCAGAGAGTCGGCAGCTAAACGAGGGCTGATGCTCTCGGCGATCCGGTAGGCAGTCGTTCCCTTTTCGAACTCGCGGACGGAGCCGTCGGGAAAAGTGATTTTGATCATTTCGGTGTTATGAATTGGTTTTCGGGCCTTTGACGCTTCCACAATTACGAGACGGAATACGCCGCCGGTGCCGGTTGTCATGGTGCAAAGTTAAGAATATTCTTCGGATTTCGCCAGCTTGCAGGCCTGGAAATCGCTCGCTGGGCCATGCGGGGTTTATTCTTCCTTGGGGGTGTCGGCCGGGGCTTCCTTGCGGTGGC
This sequence comes from uncultured Alistipes sp., assembly GCF_910580175.1. Classification (GTDB taxonomy): domain Bacteria; phylum Bacteroidota; class Bacteroidia; order Bacteroidales; family Rikenellaceae; genus Alistipes. The sequence goes on from NZ_CAJTXD010000002.1 coordinate 311,667, forward strand.
CGTCGCGGTTGCCGCGTTCGCGTTCGGCATGGGGCAGCGGGTCGGCCGACCATTCGGCCCAGGCGCGGCGATGCCCTACGATGTCGATCGCCGCATAGATCGCATTGCGCATCGACTGGGCGTCGGCCTTGTTCTGGCCGGCGATGTCGAACGCCGTGCCGTGGTCGGGCGAGGTGCGCACGCAGGAGAGACCAGCCGTGAAGTTCACGCCGTCGGGCGAGAGACTCTTGAAAGGGGCCAGCCCTTGGTCGTGGTACATCGCCAGAATGCCGTCGTAGCGGGTATATCCGCCCCCGGCGAAGAGTCCGTCGGCCGCAAAGGGGCCGAACGCCAGGATGCCTTTCGCATAGGCTTCGACAATGGCCGGCTTGATGATTTCCTGCTCCTCGTGGCCCAGCAGCCCGCCGTCGCCGGCATGGGGGTTGAGCGCCATCACGGCGATGCGCGGCGCCACGATGCCGAAGTCCTCGATCAGCGTGCGCTGCATGGTCTCCAGGTCGCGGACGATCTTTTCGCGGGTTATGTTGCGGCTGATTTCCGCCACAGGGATGTGTTTCGTTACCAGACCGATGCGCAGGATGTCGCTGCACATGATCATCAGCGGCTCGCCCTCCAGTTCGGCCCCCAGATACTCCGTGTGGCCCGTGTAGCGGAAGTCGTCGCTCTGCACCGTTTCTTTGTCGAACGGCGCCGTTACCAGCGCATCGAGGTGCCCGGCCTTGAGGTCTTGCATGGCGCAGCGCAGCGCTTCTACTGCGGCGCGTCCCGCTTCGGGCGTCGCCTTGCCTGGTTCGATCCGTTCCATCTCGCCGCAGGCTGCCAGATTGACCTTGCCGCGGCGCGCTTCGTGGGCCGAAACGATCGGATTGAACGTCGGTTCTTCTGCGTCGGCGAGGCTCCTGCGATAGTATTCGGCAGCCTGGGGCGAGCCGTACACGACCGGCGTGCACAACTCGGTCATGCGCGTGTCGGCAAGCGCCTTGAGAATGATTTCCCAGCCGATGCCGTTCGGGTCGCCCTGAGCGATGCCTATTTTGAGTTTCTGTTCGGACATAATCGAAAGTTTATCTATTGCAAAGATAACGTAACATGCGGGCAATGCCAAATTTGTAGGTCTCTTTTTCTTGCCGGGTCATTTCGTGCCGGAGTCTGCGGTGCATCCGTTCGAGCATTGCGGCTCCGGAGGTTTCGGGCCTGCGGACGGGATTCGGAGTTCGCGCTGCGGCCCGATGTCCCGTTTTCAGCGCCTCCTCCTGAATTCCGCACAGACGATCCCCGTCGCCATCGCCACGTTGAGCGACTCCGAGCCGCGGCGGTCGGCCGGATAGGGCGGGATGTAGAGTTTGCGGGTCACCGTGCAGGCCGTTTCGGGGCGTACGCCGCGCCCTTCGTTGCCCATCACGACGATTCCGTGCGGCGTCAGCGGCGTGTCGTAGAGGTTGTCGCCCTCCAGGAACGTGCCGTAGACCGGGATTTCCTGCCGGGCCGCCTCGTCGAGGTAGCGGGGCAGGTCGGTGTAGTGTAGCCTCACGCGCAGGATAGCGCCCATCGTCGCCTGCACCACCTTGGGGTTGAAGCAGTCGGCCGTTCCCTCGGAGCATACGATGTCGCCGATGCCGAACCAGTCGGCCAGCCGGACGATCGTGCCCAGATTGCCCGGGTTCTGCACGTCGTCCAGCGCCAGCACCAGCGCGTCGGCAGCCTGCGCCATGTCGAGGTCGTAGCGGGGTATCTCCACCAGCGCCAGCGAGTTGTTGGCCGTCTTCAGGAGCGACAGCCTCTCCATGTCGCGCGGCGCGACGGTCTCCACTTCCGGCCCCTCGAAAATCCCCTCCAGAGCGAATATTTTGCGCACGCGGAACTGCGACGTCCGCAGTTCGCCGATCAGTTTTTCGCCCTCGGCCACGAACAGCCCATGTTGCATACGGCTCCGTTTTTCGGCCAGGTCGCGTACCAGTTGGATCTCGGCTTTCGTCATCTTTGTTTTTCTATCGTGAATGTGCTTCCCTCGATGGCAGGATAGGTTTCGGGGAATAGTTCGCGGGCTTCGTCTACCAGCACTTGCTCGTCCTTGTAGCGCGACGAGTAGTGGCCGATTACTAACCGTCCGGCTTCGGCCCGCAGGGCTGCTTTCGCCGCTTCTTCCGTCGTCGAGTGTCCCCGCTGGCGGGCCGCCTTGCGCTCATCCGCCGCGTAGGTCGCTTCGTGATACATCAGATCGACCCCGGCGGCCAGCTTCGCGGCCTTGGCCGAGTAGGCCGTGTCCGAAAGGTAGGCGTAGGCCCGGGGGCGGTAGGGCAGGTAGGTCAGTTCGGCGTTGGGCAGCACCTCGCCCGTGTCGAGCGTCACGTCTTCGCCTCGTTTCGCCGCCGCGATTTGAGCGATCGAGAGACCGTATTTGCCGATTTTGAACTTGTCGACGTTCAGCGGCGGGCATTTCTCGCGGAACAGAAACCCCGCGGTGGGGACGCGGTGGCGCAGCGGGATGCTCCACACCTCCAGCGTTCGGTTTTCCAGCAGCAGCGCATGCTCCGTTGTCCGCACCTCGTGCCACTCCGCTTCGTAGGGCAGTTCGCTGTCGAAATAGCGCAGATGGCAGGCCAGGATGTCGCCGAACGGTGCCGGTGCATAGATCGGCAGGGGCGTGCGGCGGCCGTAGAGACCCAGCGTCGAGAGCAGCGGAAAGAGTCCGAACACATGGTCCCCATGCAGGTGCGAGATGAACACGGCCCGCAGTTTCAGCGGGTTGATGCCCGTGCGGATCATCTGCTGCTGCACCCCCTCGCCGGCGTCGACCAGATAATATTGTTCGTGCACGTTGACCGCCTGCGCCGACGGATGGCGCGCGGCGGTCGGCTTGGCCGACGAGGAACCCAATATGGTAACCGAGAAACTCATTCCTTTTCGATTTTATGGGGCATCGCCCGCTTCCTTGTCGTGCGGCCGGCGGCCTATTTCAGCAAAAACCGTTCGCAGTCCAGCGCCGCCACGCAGCCTGAACCGGCGGCCGTGATGGCCTGGCGGTAGTGCGGATCTTTGACGTCGCCCGCGGCGAAGACGCCTTCGATGTTGGTCTTCGATGTGCCGCCCTTTACCTTGATGTATCCCTCGTCGTCGAGTTCGAGCTGGCCGGCGAAAAGTTCGGTGTTGGGGTGGTGTCCGATCGCCAGGAAGAAGCCCGCGATGTCGATCTTCGTCTCCGTGCCGTCGTTCTTGCGCAGCAGGGCGCCCGTCACGCCCGATTCGTCGCCCAGCACTTCGGCCGTGTTGTGTTCGAAGAGCACTTCGATGTTGGGTGTGGCGAATACGCGTTCCTGCATCGCTTTCGAAGCGCGCAGATAGGGTTTGCGCACGATCATGTATACCTTGTTGCAGAGCGAGGCCAGGTAGGTCGCTTCTTCGCACGCCGTGTCGCCGCCGCCCACCACGGCCACATCTTTCTTGCGGTAGAAGAATCCGTCGCACGTGGCGCAGGCGCTCACGCCCTGGCCGCGGTATTTCGTTTCGGAGGGGAGGCCCAGGTACTTGGCTGTGGCTCCCGTGGCTATGATGACGCTGTGGGCCTTGATCTCCTTCGTTCCGTCGATTACCGCATGGAACGGCCGCGACGAGAGGTCGATTTCGGTCACTGCGCCTGTGCGGATGTCGGCGCCGAAGCGTTGGGCCTGTTTGCGCAGGTCGGCCATCAGCTGGTTGCCGTCCACCCCCTCGGGGTAGCCCGGGAAGTTCTCCACTTCGGTGGTCGTCGTTAGCTGGCCGCCCGGTTCGATCCCCTCGTAGAGTACCGGGGCCAGGTTGGCGCGCGACGTATAGATGGCGGCAGTGTAGCCCGCAGGGCCGCTGCCGATGATGAGTACCTTTGTTTCTTCGATTTCCATCTTGTCTGTCGATTTATTTATGATTTGCATTCATTTATCGTTCCGAATTCGGTCTGCTGCCGCCCCATGTAGTCGAAAAGCGCCCATCGGCCGTCGCGGCGGACGTAGACGATGCTCTCGGCTGGTCTGTAATCGACGATTTCGTATTCGGGCGGGATGATATAGGTGCCTTCGCGGTCGATGAGTCCCATGCCCGTCGGGGTTTCGACCTCGGCGCGTCCTTCGTGGAAGTCGTCGGCCCAGAGGTATCGCGACTCGATCACGGGACGGTTGTCGGCATCTACGTAGCCGAAGCCTGTTTCGTCCTCTACGCAGATCAGCCCCTCGAAAAGATGGCTCGTCCAGCGGTGCCCGTCCAATGTGCGGATCGGATTGTAGTGTGCGGATATGTCGTTGGCGGCCTGCGGCCCGGATGCCTCGGTCAGGCGTCGCCGCAGGGCCTCGAACGCTTCGGTGTCGCGACGGCGGTCGCCGCCGATCCGTGCATCGTGGTAGCGCAGGACGACTATCCGCCCGGCGCACCAGCGCAGATTTCCGGCCTTGAGGCCGTTGTGTGCGAATTGCAGACCCTCCAGTTCTTTTTCGAGCGTATCCAGCGCCCGAAGCAGCGTGTCGCGGTCTTCGGTAAGCAGCGCTTGGTCGAAATCCTTGCCTTCAGGCAGGTGTTGCAGTACCAGGTCGCAATGTTGTTCGATGCCCGCATGGTCTTTCCAGCAGAGTTCGCCCGGCAGAATCCGGTAGTCGGTCAGCGCCGGGGTGTTGAGCCGTTTGATGGCTGCTGCGGTGCGTTCGATGCAGGGCAGGGCCGAGGGCGTCAGCGGCATGGAGAGCAGCCAGCGGCGCCCCTGCCAGCGGATGCGGGCTTCGGCGAAGCGCGTCGTGCGCATAAGGTGCGGCAGCCCGTTGGACGCGGTTTCGGCCTGGGCATCGACGAGGGTGCGGAAAGAGAGGTCAGGCGTGAGCAGTGCCCGCGAAAAGATCGGAAGGGTCGGGATCATCGTTCATTCGGTTTTTACGCTGATCGAACCGATGTTGAGCATGGACACCAGTTCGGCGGCCGAGGCGTTGAAACTCATGCCCCGGAACGGCGGCATGGCGCCCGGCCCCTTGGCTTCGCGGATCATCGGTTCGAAGACTTCGGGCATGCGGCTCGAACAGTCGTAGAGCAGCCGTGCGTAGCGGTTGGGGTAGTCGGCCTCGCTGTCGGAGGGGAAAAAGATCGTGCGGTTCCGTTCGTCGGCTGCGATATGGATGTTGATGAGCAGTACGTGGCCGTCGGCTGTGCGCAGCGAACGGATGCGTTCGGCAGCCGCACGCAGATCGTCGGCTTCGCAGTCGGTGGCCTCGCCGTCAGTGATGTTGAAGACCACGGGCGGGAAGCTGGCGGCATGTTCCAGCCGGGCGCACCAGTCGGATGTCAGTTCGCGCGCTTCCACGAGGGCCTGGTACATGGGTGTACTGCCTGCGGCATGGGGTTCGATCCATCCCGGTGCGAGGATTTCCCGCAGGGCGATCGAGCCGTCGGGCATGCGGTGCTCGATCGTCTCGGTGCGCACAGGCATTTCGCAGGCGGCCAGTTCGGCCACGCTCATCATCTTCCGGCCGCCGGGCAGGAGCGCCCGCACTTCGTCGTCGCCCGAGTAGCCGAGGACGGCGATGTCGTAGTAGTCGCGTACGCCGTCGTCGCGCCGGGCGCGTTCGACGAGTTCGAACAGCAGGTCGTTGGTAATGGCCGCCACGGCGTCGGCTTTGGTCGTCAGGCGTCCGCGGAAGCGGATCTGCTCGGTCATCGATCCCGAGCCGTCGATCAGCAGCACAAAAGCTGTGCGGTGGGCGCGTGTGATGCTCTGTGTGTACATGGGGCGCTATTTAAGTCCTCTGACGGAGTAGTAGTCGGCGCGGATTTCGTCGTCGTCGTCGCTGTCCGCGCCGTAACTTACCGAGAGCTGGAGCGAGTTGTCGCGGTCGCGGTCGGCGTCGGTCGTACGGCGCATCGCGGCATGGGCGTTGTCGGCGGCCGCGATGGCGTCGGCGATCTCTTCGGACGAGGGGGCGTGGCCCAGCAGCGAGGCGTAGAGGTGTTCGGCCCAGCTGCGGGCGTAGACGGCGTAGTGGATATGAAAAACGCGGAAGCGGTTGTCGATCTCCTGGAAATCGCTCAATGCTCCGGTCTCGATCTCCTCGACTATGGCTTCGACTTCGCGTTTGGCGATGTATTGGCCCGCCACGTCGAGCCAGCGGCCCGAGCCGTCGTAGTGCGGGTCGGGAGCCGCGGCGGCCAGCATCTTGCCCAGCGCGGCGACGATGGCTTTGTCGTAGAGCTTGATGCCGCGTTCGAGGGCCGTCGGGCGGATCACGGTCTTGCCGTGGATATATTGGTCGGCATCGGGGGCTTGGTCATGCAGCGTGTGGAGCGTGTCGACGGCCCGGAGCATGGCGCCTGTGATGCAGGGGTTGTACTCCTCGAAGTCGATCACGTCGCGCTTGACTCTGCGGCGGTCGCGCTGGGGCCACTTCTCTATGTCGCGCACCGTGCCGTAGCTGGTCAGGTTGGCGCCCGGCATGAGTTGCGAGCGCCCCTCCTTTTCGATCAGGTAGGAGTAGGGGAAGATCGAGGTGTCGTGGTGGTCGGGATGGCTGCCCTTGACCATCGTGAAGGCGCCTTCGACGGCCGGCGACATGATGTAGGCGCCGCTGGCGAACTTGCAGCCCCGCAGGTGTACGGCCTGGTGTACGGCGCCGCTCTTGAAAAGATGGTTGCTCTGGTTGGAGCCGCTGCCGGCGTTGAAGAACGAGAACATTCCCGCGATGAGCAGCGACGACTTGTGGTGCGACACGGTATACGGCCCGGCGAAGATGGCCGCTGCTTCGCCGTTCTCGCAGTGCGAATTGGCGAAAAAGAGCGATTCGCTGGCCGTGAACCCCTTGTCCAAGCGGCAGCATTCGCCCACAAAACAACGCTCCAGCGTCGTGCCGTTGTCGATCCGGGCATCCTCGGCCGCAATGAAGTCGTAGGCCTTGACGTCGACGCCCGCGTGCGCCCCGTCGCAGAGGGTGCCGTTGCAGAGGATCGAGGCGCCCTCGATGGTCGCGTTGTCGCCCAGTCGCATTTCGCGGACGAGCCGGGCACCCGTGATGCGGCAGTTCCTCCCCGTTTCGCCCAATTCCGAAGCCCGGTTTTCGGCGTAGGCGTCGATCATTTTTCCGAGGGCTTCGACGAGTCGCGGGCGATGGCGGTAGACGGCCATCATGTAGGCGATCTGCGCTGTCATGCGGTCGTATATCTTTACCGTGCGGCCTCCGCATTCGTTCATCGTGGCTACTTCCGTGCCGTTGCCGAAGGTGCTTCGTGCGCGGCATTCGAGGGCCGTGGTCTCTTCGACGAGGGTGTCGGCGCCCAGACGGTAGTTTTTTACACGCGAACGCACGACACGGGCGCCCGAGCCGATCTCTACGCGTCCTTCCAGCCGGCTCTGTTGCAGTTGCGAGGGGGCGAAATCTTCGCTCACGAATACCTGCAACCAGTTTTCGGCCGTCGTGCCCGATTTTTCCGCTGCGGCGATCTCCTCCGCGGTTAAATTCCTGAATGGGGATAGGGTTGGCATTTTCTCTCTGTACCGGATTTTTCCGTTTAGCGCGCGGCTTCCTGAAGTCGGTCGGCAGGAAGCCGCAAATTGTTGCAAATATAGCGATTTGCGGCTAATATTCAAATTCGCGGCCCATGCGGTCGATTTCCGTGCGGCGTCCGTCGCGGATCACTTGCGCACGGCCGTTGCGGAAAGGTTTCACAGCTTCGCAATGGGGACATCGGATCGTTGTGCGGCCTGCCGTATCGATGAAATGCCAGCTGCGGCCCAGCCGTACGGCAGCCAGTCCCTCCGTGAAATCGAATCCGCAGTCGTAGAGCGGCGGCACTACGATCCGCCGGTCGCAGCGATAGCCCCACAGCCCGTTTTCGGCAAAGAGTTCGGGCACGGCGGCCGGCGGTTCTTTCGGGGCGGTCGTGTGGCGCAGCAGCTCCGGCAGGTCGGGAAGCCGGAGCGTCGGCGAGAGCAGCAGGCGGGCGATCCGGCATTCGGCGGCCATGCCCTGCTGTTCGAAAAGGGCCAGCACCTCCCGCAGGGCCGGGTCATCGGCGATGCGTTGAGGCATAAAGAGCAGCCCGTCGCCGGGGTGGCGGGCCAGCAGCGTCGGGTCGCATGACAGGGCGTGCAGCGCCGTGGCGATCAGCGCCGCAGGGTAGTCGTCGAGCGACGCGTCGAAATCCTCCGGCGTGCGGGTCGGATGCTGGAATGCTGCTGTGCCGATTTCGGGACTTCGGCGGCCCGCAAATGCGGGCAGAAACGCGGCGTCGAAGTCGATCGGATGCAGCGATCCGTCGGGTGCGACGATGAGGTTCTCGGGTTTCAGATCGCCGTGCGCCCGATCGTCCGTTACCAGCTCCAGGGCCAGCCGGTCGAACGCTTCGGAGAGTCGCTTCAGGCGTTTCGTGTCGCCTTGTCCGGCAGCTTGTGCGATGGCCGTATGGAGCGTGTCGCCCTCGATCCAGTCGTTCAGCACCACGTCGACCCATTCTCCGCGTTCGGGGGTGGTGTACAGATAGAGTTCCTTGGGCAGGAGCTGTTTGCCGTAGATTTCAGCTGCATGGGCTGTCGGACGGAAGTAGCAGCGCAGGGCGTATACTTTGCCGTTGTGCCGGATGCGGAACACCGCGGCGCTGTTGCCCGTGGTGTAGAGCGGGCGTCCCGACTGATCGCGGCACAAGACCGCATCGCCCAGGGTGCGGGTCAGACCGTGGGGGTCGTCGAGGGTCAGCAGATATTGGCGGAGGGAAAACAAGGGGAAATCGGGAATGCGGGATTTTACCGGTTGTGTCGGGTTTCGGCCAAGCGAGGGGCGCTCCTCGTCGAGGCGTGGGCGCCGGGTCTTCGGAATAAAAAAGGCAAAAGGAAAAACTTTACCGGTTTGACCTTTCGCCTTCGCCCCCTGTGCGGAGCTTGGTTTTGCGTGCGCCGCTTTCTTTTTAGTGGCAGTTGCAGTGCCCGTCGTGGTCGCCGCAGCCGCAGCCGTCGTCATGACCGCATTCGCCGCCGCACTCGTGGTCGCCGCCGCACGAACCGCACGAGCAGTGGCCTTGGAGGTCTTCGGGCGTCACGTCGCGCACCGTGACCACTTCGACCTCGAAGTTCAGCGTCTTGCCGGCCATCGGGTGGTTGAAGTCCATCTTCACGGTCTGGTCGCCCACTTCCTTGACGATGCCCATCATGCGGTTGCCCTGCGCATCGCTCATCGGCACCTGCGAACCTACGAAGAGGATGTCTTCGGCCACCTTGCCGTCGACCATGAATATGTTTTTCGGCAGGTCGACGACCGCTTCGGCGATCAGCTCGCCGTAGCCGTCCTTGGGTTCGAGCGTGAACGAGACCTTGTCGCCCGGCTCCTTGCCCTCGATGGCCGCTTCGAACTTGGGCAGCAGCATGCCTGCTCCGAAGATGAATTCGAGGGGCTGCCCCGGGCGCGACTGGTCGGCTATCTCTCCGTCGACGGTCAGCTTGTAGTCTACGCCGACCATTTTGTTTTGTTCTGCTTTCATAGGAATGATTAGTTTCTCTTATTTGAATTCCGCAAAGGTAGTCTAAAAACCGTTGCTTCCAAAATTTATTCGTGGTTTACGCAGCACAGGTTGCGGTCGCCGTAGCCGTTGTCGATCTTCGAGACGTAGGGGAAGAACTTCGCCTCGCGCACCCAGGCCAGCGGATAGGCGGCTTCTTCGCGCGTGTAGGGATGCGCCCACTCGCCGCACAGCTCCGGTGCCGTGTGAGGGGCGTTCGCCACCACGTTGTCCGCCTGGCCGACGGCCGCTTCGCATTCGCGCTTGATGCGCACGAGCGCTTCGATGAAGCGATCCATCTCGGCTTTGGGTTCCGACTCCGTAGGTTCGACCATCAGCGTCTCGTGTACCGGGAACGAGAGGGTCGGGGCGTGGAATCCGTAGTCCATCAGCCGGTGGGCGATGTCGCCGCAGTCGATGTTGTACTCTTTCTTGAAGTTCGTCAGGTCGAGGATCATCTCGTGACCTACGCGGCCCGTCTCGCCCGAGTAGTAGGTGCGGTATTCCGACGCCAGGGCCGACGACATGTAGTTGGCATTGACGATCGCCATTTCCGTGGCGCGGCGCAGACCCGCTTCGCCCAGCATCTTGATGTAGCCGTAAGTGATCGGCAGCAGCATCGCCGAACCCCACGGTGCCGACGCTACGGCCGTTATGCCTTCGTCGCCGCCCGTCGCTGCCACCGGATGCGAGGGCAGGAAGGCCCGCAGATGCTCTGCCACGCAGATCGGCCCTACGCCCGGGCCGCCGCCGCCGTGAGGCATGGCGAACGTCTTGTGCAGGTTCAGGTGGCAGACGTCGGCGCCGATGTAGCCCGGGTTGGTCAGACCCACCTGGGCGTTCATGTTGGCGCCGTCCATGTAGACTTGGCCGCCGGCGTCATGGACGATCTCCACGATGTCGCGGATGCGGCTCTCGAATACGCCGTGCGTCGAGGGGTAGGTTACCATCAGTCCGCACAGCTCCGAGGCATGCTCTTGGGCTTTGGCTTCGAGGTCGGTCACGTCGATGTTGCCGTGTTGGTCGCAGGCCACCGTCACGATCTTCATGCCCGCCATGGCTGCCGACGCCGGGTTGGTGCCGTGGGCCGAGGCCGGGATCAGCACGATGTTGCGGTAGCCTTGGCCGCGGCTCTGGTGATAGGCGCGGATTACCATCAGACCGGCATATTCGCCCGCCGCGCCCGAATTGGGTTGCAGCGAGCAGGCCGCCAGGCCCGTAATCGTCGCCAAGTCTTGTTCCAGTTCGCGGATCAGCTGCATGTAGCCCTCGGCTTGGTCGGCCGGTGCGAAGGGGTGCATGTTCTGGAACCCCGCCAGCGAAAGGGGCTGCATGAGCGCCGCGGCGTTGAGTTTCATGGTGCATGACCCCAGCGAGATCATCGAGTTGGCCAGCGAGATGTCGCGCAGTTCGAGTTTCTTGATGTAGCGCATCAGGGCGCTTTCCGAACGGTAGCTGTTGAAGACCGGTTCTTGCAGATAGGCGCCCGTGCGGCGCAGTGCGGCGGGAATGCCGTTCTCCGTCGCGGGTTTCACAGCCTTGATCTTCTTGCCTTTGGCCGCCGCGAAGATGTGGATCGCAGTCTCGATTTCATCCGGTGTGGTCACTTCGTCGAACGACATGCGCACCGTGCCTTCCGAGGGATAGTAGAAGTTGATGCCGTACTCCAGGGCGAGCGACTGCACCACGGCGGCTTCGGCTTCGACTTCGAGCGTGTCGAAGAACTCCGTGGCGGCCAGCCGGTAGTCGAGCGCTTCGAGCGCGCGGGCCACCGTGAGGGCGGCCCGGTGGGCCGTTTCGGCGGCGCGGCGCAACCCCTCGGGGCCGTTGTAGATGCAGTAGAAGCCCGCCATCGAGGCCATCAGGGCTGAAGCCGTGCAGATGTTCGACGTTGCGCGCTCGCGTTTGATGTGCTGTTCGCGCATCTGGAGCGCCATGCGCAGCGCCTTGTTGCCCAGGCGGTCGACCGAGACGCCGATGATGCGGCCCGGCATGTTGCGTTTGTAGGCTTCGCGCGTGGTCATGTAGCCGGCGCCCGGGCCGCCGAATCCCATCGGAAGCCCCAAACGCTGTACCGAACCCACAGCGATGTCGGCGCCCCACTCGCCCGGCGCTTTCAGCAGGGCCAGCGACAGCAGGTCGGCGACGGCCGTGACGAGTGCTCCGGCGGCATGGGCCGCGGCCGTGAAGGCGCCGTAGTCACGCACGGCGCCGTCGGCAGCCGGATATTGGACGATGGCGCCGAACTCGCGGCCCGTGAATTCATATTGGTCGTAGTCATCGACGATGAGTTCGATGCCGAACGGTTCGCTGCGCGTCAGCAGCACGTCGAGCGTCTGCGGGAAGATGTTGCGGTCGACGAAGAGCTGGTTGCGCCCCTCTTTGACCGCTTCGCGCGAGCGCAGCGAGAACATCATGGCCATGGCTTCGGCCGCGGCGGTGCCTTCGTCCAGAAGCGAGCAGTTGCCGATCTCCATGCCTGTGAGCGAGATGACGGCGGTCTGGAAGTTGAGCAGCGCTTCGAGACGGCCCTGCGAGATTTCAGCTTGATAGGGGGTGTAGGAGGTGTACCACGCCGGATTCTCGAAGACGTTGCGCACCACGGCGGCCGGCACGGCGCAGGGGTAGTAGCCCATGCCGATGAACGAACGCAGCGGACGGTTGAGGTCGGCCAGCGAGCGGATGCGGGCCGCGAATTCGTATTCGCTCATTCCTTCCGGGAGAGCGAGCGGCTTCTTGAGCCGGATCGAAGCCGGGATTACCTGGCCGATCAGTTCGTCGACCGACTTCACGCCGATCACGGCGAGCATTTCGTGCAGTTCGGTTTCGTTGGTAACGCCGATGTGGCGCGATTCAAATTTGTCGAACATAATATTAGTGCGGGTTAAAATTTGCGGGGTTTGGCCGGGGCAGGGGTCGTGCCGGAGAAGAATCCGTATGCGATTTCTTGGTTTTCTTTTCAGTATTTGAAACTGCTGCCGCCTATGAATTCGCGCAGGATCGACGTCGGCGGGATTTCGTCGGGCGGAATGGGGATGAAGTTGTCCAGGAACTTCAGCATCCGGCGCGCTTCGTCGTATTCGGGCAGCGTGTCGGGCACCTCGCGCAGCATCTTCTCGGCATAGGGCCGCAAGACCGATATTTCGTAGAAGAGCGACGAGTTGAGCATCACGTCGGCGTTTTCCTGGTAGGGGAAGATGTGTTTTTCCTCGCCGCGGCGTACGCTTGCCCAGCGGGCCAGCGTGGCCGGAGCGTCGGCGCCTCGCTGGCGGCTGTCGCGCACCAGGCGGCGCAGCAGCCGGTTGTCGGTCGTCGCGATGCGCGAGAGGTTGTCCATGGCCACCGACGTGAAGCACGAAATGTAGATGCGGAACTTCTGCTCGTCGGGGATCGAGGGCGTCAGCCGCGGATTGAGTCCGTGGATGCCTTCGATGATGAGGATCGAGCGTTCGTCGAGCGTCAGCGGCGCGTTGTGCTGCGTGCGGCGGCCGGTCACGAAGTCGTAGCGCGGGATGTCGATGCTCTCGCCCGCCATCAGCCGGCGCAAGTGGTCGTTGAAGAGTTCCAGGTCGATGGCTTCGAGCGCTTCGTAGTCGTACTCGCCGTTCTCGTCGCGCGGGGTCTTCTCGCGTTCCACAAAATAGTCGTCCAGCGAGATCATCACGGGTTTGAGTCCCAGCACGCCCAGTTGGATGCCCAGCCGCTTGGCCGAGGTCGTTTTGCCGCTCGACGAGGGGCCGGAGATCAGCACCATGCGGGTGCCGCGCGTGAGGTTGGCCTCGTAGATGGTGTCCGCCACCCAGGCGAACTTGCGTTCGTGGAACGCCTCGGCCAGCTTGATCATGCCGCCGGCGTCGCCCGCCAGCACTTTCGAATTGACGTCGCCTACCGTAGGCACACCCATGATTCCGACCCACGATTGGTACTCGCGGAAGATGCCGAACATCTTTTCTTGATAGAAGTCGGTGTGTATGCGGTCGGGCGCCGTGCGGAGCGGCAGAGCCAGGTAGAAGCCATTGTAGTAGGGTTCGATGCCGAAAAGCGTGATGTAGCCCGTCGAGGGCGCCAGCGCGCCGTAGAAATAGCCGGTTACGTCGTCGAGCGTGTAATATTCGCTGTAAAGGCGCGGCCGTGTGTCCAGCAGCGCGATCTTGTCGGTGTAGCCCGAGGCCGCATAGCGGGCGCGGACTTCGCTCGTGAGCGCCCGGGTGCGGTGGATCGGGTAGTCGGCGGCGACGATTTCGTGCATGCGGCGGCGCAGGTTCGCGGCCTCCCCGGCAGTGAATTCGTCGATGCCCTCGATTTCGCAGTAGAAGCCGCTGCGCCCCAGCGAGTGGCGGATGTGCAGCGTCTGCGAGGGGTAGAGGTCGTGCACGGCTTTCTGGAGGATGAACCAGGCCGTACGTTGGTAGACCCGGATGCCGGCGAATGACGTCACATCGACGAAGCGCACCGTCACAGGGGTATATATCTTGTAGTTCAGTTCTTTGATGCGGTTGTTGACTTCGGCGGCCAGGAACGGGCGGGGGCCCGGTTCGATGCGCCGGGCCACCTCTGCAAGCGATGTGCCGGAAGCCACTTCCAGTTCTTCGCCGAGGTTATCGCAGACGATTTTGATGGTGTCGGCCATAGGAGAAACGATTATTCGCTAAACAGCAGGTAAAGATAGAAATTATTTTGTAATTTTGACAATTCTTGATCGTTATTGACAACAAAACCGGTAAATATGAAAAAATTGTTCCGAATCCTTCTTTTGACTGCCGTGATTTCGACGGTCGCCGCCTGCACGCCGCGCGAGCGGACGCTCGTGATTCTGTCGACCAACGACATGCACGCCAAGATCCAGCGCTTCCCGCAGTTGGCGGCCGCCGTCGAGGCATGCCGCGATACGGCGCAGCTGGTGCTGCTGGTCGATGCGGGCGACCGTTGGACGGGCAACGCTTTCGTCGACAAGGTGCCTGCCCCCGGCAAGCCCATCGTCGAGTTGATGAACCGTTTGGGGTATGACGTGGTAACGGTCGGCAACCACGAGTTCGACCACGGGCAGGCCTATCTGGGCCGTATGCTCGACAGCATGGATTTCGAGGTGGTGGCCGTCAATGTCGTCAGCGACACGGCCACTTTTCCCCAGCTGCCCCCTTATGCAATTGTCAAGCGCGGCGGCGTCCGCATCGGGATCGTGGGCGCTGTGACCAATTACGAGGGGCCGGGCCATCCTGCGGGCAACAAGTCGTCGTTCGTAGGGTTGACATTTCCCGATCCGCAGGCCGAAGCGATGAAATATGCCGCCGAGCTGCGGCCGAAAGTCGATGTGTTGATTCTCCTTTCGCATATGGGCGACGATCGCGACATGGAATTGCTCAACAAGACGCAGCTTTTCGACCTGGCCATCGGCGGGCATACGCATGTGGTGCTCGATACGCTGGTCAACGGCACGCTGCTGACCCAGACGGGCAAGAACTTGCAGAACGTGGGCGTTTCGACCGTCAGGCTGCGCGGACATAAGGTCGAGAGCGTCGATTTCCGCGTGGTGCCGTTGGATGGCTATGCGCCCGACGAGGCATTTGCCCGGCAGGTGGAGGATTATTATGCCGATGCTGAACTGAATAAGGCGATCGGGAAGTTCGCCTTGCCGGCCGACAAGGCGGGGTTGGCCAACTGGATGGCTTCGGCCATCGCCGACGAAGCCGATGCCGATCTGGGACTCTACCATGTGGGCGGCGTGCGGCTCGACGGCATTGCGGCGGGCGACGTGAGCCGTGCGCGGGTCTATGATCTGGAGCCGTTCGGCACACGGATCGCCGTCATGAAGATGACGCCCGAGCAGATTCGCCGCATGATCGTGACCAAGTACAACGAGGATACGCGCGAGGGGCATCGGGTCGATCTGATCCTCACGACGCCTTACACGATTCTGGTCGACGAGGCCGATCGGGCGTTCGACGTGCGGTTCCATGAGTTGCGCGAGGGGCGGGTTTACCAAATCGCCTTGAGCGATTATATTTTCAAGAACTATCACGGGCTGGAGTATGCCGACGGCGAGATTCTCGATGAGGAGGTGGCCGATGTGCTGGTCGACGAACTGGAGGACGACAGCCCCCTGCGGCCCGACAACCGCATGCGCCAGCAGGTGCTGATGGTAATCGAATAGACTGCAAATGTTTGATTTTACAGGAAAAAGCGTTATCTTTGCAGGCCTTTCGTGCGTGCGCGAAGCGTGTATGCGAGGCGAATATTTTGATTATTAACTTTTTAACGAGCGATTGTATCGCAACCATTCCATCATGGAAGAAACAAAAAATGTAGTCGCAAACGAGAATTTCGACTGGAATTCGTTCGAGAACGATCTGGGCGTTTACAGCCAGCCCAAGGACGAAATCGCTGCGGCTTATGACAAAACGTTGTCCAACGTAGCCGTAGGCGAAGTGGTCGAGGGTACCGTTACGGGCATGACCAAGCGCGAAGTGATCGTCAACATCGGTTACAAGAGCGAGGGTATCATCCCCGTATCGGAGTTCCGCTACAACCCCGACCTGAAGGTGGGCGACAAGATCGAGGTATACGTTGATTCGGCCGAGGATAAGAACGGCCAGCTGTCGCTTTCGCACAAGAAGGCTCGTCAGCTCAAGTCGTGGGATCGCGTCAACGAGGCGCTCGACAAGGACGAGATCATCAAGGGTTACATCAAGTGCCGCACCAAGGGCGGTATGATCGTCGATGTATTCGGCATCGAGGCGTTCCTGCCCGGTTCGCAGATCGACGTGAAGCCCATCCGCGACTACGACGTATACGTCGACAAGACCATGGAGTTCAAGGTGGTCAAGATCAACCAGGAGTTCCGCAACGTGGTCGTGTCGCACAAGGCGCTCATCGAGGCCGAACTCGAAGCGCAGAAGCAGATCATCATGTCCAAGCTCGAGAAGGGTCAGATCCTCGAGGGTACGGTCAAGAACATTACCTCCTACGGCGTCTTTGTCGACCTGGGCGGTGTCGACGGTCTGATCCACATTACCGACCTCTCGTGGGGCCGCGTAAGCCACCCCGAGGAGATCGTCGCTCTGGATCAGAAGATCCAGGTCGTGATTCTCGACTTCGACGATGCCAAGAAGCGCATCGCCCTGGGTCTCAAGCAGCTGACTCCCCATCCGTGGGAGGCGCTCGACCAGAACCTCAAGGTCGGCGACAAGGTCAAGGGCAAGGTGGTCGTCATGGCCGATTACGGTGCTTTCGTCGAGATCGCTGCCGGCGTCGAGGGCTTGATCCACGTCTCGGAGATGTCGTGGAGCCAGCACCTGCGTTCGGCCCAGGAGTTCATGAAGGTCGGCGACGAAGTCGAGGCCGTCATCCTGACGCTCGACCGCGAGGAGCGCAAGATGTCGCTGGGCATCAAGCAGCTGACCACCGATCCGTGGGCTGCCATCGAGACCAAATATCCCGTCGGTACGAAGTGCGCAGCCAAGGTGCGCAACTTTACCAACTTCGGTGTCTTTGTTGAGATCGAGGAGGGTATCGACGGCTTGATCCACATTTCGGATCTGAGTTGGACGAAGAAAGTCAAGCATCCCGGCGAGTTCACGCAGGTAGGTGCCGACATCGACGTCGTGGTGCTCGAAATCGACAAGGACAACCGTCGTCTCTCGCTGGGTCACAAGCAGCTGGAGGAGAACCCCTGGAACGAGATCGAGGGCAAGTTCTCGATCGACACCGTACACGAGGGTACCATTACCGAGATGACCGACAAGGGCGCCGTCGTATCGTTGGCCGAGAATGTCGAGGGTTTCTGCCCCGCACGTCAGCTTACCAAGGAGGACGGCTCGACGCCGAAAGTCGGCGATAAGATCGATTTCAAGGTCATCGAGTTCTCGAAGGCCACCAAGCGGATCACGCTTTCGCACGTTCGCACCTATGAGGAGGCCCGCCGCGCCGAAATCGCTGCCGAGAAGGCCGAGAAGCGCGCTGCTGCCGACGCTACGAAGTCGACCGTGAAGAAGATCAACGCTTCGGTCGAGAAGACGACCCTCGGCGACATCGCCGGTCTGGCCGCTCTGAAGAGCGCCATGGAAGCCGCCGAAGCCGGTAAGAAGGAAGAGTAGTTTTTCCGACTCATAAGCAGGACACCCGTGCGGCTCGTTTCCGTGCGGGTGTCTTTTTTTTCTGAATGCGGCAGGCTGTGTTTTCGTGGTTTCGGCATACTGGATCGGGGGCGGCCGCCGTTTTATATATAAAGGGTGTGTTTCGGATTTTTCCGTATGATGCGTGCGGAAAGGTTCGACTTCAAAAAGAGAATTGGATATGAAACGAGCGATTGCAATGATGTTTGCTGCGATGACGCTTGCAGCGGCATTGACTTCGGAAACGTTTGCCGTAGAGCGGTCGTCGGAGCACCGGTCGGATGCTCGCTCGTCGGAGCAGCCGGAAACTCCGCGCCGCAGCGGGTCGCGGTGCCGGCCTGGAAACTCGTCTATGTATCGTCCGCCGCATGGCCCGGAACATCGGCCCGGTATCGGGCCGGAGCAGTGCCCGCAGATGCAGCCCGCAGGCCCGCAGCACGGTCGCCGCAAGGCTGGATATGTTGTCGACCGGTGGAATGTCTATTACCGCGGCCGCAAGGTGGAGGGGGCTTCGGCCTCGTCGTTTAAGAATCTGGGCGGTGGATATGGCAAGGATGCCTGGTCGGTGTTTTACAATGGCGTGAAGATCGGGGATGCTGCGGTTCTTTCGTTCGAATACTTGGGCGGAGGATATGGCAAGGATGCTTGGTCGGTGTTTTACAATGGCGTGAAGATCGGGGATGCTGCGGTTCTTTCGTTCGAATATTTGGGCGACGGTTATGCCAAGGATGCCTGGAACCATTATCATTGCGGGCGGAAAGTGCCGTTTATGAATTCTTTCGGGCATCGTTGAGAGAGTTTCTTGATTCCGGAAATGCCCGGCATGCCCTTGCGATCATGACTCCTTCGTCGGCATTGCCCGGTGTTTCTTGATTCCGTCAATGCCCGGCATGCCCTCTTCTACGGCGCGCCGGGCATCGTTTTTGCGCATGGGGCGCCTAAACGAATACGGATGAGCAAACTCAAACCCCATCTGGCTCTGTTGGCATGCAACTGCATCTGGGCCTTGGATTTCCCGTTCTATAATTTGCTGCTCAACGGTTATTTGCGTCCCATGGCTTTGGTCGCGGGGTCGTTGATCGCTACGGCCCTGATTGCGTTCGTGCCTCTTTTCTGGGAGCGTGCCGAGCACGTCGAGCGTGGCGACATCCGCAAGTTCGTCGGTGCGGCTTTGTTGATGGGGGTGTTGCGCAAGGTGTTCTTGATGTTCGGCCTGTCCAAGACCTCGCCCATCGACGGGTCGATCATCGACACCATCGTGCCGATTCTGGTGTTATTGCTCGCCGTGATGCTCGGGTTGGATCGGTTCTCCAAGTTGAAGGTTGCAGGTTTGTTGCTCGGCATGTCCGGCGCTGTGGCGGTAATATTGACCGGGGCCGGTGCATTGCATGTGCATGCGCAGTTCTGGGGCAACGTGTTGATTTTCCTTTGTGCGTGCGTCTCGTCCGTTTACATGGTCTGCTTCAAGGGGCTGGTCTCCAAATATCGCGTGACGACCGTCATGCGCTGGCTCTACGGCTTGGCTGCGGTCATCGTGCTGCCGTTCGGATTGGGCGACTTGTTGAAGACCGATTATGCTGCCATAGCCCAGCATGCGCTTCTTCCGGCGCTTTCCGTCTTCGTGGTACAGACCTACCTGCCCAATATCTTGTTCAATTATTCGTTGCGCTTTGTTTCTTCCACCGTGTCGAGCATCTATACCTATTTGCAGCCCGTAGTGGCGATCGCCGTGTCTGTGGCTCTGAAACTCGGCAGGCTGCATGCCGATACGGTCGTTTTCGCTCTGGTAATTTTCATCGGCGTGGGCATGGTGCTGCGAGCTTATGCCCGACAATCCGATCGTCCTGATTCTCCGGCGGTCAGGTTGCATTGAAGAATAATTTGTGTCGGCACAGCGGTTCTTCGGCTGTCGCTGCCGTGCCGAAGTTGCCGAAGCCGGAACCGGGGCAAAATCGGAGTCGGGGTCGGAATCGGAACCTTTCGAGGCGTTCGTCGGGAAGGGGCATATTGAAAATCGCGTCCTCTGTTAAGAGGACGCGATTCGTTGTTGTAATCCTGTCAGGCAGGATTGGGATTTCCGTTATTCTGCGGCAGCAACCGAGAACTTGATCGTAGCCTTGACTTCCTTGTGCAGGCGGGCCGTAGCTTCGTACTCGCCAACGGTCTTGATGGCCTCGACGCTGATGACCTTGCGATCCAGCTCGATGCCCTTGGCTGCGAGCGCCTCGGCCAGGTCGGCGGCGGTTACCGTACCGAAGAGTTTGCCCTCCTCGGCCTTCACGGCCAGCGACAGCGACAGGTTGCCGATCGTCTGGGCCAAAGCCTGGGCGTCGGCCAGAATCTTGGCATCCTTGTGGGCGCGCTGGCGCAGGTTCTCGGCCAGCACCTTTTTCGCCGAAGCCGTGGCGGCTTTGGCGAAGCCCTGGGGGATCAGGTAGTTGTTCGCGTAACCGGGCTTCACGTTCACGATGTCGTTCGCGTAACCCAGGTTCTCCATATCTTTGATCAGAATCACTTCCATAGTCTCGTCCTCCTTAAATTATTTCATACAATCGGTTACGAAAGGCAGAATGGCGAGGTGGCGGGCACGCTTCACGGCTTGTGCCACTTTCTTCTGGAACTTCTGCGAAGTGCCGGTCAGGCGGCGGGGCAGAATCTTGCCTTGCTCGTTGAGGAACTTCTTGAGGAATTCGCCGTCCTTGTAGTCGACGTATTTGATGCCGAGCTTTTTGAAGCGGCAGTATTTCTTCTTCTTGACGTCTACCGAAACGGGGTTCAGGTAGCGGATTTCGGATTGTGCTTTGTTGTCCTGTGCCATGGTTTACTCCTCCTGCTTGTTAGAAAGTTTCGCACGACGCTTCTCCGAGTATTCTACGGCGAACTTGTCTTGCTTGAAAGTTAAGAAACGGATCACGCGCTCGTCGCGGCGGTACTGCGTTTCGAGCGTGTTGATGAGCGTCCCCTCGCCCGTGAACTCCACGAGGAAGTAGAAACCGGTGGTCTTCTTCTGGATAGGATAGGCGAGCTTCTTGAGGCCCCACGACTCCTTGTTCACAATCTGACCGCCGTTTTCGGTGATGACACCCTGGAATTTGTCAGCGACCTCCTGTACCTGCTGTTCGGACAGCACCGGCGTGACAATGAAAACGGTTTCGTAATTGTTCATAATACGTTGAATTAAAATGGTTGTTCCCTTTTCGGGACGGCAAAGATACGAATATTAAATTAAAAATGAAATATTTCGAGGTGTAAAAAGATGCGATAGGGGAGTTGCTAAAACGAATTTTTAGCGTATTAAAACGTTTTAAATCTTTCAGAACCGTTGCCTATTGCTGTTTTTCCGGGAATCCCTGCGCCTTCAGCCGGATGTCCGAACCGTCGGGCGTCACGAGGAAGCAGCCCGTCGATTCGGGTGTGATGTGGCCGATGACGTCGACCAGCCCCAGGCGCATGATTTGTTCCTGCATCGACAGCGGCACGGTAAAGAGCAGTTCGTAGTCTTCGCCGCCGTTGAGCGCCGCGACTACCGGGTCGGTGTGCATCTCCTCGGCCAGGGCCGTTGTCTGCCGCGCGATGGGAATGCGTTCCAGGTAGATGCGGGCGCCGCATTTCGATGCGCGGCACAGCTGCATCAGGTCGCTGGCCAGACCGTCCGAAAGGTCGATCATTGCCGTGGGGACGATCTTTTCCTCGGCCAGCGCCGCAATGATGTCGGTGCGCGGGCGGGGCTTGAGGTATTTTTCCAGCAGATATTCGTAGCCCGAGAAGTGCGGTTCGGGGTCGGCCACGTCGGCCAGCACGCGTTTTTCGCGTTCGAGCAGTTGCAGTCCCATGTAGGCAGCCCCGACATTGCCCGTGAGGCAGATCAGGTCGTTCTGTCCGGCACCGTCGCGGTAGACGATGCGTTTCTTTTCGGCCAGGCCGACCGCCGTGATGCTGATGACCAGCCCTGTCATCGAAGCCCGTGTGTCGCCGCCCGCCAGGTCGATGCCGTGTTCGTTGCAGGCGAAGCCGATCCCTTCGTAGAGGTCTTCGAGCGCTTCGACCGGCAGTTTCGACGAGACGCCGAGCGACACCGTGATCTGCGAGGGCGTGGCGTTCATGGCCAGAATGTCGCTTATGGCAGCCGTCACGACCTTGTAACCCAGATGCTTGAGCGGGAAGTAGGTTAGGTCGAAGTCGACGCCCTCGAAAAACGAATCGGTCGTGACGAGCACTTTTTCGCTGCGCCCCGGTGCGATCACGGCCGCGTCGTCGCCCGGGCCGCGCAGCGTGGAGGCGTTGCGCGGGGCGAAACCGGCCGTCAGCTTTTCGATCAGGCCGAATTCGCCCAGTTCGGCGATTTCGGTGCGTTTTTTCTGCTGAACCATTCCTTAAAATTTTTACAAAACTAACTAATCTTTCCATTTTTCCCAAAAAAAAGTTGTAGTTTTGCCGGGTCTAAAAATCAGCGATTCGTTATGATCAACATCGTCTTATTCGGCGCTCCCGGTTGCGGCAAGGGTACGCAGGCCCAGCGGTTGAAAGCGCAGTTCGGCATCGATCATGTTTCGACGGGCGAGGTAATTCGCGAGCATATCCGGCGAGGTACGGAGTTGGGGCGCAGCATGGAATCGTATATTGCACAAGGCAAGTTGGCGCCCGACGAAATCGTCATCGGCATGATCGAAGAATATGTGGCTTCGCACAAGGAAGCCAAAGGGTGCATTTTCGACGGGTTTCCCCGCACCACGGTGCAGGCCGAGGCGTTCGACGCCATCCTTTCGAAGCATGGGTTGAAGGTCGATATCATGGTCGACATCCATGTTCCCGAGGAGGAATTGGTGCGCCGTATTCTGTTGCGTGGCAAGGATTCGGGGCGTGCCGACGATGCGTCGGAGGAGGTAATCCGCGGCCGGCTGGAGGTCTACCGCATGCAGACCGCCGTCGTTTCGGACTATTATGCCGCCCGGGGCAAGTATGCGTCGGTCAACGGCACCGGCACGATGGACGAGGTGTTCGAACGGATCGTCTCGGTAATCGAGGGGCTGGAGAAGTAAGGACTGCGCAGGTCGCGCCGCCGGATCGTGTGGCAGCGGGGCCGGGCAGCACCTGCGCTTGCGGATGGGATTCGGGCGGGATACATATGATAAAAGGAGACGCGGGGTCTCCTTTTTTTTGTGCCCGGGCGGGTGGCCTGGGGACGCCGGTCTATTTTATCAGGTGTTTTTTGATCCACTCCAAGTGCCCGCGTTCGGTGGCTTCGGAAGTCCAGTGTTCGTTGATCGGCGTGACGAGCGCTTCCTTGGGGCCGCGCAGCACGTTGTAGACCGCCTGGCTGGTGGTCGGCGGGCAGGTGTTGTCGTTGTAGCCCCAGGTCAGGCGGGTAGGCACCTCGATTTGCCGCGCGAAATTCACTACATCGTAATAGGCCATCGTTTGCAACTTGTCAGGTGTGTCCATCCCGGGTATGCGCGAGAAATGGGGATAGCCGTCGGCGCTGGCAGCCTTGAAGCGCGCCATGTCGCTGAGTGCAGGGTGGTTGGCTACGCAGGCTGTGATACGTCGATCGAGTCCTGCAGCCACCAGCGCCAGTGCTCCGCCCTGACTGCCGCCTTGGGCGATCACATTCTTGCCGTCCCATTCGGGCAGCGAGGTCAGCAGGTCGACGACACGTACGCAAGCCAGGTAGACGCGCTTCATGTAGTAGTTGTCGCGGTTGTCCAGATTGTTGGTCAGGTAGCCGTTTTCGCGGCCGTTGAATGCAGCGCTGATTTCGCGGAAAGTCTCCTCGGGCAGCTCGGGATGCAGCCCGTGGATTTCGAATTCGAAGCGGATGAAACCCTCCTCGGCGTAGTATTTATGGCGCAGCGGGTCTTTGATGGTCTTGATGCCGGCACCCGGCGGGCACAGCACGGCGGGACAGCTTCCCGGCCGGGCCTGCTTGGGGTAGAAAAGATAGCCGTAGATGGCCTGCCGCTGTTTGTTGATCTGTAATTTGACCAGATAGCAGTCGATTTTGTCGGTGCTGTATTTTTCGACCCGCTCTTTGGTATATTGCAACGGAACTTCAGCAAGCTGTGCCTTGTTGTCGGCCCAGAACCCGACGAAATCGGCCGGCAGAGCGGTGTAGGGTTCGATCCGCTCGGGCGAGAAGCCGACTTTGACATGGTGCCGGGTGGTTTGCCCGTCGATAGTGGCCGTGAGCCGGCAGTCGCGGAAGCCCGGCTGCTGCATGGTGCCGATCCGGATCGTCGCCTTGCCGTTTCGCAGCACGACGCTGCCCGACTTGTCGGCCGGCATCAGATCGTTGCCCAGTTCGTAGTGTACGGTCACTCCGTCCTGCGGGATGCCGTAGCGGTAGAGCCGGATTTCGATGCTCGCTTTTTCGCCCGTGCTGTATAGCCAGTCGGCATGGTCGGGCTGTGCGATCCACAGCATGTCGCTGCGGTAGGGGTAGTTCTCGGCCGAAAGCCAGAGCGGCAGGCAAGCCGCGAATAATAAACAGAGAAATTTCTTCATGACGGGAAAAGATTTGAAACAGCCGCTTTTACGGGCGAAGTTTGCGGACTTGTCCGTGCTGTGCAGCGAAGTTCTGCTGCAAAGATAGCATAAGTCGCATGCAATGCAAACAAGTTCGACCCTTCTTACAAGGAGAATCCGGCCATTGGTCGTGGGACTGGCGTGTTGTGGGTTTGTTTATTGTTAGGTCGTTTGTTGCAGGGGGCATTGTGTCATAGGGGCGTGTCGCAGGAGAGGGGACTGGAGGTATTTGTTGCGAGGATGTTTGGCCGCACTGCATGAAAAAAGCCACTCTGCAAAGAGTGGCTTTTTTCGATCCGTAGTCGGATTACAGAGCGTTGACATGCAGCTGGAGTGCGCTTTTGAGGTTGGCCGCCTTGTTCTTGTGCATGATGTTGTGTTTGGCCAACTTGTCCAGCATGGAGGTTACCTTGGGAAGCAGAGCCTCGGCCGCGCTCTTCTCGGTCGTCGTGCGCAGCGCTTTCACGGCGTTGCGAGCCGTCTTGTGGAACAGACGGTTGTGCGCACGCTTGGTCGCGGTCTGACGAATCCGTTTTTTCGATGACTTATGGTTTGCCATAATCCGTTAATTTTATTTTTACTTTTTAAGTTGTCTTTCTGGGGTCAGCCGTAGCTGCCTGCGGATGGGTCGGAAACCCGCTCCTGAACATCGATTACCCGTAGAGATCGTCCGGATTTGCGCCGAAAGGAAAAGAGCGGCTCTGCGGCGGTCTCTCCTCGGTTCTCTTGCGGCTCCCGTTCCGGTCTCTTCGTGTAGCCCATAGCAGAATCGAACTGCTCTTTCAAGAATGAAAATCTTGCGTCCTAACCGATAGACGAATGGGCCTTTACCGCTATTTCCTGCCCGCTTGGCGGTACTTTAGCGGTGCAAAGGTAAATAAAAAAGTGACTTCAACAAAAAAAAGAGAAAAAAATGTGGCTTTCGGGTGCAAATTTATGCAGCCGGACGTGCTGGCCGGATGAAAATGCGCGGTCACTGCCGATTGTGCGGGGCGGGCTGCCGTTTGTTGGTGCGAACTTGCCCGGAGGCTGCGTCGAACGTCAGCCCGTCGCCGGAGAACAGCCGTTCGATCAAGCCGCTGGCGGCCATGTCGGCTGCCGGCAGGTGGTGGAGTTCCGGGGTGTCGATGAGCATGACTGTGTCGCACAGCCCGAGGGCGATGTCCAGGTCGTGAGTCGAGAAAAGAATGCACTTCCGTTCTTCGTGAGCCAGGCGTCCGAGCAGCGAGGCCAGAGCATACCGGTTGGGCAGGTCGAGGAACGCCGTGGGTTCGTCGAGCAGAATTACCGGCGTGTCCTGTGCCAGTGCCCGGGCGATCATCGCCCGCTGGCATTCGCCGTCGGAAAGGGTGTCCATCGTTTTGCGAGCCAGATCGGCGATGCCCACCGTCTCCAAGGCGCGATGGACGACCGAGCGGTCGTCCTCTTGCATGCGGCCGATCCAGTTGGTGTAGGGTGCACGGCCCAGCGCTACCATATCTTCGCAGCGCAAGTTGGCCACGCGTACCTTGTCGGTGGTAACGCATGAAACGGTGGCGGCCAGCCGCTGGGGCGGAAGCGTTGCAAGCGGATGTCCGCAAAGGGCGATTTCGCCGGCCGCGACGGGGGCGAGTCCTGCGATTGCGCGCAGCAACGAACTTTTGCCCGTGCCGTTGCGACCGATGAATGCTGTGAGCGAAGCTGCCGGCAGGTCGGCCGAAACATTGTCCAGCAAGATGTGCGGCCCGTAGGCCAAACGGATATTTTTCAACGAGATGCCCATCAGAAGAAACTGCGGTTGCGGACGACTACTACGATTACCACCGGGATGCCCATCAAGGCGGTTATGCTGTTGATGGGCAGAGCGAGGAGTTTGGCTGTCAAGTCGCAGACGAGCAGCAGCCCTGCGCCTGCGAGCATCGTGCCCGGCATCAGGATGCGGTGGTCGGCGCTGCGGAAAAGCATGCGCACCAGGTGCGGCACGGCCAGCCCGATGAATCCCACGGGGCCGCAGAATGCTGTGACGCTGCCGGCCAGCAAGACGGTGGACCCAAAAATCAAGGTGCGCGTGCGTTGGATGTTCAGTCCCATCGTGCGGGCATAGTTTTCGCCCAAGAGCAGGAGGTTGAGCGGTTTGATGACCGCCACCGATAGAACCAGACCTGCTGCTACGGCGGGGGCGAGCAGCGCGAGCTGCGGGCCGGTAACGTCGCCGAGCGATCCCATGGTCCACACGACGAACGATTTGAGTGCGGTTTCGTTGGAAAGGAATTGCAAGATTTCGACCACCGATCCGATGCCCGAGCCGAGCATCATGCCGAGGATCAAGATTACCATGATGTCCTTGATCCTGCGGCTGACGGCCATGACCACGGCCAACACGGCTGCCGCGCCGATCCAGGCCGCCCCGGCGATGCCGAGCGACCGGACGAACGCATGGCTCGCCACGTCGAGCAGCGGGGCGCCCAGCAGGAAAAGCGCCACGCCCAGTCCGGCGCCCGAACTGACCCCCAGCACATAAGGGCCGGCCAGCGGGTTGCGGAAGAGCGTTTGCATCTGGAGACCGGCGGCGGCGAGCGCCGCACCGGCCAGCAGAGCCGTCAGGGCTTTCAGCAATCTGATGTTCAATACGATGTCGCGGGTCGTGGCGTCCGTCGAGCCGCCCGTCAGGGCCTGCCATACTTCGTGCGGTGCGAGGGCGACCGATCCTACGGCCAGGTCGGCGATGAAAAGCACGCAGACAGCCGTAGCGAGCAAGGCGAAAAGCAGGGCAGGGCGGCGCATTCTATTTGAGACGTTGATAATAAGTAAGCGTGTCGATGCCCGATGCGGGGTAAAAAATCGCTGTGAGGTCTTGCAGGATCAACTCGGGATGCACAGCGCCCGATTCCCAGAAATCCGAACCTCCGGCAGGAGTGCGGCGGCGGGTGTTGTTATAGACTTGGCCATTGCGCACGACGGGCAGGTCGGCGAACTTGGGATTCTGTGCTTTGAGTTCGGCG
Source organism: uncultured Alistipes sp. (assembly GCF_910580175.1). Taxonomy (GTDB): domain Bacteria; phylum Bacteroidota; class Bacteroidia; order Bacteroidales; family Rikenellaceae; genus Alistipes. The sequence goes on from NZ_CAJTXD010000002.1 coordinate 338,770, forward strand.
AGCGAGCTGCATGCCCCGACATTGAGCCATATGTCGGCATCGGCGGCCAGCAGATAGGCCTGCTCCATGTCGACGGGCTGCGAAGCGTTGCCTTGTTCGGATGCCGTGTAGGTGTCGCCGCCTGCGTCGCGGATCAGTCGCACCATGTAATTGTTGGCCGGAGGCATGAACCAGATGTCGCGGTAGGGCGTGTTCAACAACACCTTGGGGCGGCATGCGATGTCGGGATAATGTTCGTCGACGTAAGTCCGGATGCGTTGTGCCGTGGCATTGTAGCGGGCGGCTGTTTCGGCGAAAGTCTTCTCGCCCGTATCGCGCAGATCGCATAGTTCTGCGGCGACGATCATCCATTCGGCCTTGCCCAACGGCGAAGGTTCGAGGTAATCGCCTATATATATATAGGGAATGCGCAGCTGTTGCAGCTTGCCGGTCATGACGGTGTTTTCGCCCGTCACGCCGTATAGCAGAACGATGTCGGGACGCATGGCTGCCAGCAGCTCGAAATCCAGATCGCTGTCGTGTCCTACGTCGCGGACTTCGCCGCAGGCCCGGTGGGTGCGGATGTAGGGGTTGGAGATGTAGTCGATGCCCGATACGCCCTTGATACGGCGCACCTGGCCCAGCGCATCGAACAAGGCGACGTGGCTCGACGAAAGGCAGACGACGCGCCGCACGGGGGCCTTGACTGCCTGCCCGTTGAAATCGGCGGGTGCCTGGGCACCTTCGCGCAGCACCAGCAGATGCTGTTCGATGCGTTCGGCTCCCTGCCAAGGGTTGCGGATGGTAATGAGCGTCGATCTGTCGTGCCGCCTGCCGCGGATGTCGAATCCGGCGGCATAGGCCGGAGCGTAGATTTCGAGGTCGAAATCGGCCGCGGAGTAGTGCGTGCGGCCGCTGCAACCGGGGGCGAGAAGCGCTCCGAGGGTAAAAAGGAGAATAAAAAACGGTTTCATCGCCATCAAAAGTAGAAAAAAATCCGCAGAAATTGTTGGTTTCTCAAAAATATACTATATTTGCAGTCCCAAACCGATGGGTTTCGGGTAATCGGGGCGTAGCTCAGTCCGGTTAGAGTACACGTCTGGGGGGCGTGTGGTCGCTGGTTCGAATCCAGTCACCCCGACAACAGGAAAAGCACTGATAATCCAACGGTTATCGGTGCTTTTCTTTTTTATCCGCACCTGCCGAAAATGAGCGGTTGACGCCACGGTTGACGCGAAAAAGTCAACCAAGAAGTCAACCGAATCCGATGAAAACATCTGTTTCCGTCGTTTGTTACAGGTACAAGGTACTTGCAAACGGAGAATCGCCGCTGATGCTCCGCATTTCCAAAGAGGATGCGGCTTTATTCCACATTTGGCCGCTGCGGGGTTTGGCTGCGAGGCTTGCGGGAATTTTGCAGCGAGACTTGCAGGAGTTTTGCTGTGGTGTTTGCGGGGCTTTGTTGCGGCGAGCGGTGCGGGTGCTTCCGGTCGGGGCAAAAAGGGTAACTGGGTGGCGAAATCCGAAATTTATTTTGTCCGCATGATATCTGTGATTATCTTTGACGGCCGGCCGATTGGATTCGGGGGCGGCTTCGTGATTCGGATGGCATGGACAGCCGAAACATCGGGCCGAGGATCTCTTGCGAGAGTGGTGTATCGGAAGATCGTACCGTAAGCCCGATTTCTGGCGACAGATAAACAGATAAAAAGCAGTTCTTATTACCCGGAGTGGCCGGGGTCAAGGTTCCGGCCAGCGTGATATGCAGATTCAGCAATCCACTGGTAATATAAGGCGCAAAAAGGATAAACGCAAAAGTTCAGGGCAGACGGTTCGGTGCGGACGGTTCGTTCGGCACCGACGATTCGGTGCAAGAACGTTTCATGCGCAAATAATTCAACGCTGAAACTTTAATGCAAAGATTCCGTGCAAAAACTTTTGCTTCTTGTTTTGCGGTGTTGCCAGTTGTCCATCCCAGTTTGCCGCGGCGTTGCTCTCGACGACCCCGCTGCGGCATTCATTCCAGCGATTGCTTCGATACCTGCCGCGGGCTACCGCCACGACGCGTCGGGAGCCTTGACGAATGTCAGCACGAACGGCTACTACTGGTCGTCTTCGTCCTACGCCGCAGGCAGTGTCTACGCCGGGCGTCTGGACTTCCTTGCGGGCCGCGTGTACCCGCTGTACGACAGCTACAGAGCCTCCGCGTTTCCCGTGCGCTGCGTCCAAGCATCTGCAAGGGAGCTGTTTTTTATCTTTTTTGGGGTGTCCGCACATAGTGCGGCATCTCGGCGGGGATTTCCATCGAGTATTCCACCAGCCCGCCTACCGTGCCGTTTTCCCGCCACACGGTTTGGTAGATCAGCTTGCGGATTCCGTTTTTCTCGATCGTGTAGACGTTGCGGCCGCCTTCGTCCAGCAGACGGCGGATGATCGCCTGCGAGCGTTCGTTGTGGCAGGGGATCAGCGAGCGGCCTTGCACGTCGCCGTTCACTTCGCACGACCGGCGGTTTTGGTAGAGCACGACGCCTTGCGTGTCGCATACCGTGACGGCGCAGTCCAGTTCGTCGTTCCAGCGGGAAAAATCGATGATCGGAGTCATGAGAAAGTGGTTTCTTTGCAGGGTCGTCCCTTTCGGCCGGGCCGTGGCGAAGCGCGATGCAGCGGACTTTTATTGTTGAATCTTTACCAGTTGTTCGCGATAGGCGTTCAGAATCCGCGACTTGGATATGAAGCCCAGGTAGCGGCCCTGCTTGTCGACCACGGGCAGCATCCACGTGCGTTTGTCTTCGAATTTGGGCAGGATGCTTTGAATGGCTTCGTGCTCAAGAATCCTGTCGGGCGGCTGGATCATGTAGTCCGTTACCGCATGGCCGTATTTCTCGCGCTTGAACATGTCTTCGCGCAGGTCGTCGAGCTGCACCACGCCCAGCAGCCGGCCGAAGTCGTCGATCACGGGGAAGATGTTGCGGCGCGCCGAGGAGATGATGTGCACCAGGTCGCCCAGCGTCATGCGTTCGCGGATGCGGATGAAGTCCGTTTCCATCAGGGCGTCGAGTTGCAGGAAGACGAACACCGATTGATCCTTGTCGTGGGTAAGGAGTTCGCCGCGCAGGCGCAGCTGTTTGGTGTAGATCGAGTCGGGGTCGAGCCAGTAGCCCACCGCGAACGAAATGCAGGCTGTGATCATTAGGGGGATGAACAGGCCGTAGCCGTTCGATAGTTCGGCGATCAGGAAGATCGACGTCAGCGGCGCGTTCATCACGCCTGCCATCACGCCCGCCATGCCCACCAGCGTGAACGACACCAGCGACACCTGCCAGTCGAAGAGCGCGTTGCACGTGAGCGCCAGCGCCGCGCCCGTGAAGGCTCCCACGAAGAGCGACGGGGCGAACGTTCCGCCTACGCCGCCTGCCGCATTGGTCGCCGACATGGCGATGACCTTGAAGAACATCGTGGCCACGACGAATAGGATCGCCACCCAGTCGATGTCGCGGAACCGGTAGAAAAGCGAGCTGTCGAAAAGTTGCTGCGTCTGGCCGTGCATCAGTGCCGTAAGCCCCTCGTAGCCTTCGCCGTAGAGCGGCGGGAAGATGAAGATCAGAATGCCCAGCACGACGCCTCCTGCGAGCCATTTCTTGTATTGCTTGTCCAGTCCCTTGAAGAAAGTGCCCACTCGTGAATTCATCGTCGTGAAGTACCACGACATCAGACCGCAGAAAATGCCCAGCAGGATGAATAGCGGAATCTGCCATAGTTCGAACGCATCTTCGGGCCGCAGCGTCACGGCCAGGATGGGGTCGAAGTCGCGCAACAGGAACGCCATCGTCGTGGCCGTGATCGAGGCGATCAGCAGCGGGATGACCGAGGCGGCTGTGATGTCGAGCATCAGGATTTCCAACACGAAGACGATGCCCGTGATCGGAGCCTTGAAGATCGCCGCGATGGCTGCGCCGGCGCCGCAGCACAGCATCAGGGTGGTGTGCTTGTAGTTGAGCCGGAACAGCTTGCCCACGTTCGAGCCGATGGCCGCTCCGGTCAATACGATCGGGGCCTCGGGGCCTACCGAACCGCCGAATCCTATGGTCGTCGCACCGCCCACGATCGAACTCCAGCAGTTGTGGCGTGCGATGCGCGAGTTTTTGCGCGACATGGCTTGCAGCACCCGCGTCACACCCTCCGAAATGTTGTCCCGAACGACATATTTCACAAAGAGCGACGCCAGGATGATGCCCATCGCCGGATAGATCAGGAACAGCAGGTGGGCGCTTTCCACCGGAAACCAGCGCGTCAGCCCTCCTTTGATGGCATAGAGCAGGATTTCGAAAAGATAGGTGCCCACACCGGCCAGGGCGCCTACGATCACGGCCAACAGCATCATGATCTGGCGTGTCGACAGCCGCCGGGTCAGATGGAGGAAATAGGTGTAGATGCGTTCGGTGCGCAGGCGCATGGCGGGAAGCGGTTAAGAGGGCGTGTTGGCAGTGAGCGGTTAGGGCGGGGCGTTCGCAGGGAGCAGGGATGCGCGGGAGTCTTTTCCTTTATTCGTCCTTTTCGGCAAAGGCCTGCGTCTGGGCCGCGATCAGTTCCTTGTCGTCGAAATAGTTTATCTTCATTGCGTTGCGTACGTCGTTCAGCGTGGCTGCGGCCGCTTCGCGTGCCTGGCGCGAACCCGCTTCGAGCATTGCATAGACTTCGGCGATCCGCGTCTCATAGTAGCGGCGGCGTTCGCGGATGGGGTCGAGCACTTCGTTCAGCACGGCGATCAGCAGGCGTTTGACCTTCACGTCGCCCAGTCCGCCGCGGCGATAGTGGGCTTTCAGCTCGTCGAGCGAGGGGTATTCGGGCAGGTATTTCTCGAAATGTTCCGGACGGCAAAAGGCGTCCAGGTAGGTAAACACCGTGTTGCCCTCGACCTTGCCGGGGTCTTCGACGCGCAGATGGTCGGGGTCGGTGTACATGCCCATCACTTTTTTCTTCACTTCGTCGGCCGTGTCCGACAGATAGATGCAGTTGCCCAGCGATTTCGACATCTTGGTTTTGCCGTCGGTGCCCGGCAGACGCATGCACGCCGCGTTGTCGGGCAGCAGGATTTCGGGTTCGACCAGCGTGGGGCCGTAGGTCGAGTTGAACTTGTGGACGATCTCGCGCGTCTGTTCGATCATCGGCTCCTGGTCTTCGCCCGCCGGAACGGTCGTTGCGCGGAACGCCGTGATGTCCGACGCCTGGCTGATGGGGTAGGTAAAGAAGCCCACCGGGATGCCCTGGCGCTGTGTCGTATCGCCCTCGGCGGCGTTCTCGGAGAATCCGCGCAGCTGGATTTCGGCTTTCACGGTCGGGTTGCGTTGCAGGCGCTGCACCGTTACCAGATTCATGTAGTAGAACGCCAGTTCGCACAATTCGGGAATCTGCGACTGGATGAAAAGCGTCGACTTCGTCGGATCGAGACCTGCCGAGAGGTAGTCGAGCGCCACTTCGATGACGTTCTGACGAACCTTTTCCGGATTGTCGGCGTTGTCCGTCAGGGCCTGGGCGTCGGCGATCATGATGAAAATCTTGTCGAATTCGCCCGAGTTCTGCAACTCCACCCTGCGGCGGAGCGAACCTACATAGTGACCCAGATGGAGCCGGCCTGTGGGGCGGTCGCCCGTAAGAATTATTTTTGCCATAATACGATAATCTTTTTTCCGTAAATAAGTTCCGCCGCCGTCCGGTTATCCGGTGGTATTTCGGAGCCGTCGGCTGCAACGCCCCTGTGCGGGTGCCTCTGCGAGATGTCGAAACCCGATTCAGCGCAGGGTTGATTGGTACAAACTTACGAAAATCCGCGTGCGCGACCTAATAAAGTTGGAGAATATCGTTTTTTTTTATACTTTCGTCTGTCGAAATAAATTGTTGCTATGACTATCATCCAACTCGAATACCTCCTTGCTGTGGCCAACTGCGGCAGTTTTTCGCTTGCCGCCGAGCATTGTTTCGTTACGCAGCCGTCGTTGAGCATGCAGGTCAAGGCCCTCGAAGAGGAGTTGGGGGTCGTGCTGCTGGATCGTTCGAAGAAGCCCGTCATCCCCACCGAGGCGGGCGAAGTCGTGCTGGAGCAGGCACGGCGCACGCTCTCGGCCTATAATTATATCAAGGAGGCCGTCGCCGAGCTGAAAGGCGAAACCGCTGGCAAACTGCGTCTGGGCGTCATTCCGACCATCGCACCTTATTTATTGCACAAGTTCATCCCCGCTTTCGTGCGCGACTTTCCCAAAGTCGAGCTGGAGATTTCCGAAATGGTAACGGCCGATATCGTCGAAGCATTGAAACGCGACCGGATCGATGCCGCACTGGTCGCCAGCGGCACCTGCGGCGAGGGGATTCTTGAACAGGAATTGTTCAACGACCGGTTCTATGCCTATGTCTCGCCCGAAAATCCGCTCTACGAGCGGCAGAATATCCGTATCGAGGATATCGATCTGCGCGATCTGGTAATCCTCAGCCCCGGCAACTGCATGCGCGACCAGATCATCGAGTTGTGCCAAGCGCGCCGCAGCATGCCTGCGCATTATTCTTTCGAGTCGGGATCGCTCGACACCTTGATGCGCATCGTCGACTGCACATCGTGCCTGACGATCATCCCCGAGATGGCTGTCGAATTCATTCCCGCCGATCGGCGCGACCGGCTCAAAACCTTGGCCAAGGGGGCTACTTCGCGCAAGATCGCCATTGCCGTACGGCGCACCTATGTTAAGAATTCGATCATTCGCGCCCTGACCGACACCATCTTGGCTTATGCCGGCGCGGGGCAGGGTTCCGAAAATTTGTGAATCCCGGATTGGGTAATTCTAAATCTTCTTCCTATCTTTGCAAGGTTATAGGTATATTCGATTTTTATGGAGAAACTTATCGAAACGATCGTCGGAGCGATTGAAGATAAAAAGGGTAAGAATATTGTATCGTTGGACCTTTCGGGTTTCGACGGCGCCATCTGTTCGGCGTTCGTAGTCTGCAATGCCGATTCCACGACGCAGGTCGCGGCCATCGCCGACGGCATCGAGGAGAAGGTGCAGGAGACCCTCGGCGAGAAGGTGTGGCGTGTCGAGGGGCAGCAGAGCGCGGTCTGGATCGCCATGGATTATGTCGATGTGGTGGTGCATATCTTCCAGACCGAGTTGCGCGACTTTTACCGCCTGGAGGAGTTGTGGGCCGATGCGCCGCTGACCCGTTACGAATACGAAGAGTGATTTTCCCGCTATGGTACAGAAACGCAAGAACAACAATAATAAGAATCTGGGTTTTCCGCGGCCGTCGATGCTGTGGATCTATGCTTTGATCGGTGCTTTCATCATCGGATGGTATTTCTTCGGCGAGAGCAACGATACGCCCTTGTCCAGCGACTGGGTTACCGTCGAACGGATGGTCGGTCGGGGCGAGGTCGAGAAGATCCGGGTCGTCAACCGCGACCGGGCCGAGGTTTTCCTCTCGTCGGAGGCCGGCGAACGTTATCGCCGGGACTCTGCCGATAAGCGTTATCGGCATTTGCCCCGCACCGGCCCGCAGTTTTTCTTCACGATCGGTTCGGTCGACTCGTTCCGCGAGGATCTGAAGTCTGTCGAGGAGCAGACCGGACGCTCCGTGCCGGTGGTCTATGAGAACAAGAGCAACGATTGGACGACGCTGCTCATCAATTTTTTGCCTTGGGTACTTATTATCGGCGTGTGGTTCCTTGTCATGCGTTCCATGTCGCGCGGCGCCGGGGGCGGTGCCGGAGGTGGACTCATGAATGTCGGCAAGGCCCGGGCGCAGGTGTTCGACAAGGACAATTCGCGCCGCATCACGTTCAAGGATGTCGCCGGGCTTGAGGAAGCCAAGGTCGAGATCATGGAGATCGTCGATTTCCTCAAGAAAGCCGACAAATATAAGGAACTGGGGGCCAAGATTCCCAAGGGTGCCTTGCTCGTCGGCCCTCCGGGAACCGGCAAGACTTTGTTGGCCAAGGCGGTTGCCGGCGAGGCCAACGTGCCTTTCCTCTCCATTTCGGGTTCCGATTTCGTCGAGATGTTCGTCGGGGTGGGCGCGTCGCGCGTGCGCGATCTTTTTGCCCAGGCCAAGCAGAAAGCCCCCTGCATCGTTTTCATCGACGAGATCGATGCCATCGGCCGTGCCCGTGGCAAGAACGCCGGATTCTCGGGCAACGACGAGCGCGAAAACACGCTCAACCAGTTGCTGACCGAAATGGACGGTTTCCAGACCAACACCGGAGTGATCGTCCTCGCGGCTACCAACCGGGCCGACATCCTCGACAAGGCGTTGATGCGTGCCGGACGCTTCGACCGGCAGATCGAGGTCGGCCTGCCCGATGTCAAGGAGCGCGAGGAGATTTTCGACGTCCATCTGCGTCCGCTGAAGCTCGATCCGGCGCTCGACCGTGCGTTCCTGGCCCGTCAGACGCCCGGTTTCTCGGGCGCCGACATCGCCAACGTCTGCAACGAGGCCGCGCTGATCGCCGCGCGCCATAATAAAAAGTATATCGCCAAGGAGGATTTCCTTGCCGCCATCGATCGCATCATCGGCGGCTTGGAGCGTAAGAACAAGATCATTACCGACCAGGAGAAGCGTGTGATCGCCTACCACGAGGCCGGACATGCGACCGTCAGCTGGATTCTCGAAAATGCCAGCCCGCTCATTAAGGTTACGATCATCCCGCGCGGCAAAGCGCTGGGTGCCGCCTGGTACCTGCCCGAGGAGCGGCAGATTACCACGCGCGAGCAGTTGATGGACGAGCTGGCCGCCACCCTCGGCGGACGTGTTTCCGAGCAGCTGACTTTCGGTCAGGTTTCGACCGGAGCGCTGAACGATCTGGAGCGGGTTACCAAGCAGGCTTATGCGATGGTGGCCTACTACGGCATGAGCCGACAGGTCGGCAATCTGTCGTTCTACGACTCGACCGGGCAGAGCGACATGGCTCTTACCAAGCCTTATTCCGAGTCGACGGCCCAGCAGATCGATGCCGAGGCCCGCTTGCTCATCGACAAGGCCTATGCGATGGCCGAGCAGGTGTTGCGCGAGCATGCCGACGGGTTGAAGGAGCTGGCCGAGCTGCTGTTGTCGCGCGAAGTGGTGTTTACCGAGGATGTCGAACGGATTTTCGGCAAGCGTAAGAAAGATATTGAACGCGAGCGCCGCGAAGCGGCAGAGAAAAACGTTGAGAAAGCCGATTCGGCCCAGAAACCGGACAACTTGGGCAAGGCGGGCAAGGCGGGCAAGGCGGGCAAATCCACCGAATCCACCGAATCCGTTCCGTCTGCCGAATCCCGTAAGTCGCGACCTTCGCGTCGCCCGCGCAAACCGAAAGAGGAGGGCGTTCCGGAACAACCTGCGGCTCCGAAACCTCGAAAATCCCGGAAATCGCAGAAAGCATCTTCGGGCGACTGACCTTATTTTCGAATCAGACCTAACTTGAACCGATGAATGATAAAATGAAAAATCTTGTGGTGCGTACGCTCAGCGGCCTTGTGTTAGTTGCCGTGATGCTGGGCGCCATGATCTGGTCGCCGAACGGCTTCGGCGTTCTGTTGGCGGTGCTGGCAGCGGCTGGAATGCTCGAATTCTATGCGCTGGCCGCGGCCAAGGGTGCTCGGCCCCAGCGCGTTTTGGGCACGGTATTGGGGCTGGCTCTTTTTTGTCTTGCGCTCCTGCCTGCCATTCCTGATGGGTGCAATGTGTTGGACAATCGGTGGATATGTGCCATGATAGTCCTGTTCGTGCTGGCGGTGCCTGCCATGCTTGTCTGCGAACTTTACCGCAAGAATACCGATCCTCTCGCTTCAGTGGGTGCCACCTTGTTGGGTGTTTGGTACGTGGCTTTTCCGTTGGTCTGCTTCGGCTGGATGGCTTTTGGGTTCGAGTCTGCGTCCCGCGAATGGTTCCCGGGCGTTGCGCTGGCTTATCTGATCATTATTTGGGCCAATGACGTCTTCGCCTATCTGGTGGGGATGCTTCTCGGCCGTCACCGCCTTTTCGAGCGCCTGTCGCCCAAAAAATCGTGGGAAGGCTTCTTCGGCGGAGTAGCCGGAGCGGTCGCCGCGGGCGTGGCGGCGGGCTGGCAGCTCGGCGGCAGCCTGTGGGCATGGGGCGGTCTGGCACTGGTCGTTGCGGCGACGGGCGTGCTGGGCGACCTGACCGAATCGATGTTCAAGCGGGCTGCCGGAGTCAAGGATTCGGGCCGTTCGATTCCCGGCCACGGAGGCGTCCTCGACCGTTTCGACGCCGTGCTGCTGTCGGCTCCTTTCGCGCTTGTCTACCTGCTGTTGTGCAATTGGGGGTTCGACATCTGCTTCTACAACTGCTAATTCCTCGTATCGCATGAAAATCAATAAAGAAGGTTACAAAATCATCTTCGTTTCGGGCTTGGTCTGCGTGCTGATCTGGTGGCTGTTCTACCACTTGTTGGTCAGCGATTCGAGTACTATGCTTATCTGGGCCAGTACGATATTCTTGTTGTTGTTCTGGTTCTTCATCGTTGCCTTTTTCCGCGAGCCGCGGCGCGTGCGCATCCACGACGGCGACCTGGTTTTCGCGCCTTGCGACGGACGGGTCGTGGTAACCGAGGTCGTTCGGGACGACGAGTATCTGCATGAGGAGATGTTGCAGATTTCGATCTTCATGTCCATTACCAACGTCCACATGAACTGGGTGCCCGTGGGCGGCATCGTCGAGTATTTCAAATATCATCCCGGGCGTTTTCTGGTCGCCTGGCATCCCAAGTCGTCGACCGAGAACGAGCGGACAACGACCGTCGTGCGCATGGCTTCGGGCCATCGGGTGCTGTTCCGGCAGATTGCCGGGTTGATCGCCCGGCGGATCGTCTCCTACATGGAGACGGGCCACCAGGTCGAGCAGAACAGCGTCTGCGGGTTCATCAAGTTCGGTTCGCGGGTCGATGTGCTCGTGCCCAAGGGGAGCGAACTGCTCGTCGGCTTGGGCGATCCTACGGTCGGTTCGCAGACTCCCATCGCCCGGTTGCCCCAAAATACGGAAGCATGATCGCGACTTCGCAGACCGTGCTGAAATTTCTTGCCGGGGCGGCCGTCGTTGCGGCGGTGCTCTTTTTGGTCTGGTATTTTTCAGCCATCGTTGTTTATATCCTCGTCTCGGCCGTGCTCGCCGTGATGGGGCGTCCGCTCGTCAAGCGGATTTCGGCATTGCATATGCGGCGTTGGCAGGTGCCGCGTTCGATCGCGGCATTGGTTACGTTGGTCGTCATCTGGACGGTCGTCGCTGTGTTGTGCGCCTTGTTCGTGCCGTTGGTCTTCAATAAGATCAACCAGTTGGCCGGGGTCGATTTCAGCGCTGTCGTCAGCAGCATCGGCGATCCTGTCGCCCGGGCGCAGCATAATTTGCAGCAGTTGTTCGCCTTGCCCGAGAGTTCGTTTTCCTTGTCCGAGGAGTTGACCGCAGCTTTACGGCGGTTGATCGACTTCGAGTCGCTCAATTCGTTGTTTTCGTCGGTCATCGGCATGGTTTTCTCGTCGGTCATCGCCGTTTTTTCTATTTCGTTCATCACGTTCTTCTTTCTCAAGGAGGACGACCTTTTCTACACCATGGTCACGGGCGTGTTTCCCGAGCGTTACCGCGACAGCATTACCCGGGCCTTGGATTCCGTGACCTTGCTCCTTGGGCGCTATTTTACCGGCATCCTCTCCGAAAGTTTGCTGTTGATGTTCGCCGTGTCGCTCGTGATGATGCTTTTCGGCATGAAGGCCGCCGATGCTTTCTTCATCGGTCTGGTCATGGGCGTGATGAACGTCGTGCCCTACGCCGGCCCGTTGATCGGCGGCGTGATTTCGGTGTTGGTCGGTATCCTCACGCCCATCGAGGGTACATCGGTCGGGCATACGGTCTTCGTCATCACAGCTTCGTTGCTTGCAATCAAAGGATTGGATGATTTCGTCTTGCAGCCTACGCTCTATTCCGAGCGGGTCAAGGCCCATCCGCTCGAAATCTTTCTCGTCATTCTTTTCGCCGGGTCGTTCGCCGGTATCTTGGGCATGTTGTTGGCCATTCCTTCCTACACCGTCCTGCGCGTCTTCGCCAAGGAGTTTTTCTCCCAGTTCGCATGGGTGCGGCGGTTGACCGAGAAAATCTGATGGAGCCGGTCGTTTTCGAGGGGGTGGTCGAGCAGGGACGGCAGCTCGGGCGGCAGTTGGGTTTTCCGACCGCCAATCTGCCCGTACCGGCCGATACGCTGGTCGGCGATGGCGTCTACGCTTCGTGGGCCGAGGTCGGGGGCGTGCGTTATCGGGCCATGTCCAACCTCGGGAGCAATCCCTCGGTCGGGGGCGGCGAACGGAGGTTGGAGACCCATCTGTTCGGATTCGCCGGAACGCTCTACGGCAAGACCCTGCGGGTGGAGCTGGTGCGGCTGATCCGCGGCGAGCAGCGTTTCGCTTCGGTCGAGGAGTTGCGCGAGCAGATAGCAAAAGACAAGGAAACGATCTTGAACTTGACATACTGATCGGTCGGAAGCACCGGGCGGTCGCGGATAACGAAACTATAAAAATTAGGTTGATTATGTTTTTGGATACAACTTTACCCTATAAGGTCGCCGACATGTCGTTGGCCGAGTGGGGGCGCAAGGAAATCGAGATTTCCGAGTACGAGATGCCCGGCTTGATGGCCGTGCGCCGCAAATACGGCCCCTCGAAACCGCTCCAGGGCGTGCGCGTCATGGGGTCGCTGCACATGACCATCCAGACCGCCGTGCTGATCGAGACGTTGGTCGAGTTGGGCGCCGAGGTGCGGTGGTGTTCGTGCAACATCTTCTCCACGCAGGATCATGCCGCTGCCGCCATCGCCGCTGCCGGCGTACCTGTTTTTGCATGGAAAGGCGAGACCTTGCCCGAGTATTGGTGGTGCACCGCCATGGCGCTGTCGTTCCCGGGCGGCAAAGGCCCGCAGCTCATTGTCGATGACGGCGGCGATGCCACCTTGTTGATCCACAAAGGTTACAAGGCCGAGAACGACGCTTCGACGCTCGACGTGACTCCCTCGTCGTACGAGGAGGAGGTCATTCTCGACACGCTCCGGCAGCTTCTGGCCGAGGATCACGGCAAATGGCACCGCACCGTCGCCGAGTGGCGCGGCGTGAGCGAGGAGACCACCACCGGCGTGCACCGGCTCTACCGCATGATGGAGGAGGGCGAGCTGCTCGTGCCGGCTATCAATGTCAACGACTCGTGCACCAAATCGAAGTTCGACAACCTCTACGGCTGCCGCGAATCGCTGGCCGACGGCATCAAGCGCGCAACGGATGTGATGATTGCCGGCAAGGTCGTGGTGGTGTGCGGCTACGGCGACGTGGGCAAGGGCTGCGCCCGGTCGATGCGTTCGTACGGCGCCCGGGTCATCGTGACGGAGATCGACCCCATTTGCGCCTTGCAGGCGGCGATGGAGGGCTTCGAGGTAAAGACCGTGGAGAGTGCACTGGCCGAGGGCAACATCTTCGTGACTTGTACGGGCAACTGCGACATCATCACGCTGGAGCACATGGAGCGCATGCGCGACCAGGCCATCGTCTGCAATATCGGTCACTTCGACAATGAAATCCAGATGGAGCGGCTCGAAAAATCGGGTGCCGCGAAGACCAACATCAAGCCGCAGGTCGACAAATATACCTTCGCCGACGGCCATTCGATCTTCATTCTGGCCGAGGGGCGTCTGGTCAACCTCGGGTGCGCTACGGGGCATCCGTCGTTCGTTATGTCGAATTCGTTTACTAATCAGTGCCTGGCGCAGATCGAGCTGTGGCAGAAGAAGTTGGATGTAGACGTCTACCGCCTGCCCAAGCATCTCGACGAGGAGGTCGCCCGGCTCCATTTGGACAACTTGGGCGTCGAGTTGACGCACCTGACCAAGAAGCAGGCCGATTACATCGGTGTGCCGGAAGAGGGGCCGTTCAAGGCCGATCACTATCGGTATTGAAGAAAGATGCAAGGCGGAGGGGCGGTTGCCGTTCCGCCTTTTTTCTTGGTCATTCAGAGCGTCGCGAAGCATCGTCTGCCCGGCAGGTTTCGCGGATGTTCGCTGCGATGGACAGGAAGAACCGGAGCGGGTAAAGAATCGGGGCGTCTCTATTCGTAGAGACGCCCCGGTTTCATTCGGCAGGTAGGCCGTTTACCGGTAGGGATGTTTATCGTTACCGGATTGACGATGTCGCGCTGTTTAAAGGTTAGAACAGCCCGGACACCCACTCCTTGAACGGTGTCCACATGTCGGCCGCAACCAGCACGAACATCGTCAGGCAGGCGATCAGTTTCAGTCCTGTGCCTACGATGAATGCCATGAAAGAGCCGAAACCCACCCGGAACGCTTTGCCCGAATCGGTGCTGTCGTGGAGCAGTTCTCCGGCCACGGCCCCTGCGAACGGGCCGAGAACGATGCCCCACGGCCCGAAGAAGAGCCCGACGAAGATGCCGATCGTCGCACCGATGGCGCCAGCCCGCGAGCCGCCGAAACGGCGCGTCATCCATGCTGGTAGAAAATAGTCCGCTGCGGAGACTGCTGCCGTGAGCGCCAGCCAGAGCCAGAGCGTCGCAGCCGAAATTTGCGAGTAAGAGGCGCCCCAGGCGCAGAGCAGCCCGAGGTAGCTGAGCACGACGCCCGGAAGAACCGGCACGATACACCCCACGATGCCCAGCACCGAAAGCACGAACGCCAGAATGGCCAGCAGAACGTCCATCGTCTCTTATTCGGTCAGTCGGTTGGTCGCCGTGTCGGGGAATACGATCCACGGCCGGAACTGCTTGGCATCTTCGAAATCCATCTGCGCATAGGAGGCGATGATGACCACGTCGCCCACCTGCACCTTGCGGGCCGCAGCGCCGTTCAGGCAGATGCAGCCGCTCTCCCGCGGGCCTTTGATGACGTAGGTCTCGAAACGCTCGCCGTTGTCGATGTCCATGATCTGTACTTTTTCGCCTTCGATGATGTTGGCCGCTTCGAGAAGCGCTTCGTCGATGGTAATGCTGCCCACATAGTTCAGATCGGCCTGGGTGACCGTCACGCGGTGGATTTTCGATTTGATGACTTCGATCTGGAATTTCATTATCGGATTCGGATGTTGTCGATTAGACGGATCGGGCCGGCCTGCACGGCGATGCAGCCCTGGATGCGGGACGCGTCGTCCCATGCGGAGACTTCCTGCATGGTGCGTGCGTCGACCGACTGGTAGTAGATCGTTTTCAGCAGCGGGTTGCGGTCGATTTCTTCGGCGACCCACGCCTTGAGCCGGGCCGGCGTCAGCTCGTGCGACTTTTCTACGGCTGCCCGCAGCGTGGCGTAGATGTGCGGAGCCGCTGCCCGGTGTGCCTCGTCGAGGAGTTGGTTGCGCGACGAGAGCGCCAGGCCGTCGTCGCCGCGGACGATCGGGCATTCGACGATCTGTACCGGCAACCCCAGTTGTTCCGCCATGGCGCGGATCACGGCGATCTGTTGGAAATCCTTTTCGCCGAAGTAGGCGCGGGCCGGCCGCACGATGTCGAACAGCCGGCTGACCACCTGGGCCACGCCGTTGAAGTGGCCGGGGCGCGTAGCGCCCTCCATTACCTTGTCGACCGCTCCGAAGTCGAACTGCCGCGTGTCGGGTTCGGGATATATTTCTTCGACCGAAGGCATGAGCACGTAGTCTGCGCCGGCTTCCTCGAGCAGCCGGGCGTCGGCTTCCGGCGTGCGGGGATAGTGCCGCAGGTCGTTCTTGTCGTTGAATTGCGTGGGGTTGACGAAGACGCTGACCGCCACGACGGCGTTTTCCTTGCGCGCCCGTTCCACCAGCGAGCGGTGTCCGGCATGCAGGGCGCCCATCGTCGGGACGAATCCCAAGCCGCTCGGATCGACCTGTTCCAGCTGCGCCCGCAGCGCGGCGACGCTTGTAAAAACTTCCATATTCTTCTTGAATCGGGTTGCGGGGCAAAGGTAGAAATTCCGATAGACAAAACGAAGCATTTTTTGCAAAAAAACGTTCCGCAGCGCGTTTTGCCGAATTTTTGTTATCTTCGCACAAAACAATACCCGAACGTCATGAAAAAAACTATCTTTATGTCCTTTATCGCTTTTTCGTTCGTTTCGTGCGGCGGCGCTTCGCAGCCGGCCGAGGCTCCGTGGATCGTCGACCGGTTCGACGACGTGAAGGTGATCCGCTATGAGGTTCCCGGCTTCGAAGAATTGCCTTTGGAGCAGAAGGAGCTGATCTATTATCTGGCCCAGGCCGCCCGCTGCGGGCGCGATATTTTGTTCGACCAGAATTGCGCCATGAACCTGCCCGTGCGGCGGACGCTGGAGACCGTCTACGAGCATTACGAGGGCGACCGCGGAAGCGCGGAGTGGCGGGCTTTCGAAAAATACCTCAAGAAAGTGTGGTTCGCCAACGGCATCCATCATCATTACTCCAACGACAAGTTCGTGCCCGAATTCTCCGAGGAGTATCTGTTGTCGCTCATCGAAACCATCCCCGAGGAGTATTTCGGCGATGAGCTGAACGCCCTGCGCGGTGCCGTCTGCATCGCCATCTTCGACCCCGACATGTACCCCACGCGGCTCAACCAGACGGCGGGCGACGATCTGCTGCTCACTTCGTCGAGCAATTACTATTGCGGCGTCTCCCAGTCCGAGGCGGAGAAGTTCTACGCCGCGATGGCCGCCGCCGATGCCGGCAACCCCGAGCCGGTCTCCTACGGCTTGAATTCGCAGTTGGTCAAGGATCGCAAGTCGGGCCGCATCTACGAGCGCACGTGGAAGGTCGGCGGCATGTACTCGGCGGCCATCGAGCGCATCGTGGAGTGGCTGGAAAAGGCGCAGTCCGTAGCTGCCGAGCCGCAGAAGTCGACCATCGCTTCGCTCATCGAATACTATCGCACGGGCGACTTGAAAAAGTTCGACGAATACAACATCCGCTGGGTCAAGGATACGTTGTCGAACGTCGATTTTGTCAACGGATTCATCGAGGACTACGGCGATCCGCTGGGCCGCAAGGCGTCGTGGGAAGCCAACGTCAACTTCATGGATACCGAGGCGTGCCGCCGCACGGAGATCATCTCCGAGAACGCCCAGTGGTTCGAGGATCATTCGCCCGTGGCGCCGCAGTATAAGAAAAAGAAGGTCAAGGGAGTTTCGGCCAAGGTCATCACGGTGGCCATGCTCGGCGGCGACTGCTACCCGGCCACGCCGATCGGCATCAACCTGCCCAACGCCGACTGGATCCGCAAGGAATACGGCTCCAAATCCGTCACGATCGACAACATTACCTATGCCTACGACATGGCGGCCCACGGCAACGGCTTCAACGAAGAATTCGTCTTGCGGGCCGACGATCGCGAGCGCATGGATCGCTACGGCAAGCTGGCCGATGACCTGCATACCGACCTGCACGAGTGTCTCGGCCACGGTTCGGGGCAGCTGGCGCCCGGTGTTGCGGGCGGCGAGCTGAAGAGTTACGGTTCGACGCTCGAAGAGACCCGCGCCGACCTCTTCGGTCTCTATTATCTGGGCGATCCGAAGATGGTCGAACTGGGGCTGATCCCCTCGCTCGACGTGGCATGGGCCGGTTATGCCAAATATATTCTGAACGGCATGATGACCCAGCTGGCCCGCATCGAGCCGGGCAAGAACGTCGAAGAGGCGCACATGCGCAACCGCAAGTTGATCTGCGAATGGTGCTACGAGCGCGGCAAGGCCGACAACGTGATCGAGTGGGTCGAGCAGGACGGCAAACGCTATGTGGTGGTCAACGATTTCGCCAAGCTGCGGGCGCTGTTCGGCGAGATGCTCCACGAGATTCAGCGCATCAAATCGGAGGGCGATTACGAGGCGGGCCGCGAGCTGGTAGAGCGCTATGCTGTGGCGGTCGATCCCGAACTGCATGCCCAGGTGCGGGAGCGCTACAACGCTCTCGGCATCGAACCTTATGGCGGATTCCTCAATCCCGACTATCGGCTGGTCGAGCAGAACGGCAAGATCGTCGACGTGGAGATCATCTATCCGACCGATTATGTCGAGCAGATGATGGACTACTCGAAGAACTATTCTTTCCTGCCGCTGAAAAATTGATGAATGGCGAAACGCCTCCGCGGAGTCTCCGCAGAGGCGTTTCGTTTGAGAGAAGCCGGGCCGCCGTTTTGCATATCGACGAGCGAGGGCGCATCCGACATAGGATGCGCCCTCGGTTTTTTTCTCGGGAGAAACGGATCTTATTTCTTTTTCGGGTCGCTGCCGTTGTCGATGGCGAACGTCGAGACGATGACCATCTTCTCGTCCACGTTGTTGGGGTTCGAAACGATCACGCCGTATTCGCCTGTCGGGCGTTTCTCGAAAGTCAGCCGGTAGCTGCTCTCGCCGTATTTCTTGGCTTCGAAAGGCAGGTACTCCATCGTGTTGCTCTGCACGTTGAAAGTGCCTACGGCCGAAATCACTGCCGAACGGTTCTTGGGCGTGGCTTTCATGCGGAAGACGCGCACGATAGACATCGGGTCGGCTTTGTTGTCTTTGGCCCGCACGATCAGTTCGATGGGCTGCGAGCCGTCGAGCCGTACGTTTGCCGTGCTGCCGTCGATCACGACCTTGGTCTTCTGCTTGGCAGCGGCGAATCCGGCGATGTAGACGCCTGCTCCGGTCTTGATGCGGACGTTGTGCTTTTCGAGTTTGCTGGCCGAGCCGTCGGGGAGCACCGCCACGACCTCGCCTTCGAATTCGGGTTCGAGGGTCTGAGCTGCCGCTGCGTCGATTCCTCCGGCCCATGTCCAGGCCGCGAAAGCCATCAGGAAGAGAATCTTTTTCATGGTGTTGGGGTTTAGAGTTCGGTGCATCTGCACTTGTTGCAAAGTTAAGTATTTCTGGTCAAAAAAGTTCCCCCCCCCGATTTTTTTGCCGAAATGCCGAAAAAGATAAAAAACAACCCGTAGATGCTTGGACGCAGCGCACGGAAAAAGCATCTGCCCGGTTCCCGGTGTTCAGCGGGTTCACGTTGCCCGACGTGAAGTCCAAAAAGGCCGCGTTGATATTACCGGCAGCATAGGACGAAGATGCCCAGTAGAGGCCGCGCGTGCCGACGCTCGTCAAGGCTCCCGACGCGTTGTTGCGGTGGCCCGCGGCGAATGTTTTGGCAAGCAATCGCTGGGATGAATGGCCCGGAGAAGCCGACGGCGGCAGCCCCGGGACAGACTGGGATAGATAACTAACGGCACCGCAAAACAGAAAACAAACGTTTTTGCACCGAATCGTCGGTGCCGAATGAACCGTCCGCACCTAATTTTCTGCGCTGAACTTTTGCATCAACTTCTTTTTTGCGCCTTACGCCGTCAGTGGATTGCTGAATCTACGTACCGCACTGGCGGAAGCCGTGACCTCCGTCATTCCGGGTATGAAGTTGCTTTTTATCTATTCTTCTTCGATCGGACGGTTGCCGCCCGGCGGCGTCAACTCTGCTGTCAGTCGGTCGGCATCCTGGCACGACACATAGAGCCGATCTTCGTAAATGTCGATGATCTCTACGAAGTTGCTCCATTGCGTGGCGTAGATTTTTACCCGTTCGAAGCGATGGAGGTCAAAATAGTAGCCATAGTAGCCGAAGAATCCGCAGCTGCCGAACAGCGGCACGATCCATTTCATCCGTTTGGTCTCCACCCGGTGCACGGACGCGATTTCGTCGCGGCGGATTTCTGTGATGTCCAGCAGGCAGCGGATTTCCACCGTTTCGTCGGTTACCACGATTTTGCGGGGAATCGAAAGCGCCATCAGTGCGATGAGCGCCACGATGAACGAAGTAAACCAGGCCGAAAGATAGCCGCCCTCGTAGAGGTAATAGAGTACGCCGCCCAGCAATGCGAAGACGATCAGATAGATCGCCGTCCAGTAGATCGTGTGGCGGTCGAAGCGATATTTGTAGGTGTTTTGCATGGTCGGTCGTTGCGGGTCGTTATTCAATCGGCAGGCCTTCGCAGGCGTTCTCCTCGCGGGCGGCAAACAGGGCTTCGGCGATCGCGATGTCTTCCGGCGTGGTAATCTTCAGATTTTGCCGCTCTCCCTCGCAGAGACGGACGGCATGTCCGCTTCGTTCGACCACCGAGGCGTCGTCGGTAAACTCCGGATCGTAGTCGGTGCGGTAGGCTTCGCGGAGCAGGGCGGCGTCGAACACCTGGGGCGTCTGTACGATCCGCAGGCGTCTGCGGTCGAGCGGGTACGAAGTCCCGCCGTCCGTTTCGCGGTAGGAGTCCGCCGCTTCCACGACCGGAATCGCCGTGCCATGTTCTGCGGCTTCGGCGGTCAGGCGGCGGATCAGCTTTACCGAGCCTAAAGGACGCACGCCGTCCTGGACAGCAATCAACCCCACATCTTCCGGCAGTGCGGCCAATCCGTTGCGCACCGAGTGGAATCGTTCGTTACCGCCGGCCGTTACGGTGTGGGGCGCTACGTCGAAACGGGCGCGCAGGTTGTTCCAGAAGCCGATGTATTCGGCAGGCAATACGACCACGATGGAGGCGCCGGGCAGCGCCTGGGCGAAGTTGCCGATCGTATGAGCCAGCACCGGCCGGCCGGCCAGCAGGGCGAATTGCTTGGGAATGCTTCCGCCGCATCGCCGCCCCTGGCCGCCTGCTACGATGATGACCCCGCTGCGTTTCATGGGCGCCGGGCAGTCTATTCGGCCGTTGCCGGCTGCAACACGGCTGCCGGAATAACGATCGAATCCAGTTGGGTAATGCGCTCTTCGTCGGACACCTCGCCGTTCAACTCGGCGATGATGCGGTCGCGGACGAATTCGAAAGTTTCGCGGTTCGCCTTGGCGATCGGCTCTGCCGGACTCTGGGGAATCTTCAGCGGGTCGATGGGCGTGCCGTTGCGCCATACGCGGTAGTCGAGGTGCGGGCCGGTCGAAGCGCCGGTCGAACCTACGTATCCGATCAGCTGTCCTTGCGACACGCGTTTACCCTTGGCGATGCCCTTGGCATAGCCGCTCAAGTGGAGGTAGCCGGTCATCAGGTTGTTCGGATGCTTGATCTTGAGGGTGTTGCCTCCGCCGCCGGCCCAGCCCTTGAATGTTATTACGCCGTCGGCCACAGCGTGTACGGGCGTTCCCTTCGGCGCTGCATAATCCACGCCCGTGTGCGGACGGTAGACTTTGTAGATCGGGTGCTTGCGGGCGTAGCTGAATTTCGAGCTGATGCGCGTATATTTAAGCGGAGCCTTGAGCATTTGTTTGCGCAGGCTCGTTCCGTCGGCTTCCCAATATTGGATTCTGCCGCCCTGGCGGTAGGGAATGGCGTAGTATTCTTTGCCTCCCTGGGTAAACTTAGCGCCCCATATGCGGTTGATGCCTGCCGGTATGGTGTCGTCGATGAAACGTTCGTCGTAAATTACCGTGAAGCTGTCGCCCTTCTGTATGCCGAAGAAATCTACCGTCCATTGGTAGATGTTCTCCATTTCGGCTGCCAGAGCGTAGGGCAGATTCTGCTCCATGATCGATCCCCAAAGCGACGATTTGATGACCGCGCTGCGCTTGGTGCGCCGCAGAGTCATGGGCTTGGTGTCCTGACGCACCGATACCGAGTCGGCGTCGTGGAATCCGAACACCACGTAGTCGGTCAGCCCGGTTTCGTAGACCAGATAGTCGAGGTGCGGGCTGTAGAGCGAGTCTTCGTGGATGAAGACCGTGTATTTGTGACCTGGGCGGATGTTGCGCAGCGGGAACACCTCTTTGGAGGCGCGGTCGAGTCGGTCGATCTGGCGGGCCGTGACGCCGTAGCGGTTGAGTATCTTGCCCATGGTTTCGCCGGGGCCGATTTCGCCGCTTTCCAGGCGGTAGTTGTCGGCGTCGATGCCGTAGACCAGGTTCTGTTGTTGCGCGGCCGGTTCCGTGCGGTCGCATGCCCCGGCCGCCAGGGCCAGTGTTGCAAGCAGGGAGAGGGTGATTTTTTTCATACGCATAGGCAAAGATAGTGCAAGTCGAGCGCAAAAGCAAACAAAGTTTGCATTTTGCCGAGACGCCGCCTATCTAAGCGGGAGCTTGTCTCCCGCAAATCGTGCAAGTCGAGTTGAAAAGCAGCCATGTTCCATGTTTTGCCGAGACGTCGTTCGTGTCCGTCGGTTTTTTCCCTCGCCGGGTCTTCCGTTTTATTCTTCGGGAGGGCGGTTTTTTATCCGGGCTTGAGATTTGTAAATTTTTATTTTGTCAAATCGGTAAATATTGTTATCTTTGAAAATTCCGGATAATTGCATTTTGAAGAGATGACCAAAAGTTTGCTCGCGCCGATGGCCTTCCTGTATAAGTTGGGGGTGACGTTCCGTCATCGTCTCTTCGATTGGGGGTTTCTCAAAAGCGAGCGTTTCGACATTCCGATCATCTGTATCGGCAACATTACCGTGGGCGGCACCGGCAAGACGCCGATGGCCGAGATGCTCATTTCCTACATGTCGCAGCGTTACAACATCGCTTTGTTGTCGCGCGGTTACGGCCGGCGCACCAAGGGTTACCGCGAGGTGCAGTGTTCTTCGCATTACCGCGAGGTGGGCGACGAGCCGTTGCAGATCAAGCTCAAGTTTCCCGACACGCTGGTCGTCGTTTGCGAAAAGCGGGCCGATGCCATTCGGAGGATTCGTGCCGAGCATCCCGAGATCGACCTCATCATCATGGATGA
Organism: uncultured Alistipes sp.; assembly: GCF_910580175.1. Lineage (GTDB taxonomy): Bacteria > Bacteroidota > Bacteroidia > Bacteroidales > Rikenellaceae > Alistipes. Next base: position 361,416 of record NZ_CAJTXD010000002.1, read on the forward strand.
CGGATTCCAGCATCGTTACATCGAGCCGAAGATCAACGTTGTGATGATCGACGCCACGCGCCCCGTTCAGCATGACAAGATGTTGCCCGCCGGGACGTTGCGCGACTTGCCCTCCGAGTTGTATCGGGCGCATTATTTCGTCGTCACGAAGTGTCCCGAGAAGATGGCGCCCATCGACCGGCGGATTCTGCGCAAGGTGTTGATTTCGATCGCTTACCAGCGGGTTTACTATACGCGTTTCGAGAGTTTCATCCCGCAGCCGCTCTTCCCGTCGGAGGCTTCCGGCGAGCCGGTGGCGCAGGGCGGCAAGGTCATTGCACTCTCCGGCATAGGCAATCCCGAGCCGTTCCTCGAAACGCTGCGCAAGCAGTATGACGTCGTAGCCGAGATGACGCTCGATGACCACCATGTATATCGCGTGCGCGACATCCGGGCGCTCGGGACGTTGCTCGCCGCGCATCCCGGGGCCGTGATCGTGACTACCGAGAAGGACGCCGTGAAGCTGGTCAACCGGGAGAAGATTCCCGCCGATATCCGGCGCAGTTTGTATTATCAACCGATCAATATTTCGTTCATAGAGGATTCGGCAACGGATTTTCTGCAAAGATTAGAAGAAGATGTTAGAGGAAATTAAGAAGACCGCAGCGTGGATCCAGGCGCAGACCGCCGGATTCCGCCCCGAGGTGGGCATCGTGCTCGGCACGGGCTTGGGCGATTTCGCCGAACAGATCGAGGCCGCCTATTCGTTGGATTACAAGTCGATTCCCGGGTTTCCCGTTTCGACGGTCGAGGGGCACAAAGGGCGTCTGATCTTCGGTACGCTGGAGGGCCGCAAGGTCGTCGCCATGCAGGGGCGTTTCCACTATTACGAGGGTTACACCATGCAGCAGGTAACGTTCCCCGTGCGCGTGTTGCAGCAGCTGGGCATCGGTTACCTCTTCGTTTCCAATGCTTCGGGCGGCATCAACACGTCGTTCCGTGTGGGCGATCTGATGGTTATTACCGATCATATCAATTTGATGCCCAATCCTTTGATCGGGCCGAACCTCGCCGAGTTGGGGCCTCGTTTCCCCGACATGCACAATTGCTATGACAAGGAGCTGATCGCCCGCGCCACGGCCATTGCCGAGCAGGAGAGCATCAAGCTCCAGTACGGCGTTTACGTCGGCGGCACCGGCCCTACGTTCGAGACGCAGGCCGAGTATCGTTATTTCAAAGCCATCGGCGGCGATGCGGCCGGCATGTCGACGGTTCCCGAGGTAATTGTCGCCCGGCACATGTCGATTCCTGTGTTCGGCGTTTCGGTCATTACCAACTGCGGCCTCTCCGACGAGATCGGCGATCACGAGGATGTGCAGTTGCAGGGTAAGAAGGCCGGCGTGAAGATGCAGTTGCTGTTCCGCCGGATGATTAAAGAATTGTAGAGAGCATATGGTCAATAAAGTTATTTTGGTTGGCAACGTCGGCATGGAGCCGGAGGTTCGCACGACTGAAAACGGCGTGAAGGTCGCCCGCTTGCGCTTGGCTACCACCGAGCGGTTTTTCGACCGCCAGACCAACGAAACGCGCGAGCATACCGAGTGGCACACGATCACTTTGTGGCGCGGTCTGGCCGATGTGGTCGATCGCTACGTGCACAAGGGATCGCAGCTTTATATCGAGGGACGTCTGCGGACGCGCGATTGGGTCGACAAGGACAACAACAAGCGTTATACCACCGAGATTCTGGCCGACAGCATGAATCTGTTAGGTCGGCGAAGCGACAGTGCGATGTCCGACGGCGCGCAGGGCGGTGCTCCGGCACAGCCTTACGGTGCGGCGTATGGAGCTGCGCAGAGCGGCGCCGGGGCGGTTCAGCCTGGTGCGGTTGCGGGCGATGCCGGACATTCGGCTCCCGGGCAGCCCGCTGCGGCGCCTGCCATGCCTGCCGACGATCCCGACGATCTGCCGTTCTGATAGTTGCGGCGGCCCGGACGTGCAAAGGCACCGAGTGGTTGCATTGGCATTTTTCACTGACACTTCGGGATGATATTTTTGGTGTGCGAGCGGCAAAAGCCGTTCCGGAGCGGCTGCAAGGGAAATCGTACCTTATGAATTCGTTCTTATGCCGTTGCTATTCCGGCGAGGAACGGACATCCGCATGAAAAATTTGTTGAAATATTTGGTTTATTAAATAAATCGATTTATATTTGCAATATGGGTTAAGTAGGGGCAACGTCGCGCGGGTTTGCCCTTCCCTTTTCCGGATAAAGTTTATATTGTAAACCGATTAAAATTATTATTATGAACGATCGTAGAACAAACGCTTTAGGTAGTCCGAGCGCAGAGCCGAGTTTACACGAATTCAGCCAAGGCGGGAAAATCTGCAAGCAACTCAACGAAAAGGAGAGCATCGAGCTGATCGCCCGCATGATTTCCGAGACCAAAAGCCGTTTCGAGGTCGGCGACGGCAATATCCTTTTGAACTGGGGCATCCTCACGGCGACCATCGCCACCGTAGTGTGGGCGGCGGTTGCCGCGACCGGCAATCCTGCATTCAACGGCCTGTGGGCGCTGATGGCCTTCGGTTGGTTTTTCAATCGCAGGCTGGCCGTGAAGCAAAGCAGCCGCGGCTGCCTCTCCTATACCGACAAGCTCTGCACTGCCATCTGGAAGTCGGTCGGGATTCTCGGTGCGGCCGGGGTTGTCATCTGCACGGTGCTCCATCTGACAACGGGCAATTCGCCGTGGATGGTCATGTTCTTTTATGCGCTGTTCGTGGTGGGGTTCGGCATCATCGGTTCGGGTGCAGCCCTGAAAGTCCGCAGTATGGTGGCTGGAGGAATCCTCAGCGTCGCTTTCGGCATGGTGCTGCTGGGCTGCATCTTTTCCGAGGTAAAGCTCTCGATGACGTGGGTCATGCCGTGCTTTATCCATTGTTTCGTGCTGATGATGATCATTCCCGGTCTGGAAATGCGGCGGCTGGCGCGCAAAGAAAATGAAAGAGCTTGATCCGCTGCTCCATTCGCAGCTGCGGCTGGCGGTCATGTCCGTGCTGATGAACCTTGCCGAAGCGGACTTCGTCTATCTCCGGGAAAAGACCGACGCCACCGCCGGAAACCTCAGCGTCCAGCTCGACAAACTCGCGGCAGCCGGGTATATCGAAGTGGAAAAGGGATTCGTCGGCAAGAAGACGCGGACGGTCTGCCGCGTGACCGCAGCGGGGCGCAAAGCTTTCGAAGAATATGTGCAAACCCTCCGGGGATATTTGAACCTGTAACCCGAAAAGGGCGCTTTCGGTCGTTCGGAAGCGCTCTTTTTTACGCCGCAATTACAAGTGAACGATGCCGCGGCGGTAGGCGGCGAGGTCCGATTCGTCGAAACGGGCGAGTGCGTCGCCGAGTTCGCGGAGTAGACGGGCGCGGTCTTCGGGCAGGTGGCCGAGCAGCGGCACGGTGTTCGAAACGGTGTGCCCCATGATCGTGGTGGGGATCGTGAGCCGGGCGATGAATGCACGGAGTTCTTCGAGCCGTTCGCGTTCGCCGGCTTCGCGGAATTTTCCTGCTGTCGTGTCGGCTGCCAGCGGTGTTTCGGGGAAAAGGGTCAGCGAGACGATACCTATTATATATGGGTGCAGCCGGTTGAAAAGTGCCGCCGCGGATCGAGCCCAGTAGTTGCGCGATCGCTTCCGGCTGGTCGCCCGTCGGGGCATAGTCCGATACGAGTTGGAAGTCCATGGGGCAAAATTAATTCATAATTCACAATCCGGAATGACGATTTTATAACAGTGCAAAAACCGGTCATTTGTTTATTGCGGAATATTCAGTAATTTTGTAATGCTGTTCCCTGTTGGGACAGCAACATATTCGTTTAGTGAAAGTGTTTCGCTAATCCTTGGCAATAAAATTTGGCGATTTTAAGGAAACAAGGACAGGCAATACGACACTCATTACCGTGTATAGCAATATGTCATTCGATATATGCTATTCGGTGTGGGGTATTGTTTATTTGTTTCCGGGCCACGCCAAATGCCTATTGTCAGATAAACGAACGACTCCACACTTTCTTTTTGTATAGTTCTGCTCCGGAGTCCGGCAGGAAACTTTATTCAATTTTGTTATGGAAAAATGGATTTGTCCTTTTTGCAATGCGGAACACGATGGATCTTATCGGTTTTGCCCGATTTGCGGATGCCCGAACCCGGGAAATGACGCAGAATTGCCGGATGTTTCTTCAACCGAAAAATCTTCTGAAAGCACATTGGTTTTTATTGGTAAATTGGTCTACGGATTCTCTATTTTGTTGGGGGTTGTAACCGTCGTTGTAGGATTGTTGTCATACGATTTTTCGCTCGGGCTCTATTGCATTTTATTGGCCGTGGCTTTGTTGGTTTGGGCTAAAATGAGTTATTATCTGCTGAAAGTTATCTGTAATATATCCAACACCCTTAAGTCGATCAACCGGAAATTGAAATGATGACCTTACATGAAGCAATGGCTGTCGTTCTGTCGAAAGGACCGAAGACAGCAAAGGAGATCGCCGATGAAATCAATCGGAGAAAGCTGTATTGTCAAAAAGACGGTCGGCCGGTTACTGCCGGTCAGATTTCTGCGCGGGCGAACAAGCGTTCGCATCTGTTCGATAAAGAAGAGAAAAAGTATTTTTTGAAAGGGAAGTTATGAATTGGAGAAAAATAGGGATAATTCTAATCGGAACTTTGGCCTGCACGGCTTGTAATCGTTTCGGTCCGGAGATTCACAAGGCGGAGATTGAAGATGCTATCCGATTCAACAAAGCGATCGATTCTTATACAGAGTGGTATTATGTTGATGCCTGCATACTGGGGAATTTGCTTATGCGCGTAGAACAGCAAACCCATTGCGAAACATATTGGCAAAAAATGGAATATGTGAAGCTGTTCAAGATTGAAGAGTATTTTCCCGAAGAGGATGAAAACCGATATATGCTTGTATTGGAAGGCTTGATGGCTAAATATCGGGATGCGGAGGTCATATTGGGACCTATCAGACGGAATTATAGGTCTCGTGGATGTTTGTATTATATTGTGGAAGATTGTTTGAGCGGTATGGAATATTATATAGAATATCGGTGTCCGGTTTTAGGTAAAAACGGCGAATTGAATATTGTTTCCAAAAAGGAAAAAATCGAAAAGATCGGGCGATTGAGACAAAGACGGTAAAAGATATTCGATGCGGCCTCGGCTTTCGGGAACAATTATATTCTGTCGTAAAAAGCCGTTCCGGTGAGAGGTGGCTGATGCTGCGGCAGCTGCTCGAATGGGCCGAAAAAAACGCTTGAATCCGTAACAGGCAAAACAATCCGTGCAAGAACTGCAAACGGGATGTACAATATTTGTACATCCCGTTTTTGCTTGCAAGTCGGACGGAATTTAAGCGCCTTTACGAACCGGAAGCCGTTCCCACAACCATGCAGGAATCAACCGCCACAAAAAGACCAGTACAGCATAGCGCCGGTCGATGACGATGCAGCGCCGACGATGCCGGAGAGCCTGGAAAATGCGTCGGGCGACCGGTTCGGGTTGCATGAGCAGGGGGTAGTCGTCGCCCGCAAGCAGCGGGGTGGCGACGAATCCGGGGCGGATGTCCGTAAAGCGGATGGGCAGCCGCTCCATGCGGGCGAGCTGCGCCAGAGCGTCGATGTAGGTGTTTTGCATCCGTTTGGTGGCCGAATAAGCCGGTGCGGAACCCAGTCCACGGGTGCCGGCTACGGAGCTGATGATGGCGATATGGCCGCTGCCGTGGTTGCGGAACCAACCGAAAGCTGCGGTAACCATGCGTACGAAACCCTCGCCGTTGGTGCGGAGCGTGGCCAACTCGATGTCGGGCCGCAGTTCGGTGTTGCGCTTGCCGATGCCCGAGGTGTGGAAATAGATGTCCATGCCGCCTATGCGTTCGGCCAGTGCGGCGAGCCGCTGCGGGGCCTCGACGTGCGTGACGTCGATCGGTTCGGTTTCGACCAGCTCCGGTGCCAGCGCCTTGAGCCGGGCGAGAGCCTCCGTGTCGCGTCCGGCGGCGCCTACGCGCCAACCTGCGCCGATGCAGAGCTTGGCCACCTCGAAGCCCAAGCCGGAGGTGGCGCCAACGATGACGATGCGTTTCATCGGATGGTTGTATTCGTTTGCGAAAGAAGCGGCCGCTATCGGCCGTCACGGTTGCTGCCGCCCGAAAAGTCGCTTCCTCTCTTTTTTTGTTTTTCCTGGTTGGAAATGCCCGGGGTTGCGAGTGCCTCCGCCAGCGCTTCCTCGGGCAGCTTGCTTGTTGCGATGCGCAGCAGCATATGGACATAACTGTCTTTTTCGCCCGACGAATAGGACTGCACGAATTCCCAGCCGCGGCCGACCATGTAGTTGAGAGCCTGGATGCCCGAGTTGAAGATCAAGTCGCGCTCCTCGCTATCGGTCAGCATGTTGTATCGCCAGTAATCGGTCTCTTGGCCGAAATCGAGAATCACGGACGTGCCCCGGGGCCGGGGCAGGTGGTTGCAGATGATTTCGCAGTAGAGGTATCGGGGTGCCTCGGCTGGCGATTTTTCCGGCGTGCAGTCTGCTGCCGCTTGCTGTGCCTGCACCGGCAGGGCGACGCTGCAAAGCAAGAGCAGAAATATCGCGATCCTGGTTTTCATCGAGTCTTAACCGTTGGAAGTCGACGTGTTGTGAGCGGTTGTCATCATCCCTTTCCCGTTGTGTCCGGGGCAATGTACTGTACGCATTCGATGCCGACTTTGCGCAGGAGATCAAGCCCGTCTTCCGAGCGATAGGCTTCGCTGTAAACTACGCGCCGGATGCCGGCCTGGATGATGAGTTTCGAGCACTCCAGACATGGCGCTGCCGTGATGTAGAGCGTCGAGCCGTCGCAGTTGTTGGCGCTTTTCGCCACTTTGGTAATGGCGTTCGCTTCGGCATGCAGCACATAAGGCTTGGTCTTGCCCGCGTCGTCTTCGCAGACATTTTCGAAACCCGAGGGGGTGCCGTTGTAGCCGTCCGAGATAATCATCTTGTCCTTGACGATCAAGGCACCCACCTTGCGGCGTACGCAGTAGGAGTTTTCGGCCCAGATGCTCGCCATGCGCAGGTAGCGCATGTCCAGCTGGCGCTGTTTTTCTTCGTTGTAGCCCACCTTACAATCCTTTTCCGTGGCAGTTTTTGTACTTCTTGCCCGAACCGCAGGGGCAGGGATCGTTGCGGCCCACTTTCTTCTCCGCATGCAGAGGCATGGGTTTCTGTTGTTCGCCCTGGCCCGCTTGAGCGGCCGCCTGCATGCGCGAGGCTTGCAGTTTGTTGACGTCGACCTTGGCGCGCTGCTGCCGTTCGCGCTGCATGGCTTCGGCGTTCTGGTCGCGCACCGGAATGTAAGCCTTGTTCAGGATGGCCAGCACGTCGCGGTTGACGTCGATGAGCATCTTCGAGAACAGCCCGAACGACTCGAACTTGTAGATCAGCAGCGGGTCTTTCTGCTCGTAGGTGGCGTTCTGCACGCTCTGGCGCAGGTCGTCCATTTCGCGCAGGTGCTCGCGCCATGCGTCGTCGATCGAGGTAAACATCACTACCTTGGAGAAAACCTTGTAGATTTCGGCTCCGTCGGTATCCTTGCACTTTTGCAGGTTTACCGGCACGTTGTAGCCCAGGTGGCCGTCGGTAATGGGGAAGTAGATGTTCGAGTCGAGCTGGTCTTTCTTCTCCTCGTAGATGCGTTGCATGACGGGGCGCACCGTGTCGGCTACGGCTTTGGCCCGGCGGGCGTAGGAGGCCCGGATGTCCGCAACGACCATTTCCACCAGTTCGCCCGGCTTGGCTGCCTCGTAGGCTGCGGCGTCGAAGCTCGGCTCGACGGAGATTTCGCGGATCAGCTCGTAGCGGAAATCGTCGTATTCGATGCCGTTGTGCGTTTCTACGAAGTTGTCGGCGAAGTCGTACATGATGTTGTTCAAGTCGATTTCGATCCGTTCGCCGTAGAGGGCATGGCGGCGGCGCGTGTAGATCACTTCGCGCTGCGAGTTCATCACGTCGTCGTATTCCAGCAGGCGTTTGCGGATGCCGAAGTTGTTTTCTTCGACTTTCTTCTGCGCCCGTTCGATGGCTTTGGTCATCATGCCTGCCTGGATCACTTCGCCTTCTTTCAGGCCCATGCGGTCCATCATGGCGGCGATGCGGCCCGAGCCGAACAGACGCATCAGGTCGTCTTCCAGCGAGACGAAGAACTGCGACGATCCCGGGTCGCCCTGACGTCCTGCGCGGCCGCGCAGCTGGCGGTCGACGCGGCGGCTTTCGTGGCGTTCGGTGCCGATGATGGCCAGACCGCCCGCCTCCTTGACTTCGGGCGTCAGCTTGATGTCGGTACCGCGGCCCGCCATGTTGGTGGCTATGGTTACCTGGCCTGCGCGTCCGGCTTCGGCCACGACTTGGGCTTCCAGCTGGTGCTGCTTGGCATTCAGTACGTTGTGTTTGATGCCGCGGAGCTTGAGCATGCGGCTCAGCAGCTCCGAGATTTCGACCGACGTCGTGCCCACCAGCACCGGGCGTCCCTCGCCCACGAGCCGCACGATCTCCTCGATCACGGCGTTGTACTTCTCGCGCTTGGTCTTGTAGATCAGATCCTGACGGTCGTCGCGGATTACGGGACGGTTGGTCGGGATCACGACCACGTCGAGTTTGTAGATCGACCAGAACTCCGATGCTTCGGTCTCGGCCGTACCGGTCATGCCGCCCAGCTTGTGGTACATGCGGAAATAGTTCTGCAAGGTAATCGTCGCGAAGGTCTGCGTCGCGGCTTCGACCTTTACATGTTCCTTGGCCTCGATCGCTTGGTGCAGGCCGTCGGAATAGCGGCGTCCTTCGAGGATGCGGCCCGTCTGCTCGTCGACGATCTTTACCTTGTTGTCCATGACCACATATTCGATGTCCTTCTCGAACATCGCGTAGGCCTTGAGCAGCTGGTGTACGGTGTGTACGCGCTCCGACTTGATCGAGTAGTCGTTGATGACCTCATCGCGCTTCTGCGCCCGCTCTTCGGTCGAGAGGGCGCTCTTTTCCAACTCGGCCACCTCTGCGCCGATGTCGGGCAGTACGAAGAAGCCGTCTTCGTTGAAGTATTTCGACAATGCTTCATGGCCTTTGTCGGTCAGTTCCACCGAGTTGAGTTTTTCGTCGATGACAAAATAGAGGTCGTCCGTGATCTCGGGCATGCGGCGGTTGTTGTCCTGCATGTAGACGTTTTCGGTCTTCTGCATCAGCGCCTTGATGCCTTGCTCGGAGAGGTATTTGATCAGGGGTTTGTACTTGGGCAGCCCCTTGTGCGTGCGGTAGAGTTTGATGCCGCCCTCCTCGTTTTTGCCGTCGGCGATCAGCTGGCGCGCCTCGGCCAGCAGCGTGGTAACCAGGTTCTTTTGCAGGTTGTAGAGGTTCTCGATCGCCGGGCGGTATTGTTCGAAAAGCTGGTCTTCGCCTTTGGGAACCGGGCCGGAGATGATGAGCGGCGTACGCGCGTCGTCGATCAGCACGGAGTCTACTTCGTCGACGATGGCGAAATGATGCTTGCGCTGCACGAGGTCTTTGGGCGACGAAGCCATGTTGTCGCGCAGGTAGTCGAAGCCGTATTCGTTGTTCGTGCCGAACGTGATGTCGGCCATGTAGGCCGCACGGCGGGCGTCGGAGTTGGGCTGCGTGTCGTCGATGCAGGCCACCGACAGCCCGTGGAACTCGTACATCGGCCCCATCCATTCGCTGTCTCGCTTGGCCAGGTAGTTGTTGACCGTTACCAGGTGCACGCCTTTTTTTGCCAGTGCGTTGAGGAACACGGGGAGCGTCGCCACCAGGGTTTTGCCCTCGCCCGTGGCCATCTCGGCGATTTTGCCCTTGTGGAGCACCACGCCGCCGAAGAGCTGCACGTCGTAGTGGATCATGTCCCACTTCACGTCGTTGCCGCCGGCCAGCCAGTGGGTGGCATAGAGGGCCTTGTCGCCCTCGATGCGCACGAAGTCCTTGGTCGCAGCCAACTCGCGGTCGAAATCGTTGGCTGTTACCTCGACGGTCTCGTTCTGCGCGAAACGGCGCGCCGTGTCTTTCATGATGGCGAACGCCTCGGGCAGGATTTCGTCCAGCTTCTCCTCGATGCGCTCGTCTATGCGTTTGGTCAGGTCGTCGATCTCCTTGGAAATCTTTTCTTTCTCTTCAAGCGTCGTTTCCGGCTTTTCGAGCTGCGCGCGCAACTCCGCGATGCGGGTCTCGTCTGCGGCGATGTAGTCGGCGATGCGGCGTTTCAGTTCTTCGCTGCGGGCGCGCAGACCGTCGTTCGAGAGCGCCTCGATTTCAGGGTATACGGCCTTGATTTTTTGGAGATAAGGTTCGATTTCCTTGCGATCCTTGTCGGCTTTCGAGCCGAAGACCATTTTGATCAGACTGGCAACTATATCCATAGGTAGATTCTGTTTGCGGGGTTTTGAAGTTCTAAATCTTACAAAAGTAGTGATTTCTTTCGAAACCGCAAGAGCCGGTCTCTACAATTTTGTGCCAACCTCGACAAGTCGGGCGGCGAATCGTTGTTTCTGTCCTGAACGGATCGCGGTTGCACAGAAAAACTCGGTAAAAAGCGGCGGAGTCAAGAATAAATGATTGCTTTTTTATGAAGGCGCCTATGAAGATTCTGCTATGCCAATTCCCGGACGATGCGGTTGTTCATGCGTCCGGTTTCTGGCCGCCGCCCGGTTCAATCGTTTCCTGTTTCTTCGAATTTATAGAGTTGGTCGCCGCGCCGGATCACTCCCGGGGTGCGGATGGAGCAGAGGTGTCCCTGTACGACGCTCGTCACGGGCGAGCCGTCGGGGCCGTGCAGCTCCTCCAGCCGTTGTTCTGCCACGCCTGTGGTCGCTCCCATGAAGAAGATCTCCTCGCCCCGATGCAGCGGTGCCGCTTCGATCAGCACTTCGGCCACGGAAAGTTTCTTGAAGAAGTTCGTCACTTTACCCACGTAGACCTTGCGGCGCGTGGCGGCCGATCCGTAATGGGTGCTGTGTTCGGCGACCGGGTGCCCTGCATAGTAGCCTTCCCAGAATCCGCGGTTGAAGACTGTGCGCAGGCGTTCTTTCAGTTCGGCGGCCCGTTCGGGCGTGTAGGTGTCGGTCTCGATCGCCCGCAAGGCGTCGTCGTAGCATTCCACCACGCGTTTCACGTATTCCGCACCCCGGGCGCGCCCCTCGATCTTGAGCACGCGCACGCCGGCGTCGACGAAACGGTCGAGGAAGTCGATCGTACAGAGGTCTTTGGGCGACAATACGTATTGCCCGTCGATGTCCAGCGCCGCACCGCTCTCCTGATCGGTCACGGTGTATTTGCGGCGGCACAGCTGGCGGCAGGCACCGCGGTTGGCCGAGCACCCCGTTTCGTAGAGCGAGAGGTAGCATTTGCCCGAAATAGACATGCAGAGCGCCCCGTGGGCGAACATCTCGATTTCGACCAGCTCGCCCCGCGGGCCGCGGATGTCGTTTTCCTCGATTTCCCGATGGATGCGCGCCACCTGCTCCAGCGTCAGTTCGCGGGCCAGCACCACCGTGTCGGCCCACTGCGAGAAGAACTTCACGGCTTCGGAATTCGATATGTTGCTCTGGGTCGATATGTGCACCTCCACGCCGATGCGGCGGGCATAGAGTATGGCGGCCATGTCGGTGGCGATGATGGCGTCCACGCCCTCGGCCTTGGCGCGGTCGATCACTTCGTGGACGGCGGCGATTTCGTCTTCGTAGACGATCGTGTTGACCGTCAGGTAGGCTTTCAGACCTGCGGCATGGGCCGTCGCGACGATCCGCGTCAGGTCGTCTTCCGTGAAGTTGGCTGCCGAAGCAGCGCGCATGTTCAGGCGTCCGATCCCGAAGTAGACCGAGTCGGCGCCGGCCTGGATCGCGGCCGCCAGCGCTTCGTACGACCCCACAGGAGCCATGATTTCGATATCTTTGCGTTGCATTTCCGGAATGTTGCTTGGATCGCCCGGCTGAATAGGAATGCGGGGCCGGTTCGGAACGGTTCTTCCTATTTGTTTCGGCCCAGCAGACCGATGGCGAATTCGCGCAGGGGGGCGGTGCGTACAACGTCGGCCGAGAGGGTGTCGAGCTGGGCGAGCGCCCGCTCGAACCGCAGCTCGATCTGCTGTTCAGCCAGATGGGGTACATCGAGCCGGTCGTAGATGGCTTTGACGGAAGCGATTTTCTGCTCGGCGGCCATTCGGTTGTCGGCGAGCAGGTTGCGCAGTTCTTCGCGCGTCGTCTCGTCTGCATGGCTCATCGCCGTGACGGTCAGGAAGGTTTTCTTGCCTTCCAGGATGTCGCCGCCGATGGCTTTGCCCAGTCGTTCGTCGCCGTAGCTGTCCAGCAGATCGTCCTGCAACTGGAACGCCAGCCCCAGTTCGATGGCGAAACGCCGGAGCCTGCGGCAGTCTTCGTCCGGAGCGCCGCCCAGCATGGCGCCGATGCTCACGGCACCGGCAAGCAGTACCGAAGTTTTCAGCTCGATCATGTGCATGTATTCGACTACCGAAACTTTCTGTTTCTCCTCGAAATCCATGTCGTACTGCTGGCCCTCGCATACTTCGAGAGCCATTTCGTTGAACGCCGCCAGCACCTTCGGCACCTGCGCCGCGGGCAGCATGCCCAGCAGCCGGTAGGCGTAGATCAGCATCGCGTCGCCCGAAAGGATCGCCACGTTGCGGCCCCACTTGGCATAGACCGAGGGCTTGCCGCGCCGGATGGCGGCGTTGTCCATGATGTCGTCGTGCAGCAGCGTGAAGTTGTGGAACACCTCGATGGCCGCCGCTGCGGGCAATGCCTGCTGGACGTTCTCGTCGAAGATCGCATAGGACAGCAGCGTGAGCATCGGGCGCAGCCGCTTGCCGCCTCCGGCCAGCGAATAGCCGATCGGAGCGTAGAGGAGTTGCGGTTCGGCCGGGAAGTCGGTTTGGGCCAGGTAGTGTTCGAAGAGGGTTTGCAGCTGCTCGTTGGTCTTCATGATTTTTCCGGTTCAGAATTCGCCCCAAAATTAGGAAAAAAAGTTGGGAGTTGCCGAATTTTTCGTATCTTTGTAAGAAAAGGGCAGAGGGCGAAGCTGTCTGTTGCCTTATGTTGCTTTCTTTCGAATCCATATCTTTGAACGCATTATGAAAAAACTCGTTATCGGCATCGACATCGGCGGTACCAATACGGCTTTCGGTTTGGTCGACGAGCAGGGCGACCTCTATGCCGAATCGGTCATCTCGACCAAAAAATATCCTTATTTCGACGATTATCCGGCTTACGTGCAGGATTTGTGCGATGCGATGCGGGCCTTGGCCGACAGCCTCTCGTTCGATTACGAGCTGGCCGGCATCGGCATCGGTGCGCCCAATGCCAATTATCATCGCGGGACGATCGAAAATCCGGCCAACTTGTGGAAGTTCCGCGACGACGAGAAAAATCCCGATGAGAGCCGCCGCATCTTCACGCTGGTCGACGACATCGCCCGCAATTTCAACGGCGTGTGTACGTTGATGACCAACGATGCCAATGCTGCCACCATCGGCGAAATGGTTTATGGCAATGCCAAGGGCATGCGCGATTTCGTCATGATTACGCTTGGCACCGGTTTGGGATCGGGGTTCGTCGCTAACGGCAAGATGATCTACGGACACGACGGTTTCGCCGGCGAGTTCGGCCATGTCATCGTCGAGCGCGACGGCCGGCAGTGCGGCTGCGGACGTCGCGGGTGTCTGGAGGCTTATGTTTCGGCGACGGGCATCAAGCGGACGGTATTCGAGTTGATGGCCAAGATGTCGGAGCCGAGCAAGCTGCGCGACATCGCTTTCAGCGACCTCGACGCTTCGATGATTTCGGTGGCCGCCGAGCAGGGCGATCCCGTTGCCAAAGAGGCTTTCCGTTTCACGGGCGAATTGCTGGGGCGTGCGCTGGCCGATGTCGTGACGGTCACTTCGCCCGAGGCGATCTTTCTTTTCGGAGGACTTTCCAAGGCCGGGAAGCTGATCTTCGAACCTACACAATGGTATATGGAGGAAAATATGATGTTTTTCTTCAAAAACAAGGTCAAGATTTTACCCAGCGGCATCCAGGGCAAGAACGCTTCCATCCTCGGCGCGTCGGCGCTCATCTGGCAGGAACAGGCCAAGTAATGGCGGGCGGCAGTTCCGCCGTGGTGCGGGACGGATGCCGGTTGGCTTTGCTTTAGGGTATATAGCGCTTGTTTTCAGGGGCTTCCGTGCAGGAGGCCCTTCTTTTTTTTGTGCAGCGTTTGTGCGGACGCCTGGCCGGGGTAGTTTTGTTGCCCTGCAATCTTTTGATTTTTAGTGGGTTGTTTTTGAATGCACAGGGTCGGAGATTTGTGCGGATTTGTTTGGCTGAGAAAATAAATTGATGTAATTTTGCAATCTTAGACAAAGAATTCGTCGTGGCTTTGCTGGCTGCAAGTTCGGCAGGGGCCGCAAAAAGTGAAAATATTTGCAATCGTATGAATCATAGATTTTTATTCGTCTTCATCGCATTGGTTTGTCTGGCCGGGAGCGCACAAGCCCAGATGACCGATAACCAGGTAATGGAGTATGTCGTCCAAGGATTGAGTGCAGGCAAAAGCCAGCAGCAGATCGGCAAGGAATTGCTTATCCGCGGCGTGTCGATGAGCCAGATCGAGAAACTGAAGAAGCGCTATGAAGAGAGCGGTGCGGATATTACCGCACTTTCGCAGGGTTCGGATTTGCGCGGCACGACTTCTTCCAGCCAGAGCACGATGCTCGGGTCGCAGCGTTCGGATCTGTTCCGCGATGTCTCGAACGATGATTCGGATAGAGTGCCGTCGTCGCAGAACGGCTATTTGCAAACGCAGCAAGGTTATTTGCAGAATGCGAAGAAGACCGGCATATCGTCGGATGCCAATGCACTCGACCCCGAGTTGTTGGCCTTGGGCATGGAGTCGGACATGGAGATGGACAAGAGGATGGTGCAGCCGCGCGATACGGTCGACGAGAACCCTATCTTCGGCCGCAATATCTTCAGCAGCAAATACCTCTCTTTCGAGCCGAACGCCAACATGGCCACGCCCGAAAACTATCGGCTCGGGCCGGGCGACGAGGTAATCATCGACATCTGGGGTGCCAATGAGGACAATATCCGCAAGATCATTTCTCCCGAAGGCAGCATCATGGTCACGCAGATCGGACCGGTCTATCTCAATGGGCTGACTGTGGCCGAGGCCGGGAAGAAGATACGCGGGATTTTCGCCCGCAAGTATGCTGGTGTCTCGGGCGAGCATCCCGAGTCCGAGGTGCAGGTTACGCTGGGCCAGATCCGCACGATCCTTATCCACGTGATGGGTGAGGTCGAGGTGCCGGGCACCTATCGTCTGACGTCGTTCGCTTCGGTATTCCATGCGCTATACATGGCCGGCGGCGTCACGCGCATCGGTACGCTCCGCAATGTGGAGGTCTTGCGCAACGGGCGGCGGTTCGCCGTGCTGGATGTCTACGACTTCATCTTCGGGGGCAAGTTTTCGAACGACATCCGCCTGGAGGAGGGCGACGTGATTCTGGTCGCGCCCTACGGCAAGCTGGTCGATGTCCAGGGCAAGGTAAAACGTCCCATGTTCTACGAAGCCAAGGCGGGCGAGAGTTTGCAGACGCTCATCGACTATGCCGGCGGCTTTGCCGGCGATGCCTATACCAAGGAGGTGCGCGTGGTGCGCCGTTCGGGCCGCGAGCATGAGTTTTTCTCGGTTCCGGCCGCTTCGTTCGGTTCGTTCGTGTTGGAGAACGGCGACGAGGTGGAGGTCGACGCCGTGTTGGATCGCTTCGCCAACCGGGTCGAGGTGCGTGGGGCGGTCTTGCGTCCCGGGATGTACGAGTTGTGCGACGACATGAACACCGTAGGACAGTTGGTCGCCCGAGCCGAAGGATTGAAGGAGGAGGCGTTCCTGACGCGTGCTCTGCTCTACCGCGAGCGCGACGATCTGTTGTTGCGGATGATCGCCGTCGATCTGGCGGGCATCTTGAACGGCACGGCGTCGGACGTGCCCTTGCAGCGTAACGACGTGCTGGTTATTCCCAGCCGTCACGATTTGCAGGAGGAGGGGCCGTTTACCATCGGCGGACAGATCGCACGGCCCGGGGAGTATCCCTACGTGGAAAACATGACGCTCGAAGATCTGATCATGCAGGCCGGAGGTCTGCTGGATGGCGCCTCCACGGTGCGCGTGGAGGTCTCGCGGCGTCTGAAGAACACCAAGAGCACCGTGGCGACCAACGATCTGAGCCAGGTTTTCATCTTTTCGATCAAGGACGGTTTCGTGGTCGACGGCAATGCCGAATTCGTGTTGGAGCCGTTCGATGTCGTGACTGTGCGCCGTAGTCCCGCCTACCAGGAGCAGCGGTCGGTAACCGTCTCGGGCGAGGTGGTTTTCGACGGCGACTATACGTTGGTGCATAAGAACGAACGCATTTCCGATTTGGTGCGCCGGGCCGGCGGCGTTACCAACGATGCTTATCTGCGGGGCGGACGTCTGACCCGCCGCATGAACGAGGAGGAGCGGCAGTTGCGCGACGACGTGTTGCGCATGGCCCGGCTCAACGGGGGAAAAGACTCGTTGTCGGTGGATAAGTTGACCGAGAATGACCTCTATACCGTGGGTATCGAGTTGGACAAGGCGCTGGCCAATCCTGGGTCGGATTACGACATGGTGTTGCGCGAGGGCGACAACCTGTTCGTGCCCGAGTACGTCAGCACCGTGAAGATTACCGGCGAGGTCATGCGTCCCAATACGGTGCTTTATTCCAAGTCGAAGAAATTCAAGGATTATATCGACTTGGCGGGCGGCTATGCCACCCGGGCCAAGCGCGGCCGGGCATATATCGTTTACATGAACGGCATGATTTCCCGGAAGAAGAACAAGATCGAGCCGGGATGCGAAATCGTCGTGCCCAGCAAGCGCGATCGTCCGGGGTTGGGTGTGACGCAGATCATGGGCTTGGCCACTTCGGCCGCATCGTTGGGTACGATGGCGGCAAGCATTGCGAACTTGGCCAAATAGCCCTTTCCCGACCAACTAACATTACGTTCAATACGTTTACTTTACGCAGGATGAACAACGAAATGCAGCAGCAGTCCGCAGGGGCGGGCGAAGAACAGGTCGATCTGTTGGAACTCGGACGCAAGGTGTGGGCCGAGCGTCGCATGGTGTTGCGCTGGTGCGGCTACGCCGTGATCTTCGCTTTGGCCGTTGCGTTTAGCATCCCCAAAGAATACACTGTCGAGACTACGTTGGCGCCCGAAACTTCCGACGGGAAAAATTCCTTGAGCGGACTGGGGTCGCTGGCCAGTCTGGCCGGCATCAACGTAGGTAGTTTGGGCAGCAGTTCCGATGCCGTCTATCCCGATCTTTATCCCGATATCGTGGCGTCGGTGCCGTTTCTTGTCGAGCTTTTCGATGTGCAGGTCGTCGCGCACGACGGCGATTTGCAGACGGACATCTCTGATTATGTGAATAATCACATCCGCAGTCCTTGGTGGCACATGCTGTTGCAGGCGCCGTTCCGGGCCTTGAAGGGAATCCGATCGTTGTTGGGCGGCGATGCTTCCGAAGGGGCGGCTGGGGTCGACATATTCCGGTTGACCCGGGAGCAGGCCGACGTCGTTCGTGCGCTCGACAAGCGGATCGCTGTTTCGGTCGACAAAAAGACTTCGCTCGTCACGTTGTCCGTGACTATGCAGGATCCGGTCGTGGCTGCCATGTTGGCCGATACGGTCATGTATAATCTTCAGAAATACATTACCGAATATCGTACCAATAAGGCCCGTAACGATCTCAAGTTCACACAGCAACTTTTCGACGAGGCGAAACGGAACTATTATAAGGCCCAGCAGCAGTATGCACGGTATGTGGATGCTAATCAGAATATCGTGTTGCGGTCGGTGCGTACCGAGCAGGAGCGTTTGGAGAACGAAGCCGAGCTGGCTTACAATGTTTACAATCAGGTTGCCCAGCAGTTGCAGTTGTCCAAGGCCAAGGTGCAGGAGAGTACGCCCGTTTATGTGATTGTGCAGCCTGCCACCGTGCCGCTCAGGCCTTCGGCGCCGTCGAAAATGCTGATCCTCGTGGGGTGCGTTTTCCTGGCCGGAGTGGCGGCCGTGGGGTGGATTCTTTTCGGCCGCGACTTCTATGGGAAATGCAGGAGTTGTTCTGAAGATTGAGACTTTTGCGACTCTTTCCTACAATAGAAAATTCTTTGCCCGCCGCACAGAGGTTTGCGGCGGGTTTTTATTTTTCGCTTTCGGCCGTTATTTTTTGGAGTATTCGGCGACCGACGGGGCATGCGTTGCAGCGGGGCGTTGCCGGAGGAGCGGAGCGGCGGAAGAAAATGCTTTTCTGCGGGTGCGCCCGGGCGTTCGGATCGTTGTTGCCGGGTGCGCAATATTCCGTGGCAAGTTGTAGCAGCGCCTGCGTTTCGAACGCGTTGACCGGGGCCAGTCCCGTGTTGCGCCATGCCGTGATGTAGCGGTTTTCTTCGGCTGGGAGACGTTCGAGCAGAGCCAGGGCGTTGTCGCGCAACGTATCGTTGCCCGTATAGCTGCCGTAGGCGAATTGAAGAATGGCTACCAGGTTGATGCCGATGATGTTGGCTTTGAATGTGCCGATGCGCTTGGGTTGTTCGTCGCTCGCCGCGCCCGGAATGTAGTGCGTGCGCCAATATTCCGACGCTTCGATGCAGAAGAGTTGCCGGATGTCGTTCTCCGTGCGGCAGGCCATGGCCCGGCCCATGACGAATTCATCCTGCGTGAAGAATGCCGCGGCCTGCGCCAGACGCAACACCGGGTGGTTCGCAGGGCGGATGTTGCCCAGCTCCCATTCGTCGGGCCGCATCGGGTCGATGTCGTATTTGGCGGACAGATGTTCGAAAGTGCGCCGCAGGTCGAGCGTGTACGCGTCGTGACGGTAGAGTTCCAGCAGTCCCGAGGCGCCGAAGAACATCGCTTCCACCGCGTGCGGCGCCATGCGTTCGCGCAGCACGGCCTTGTAGGGCACGCGGCGCGCCAGCCGCAGGTAGGCTTCCTGGTTCTGGCGGTCGCCTAACGTGCGGAAGTAGAGCAGGTAGAACGTCTGATTCCAGTTTTCGTTGGCTTCGCGATGGAGTCTTTCGACCATGCGCATCTTGCGCTCCAGGCGGTCGAAAGCCAGTGCCGTGTAGATCCCGTTGCGTTGCAGCGGATCGAGTCCTGTCAGGTAACCGCCGCAGGCGCACGTCGCAGCTCCGGCCTGCAACCGTTCCAATGCTTGTCGCGCCTGCTCCGTCTCCATGGTTCAGAGCATGTTGAGTTCAAGCAGCGCTTCTTCCGACATCATGCTGCGATCCCACACGGGGTCGAACGTCAGAATCACGTTTACCGATTCCACGCCCGGGACTTTGCCCACTTGCATGTTGACGTCTTCGACCAGCATGTCGGCCATCGGGCAGTTGGGCGCTGTGAGGGTCATGCGGATCGTCGCCGTCCCGTCGGGCGTGTAGTCGATCTCGTAGATCAGTCCCAGGTCGTAGATGTTGACCGGGATTTCCGGGTCGTATATATTTTTGAGTGTCAGAACGATGTCTTGTTCGACTTTCAGTATCTCTTCCGGTGTCATTGCGCTTTTTCTTTAGAGTCGTTTTTCGCGGCGTAGGCCAGGGCGTAGAGACGCATCTGCTTGACCATCGCCGCCAGGCCGTTGGCCCGCGTGGGGGAGAGGTTGGCGCTCAAGCCGATGGCGTCGATGAAGTAGAGTTCCAGATCGACCGCCTCTTGAGGCGTTCTTCCGTCCAGTACACGGATCAGCAGCGCGATGATGCCTTTCGTGATGATGGCGTCGCTGTCGGCCGTGAAGCGCATGCGGCCTTGGTCGTCGAGCGTCGCATCGATCCACACGCGCGACTGACAGCCGTTGATCTGGTAGCGTTCGGTGCGGTGCTCCGGTGCGATGGGCGGCAACTGCCCGCCCAGACTTATGAGGTAGTCGTATTTGTCCAGCCAGTCGTCGAAGACCGAGAATTCGTCGATGATTTCGTCTTGTATCTTGTCCATAGTCGTTGTTTATTCGGTTATCTCTTCCAGCACCTCGCCTTCGGAGGCTGCCGGCTCGGAAATTTCCAGCAGGCGCGCCACGGTCGGAGCTATGGCGGTCATGTCTACACGGCGTCGGATGCGTTGCGATGCGATTCCCGTGCCGTAGAAAAGCAGCGGCACTTCCGTGTCGTAGCCGTACATCGATCCCGACGAGGAGTGGCAGCGGTCGCGTTCTTCGATCCAGCCGGGCATCAGATTGAGAATCACGTCGCCCGACCGGCGGGGATAGAAGCTGTTTTGCAGGCGCCGGGCATAGCCGCTGCCGAAGTAGCTCGTGCGCATGGCCGTGGCGGCCAGCGCGTGCGAAACCCCTTCGAACTGCATGGCGAAGATCGCCACTTCGTTCTGCACTTCTGCAAGGTTCAGCCCGCGTTCGTATATCAGGTTGTGATTCAGTCGGATGCAGCTGCCTGAGTAGTCGGTTACCCAGTTGCCCGCGCCGTAGCGGACGTTGAGGAAGCCGTTGACGATCACTTCGAACTGACGGGCGTTGAATCGGTCGGCCTGCGTGGCGGCCAGGTCGTAGGAAGGACTGGTGCCATGATCCGACGTGAGGATCACGACCGCCTCGTCGTTTTCCACTTGGGCGAAAAGGAAGGTCAGGAAGTCGGCCAGGTCGCGGTCGAGCCGGTAGTACATGTCTTCGGCTTCGATCGACTCGGGGCCGTAGGCTTCGCTTATGCGGCGCGAGGCATCCAGGCAGATGTTCAGCAAGTCGGGCGTCGTGTCGGCGCCCAGCTTGAACTGCGCGATCGCCTGCTTGGCGAAGTCCAGCACGGCCGTGTTGCCGGCCGGCGTGTAGAGCAGCCGTTCGTAGTCGTTGATCAGTTTAAGGCGCTTGGCGCCAGGTGCTTCGCGGTCGTTTTCCTTGCGCGTGCGGCCCGATGGTACGATGTCCCAGTGGCGTGTGTTGCGGTAGTTGGTGCGGTCGTAGAGCGTGCGCCACGGCGTGGCGATATAGGAGAGGGTGTAGTGTTCACGGTTGTTGCGGGCGATCCATTCGGGCAGGGAGTCCGCATAGTAATAGGAGGTCGTCCAGCCGGCATGCTGCGGATCGAGCCAGAACACCTGGTCGGTGCGTCCGCCCATCACTACGGCCGATTCGGCTTCAGCGGCCACCGTTACGCAGCGGCTCTCGGGTACCTGGCGCACCAGCGTTTCGCCTAAGGTCGGGGCGATCAGATGATAGGGGCCGTCGCCCTTGCGGCCTGCTGTGAGCCACACGGTCGAGTTATCCGTGTAGTCTTGCCAGCGGGAGCCGATCACGCCGTGGGTCGAGGGCATGGCTCCCGTGGTCAGGGTGGCCAGCGATACGGGGGTGGTGGTCTGCTGGTAGTCGTAGCGCGCGCCCGTGAAGCGGGCGCCTTGTTCGGTCAGGCGGCGGAATCCCGCTTCGCCGAAGTGGGCTGCATAGCGGTCGAGGTCTTCGGCGCGCATCGAGCCGACGACGATCTGTACGATCAGCCGGGGGCGGGGCGTGCGGGCTTGTATGGAGAGGGCGCCGAGCGCGCCCAGAAGCAGCAAAAGGAGTTTTTTCATTGTTCGAGTGTTCCGAGAGACAAAAATAGAAATAAGCGAGAGCAAAAGCAAGTGTCAATTTGATTTTGCCGGCGCAGAGCAGGGGCGGCGAAACCGAAATTGCAAAAATTCAACGTGGTTTGTCGCCGCAAAATTGTGCTGTTTCGTGCGAAAAGTCGATGCCGGCCGTGCGTTCCAGTTCGGCCATGCGGTCGAGCAGGCGGCGGCGCAGGCGGCGGTCGGCTTCGCTGTCGGGGCGGCGCGGACGGTGGGAGCAGGAGGCGGTCAGCCGTTCGACTTCGGGCAGCAGGGCCTGCGCCGATTCGGACAGGGCCGCCTGTGCGAAGCGCTCCCACACATATTCCACTGCCTGCGGCGAGGGATGCACCAGATCGTCGGCATAGAACCGATAGTCGCGCAGGTCGTCCATGAGGATTTCGCAGGCCGGGAAATAGTGCGCTCGGTCGAACCGCTCCGTCAGTTCCGCGATGGCTACACGGAGCGTCGCCTTGCTCAGCGAGTTGCCTTCCGCTCCGTCGCCTATGTGGCGCACCGGGCTGACCGTGAAGATCGTCTCCTTGTCGGCCAGCGGCCCGGCGAGCAGTTCCGACCATTCGGCGACGATTTGTTCGACGCCCAGCCGTTCGCGCCGGAAGAGTGCCTGGGGCTGTTTGTGGCAGTTGGCGACGATCCGGCCCTCTTCGCGCAGCCGGTAGACCCAGGCCGTGCCGAAAGTGACGATGACGCAGCGAGCAGCCGGCAGACGCGTGCGCAGAGCGTCCAGCGCATCGTTGTAGCGCAGCAGCACCGTAGACGGGTCGGGGGCACTCAAGAGCGTATTGGTGTCGTAGTGGAACCACCAGCCGTCGGCATCCTGCCGCAGTTCGGCGGCTGTTGCGCGGGCCGGGTCTTGGGCGCGGCGCAGCAGGGCTGCGATGGAGGCCGGGTTGAACAGCGGGCCTGTGAAATTGCCGGCGGCCCGGAATTTCGCTTTCCGCATCCGCAGGCGCATTTCGTCGGCGAAGCACGAGCCGAACAGCAGGATGCGGTCGGCGTAGTCGATGCGGGTGCCGAGCGGCGCGATTTTTATTTCGGTGCGGAATTGCATGCGATATTAAGATTTGTAGAACCCAATAATATACAAAATTACGAATTTTCTTACCTTTGTTGCATGATTCTGCATGCGAACTGCAAAATAAATTTGGGTCTCGACATCCTGCGTCGCCGCGAGGACGGCTACCATGAACTCGAAACGTTGATGGTACCCGTGCGGGGGCTTTTCGACGAGGTGGAAGTGACGCGGCGCGCCTGCTCCGGCGTGAGGTTCCGCACCGAAGGCACGGCTGTCGACTGCCCGCCCGAGCAGAATCTCTGCCTGCGGGCTTTTCGGTTGATGCACGAGCGCTACGGTGTCGATGGGGTGGAGATCCGGCTCGACAAGCGGGTGCCGTTCGGCGCCGGGCTGGGGGGCGGTTCGTCCGATGCTACGGCCGTGCTGCTGGCGCTCGACGAGCTGTTCGACTTGCACTTGCCGGAAACGGAATTGATCGTCTGTGCCGCTGCATTGGGCAGCGATACGGCTTTTTTCGTGCGGAATGTTCCGCAGTTTTGCACCGGTCGGGGCGAGATATTGACACCCTGGCCGCTCGACCTCAGCGGATTGTGGATCGCCATCGTGAAGCCCGATGAGGGCGTTTCGACCCGCGAAGCCTATGCCGGCGTGACGCCCCGCGTGCCGCAGGTGCCCCTTGCCGAGCGGCTGCGCCGTCCCGTGGGGGAGTGGCAGAGAGAGGTAACCAACGATTTCGAGCCGTCGGTCTTTGCGGCGCATCCCGCGATTCGGGCCGCCAAGGAGACCCTTTTGGCTGCCGGGGCGCTCTATGCGTCGATGTCGGGCAGCGGTTCGGCCGTCTTCGGGCTGTTCGACGATCCGCAAAAAGCAGAGCGTCTGCAAAAGCAGACGCCCTACGTTTACAAGATGGAAAAATAATCCGAATCGTTGCGGAGAGTCCTAAAATCAGGATTTCAGCACTCCTTCACTCCCATCTTTGCGATGCGCTTCTCGTGGCGGCCGCCCTCGAACGAGGCGGCAAGGAACGCATCGAGCATAGCCACTGCCTCGTCGTTGGAGACGAAGCGGGCCGGCAGAACAAGGATGTTGGCGTCATTGTGCTGGCGGATGAGCGTGGCGACCTCGGGGTTCCAGCACAATCCGGCGCGGATACCTTGGTGCTTGTTGAGCGTCATGGCCATGCCTTCGCCCGATCCGCAGAGTGCTACGCCCCACTTCGGTTCCCCTTGCTCGACGGCCCGGGCCAGCGCATGGGCGAAATCGGCATAGTCGACGCTCTCGGGCGAATGGGTGCCGAAGTCGAGCACTTCGTAGCCCATGGCGTCGAGGTAACCCACCAGGAATTCTTTCATTTCGTAGCCTGCATGGTCGCAGGCGATACCTATCTTTTTCATAACTTCAATGCTACTTCAAAAAGTGTTCCGCGACGGCGATCAGCAGACCGAACACCAGGGCGTTGAGCAGGACGACGGGCGTGGCCTTGCGTTCCTTGCCGGTAAATGTGAGCACTACGGGCAGCGCCATCATCAGCGTCACGGCCATGCCGTCGGCCCACCAGGGCAGGTAGGGCAGATTGCTGTGGAAGATGATGACGGCGGCGAACAGGTAGGTGCAGAACGCCGAGAGACACGAGCGCAGCGAGAGCCGCCGGGCCAGCATGGGGATTACGTCGAGCAGACCGGCTGCGGCGCCGACGCACAGGGAAAGCATGAAGTGGGACATAGGCTGAAAGTTTTATTTCGACGCCCGTTTGCGGTCGACCTCGTGCAACAGAATCTTCCGCAGACGCATGGCATTGGGCGTCACTTCTACGTATTCGTCTTCCTTGATGTATTCGAGCGCTTCTTCGAGCGTGAAGACCTTGGGCGGCACGATCACGGCCTTGTCGTCCGAACCCGATGCGCGCATGTTGGTCAGCTGCTTCGACTTGGTAACGTTGACCGTGATGTCGTTCTGGCGCGTGTGCTCGCCGATGACCTGACCTTCGTAGACTTGGTCCATGGGGTTGATGAAGAAGCGGCCGCGGTCTTGCAGCTTGTCGATCGAATAGGCGTAGGCCGTGCCGGTCTCGCCCGAGATGATCGAGCCGTTGGTACGCATCTCGATTTCGCCGATCCACGGCTCGAAGCCTTTCAGCCGATGGGTCATGATCGCCTCGCCGGCCGTGGCCGTGAGCATGTTCGAGCGCAGGCCGATGATGCCGCGCGAGGGGATGGAGAACTCCAGCCGCACGCGGTCGCCGTTGGATTCCATGTTCGTGAGCGTGCCCTTGCGTTTGGTCGTCAGCTCGATGACCGTACCGGAGTGTTCCTCGGGACAATCGACGGTCATCTCCTCGATCGGCTCGCACTTCTTGCCGTCGATCTCTTTGACGATCACGCGGGGCTGGCCCACCTGCAATTCGTAGCCCTCGCGGCGCATGGTCTCGATGAGCACCGAGAGGTGCAGCACGCCGCGTCCGAAGACGTTGAACGAATCGGCCGACGGCCCGGGCGTCACGCGCAGGGCGAGGTTCTTCTCCAATTCGCGGTCGAGACGATCCTTGATATGGCGCGAGGTAACGTATTTGCCATCCTTGCCGAAGAAAGGCGAGTTGTTGATCGTGAAAAGCATCGACATCGTAGGTTCGTCGATGGCGATGGGGGGCAGGGGTTCGGGATTCTCGAAGTCGCAGATCGTGTCGCCGATTTCGAAACCCTCGATGCCCGTGATGGCGCAGATTTCGCCGCACGGTACTTCGTCGACTTTCTTTTTGCCCAGTCCTTCGAAGATCATCAGTTCCTTGATCTTGGTCTTCTGCATCGTCACGCCGTCACGCTTGGCCAGCGTCACGTTCTGTCCGGCCCGCAGGGTTCCGCGCGTGACCTTGCCCACGGCGATGCGGCCCGTGTAGGCCGAATACTCCAGCGACGTGACGAGCATCTGGGGCGTTCCCTCGACGATCGCCGGTTCGGGAATCTCGTCGATGATGGCGTCGAGCAGCGGCACGATCGAGTCGGTCGGCTCGTTCCACTTGTGCGACATCCAGCCCTGCTTGGCCGAGCCGTAGATGGTCTTGTAATCGAGCTGTTCCTCGGTGGCGTCGAGCGAGAACATCAGATCGAAGACCTGTTCGTTGACCACCTCGGGACGGCAGTTGGGTTTGTCGACCTTGTTTACCACTACGATGGGCTTCTTACCCAGTGAGAGCGCTTTTTGCAACACGAAACGTGTCTGTGGCATGGTGCCCTCGAACGCGTCGACGAGCAGCAGCACGCCGTCGCACATGTTCAGCACGCGCTCGACCTCGCCGCCGAAGTCGGCGTGGCCCGGGGTGTCGATGATGTTGATCTTGTAGTCCTTGTAGATGACCGATACGTTCTTGGAGAGAATCGTGATGCCTCTCTCTCGCTCCAAGTCGTTGTTGTCCAGTATGAGTTCGCCGTTTTGTTTGGCGTTGTCGCGCAGGATATGGCCTGCCAGAATCATCTTGTCGACGAGCGTAGTCTTGCCATGGTCGACGTGGGCGATGATGGCGATGTTGCGCAGTTTTTGCATAGAAATGGGTTTTGTGGTGCAAAGGTAGCAAAATCCGGGTAAATTGTGCTAAATTTGTCTGTTTCTTGAAAAAATCGAAAAGCATGAAGCCTGCGTTCAATGTCCGTGAACAGAGCGGAATCTACATAGGCCCGGTGGCCGATCTGCTGCCCGGACTCTTGCCCGAGGGGCGCACGGTCGTGGTGTGCGACACGGCGACGGAGCAGTTTTTCGCCTCGTGGCTCGCGCCTTTCGACAAGGCTGTGATCGGCCGGGGCGAGGAGGTCAAGACCCTGCGTACGGTCGAGACGCTCTACCGGCGTTTCATCGAACTGGGCGTCGACCGCAGAACGTTCGTGTTGGGCGTGGGCGGCGGTATCGTGACCGATGTCGCCGGTTTCGCCGCATCGACCTACATGCGCGGTCTGGAGTTCGGTTTCGTGCCGACCACGCTGCTGGGGCAGGTCGACGCCTCGGTCGGCGGAAAGAACGGCGTGAATGTCGACGGTTATAAGAATATGGCCGGAACGTTCAGTCAACCGGATTTCGTCATTTGCGATCCGGCGCTTCTGCGCACGCTGCCCGACCGGGAGTTTCGGGCCGGACTGGCCGAGGCGGTCAAGACGTCCGTCATTGCCGATGCCGACCTCTTTGCGCGGCTGGAGCGCAGCTCGTTCGAGACACTGCGCAAGGATACCGACTTGCTGGCGGATGCTGTTTCGGCATCGATCCGTGTGAAGGCCGACATCGTGGAGCGCGACGAGCGCGAGACCGGCGAGCGGCGCAAGCTCAATTTGGGCCACACGCTGGCTCATGCTATCGAGAAGTGCTCGTCGCAAATGAACCACGGCGAAGCGGTAGCCGTGGGCATGGCTATGATCGCCGACGTTGCTGTGCGGGAGGGGGTGCTGTCGGCATCCGACCGGGATCGTATCGTGGGGCTGCTGCGCGCTCTGGGCTTCGAACTCACACCGCCGGTGCCTGTCGGACAACTCTTGGCTGAGGTCGGCAAGGACAAGAAGAACGAGAACGGTGTGTTGCGCATCGTCCTGCCGGTCGGCATCGGCGACTGCGAGGTGCGGCCGATAGCGGTCGAAGAATTCGCAGCGCTCGTGCTGCCATAAAACGCAGCGGCACCTATCGCTGCGGACGGAGCACGGAGATCAGCTCGGAACGGCTTTCGAATTTTCCCCTTTTGTTCAGTTTCTCGACGCGGACGCTGCCGACGCCCGGTGCATACCAGGTTCTGATCTGCGCCGCAGCCCCGACCACCGACCATTTGACATGCACCGTCTCGGTCAGACACACCGTTTCATATGTCCCGGCCGGCACGGTAGTCGTTTCCTGCGCCACGACCCGGCGATCTGAAATACGTATCGACACCTGAGTCTTGAATCCGTTTTCGGTGCGGATGTGCAATGTCATCGCCAGCTCGGGAAGCAGCTGGCCAGCCTGCAGGACGGCAGGAATGAGATATTTGTCGCCCCGGCATTCGACCGAAGCCTTCCAATCGTCTCCGGAAACCATATCGAGCCAGTCGTCCGGACGCAGACAGATCCCCTCTGCACTCACGACAAGCCGGCCGGTCTGCAGCGCGTCGCCTCCTTTGTCGGGTTCGACCGGCCGACGGTCAGCATCCAGCAGGGCGGTGCGGGTCTCGACGATCAGCCCGTCGGGACCGGATTCGCTCGCAGCAACGACCGTCTGCGTGTAACCCGTCAACGCGCCCCGGGAATCGTAGTCGGCATATTCGAGTTGTGTTCCTACTTCGGTACAGGCAAGCGGAAGCGACTGGGCGCCGGCGGATGCCGCTGCACCCAACCCGGCGAAAACAAGGCAAAGGATTTTCTTCATTGGAACTCAGAAATCGGAACCTTGCAAATATAAGCAAACTTTCCGAACCTGCATCCCTTCGCATCGATTCGGGGTACGGAAACCCGCCAACCATGCTACATCGGATTCAGCCGGCGCAATTCTTCGACATAGGCTTCCCAGTCGTCGATCGGCCGCCGCGCAACGCCCGATTCGACGGCGGCGCGGGCCACAGCCACGGCGACCACGGGCAACAGGCGTGGATCGAGCGGCTTGGGGATGAGATAGTCGCGGCCGAAAGACAGTTCATTGAGACCGTAGGCGCGCAGGACGCTTTCGGGCACCGGCTGGCGGGCCAGCTCGGCCAAGGCGTGTGCCGCGGCAAGTTTCATGGTCTCGCCGATCTGCGTGGCGCGCACGTCGAGTGCTCCGCGAAAGAGAAACGGAAATCCCAGCACGTTGTTTACCTGGTTGGGGTAGTCCGACCGCCCCGTGGCGAAGATGATGTCGGGTCGCGAGCGCATGGCCGTGTCGTAGGCGATTTCTGGGTCGGGGTTGGCCAGCGCCAGGACGATGGGATGATCGGCCATCGTGCGGATCATTTCGGCCGTCAGCACGTCGGCCTTGGAGAGTCCCAGAAAGAGGTCGGCGCCGTGCAGTGCTTCGCCCAGGTCGGCGAGGCGGCGCGACGTGGCGAATTCACGTTTGAGCGGATTCAGGTCGTCGCGGTAGCGGGTAACGGCGCCGCGGCTGTCGCATAATACGATCTGCTCGCGCGGGATGCCGAGCGACACGAACATGCGGGCGCAGGCGATGGCCGCCGCACCGGCTCCGTTGATGACGATGCGGAGCTTGCCGATGTTTTTTCCTGCTATTCTCGCCCCGTTGATAACGGCGGCCGAGACGATGATCGCCGTGCCGTGCTGGTCGTCGTGGATGACCGGAATATCCAGTTCTTCGCGCAGGCGCCGGTCGATTTCGAAGCATTCGGGCGCCTTGATATCCTCCAGATTGATGCCCCCGAAAGTGGGGGCGAGGGCCTTGGCCATGCGGATGAACGCCTCGGGGTTGTGTTCGTCGATTTCGATGTCGAACGCATCGATGCCCGCGAATCGCTTGAAAAGCATGCTTTTGCCCTCCATGACCGGTTTGGCGGCCAGCGGCCCGATGTTGCCCAGGCCCAGCACGGCCGAGCCGTTGGAGAGTACGGCCACCAGATTGCCTTTGTTCGTATAGCGGTAGACGTCGGCCGGGTCGGCCGCAATGGCGCGGGCCGGTGCTGCCACGCCGGGCGAGTAAGCCAGCGAAAGATCGTGTTGCGTGCGTCCGGGCTTGGTCGGTTCGATGCCGATCTTGCCGGGGCGGCCCTCGCTATGGTAGCGCAGGGCTTCCTGGTCGGAAATGGAGTTCATGCCATGTCGTTTTGTCGTAGCATGAAGCAAATACCGCGCCCGCAGATTATTTTTTCATGATGTCGATCGGCTTTTTGTCGATGCGGCTGGGAAAGAGGAACTCCGGCATGCCGAGCGCCATGCCGGCATGGATCGTCCCCTCGATGCCGAAGTGCCGGGCCAGCCGTTTCTTTTTGTCGGCTTTGCAAGCCGTCAGCACGAAACCGGTGTAGATTTGACTCACGCCGAGCGCTTCGGCCATCAGCGAACCGTTCTGGTAGGCCAACTGGCTGTCGATGGCACCGAAACGGCTGCCTGCCGGCGTATGGATGAAAATCAATGCCGTGGCGCCTCGCAGGATGCGGTCGCGGCCGTGCCGTTCGTATTCGTCGAGCAGGCGATGGATCGACAGCCGGTAACGTCCGGCCCCTTTTACGCATCGGCGGACGATCGCTCCCAGCACCGGCATTTCGAGCAGCCGCAGCATCCGACGGCAGAAGCCGAGCGTATATTCGACGACGAAGCGCAGATCGGCCGGGGCGGTCAGCACGGTATAGCCCACTTGTTGGAGGTTGCTGGCCGTCGGGGCGGCGTGTGCGGCCTCCAGAATGCGGTCGATGTAGTCTTGCGGCACGGGTTTGTGGCTCAAGGCACGGTTCGAACGGCGTGCTTGGATCAAGAGCATCAATTGTTCGGGCGTCGGCAATTGCGCACGGTCGACGGGGTGCACCTTTTCGGGCGGAAACTCGGAATGCTGTACGGCTGCGGCCGGACATGCGGCTGCGCAATGACCGCAGACGATGCAGTTCTCCGGAGCGTCGACCGTGACGGGGTGTTCTTCATGCAGCCCGAAGACCAACGACGGACATGCTTTGACGCAACGCCCGCAACGGATGCAGCGACCAGAATCGATCGAAATGTTCATGAGGTTCTAAAACAAGGAGTTGCCGAATCCGGGTGCAGTGTATCCCAAGTGTTTGTAGGCCAGTTCGGTGGCTTCGCGGCCGCGCGGGGTGCGGTTGAGGAATCCTTCCTTGATGAGGAACGGTTCGTAGACTTCCTCGATCGTGCCGGCTTCTTCGCCTACGGCTGTGGCCACAGTGTTCAATCCCACGGGGCCGCCGCCGAACTTTTCGATGATCGTCCCCAGAATCTTGTTGTCCATGCGATCGAGACCGCGCGAGTCGATGTTCAGGGCGGATAGGGCGAAGCGCGTGATTTCGAGATCGATATGCCCTTCGCCCTTGACCATGGCGAAGTCCCTCACGCGGCGCAGCAGGGCGTTGGCGATGCGGGGCGTGCCGCGCGAACGCAGGGCCACCTCGTGTGCCGCGTCGTCGTCGATCGAGACGTCGAGAATGCGGGCCGAGCGGCGGACGATGCCGGCCAGCACGGGGGCGTCGTAGTACTCCAGGTGGCACTGGATGCCGAACCGCGCCCGCAGAGGCGAAGTAAGCAGGCCGCTGCGTGTCGTGGCGCCGATGAGCGTGAAAGGAGCCAGCTCGATCTGGATCGACCGGGCGGCCGGGCCTTTGTCGAGCACGATGTCGATCTTGTAATCCTCCATCGCCGAATAGAGGTACTCCTCGACGATGGGGCTGAGCCGATGGATTTCGTCGATGAAAAGCACGTCGCCCGGGTTGAGGTTCGTGAGCAGGCCCGCCAGGTCGCCCGGCTTGTCCAGCACGGGGCCGGAGGTAAGCCGCAACTGCGCCCCCATTTCGTTGGCGATGATGTTGGCCAGCGTGGTTTTGCCCAGGCCCGGGGGGCCGTGGAGCAGGACATGATCCAGCGAATCGCCCCGCATGAGGGCGGCCTTGATGAAGATGCGCAGGTTCTCGACGATCTTCTCCTGCCCGGAAAAGTTTTCCAACTCCTGCGGGCGTATTTTGTTCTCGAATTCGAGATCGCTTTCGGTATTGCGTACGATAGACATGATGCAAAGATAGTGTAAGGTAAGAGCAATGCCAAATTTATTTGAGCAGTGCCGAACCGAAGCCCAAGATCGAGCAAAAGGAAGCGTCGGCTTGATTATGCCGGGCAGGGCGTTTCCAGGGACAAAAATAATGCAGCGGTAAGCCGTGCTCGAATCGGGTCGGCGAGACAAAAAACGACCTGCCTTTACAGCAGGTCGTTGTGTTCCCGGAAAGAAACCGCTATTCGAAATCTCGGTCGATCTTGAGGTATGCGTCCTGGCCGCTGTCGTCCTTGAA
This sequence comes from uncultured Alistipes sp., assembly GCF_910580175.1. Taxonomy (GTDB): domain Bacteria; phylum Bacteroidota; class Bacteroidia; order Bacteroidales; family Rikenellaceae; genus Alistipes. The sequence continues at coordinate 393,068 of NZ_CAJTXD010000002.1, forward strand.
GCGGAGGTTGATGCCTTTCTTGCCTTCGAGCAAAGGTTTGATTGCGTGAATGTTGAACGAAATGTAGTTTTGGTAGTAGGCGTTCTCTGTGTCGTCGCCTTTGTCATGGCGCAGTTCCACATCGAGGTAGGCCGAATCGGTGCTCTGGGGTTCGACTTCGTTGACGATCAGGTGGAAGTTGTGTTTTTTGTTGTCTGCGAACGTGTAGATCACGCCCAAGGTCAGCCAGTCGCCGCCGAATTGAAGGTTATCCACCTGAAGGAGGGAGGCGTCGGGGAGTTCTTCCAACTCCTCCTGACTGCCGACAATGCGGACTTCGGAAGTATAGATGTCGACGATGCCGTACAAGATGGCGTTGTAGTCGTAGCGGTCGACCGGCTCGTCCAGCAGTCCGAATGCGATCAAGGCCCGCTGTCCTTCCGTAGCCTCGTAGCTGGCGACCTGGCTTTTGTCGCTCGGGTAGATGGTCTTGCGGGTGTCGGTTTCGAAGTAGTAGTCGCCGGCGACGGCACGCTGGTGCACGGTCACGAAACTGATTTGCTGCGAGGGGCGGTTGTCCGACTTCGTGCAGGAGACGAAACCGACGGCGCAAATGGCTGCGAGGAGAAATAAGACTGTTTTTCTCATATGGATGTTCTGTTTCTAATTATTGTTTGCCAAATATAACGTTAAAATACCGGATTGTGTGATGCGGATTGCAAAAAAAAGTTGATGGAAACGTATTTTCCTCATTTCTTCTGTTGCAGGGCCGCTTTTGCCTTGAATCTCCAGCCGCGTTGCGGCATGGCGTTTGTCCGCTCTTGTTCGGCTTGCGGTACATTATATATAGGGTGCGGGCGTTTTTACAAAGGGGGTTGCCGGTCGGCGGATTCTGTCTTGTGAAACCAAATGTACTATAAAAAGATTTAAAAATACTATTTTTTGTTGTTCAAAACGAATTTGTTATTACTTTTGCGATGATAAAAAGAGCCGTGTGGCCATTCGATAAAAAAAGCACAAGTGCCGCTTGTTGCGACACCTGTGCCTGAAGTAGTCCCGACGGGAATCGAACCCATATCGTAAGAACCGGAATCTTATATTCTATCCATTGAACTACGGGACCGGATGCGCAAAGATACGAATTTTTTTTAATTATGAAACAAAATGCGGGAAAAGCAAAATAATTGGGAAAGAATCGAAGCCGTAATCAAGTGGGCGAATATGTCGACCAACTATTTTGCCCGCCACATCGGTTTGGCCCGGGGCGAAAATCTTTACCAGATCAAACGCGGCAACAACGGTATTTCGCTCGACGTAGCCCAGCGTATCGTGGCGAAGTTCCCGCAGATCGACAAGTTGTGGCTGCTGACGGGCGATGGGCAGATGTTCGGCGACGAGCAGCTGCGGGGGGTGCAGATTCCGTTTTACAATGTAGACGTCGAGCAGGGGATCGCCAACATCCGGCACCTCGAATCGGAAAGCGATGTGGTAATGCCCCAGGTGGGCGACTGCGACCTGGCGATGGTCTATTCGGGGCGTGCCATGGGGCGGTCGATACCTGCCGGAACGGTGGTGTTTTTAAAAAATATCGAGCGGGATGAAATTATTCCTGGCGAAGAATACGTGATTATCAGCCGAAAAATTGTAACTTTGCGTATAGTACGCGCTGCCGATGGAGAACATCGGTTGCGTCTGGTCGCCGGCGACAGCAAGAATTATGACGATATAATTCTTAATGTCAGTGACATACGCAATGTGTACAAGGTAAAAGGCAAACTGATAATCAGCACGTAGGAAAATGTTTTCAGGCATCGTGGAGCGAACCGCGGAGGTCATTGCCATCCGTTCGGATCGACAGAACAAGGATTTTACGCTTCGGGCCGACTTCGCCCAGGAGCTGAAAGTCGACCAGAGCATAGCTCATAACGGCGTATGTTTGACAGTTGTGGACATCGCGGGCGACACGTACACCGTTACCGCCATGAAGGAGACGCTCGACCGCAGCAACCTGGGGCTGCTCCGGGTGGGCGATCTGGTAAATCTGGAGCGCTCGATGAAACCCGATGCCTTGCTCGACGGGCATATCGTCCAGGGGCATGTCGACCAGACGGCTTGCTGCACGGCCAAGGAAGATGCGGACGGCAGCTGGTACTTCACGTTCCGCTACGAACCCCAGGGCGGCGGGCTGTGCACCGTGGAGAAGGGGTCGGTGGCGGTCAACGGCGTGAGCCTTACCGTCTGCGACTCCACGGCCGATAGTTTCCGTGTGGCGATCATTCCCTACACGTTCGAGCATACGAACTTCTGTCGGATCGACGTCGGATCGGTCGTTAATCTGGAGTTCGACATTGTGGGCAAGTATATCGCCCGTCTCATGCAACAATATAATAAATAGGTATCCGTCGCCGGCTGCTTTGTTTGGCGGGCGCGAGGGAGCACGTATAATGTAGATTTATGGTCAATATCAAAACCAAAGAGGGCGCATCGTTGTGGATCGCGTTGCTCGCTGCGATCATCGTGGCGGCAGGAGCGAGCTGGTTCGGCGTGGTGTGGTGGCTGACGTTGAGCGTCGCGGCCGGAGTTTTCGTCGTCATGGCGCTTGTGGCGCTTTTCATCATCCGCAAGTATGTGGCCTACAAACTCAAGCCGATCTATTCCATCGTCCTTTCGCGCGACGTCCATACCAACGAGATTTTCTCCGAACTGCGAGACAAGCGGGTCGAAAATATCGGCGAGGAACTGACCGCCTGGGCCGACACCAACGACAAGGAGATCGCGCGGCTCAAGCAGGCCGAGCATTTCCGCAAGCAGTATCTCGGAAATGTGGCCCATGAGTTGAAAACGCCCATCTTCAACATCCAGGGCTACATCTCGACCCTGCTCGACGGCGGGCTGGAGGACGAGTTGATCAACCGCAAGTTCCTTGAGCGTGCCGAGAAGAGTATCGACCGGCTTATCAATATAGTCAACGATCTGGATACGATTTCCAAGTTGGAAAGCAACATGAACCAGCTCAACATGGAGCGTTTCGACGTCGTGGCATTAGCCAAGGAGATCGCCGAGCAAGCCGAAATGGAGGCCGACAAGAAGAAGATCAAGATTTCGGTCAAGGGTGCCGAGAATTTGCCGTCGCCTTTCTGGGCTGTGGCCGACAAGCACTTTATCGGGCAGGTGTTCGTCAATCTGATTATCAATTCGATCCGTTACGGCAAGGAGGAGGGAACGACGCGTATCCGCTTCCGGGACATGCTGGATAAGATTCTGGTCGAGATCGAGGACAACGGCCAAGGGATCGGCAAGGAAGATTTGCCGCGGGTTTTCGAGCGTTTCTATCGCACCGACAAGGGCCGTTCGCGCGAGCAGGGAGGTACGGGTCTGGGGCTGGCGATCGTCAAGCACATCGTCGAGGCCCACGGCGAGCGGATTACCGTGCGCAGCGAGTTGAGCGTGGGCAGCACGTTCTCGTTCACGCTCAAAAAGGCCGATTTGCAGCAGGTGCAATAGGCAGGACGAACGTTGAACGCTCGTCGGCAACCCCTAAACTTGGAATGAATGATGCGATTTTTTTATATAGTGTGGAATTTCGATCCGGTGTTTTTCAGCATCGGGTCGCTCGACATCCGATATTATGGCGTGATGTGGGTGCTGGCTATTTTGGCCGGCGCCAAACTTTTCGATTGTTTTTGCAAGCGCGAAGGACTGCCCGAAAAAGTTTCGGAGTCCATATTCATCTATGGTACGCTGGCGACTATCATCGGTGCGCGTTTGGGGCATTGCCTGTTCTACGACACGATGGAGTACCTGCGCGAGCCGTGGACGATCATCACGGGCTTCCGCGACGGAGGGCTGGCCAGTCATGGCGCTGCAATCGGTCTGCTGATCGGTCTGTGGCTCTTTTCGCGCAAGAACAAGCTGCCCTACATTTGGTCGCTCGACCGGATCATGATCGCTGTCGGCATCGGCGGTGCTTTCGTTCGTCTGGGCAACCTTTTCAACTCTGAAATCTTCGGCACGGCGACTTCGCTGCCCTGGGGCTTCGAGTTCGTGCGTTCGGCCAAGTGGCTCCGCGAGTTCGCCCCTGCGGCGGTACACCCGACGCAGATTTACGAGGCCTTGTGCTATCTGGCGACATTCGCCCTGCTGTGCTGGCTCTATTTCGGTCGCGATCTGGCGCGCCGGCGTCCCGGAATTTTGTTCGGCATCGGCCTGGAAGGGATTTTCCTGACGCGCTTTTTTATCGAATTCATCAAAACCGAACAGGAGGCTTTCGAGAAAGGATGGGTGCTCGACATGGGACAATGGTTGAGCATACCTTTTATTATATTGGGCATTTACATGATCTGGCGGGGCGTCTCCAAACCTGAAGTGCAGGTTCAGGCTCTTTCCGCCGCCGAAACCGTTAAAAAGAAGAAACGATGAACAAAAATCCGATGATCGATCAAGTCAACCGTTTGATAGCCAATCGGCTTGCAGCTGGGGGCGAGTATTATTTGCCCGGCGTGGGGTCGTTGTACGTGGAGAAGCGAAGCGCCCGCCAAGTATCCAGACAAGAGGTCGAACCCCCGTATTGCGCTGTATGCTTCTCGTCGCAGGAGCGGGGCGTGTCTCTGGTCGACGAAATCGCGCGTGCGGCTCATTGCGAGTCGGAGACGGCGCAGTCCATTTATGACCGCTGGCTGGAGAATGTCACGGTCGAGGACGGTTTGGTTATCGAGGGCGTGGGCGAACTGCACTCAAAATTTTTCACTCCCGATCCTTCTTTCGAGCATGTGCTCAATCCGCAGGGACATGCTCCGGTGCAGGTCAAGCGCCGCAAATACGATTGGGCGCTTTGGATCGGGGCGATCGCCATTTTGGTGGCGCTCGGAGTGGGTTATTTCGTTTATACGGAGCGTGATACGGATTGGGAGTCGTCTATGGGCATGTCGGGTTCGGAGGTTGCCGAGCAGCCGGATGCGACGCTTCCTGCCGATTCGCTTGCGGCTCAGACGCCCGTGGTTGTCGAGCCGGCCGTGCCGGTTCCTGCTATCCTGCAATATGCTGTCGAACCGTCCGGAAGCGCCGAGGCACCGGCTTCGCTCGTTTCGGGCCGCCATTATGTTGTGGCCGGAGTTTACAGCGTTCCTGCAAATGCGGCTCGTGCCGCCGCGGCGATCGATCGAATGGATCCGGCGTTCCGTTGCGGTATCTACCGGTTCGGCAGCAAGTTGATGGTGGCGCCTTTCGTCTCCGATGATTTGGCGGCCTGCAACCGTTTCAAGGCCGAATACCGCGACCGCTTCTTCCAGGGCCTCTGGAACTACACGGGCCGTTGATGCGTTTGGCCGATGCGATAACCGCGGCGATCGACCGGTTTTATGTCCGGCCGGTCGCCGTGTTGTTGCCGCTGGAGACGTTCCGCTATGCCGCATGCGGCGGCATGACCTACGTGTTGTTCGATCCGACGTGCTATTTCTTGATTTATAACTACATCGTAGGCCATCGTTTTTTCGATCTGGGGTTCTTCGTGCTGTCGCCCCACATTGCGGCGCTGGCACTGGTTTTTCCGTTGACTTTCTTCGTCGGCTTCTGGCTCAACCGCAACGTGGCGTTTCGCCGGTCGCCCTTGCGTACGAGGACTCAGCTATGGCGGTATGCCCTTTCGATCGGCGGCTCGCTCTTGCTGACTTATGCGGTGCTGAAGTTCTTCGTTGAGGTATGCTGCGTATGGCCTACGCCAGCCAAGGTGTTGACGACCTGCGTGACTACCGTTTATAGCTATCTGGCTGCCAAGTATTTTACGTTCCGGATGGAGAACGGGCCGCGCGACGGAGAAAACGGCTTGCGACAAAGGAAATGGCTGTGAAATAAACCGAGAAAACAAACCGGGGAAAAGGGTGCAGTAAGCCACCGCGGGGGAAAGGCGCAGAGGAAATAAACCGACAAAATAGACTCGGTCTGAACGATTCGAGATATGCGACTTCGTGAATATCCGGCATTCAGTGCCGGATATTTTATTGTTTTTTATTTTCGTCGCGTAGTTTCTGCAATTCGTACATGCGGTCGCGGAATTTTGCCGCGGCAAGGAAGTCCAGCGACTTGGCCGCCCGCTCCATATCCGCGCGTGCCCGGTCGATCAAGGCGTCGAGATTTTCGCCGGCTTTGGCCGTGTAGGTCTGCTGGACGTCTGCGGCCGTCATGTAGTGGTTTTCCGCGATCGGATATACGGTCATGTCGGTTTCGGCTGCTGCGGCTTTTCCTGCCAGCAGGGCGCTTTGGCCCGTGCCGCTGCGTTGCGCCTGCCGCGGCAGCATCCCGTGTTCCATGTTGTAGCGCACCTGGATTTCGCGGCGGCGGTTGCTCTGCTCGATGGTGTAGCGCATCGATTCGGTGCAGGTGTCGGCATAGAGGATCACGTTGCCCTGCGAATGGCGCGCTGCACGGCCCGCGATCTGCGTGAGCGAGCGCACGTTGCGCAGGAAGCCCTCCTTGTCGGCGTCCAGAATCGCCACCAGGGCCACTTCCGGGAGGTCGAGACCCTCGCGCAGCAGGTTGACGCCCACCAGCACGTCGAACATTCCGGCACGCAGGTCTTCCAGAATCCGAATGCGCTCCAACGTGTCGACGTCGGAGTGGATGTAGCGGTTGCGGACGCCCACGCGGTCGAAATATTTCGACAACTCTTCGGCCATGCGTTTGGTAATGGTCGTGACGAGCACCTTGTCGTCGTTTTTCACGCGTTTGTCGATCTCCTCGATCAGGTCGTCGATCTGGTTGAGCGTCACGCGCACTTCGAGCGGCGGGTCGACCAGGCCTGTGGGGCGGATCAATTGCTCGACGATCACTCCTTCGCTCTTCATCAACTCCCAGTCGGCCGGCGTGGCGCTCACGTAGATCGTCGTACCCTGCAACTGCTCGAATTCGCCGAATGTCAGCGGGCGGTTGTCCTTGGCGGCGGGGAGACGGAAGCCGTACTCCACGAGATTCTCCTTGCGCGCACGGTCGCCGCCGAACATGGCGTGCACCTGCGGAATCGTCACGTGGCTTTCGTCGACGACCATCAGGTAGTCCTGCGGGAAATAATCGAGCAGGCAGAAAGGGCGCGTGCCCTCGGCCCGGCCGTCGAAATAGCGCGAGTAGTTTTCTATGCCGGAGCAGTAGCCCAGCTCCTTGATCATCTCCACGTCGTATTCCACGCGCTGCTTGATGCGCTGCGCCTCCATCGTACGGCCCGCGCGCTCGAAAAATTCGATCTGCTTGCCCAGGTCGAGGTAGATTTGCTGCACGGCCGAATGGATGCGCTCCTTGGTGGTAACGAAAAGGCTCGTAGGGTAAAGCGTCAGCGAATCGAGCGCGTGGAGCCGCTGTCCCGAGACGGGGTCGATGGCGTAGATGGCCTCGACCTCGTTGTCGAAAAACATGACGCGGAAACACTGGTTGCCGAACTCGCCGAATGCGGCCATGATGTCCACCGTGTCGCCGTTGACCCGGAACGTTGCCGGCCCGAGGTCGCGTTCGGTACGCGTATAGAGTGCCTCGACGAGCTTGTAGAGGAAATGTTTGTAGCTGACGACCTGTCCGACCTCGATATGGATCGCCGTGGCGTGGAAATCGGCCGGATTGCCGGCGCCGTAGAGACACGAGACGCTCGACACGACGATCACGTCGCGCCGGCCCGACAACAGCGTGGCGACGGTCTGCAAACGCATCTTCTCGATCTCGTCGTTGATCGAGAGGTCTTTTTCTATATAGGTGTCCGACGCCGGAAGGTAGGCTTCGGGCTGGTAGTAGTCGTAATAGGAGACGAAATATTCGACGGCGTTTTCGGGAAAGAAATTCTTGAACTCGCCGTAGAGTTGTGCTGCCAGCGTTTTGTTATGGCTCAACACGAGCGTCGGACGGTTCAGCCCTGCGATGACGTTGGCCACCGTGAAGGTCTTGCCCGAGCCGGTGATGCCCAGCAGCGTATTGTGCTGCGAGCCGTGGCGAATGGCGCCCAGCAGTTGGGCGATGGCTTCGGGCTGGTCGCCCGTGGGGGCATAGTCCGATACGAGTTTGAAGTCCATGACGCAAATTTAATTCATAATTCACAATTCACAATTCATGGTTGTGTTTTTTTCGGAGTCGAAGATCGGCGGATGATTCGCATGTTGCCGAGTCCCGCAGGTTCCTGTCCGGAAACGGTGGAGGGTTGCGGAAGTGCGCAAAAACTGCTCCGCGGCCCTTCTCGGGCTTCGAAATTAATTGTGGATTGTGGATTGTGAATTGTGAATTCTTCGTACCTTTGTGTCCATGATCGATCGGGAGACAGTAGACCGCATCTATGCCGCCGCCAATATCGTGGATATTATCGGCGATTATGTCACGCTCAAGCGCAAGGGCGTGAACTACCAGGCGTGCTGTCCGTTTCACAACGAAAAAACCCCGTCGTTCGTCGTCTCGCCCTCGAAAGGGGTTTATAAATGCTTCGGCTGCGGCAAGGGCGGCAATGCCGTGACTTTCCTGATGGAGCATGAGAACATCGCCTATCCTGAAGCCCTCAAGATGGTGGCCAAGCGCTATGGTATCGAGGTCAAAGAGAAGGAACTGACACCCGAGGAGGCGCGCCGCAACGACGACCGCGAGTCGATGTTCGCGCTTAACGGTTGGGCGGCCGACTATTTTGCCCGCTACCTGCTGCACGAGAGCGAAGGTATGAGCGTCGGCATGACCTATTTCCGCCAGACGCGCGGCATGACCGATGCCACGATCCAAAAATTCGGCCTGGGTTTCTGTCCAGCCAAAGGCGACAAGATGTCCAAGGATGCTCTGGCAGCGGGATATAAGGAGGAGTTTCTGCTCTCGACGGGGCTTTCGCTCAAGCGCGAGAGCGACGGGTCGCTCTACGACCGTTTCCGCGACCGCGTGATCTTCCCTGTGCATAACATTTCGGGCCGCATCGTGGCGTTCGGCGGACGTACGCTCCGTACCGACAAGTCGGTCGCCAAGTATCAGAATTCGCCCGAAAGCGAAATATACAGCAAGAAACGCGAACTTTATGGCCTCTATTTCGCCAAGAAAGCGATCCAGCAGCAGGATTTCGCCATCATGGTGGAAGGCTATACCGATGTGATCTCGATGCACCAGGCCGGGGTCGAGAACGTCGTGTCGTCGTCCGGTACTTCGTTGACGACCGAGCAGATCCGGCTGCTCAATCGTTTTACGAAGAACATTACCGTGATCTACGACGGCGACTCGGCGGGTATCCATGCGTCGTTGCGCGGTATCGACATGATCCTCAAGGAGGGCATGAACGTGCGCGTTGTGCTGTTGCCCGAACCCGAAGACCCCGACTCGTTCGCCCGGAGCCATACGGCGGCTGAGTTGCAGGAGTATATCCGCACCAACGAGCAGGATTTCCTGGCTTTCAAGGCCAAGCTGCTGTTGCAGGATGCCGAGGGCGACCCGATCAAGAAGGCGGCCCTCATCGGCGACATGGTGCAGTCGATCGCGCAGATTCCCGATCCCATCCAACGGTCGGTCTACATCAAGGAGTGCGCCCGCATCATGGACATCGACGAGCAGATTCTTATCTCGGAGGTGGCCCGCAAGCGGCTGTCGACGACGGGAGACCGCGAGACCGACGAATTCGTGCGGCGCCAGACGACCCTGCGGCGCGAGGTTCCGCGCGAACCCGAGGTGGAGTATGTGAAGCAGGTCGAGGCGGGCAGCAGTACCGATGCACTGGAACGCGAGCTGTGCAAATATCTGCTCAAGTACGGACATTGCAAGTTCGACTTCAAGGAGGGGCGCAACATGGTGTCTTGCAACGTTGCCGAGGTAATTTTCGACGAGCTGGCCGATGGCGATCTGACATTTCGCAACGTCCGGTACGACAAGATTCGGGCGGCCTATCTGGAGCAGTGGCAGCAACTCGGAGTAGGGGCCGAAGTGCCGGCGCATGTGTTTTTGACTCATATCGATCCCGAGGTCTGCGATGTTTCGGTCGACCTGCTCTTTTCAGACGACAACTATGTCGCCAGCGAGTTGTGGAAACGGAAAGAGGTGCACGTCGAAAGCGAGGCTGAAATGCTGGCTGTGGGCGTGCCTAAGGCTGTGGCGCTCTACAAGACCAAGGTTATTGAGGGAATGATCAAGGAGTTGCAGACCCGGCTGGACGACGCGGAGCTTTCCGAGGAGGTGCAGAGCGACGTGATGCAGCGCCTTTCGGCGCTCAACCGGGCCAAGGTAACGATGGCCAAGAAGTTGCAGCGGCTGATATTGTGAAGCGGCCGGCGCTGGAAATGTCGTTCGCAGACCGCGGAAGATCGGTTGAAAAAAGGGGCGGGATTCGGGTCGTATACGCATCACTGCGCATACCGTGTGCAAACAGAAAATAAACAGAAAGATGTGTAAAACATATCAAAGATAAAAGAATTGGTTATCTTGAACCGATTCCCACCCCTGCGACTGAAAATTGCAAATGATGTGCCGTTTTTGAATACGATGGCAGACTTTTATACTTTTTTTAATACTTTCGATCCGTCGTTTCCTGGTCTGCCGGTTCGTGCGGAGTGCGGCCGGCCGAATTGCGTCGAGGCGGTTCGGGCTGGGCACACCCGATCGGGGCGGATCATTGTTTTAGCATAATATGAACGAACAGAAAAAAATAAATATTCGAAACAAGCGCGCCACGTTCGATTACGAGATTCTCGAAGAGTGGGTCGCCGGCATCGTCCTGGTCGGCACGGAGATCAAGTCGATCCGTGCGGGCAAGGCGTCGATGACCGATTCGTTTTGTTATTTCGACAAGGGCGAGGTGTGGATCCGCGGGGTCAACATCGCCGAATATGCTTGGGGCACCTGCAACAACCATGCGCCGCGCCGCGACCGCAAATTGTTGTTGACGGCCCGTGAAATCGGCAAGATGCAGCGTGCCGCCCAGGACAAGGGGCTTACGATCGTGGGGCTGCGGCTGTTCCTGAACGAGCGCGGGCTGGCGAAAGTCGTCGTCGGCCTGGCTCGCGGCCGCAAGTCCTATGACAAGCGCGAGTACCTTAAGGAGAACGACGCCCGTCGCGAAATGGACAAGGCGATGAAAAATTTCAAACGATGATCCGAACGATCGCAAACAGGCAGTAGATTATGTCACTTATTCTTTGCATGGAAACCGGCACCGACATCTGTTCGGTGGGGATTGCGCGCGACGGCGTGCTGTTGTCGCTGCGCGAGAGCGACCAGGGGCGCGACCATGCCCGCAAGGCGGCGCTGTTCGTCGACGAACTATTGCGCGAAACCGGCATCGCACCCGACGATCTGGATGCTGTGGCCGTGGGCAAGGGGCCGGGTTCCTATACGGGGTTGCGGATCGGCGTGTCGCTGGCCAAAGGGTTGTGCTACGGTCTCGGCAAACCGTTGATCGCCGTGGGGTCGCTCGATGCTTTGGTCGAGGTGGCGCGCGAAGATCACGAAGCCGGCATTCTGTCGGTCGACGATTGGGATCGCGCTTTGTTGTGTCCGATGGTGGACGCCCGGCGCATGGAGGTCTATGCCCAGGTTTTCGACAGCGCAGGTGTGCCGCAGAACGAGGTGGCGGCCGAGGTAGTCGACGGCGAGAGTTTCGCCGCGTTCCGCCGCTCGGGGCGGCCGTTCGTCATCTTCGGCAACGGCGCCCGCAAGTGCGCCGACCTGCTGCCCGACGCCCGGCTGGTCGAAGTGGCACCGTCCGCCCGGGGGCTGGCCCGACTGGCCCAGCAGGCACTCGATGCGGGTCGCACGGAGGATGTTGCCTACTTCGAACCTTTCTATCTGAAGGATTTCGTCGTTACGACTTCGAAGAAAAAACTGTTTTGACTCGGCCGGAACTGATCGCGGCGCTCTCGGGGCGGTTCCGTGCGAATTTTGCCGATGCGCTCGGGCGTATTGCCGAGACTGCCGGTGCCTGGGCCGTCGACCCGGCTTCCAAGGTGGCCGTACGCATCGGGGCCGTCGAAGTGCTGCGGGGTTGCTGCGAACAGGTTCCGTGGGTCATCGAAACATGGGACGATCTTATGGCGATGTTGGCCCGCGATGCCACTCCCGGTATCGCCTGTCGGCTCCGGCGAAGTTGGGGCGCTGCTGTCCGGAAGTAACCGGACATTAATATTCCGTTGCCGACAAAGGGCTGTCGACACGGCTATGATGTTGAAATCCGCTTATAAATAGTTGATTGCGTGCTGTTGCGGTGTTAGGGTGCTATATTGTCCGAGTGTCTTTTGGGTGGCGCCCTATGGATTCGGTGTGCCCGGTGTGCCCGGCGAATCCTCTTCGCTGCCGGACAATTCCAGCGTGCGGGCAGCGTGCTGGCGCTTGGTTTGCAGCCGGGCGGTTTTGCGCAGGCGTTCGCCCACACGGATGATGTTGTCGTTGCCCGTGCAGAGACGTTTGTGGGCGTCGTCGTAGGCGTCGCGCGCCTTGTCCAGGGCCGCCCCGACCCCTTCGAGCGAGGAGGTAAAAGCCACCAGCTGTTCGTAGAGTTTCAGTCCGCAGGCTGCTATTTCTTTGGTATTTTTGTCCTGGTCGTTGTATTTCCAGAGGTCGGCTACCAATTTGAGCAGTGCGAAAAGGTTCGTAGGCGACGAGACGATGACTTTTTTTTCGTAGGCGTCGGCCCAGATCGATGTATCGTTCTGTAATGCAGCAAGAAATGCTGGTTCGTTGGGCACGAACATGATGACGAAATCCGGCGAGTCGAGCAGTCGTTGGTATTCCTTGCGCCCCAGCTCCGCGACGTGTTGACGCACCGAAGCCACATGCGCGGCCATGTGGTGGCGGCGCTCCTCTTCGGTGTCGGCGGCTGTGTAGTTGACGAAAGCCGTGAGCGAGACTTTCGAGTCGATGACGATGTTTTTCTTTTCGGGCAGATGCAGCACCACGTCGGGCCGCAAGTTGCGCCCCTCGGCATCCTTGATGTTGTATTGGGTTTCGTAGTGGATGCCTTTGAGCAGCGACGAGTTGTCGAGAATGGTTTCCAGCAGCATTTCGCCCCAGTCTCCCTGCACCTTGGAATTGCCTTTGAGCGCATCGGTCAGGTTCTGCGCGTCGGCCGAGATGGTGCGGTTCAGCTCGATGAGCCGTTGCAGCTCGTTTTTCAGTTCGCCGCGTTGCGAGGTATGGGTTGTGTGGATCTCTTCCACGCGTTTGCGGAAGTCGGCGATGTTGTCTTTGAACGGTTTGAGCAGCAGGTCGATCGACTCCTGGCTCGTCTGACGGAAGCGCTGCGACTGTTCGCCCAGGATTTCGGTCGCCAAGTTGCGGAATTGCAGTCGCAGGGCTTCCTCCTCCTTTTCGCGGCGCAGCTTTTCGGCATCGCGTTCCTCGGCCGTACGGCGGCGCAGGGCTTCAAGCTCGGTTTCGGTGCGGGCACGCAGAGCTGCCAGCTCTTTTTCGGCATCGGCGCGTGCCGCAACCTGGATGCGGGTTTCTTCTTCGGCTTTTTCGCGGGCTGTTTCAGCCGTGTTCTTTTCCGTCGCCAGGCGTGCGGTCTCGCGGCGCTGTGTTTTGCAGATGGCCGCCAAGGCCGCTGCGAGGGCGCCGAACAAGATGGTCGTTATGAGAGTAAGAGTCTCCATATTCATAAAAATGCGATTGTTTTTTGTGCGAACCGTAGATTGCGTCGATTTTTGAAAGTGTCGGTTTTGCCTGCTACTCGGCTCCGACAAAAATAGCAAATTTAATTTGCTTTTGCGCGCGTTCGCCGGTCGGGCGTTGCCGAAATTCTTTTAACAAGTGAAAAGATACTTTTCGACATTGATCTTATTTTTCTTATTTTTGTAAAAAAATCCGCCCTATGCCCCGTATCGTAGCTCCTTCGATGCTTTCGGCCGACTTCGGACACCTCGACCGCGACACCCGCATGGTCGGCCGCAGCGCCGCCCAGTGGATTCACATCGATGTGATGGACGGTGTCTTCGTGCCTAACATCTCGTTCGGATTTCCCGTGCTGAAGGCTATCCGCAAGGCTTCGGCCAAGTGTCTCGACGTGCATCTGATGATCGTGGAGCCGGAGCGTTACGCGGAGCGGTTCGCGGAGGCCGGGGCCGACATCGTCACGTTTCATTATGAGGCTGCCGACGATGTGCGGGGCTGTATCGACCGCATTCGCCGGGCCGGCGCGCGCGCGGGTATCTCCGTCAAGCCTGCTACGCCGGTCGAAGTGTTGCGCGACATCCTGCCGCTGGTCGACATGGTGCTCGTCATGAGCGTCGAACCCGGTTTCGGCGGTCAGGCGTTCATTCCTGAATCGTTGCAGAAAATTGCCGACCTGCGGGCTATGGCCCGAGAACAGGGTCTCGAAATGCTCATCGAGGTCGACGGCGGCATTTCGGCCCGTAATGCCGGCGCAATCTATGCCGCCGGGGCCGATGTGCTGGTGGCCGGGAGCAGCATTTTCGGTGCCGATGATCCCGAAGCCGAAATCATGCGGATGCTCGATGCGTAGGGCGGCCATTTATTTCTGCTCGCCGCATCGGGATTGGGGATAAATCGCTACCTTTGCGGTATGATTTCTTTAGACAACTTGACGGTCAGCTACGGCGGCTGGACGCTTTTCGACAATATTTCATTCCTTATCAATCCCAAGGATCGCATCGGTCTGGTGGGCAAGAACGGTGCGGGCAAAACTACGCTTCTGCGCATCATTACCGGCGAGCAGCAACCCACGTCGGGTGCTGTGACGGTCAACGGAGAGTGTACGATCGGCTATTTGCCGCAGACCATGCGCGTGGCCGACACCACCACGCTGGTCGACGAGACGGCCAAGGCGTTCGAGGAGGTGCTGCGTCTGGAGGCCGAAATCGAGCGGCTCACGCGCGAAATCGCCGAACGCACCGATTACGAGAGTGCCGACTACGAACAGTTGCTCCATCGGCTCAACGACGCACAGGATCACTATCATATCCTCGGCGGGGAGACGCGCGACGCCGACATCGAAAAGACGCTTTTGGGCCTCGGTTTCAAGCGCGAGGACTTCGGACGCGCCACGAGCGAATTCTCGGGCGGCTGGCGCATGCGCATCGAGCTGGCCAAGCTGCTGTTGCGGCGGCCGTCGATCTTCCTGCTGGACGAACCGACCAACCACCTCGACATCGAGTCGATCCAATGGCTCGAAGAATACCTGCGCAACTACAACGGCGCCGTGCTGCTGATTTCGCACGACCGGGCCTTTCTGGACAATGTGACCAACCGTACGGTCGAACTCTCGCTGGGCAAAGTGACTGATTACAAGGTCTCCTATTCCAAATATGTCGTGCTGCGGGCCGAGCGCCGGGCACAGCAGATGGCAGCCTACGAGAACCAGCAGCGCATGATCGAGAAGACCGAGGAGTTCATCGAGAAGTTCCGCTACAAACCCACCAAGTCGAACCAGGTGCAGTCGCGCATCAAGCAGTTGGAGCGGCTCGACCGGCTCGAAATCGAGGAGGAAGACTTGGCAGCGCTCAACATCAAGTTCCCGCCCGCGCCGCGTTCGGGGCAGATCGTGGCCGAGATCAACGAGGCGGGCATGTCGTTCGGCCCGAAGCACGTTTTCAGCGGCGCCAACTTCACGATCGGCAAGGGCGACCGCATCGCCCTGGTGGGCCGCAACGGCGAGGGTAAGACCACGTTGGCGCGCATGCTCATCGGGCAGCTGACGCCGACCGAGGGATCGATACGTTTGGGGGCCAATGTGAACATCGGCTACTATGCCCAGAACCAGGACGACCTGATGGACGGCGAATTCACGGTCTACGACACCCTCGACCGCGTGGCTGTGGGCGATATCCGCACGCGTCTGCGCGACATTCTGGGGGCGTTCCTTTTCCGTGGCGAAGATATCGACAAGAAGGTCAAGGTGCTGTCGGGCGGCGAACGGGCGCGTCTGGCCATGGCACGCATGATGCTTGAACCGCGTAACCTGCTGGTGCTCGACGAGCCGACGAACCACATGGACATGCGCTCGAAAGATATTCTCAAAAGCGCCATCATGAAGTATGACGGCACGGTAGTCGTCGTGTCGCACGACCGCGAATTCCTTGATGGCATGGTCGACAAAGTGTATGAATTCCGCGACGGAGCCGTCAAGGAATACTTGGGCGGCATCTACTATTTCCTCGAAAAACGCAAGGTCGAATCGTTGCAGGAGATCGAGCGGCGCGATGTACCGCAAAAAAACAAAGGCGTTTCCGAGAAACCCGCGGCGACCTCCGGCAAACTCTCCTACGAACAGAAGAAAGAACAAGAGAAGCAGGTGCGCAAACTTCGCAAGGCCGTGGAGAGCATTGAAGCCGAACTGGCCGACATCGAGCGCCGCATCGCCGACTACGATGCGAAGTTCGCCGCAGCGACCGAATACAACGAGGCCGACTACAAGGCCTACAACGAACTTAAGACTCGTTACGACCACCAGATGCACGAGTGGGAGAAAGCGTCGTACGAGCTGGAAATAACGGAAGAACAGTAGGGGAGCCTGGGTGCTTTGCGAACGCAGCCGGTGGGGAGAACTTGTCTGAAAACCCGGTTCCGAAAAGAGTCGGCAGACCCACAGGGCGGAACCTTGCGTCGGGAAGTCGCGGCTCGCACAGCTGTTCGGGCCGAATGGATTGCAAGAAAAAATAATTGATAATATGAACGATAACCTTATTTTCGGTATCCGGCCTGTGGCCGAAGCGATCGAGGCGGGCCGGCAGATCGAGCGGCTCTACATCCGCAAGGGGGCCGAGGGCCAGTTGATGCAGGAACTGAAAGACCTCTGCGCGCGCCACCGCCTGCGCTGGCAGGAGGTGCCGGTCGAGAAACTCAACCGGCTCACGCGCGGCAATCACCAGGGCGTGGTGGCGCAGACGGCGGCGATCGAATATGTTGAGCTGTCGGATATTCTGGAGCGGGTGCCCGACGACGAAACGCCCCTCGTCGTGCTTTTCGATGGTGTGACCGACGTGCGCAACTTCGGAGCCATCGCCCGGTCGGCCGAGTGTGCCGGGGCGCATGGTCTGATCGCGCCGCTGAAGAACTCGGCGCCTGTCAACGCCGAAGCTATCCGCTCGTCGGCCGGAGCGCTGACGACGATTCCGGTGTGCCGCGTGGGTTCGGTGCGCAACACGCTCAAGACGTTGCAGAGCGAGGGATTCCAGGTCGTCGCAGCGACCGAGAAGAGCCGCAAACTCCTCTACGATGCCGATTTCCGCAAGCCTACGGTGCTCGTCATGGGAGCCGAGGACACGGGAATCTCCAAAGAGGTGCTCAAGATGTGCGACGAACAGCTGGCCATTCCGCTCATCGGCCACATCGAGTCGCTCAACGTCTCGGCGGCCGCCGCCGTGATGCTTTTCGAGGTCGTACGGCAGCGAATTAATTGAAAATGGCGAGTTCCTGGCTGGAGATTTTTTAAACGATTGATTCTATGAAATTCGATCTGAAACACTGTTTCCGCATCTTCCGCGAAGGGATGATGCAGATCGTACGGAATTATCCGGTGGAGTTGCTTCTGGCGCTCTGCGCTTGTGTCTTGTGGCTCGCGGCCTACGAGGCCGGCTGGTCGCAGGGGTATGCCCGGGTGGCGGTGGTGCCGATTTTCTTCGTGCTGGCGCTGGCTGTCAACCGGCTGGCCGGCCGGGGACCGTGGCGCAGGGTCTATTGGGTGTCGTGGATGCCCTTGATTCCGCTTTCGGTGTGGAGCGGCGTACACGATTGGGTCGGCGGGACGCAATACCTCGTCACGCTGTGCGTGCTCGCCCCGCTGGCGTTGCTGCTTTGCCGCCGTGCAGCCCGCAACGAGCGTTTCGTGGCCGACACCATGATCTGGGTGCGTTCGCTCCTGCTGGCCGAGCTTTTCGCCAACGTCGCGCTGGGACTTTTCGCCGCTATACTCTTTTCGACGACCTACATTTTCGGACTCCGCGGCAGCTGGATCGAGCATGTGTGGATGTACGGGCTGATCTTCTGCGAGTCGCTCGTGGCGCCGTCGCTCTTTCTGTTGATGGCCGAACGGTGGCGCGATGCCGAGATCGAGGGCAACCGCATCCTCGAAATACTGCTGGACTACATCGTGACTCCGGCGCTGCTCATCTATACGGCCATCCTCTACCTCTATACGGCCAAAATCCTCGTTACGTGGTCGCTGCCCGAGGGCGGCGTGGCCTATCTGGTCTTCGGATTTACCATCATGGCTCTGTGCGTCAAGGCCTTGCAGCTCGTTCTGGAGAAGCGGCGGTACGGCTGGTTTTTCGACCGTTTCAGCCTGGTCGCGCTGCCTCCGCTGGTTCTCTTCTGGATCGGCGTCGCCCGGCGGGTCGGCGAATACGGATTTACCGAGCCGCGCGCGTGGCTCGTGGCCTGCGGTCTGTTGATGACCTTTTGCGTGTTGCTTTTCCTTTCGCGGCGTTCGGGCCGTTATCGTTGGGTGTGTGCTGCGGGATTCTTGCTTTTTGCGCTGCTGGCCTATGTGCCGGCTCTCCAGCCCGAGCGGGTGGCCGTGCGTTCGCAGCTGCGGCGTGCTATGCAGGTCGCCGGGAAGTTGCAGCTTCTCGACGATGACGGCCGGTTGCGTCTCGACCGCTTCGGTGCCGACACGACGTTCAAGGCCGATTACCGTCGCTTCTACGAGTCGGTGCAATACATTGCGTGGCGCGATACGGCGGCTTTCCGCCGTCTTGGGGCGGATATGGACGCCATCCGTGCCGCCGTGCCGCAGCCGATACGCGATTATGTGGTCTACGGCTGGGAGGATGCGGTCGCAACCGAGGCTGTGACCGTAACCGACGACATCTATCTGATGCAGACCTCGCGCCGCGTACCGTGCGAGGGTTATTCGACGCTCTATCCCGACTGGGATATGTTTTGGCAGGACGATGCCGCAGGCGATTATTCCTATTGTTTTCGAAACGATACGCTTATCCTCCGCTTCGACGGTCGGCGCCCCGACCGGAGCATCGCAGTCTCCGATCTGCTGGCTGCACAGCTGCGGCGGGCGGGAATCGTTGGCATTCCGAGCGGAAAAAAGCTGCTCGATTCGGCGGACGACCTGCTGTTTTACAACGACGATGAACTATTGGTCGTTTTTCAGAAGATGTCGTTCGAGCGGAGCGATTCGACATTGCGAATTTCCGAGCTGGCGGTCGATGTCGTGATGACCCGATGATTTCCGTTTTCGACCATCCGCGGCTGGGCGAGGTAACTCTGTCGCAATCGCTGCGCGCGCGGCGCATCGCCATTCGGGTAAGTCGGGCGGGCGGGGTGCGGGTGTCGTTTCCGCGTGGGGTGTCCCAACGCAAAGCCTTGGCTTTTCTGGAGTCGAAAATAGTTTGGGTCGAGTGTGCCCGCGAACGACTTGCGGCCCGGCAGGCTGCTCTCTTACCGGCACTTCCGCCCGAGCAGGAGAAGGCCCGGATCGAAGAACTGCGGCGTGCGGCGAAGGCTGATTTACCGGGCCGCATCGAGCGGCTGGCCCGGCAGACGGGACTGCGGTATGCGAAGATGACCGTTCGGGCGGCCCGCACGAAGTGGGGGAGCTGTTCGGGAAAGGGCAATATCTCGTTGAGTCTCTTTTTGATGACGCTGCCCGAGCATCTGCGCGACTTCGTGATTATCCATGAACTGTGTCATACCGTGCATCACGATCATTCGCTCCGATTCCATGCGCTGGTCGACCGGCTTGTCGGCGGGCGCGAAAAGCTCCTCGTGCGCGAACTGCGCTCGTATTCGATCCGCTGACTTTGCAATTACGGGCAATTTAAAGCAATACGGCGTTCCGAACGATTTCGGAACGCCGTATTGTGAAAATCCGTTTCCAGACTACAACTTCTTGTCGAGCAGCTTGCCGCTTTCCGAAAAAGTGAGCATCTGGTTGCTGTTCTGACCCTGGATGTCGGTCTCGTAGTAGGTCGAACCGCGACGCACGAGTTTGCGAGCCTCCTTGATCTTGAACCCGGGATACTGCTTGCCGATGTATGCCTCGACAGCATTGGGCAGCTGGGCCACTGCGATCTCGTTGGTCGAATTGATCAACGAACCTTCGGGCGAGATGTCCAGGTTGTAATCGGCGCCGTCGATCTTGAACTCGGCGGTGTAGTAGTTGCCTTTCTCCTGGTAGTTCCACTCGACGGGCGATACCCGCGGGTAGACCTTCTCTACGTAGCTTTTCACGACGGCCGGAACCGACGACTCCTTGATGTTGCCTGCGAATGCGCCTGCCGAAACCAACAGCGTGAGCGCCAAAGTAGCGAACGTTTTTTTCATAGCTTTTGACAATAAATTGATGAATGATTCCATGCGAGGTTTCTCAATCTATTATCTGTTGCAGGATCAGTTCGTCGCGGAAGCCCTCCGGGGTAAGGGTCCAATCGTGTTTTACGCCTGCGAAAGTAAAGCCTGCGTGACGGAACAACTGAAGACTCGCTTCGTTGCCCACGCTCACATCGCACCATAACTGATGCAATCCCAGCACTTCCCGGGCATACTCCCTGAGCGTGGCGAGTGCATCCGAGGCGTAACCCCGGCCTCGTTGCGAAGAGTCGTAGATCAGAATGCCTACGCCTGCACGACGATTGTGGGGGTCGAATTCGAAGAGGTCGAGCGTGCCGACGGCCTCGCCCTCGGGATTCTCGATCATCAGACGCAACTGCCGCGTCCG
Source organism: uncultured Alistipes sp. (assembly GCF_910580175.1). Classification (GTDB taxonomy): domain Bacteria; phylum Bacteroidota; class Bacteroidia; order Bacteroidales; family Rikenellaceae; genus Alistipes. The sequence goes on from NZ_CAJTXD010000002.1 coordinate 413,652, forward strand.
GTAGATGTCGAACTGCTGTTCCTCGACGAACCGCATGAGCGCATGCCGCGAAAATGGTGCCAAAGTGCCGCTCACGCGCCACACTTCAGGGTCGTTTTCCCATCGGTACAACGTTTCCACGTCGTCCGGCTCCACGGCCCGCAGCCGCACGCTCTCCCCCTGGAGAATCATAGCAGGCCGATGACCTTGTTGCGGATGAGCATGGCAACGCCCCAGACGTTGGCGTTTTCGTTCATCTTCGAAAGACGGAACTTGGTGTCCTTGTACACCAGGTTGAGCGAATATTTGTTGGTCGCCGACTTGAGCGGCAACATGATGAAATCGCCCGCTGCGGCCATGTTGCCGCCGACGATTACCGTCTCGGGATTGAACGTGTTGATCAGAAAAGCCACCGCCTTGCCGACCTTCTCGCCCGCCTCCTCGATCAACTCGATCGAGAGGTTGTCGTCGTTCTTCGCCGCTGCGATGATGTCGTCGATGTGGATGCTTTTCTGCTGGTCGTATTTTTCCTTCAGAATGGTATTGACGCCGCTTTCGATCAAGTGGCACATCTTTTCTTCGATGGCTATGCCCGAGACTTCGGTCTCCAAGCATCCTTTCTTGCCGCACGAGCAGATGATTTCGTTGTCGAAGAACGGAATGTGTCCGAATTCGCCGGCGAAACCGCTCTTGCCGCGGTAAAGCTGCCCGTCGACCACGATGCCGATCGCCACGCCGCGGCCCATGTGGAGGTAAAGCACGTTGCTGTCGTCTTTCGATTTGCCGCATGTGTATTCGGCGTAGCAGCGGGCGCGGGTGTCGTTTTCCAGAAGCACGCGGATGCCTACACGCTCCTCCAACATGTCGCGCAGCGACTGCTCGCTGGAGGTAAAGTATTTGTAGCTGCGGCCCGTATCGGGGTTGACGCGTCCGGTCATGCAGACACCTAGACCCAGAATCTTGCCCCGCTCGATGCCGCAATTGGCGATGAACTCCTCGATGCTTGTGCAGATGCGTTCCATGCACTGGGGGCGATCCTGCAACTCGAATGAAAAGTCGCTCTCTTCCTTGATGATGTTGTTTTGCAGATCGGTAATCATGAACCGCATGTTGTCGCGGCCTACGTTGACTCCTGCGAAGTAAATTGCTGAATTCGCCAGGCCGAAAATATTGGGACGGCGACCGCCCGGCGTTTCCACTTTGCCCAGATCGGAGACGATGTTTTCGTCTACCAGTTCCTGGACCAGTTTGGTAATGGTCGGAACGCTGATGTGCAGTTCCTTGGTCAGTTCCGAGAGCGTGCACTCTCCGTTCACAGCCATGTGCGCGATGATATTGCGCTTGATGAGGCTGTTCTTATGGGAGATACCTTTGAGGGTTTCGTCCTCGTGCTTGTTGAAGAATTCAGTAAGCGATGTCATCCTAAGTCCTTTTTTACGAACTGTGCAAATATAGGCATTATTTGAATTGTGCAAGAGGTTTTCAAAAAAATCCGGAAAAAATTATGCCACAAAAAGACACTTAAAAAAGAAAAGCGCTGGTTTACAGCGCTTTTCTTGTTCGGAACGGATGCCGATTTTTTTAGAGAGTCGATTTCGATTCGACGTTGGCCTCGGCATCGACCTTGCGGATGAGGCCTTGGAGCACCGTGCCGGGGCCGAGTTCCGTGAATTCGGTCACGCCGTCGGCAAGCATCTGCTTGACGATGTAAGTCCAGCGTACGGGAGCCGTCAACTGGGCGATCAGGTTGGCCTTGATGGCGGCGGGATCGGTGTAGGGTTTAGCGTCCACGTTCTGGTAGATGGGGCATGTCGGAGTCTGGAACGGCGCTTCGGCGATCGCTTTTTCCAATTCCTGCTTGGCCGGTTCCATGAGCGGCGAGTGGAACGCCCCGCCGACGGGCAGACGCAGGGCGCGGCGTGCGCCGGCGGCCTTGGCTTTCTCGCAAGCGGCCTCTACGGCCTCCACGGCACCCGAGATGACCAGCTGGCCCGGGCAGTTGTAGTTGGCAGCGACGACCACGCCGTCGATCGAGTCGCAGATTTCCTCAACGGCCTTGTCTTCCAGACCCAATACGGCAGCCATCGTGCCGGGCTGCGCTTCGCAGGCGGCCTGCATGGCCTGGGCGCGCTTCGACACCAGACGCAGACCGTCCTCGAACGAGAGTGCTCCGGCAACTACCAGCGCCGAGAACTCGCCCAGCGAGTGGCCGGCGACGGCATCGGGCTTCACGCCCAGCGCTTTGGCCATGATGACCGAGTGGAGGAAGACGGCGGGCTGCGTTACCTTGGTTTGCTTCAGCTCCTCGTCCGTGCCGGCGAACATGATGTCCGTGATGCGGAATCCCAGGATTTCGTTGGCTTTCTCGAAAAGCTCCTTAGCTGCAGGTACGTTGTCGTAGAGGTCTTTGCCCATGCCTACGGCTTGCGCACCTTGACCCGGAAATACATATGCGTGTTTCATGGTTTTCAACATTTTTTTGTTTGCGGGGGCAAAGATACGAAGAAAATCGGATAAAACGGGCGAACGGGGCGTAATAATGTAAGTTGTTGAAATGCAGAATCGCAATGGGTAGAACCTCAGTCCCTTGCCGAATGACCGAAAAGCAGGATTTCGAGGAGTAGAGCGAGGTTTTCGTTACTTATCCGTTGCCTTTTTCGGGTCGGGAAAGAGGCAGTCGAAGGCTCACCTCCACCCTACGAAAACGATTCTACGCTTCGAGGAACACCGTTTTTCTCACGAAACTCCACGACAAAGATAGTCGTTTTGCTCGGAGTTTCTCGAAAAGACGGTTTCCGATGTGAGGGCATAGTATCTTATTCTATGTTTCGCTTCGTTTTTCATGACTTCAAATAACTCTATACCAGCTAATTTTGCAAACAGTTAATAGAGTTATGAATCAAGAGGATGTAAAGGTTGCGTTCTACCTCAAAAAGAACATTTTCGGTAAGCCGAGGGCAGAGGCGAACTCGTTCGCGCTATGCCGAGGCGAGAAAAGGTGCACGAATGTGAACGAAACCAATACCGAGGGGCGTTGTCCCGTCATGGGTCGTTTGACTATCGGCCGTTCGGAAAGCGTGTTCAGCGCCAAGATGCTCGCGCCATGTTCGCTGTGGGTGTCTGGCCGTGCCAAAGGCAAAAGCGCCGAGGCCGTCGAAATCAATCGTCGGTTGGACGAGCTGCGGGCTTCGGCGCTGGCTATCTACCGCGAACAGTCTGCCGTTCGCGAGCGGGTAACGGCCGAGGAGGTCAAATGCCTGCTGTTGGGTATGGCTTTCGGGCAGGAAACGCTGCTCGGGTACTTCCGTTCGTTCATCGAGCATTTCGAGAAACGGGTGGGTGTGAATCGCACGGCCAAATCGGCACACACTTATCGTTGCGCTCACGAACATGTCGAACGGTTCCTGTCGGAGCGGCTTCGGCTGTCGGATATTCCCTTTTCGGCTTTGGATCGGTCGTTCATCGACAGGTTCGACCTGTACCTGCGTACGGAGCGGCAGTTAGCTCCGAACACGATAGTATTATATATGTCGCGTCTGCATACGGTAATCAACAAAGCCATCGCCGCAGGCATCATCACCGCCGATCCGTTCGCCGGATACGAGCCTCCGCGTCCCGAACGCAAACGGCGTTACCTCACGCGCGAGGAGTTGCGGCAGCTGATGACTACGCCGCTTTCTGTGCCGAGGCTTTACCTTGTTCGCGACCTGTTTTTGTTCTCCTGCTATACGGGTATCAGCTACGGCGATATGTGCCGATTGACCGCCGCGAACCTCGAAACGTCAGAAGACGGAACTACGTGGATTAAGGCGACGCGGGAAAAGACGAACGTGGAGTTCGAGATACCGCTGCTCGACCTGCCGCTTCACCTTATAGACAAATACCGCGATACGACATCAGACGGCAAACTGCTTCCCATATACGGAAACTCGGAGTTGAACAAGGGACTGAAACTTCTTGCCGCTGCTTGCGGCATCGACCGTAAGCTGACCTTTCATATGGCGCGCCATACCTACGCCACGGAAATCACGCTTTCGCACGGCGTGCCGATGGAGACGGTTAGTCGCATGCTGGGACACAGCCGTGTCGATACGACGCAAATCTACGCCCAAGTGACCGATAATAAAATCGATGCCGACACGCAGGCTCTTGACGAACGGATTGCAGAATGCTTTACAATCGCTATCTGATGGAAAAGAATAAAGATATGAAACGTCGCAGCACGTTCGCCGTGTTGTTTTATATCAACCGTACGAAAGTCCGCAAGGACGGCATGTGCCAGCTCTTGTGCAAGGTGAGTATCGACGCCGAAGCGGCACAGATCGGGACGAAAGTCGCGGTAGACCCTGCAATCTGGAACCCAACGACAGGGCGTGCCGACGGCCGCAGCCGCAATGCCAACGAGGTGAACCGAGCCATCGACGCACTGACGGAGGAAATCAAGGCGCACTACAAGCGCATCAATCTGTCACTCGGTTTCGTAACGGCCGAACTGGTGAAGAACGCTGTGAAAGGCATCGGACAGAAGCCGCTGACCCTGCTGGCATTGTTTCGGGAGCACAACGAGGAGTTTCGCAAGCGGGTCGGCATCGACCGCACGAAAGAGACTTTCGAGAGCTATGTGCGTTCGTACAACCACCTGCGAGACTTCGTGCAAGAGAAATGCGGGCAGGAAGATATAACCTTGCGCAGCCTCGACCGAGAGTTCTACGATGCGTTTGACTTGTTTCTGCGCACGGAACGCCGACTGCAACAGAAGTCTGTGCATGAACATCTTTACCGATTGAAGAAGATGACTATGCGGGCCGTTAATCAAGGGACGCTGCGCCGCGACCCCTACGCTACGCTGCACCCCGAACTGCCCAAGCGTAGGAGCCGCCACCTGAAACTCGACGAACTGAAACGCCTGCTCGGCGAGCAAGTCGCCGATCCCGAACTGCAACGGGCGAGGGACTGGTTCATCTTCTCGACCTTTACGGGACTGGCTTATGCGGATTTGAGACAACTATCGGGAAAGCACATTACACAGGATAAAGATGGCGTGCGATGGATACATATCCGACGACAGAAGACCGGCACGGAATCGGTCGTGCGGCTGCTGGACATACCTCTGCGGATTATCGAGAAATACCGAACCGAACGTACCGATGAACGACTGCTGCCGATTTGCTCCTATCATAAGTTACAAAAACTTATGCCACGACTGGGTAAAGTTTACGGAATTGGAAATCTGACATTCCACAGGGCCCGGCATAATTTCGGAACGCATATCACGCTCTCGTTGGGCGTGCCGATTGAAACGGTCAGCCGCATGATGGGACACCGACGGCTGATGACCACCCAAATCTATGCCCATGTAACGGACAGAAAGGTGAACGAGGATACGAAGCAGCTGCGAGAACTATCCGCAAGCCGAAAGCTCGAACTCTATGAAGAACCTATAAAGAATTAAGCGTATATGACGACTCAACCCATAACGATCGAAAACGGGCTGGTAACGATTCGCCCGACCGCCAACGGAGTATGGCTCACGCAAAGTCAAATCGCCGATATGTTCGGAGTATTTACTGCTGCCGTAAGCGCGAATATCCGAGCGATTCTCAAAAGCGGCGTTCTGTACGAAGACCGCGTTGTTCGCCGCACACGCTGCCGAAACGGAAACATCGTTGAGCGATACGATCTTGAAATGATTATGGCATTAGCATTCCGACTGAAATCCGAAAATGCCGAAGTATTCAGACGCTGGATCATAGAACGAGCGACGACACTCGCTATTGTCTGGAAGATGCCAAAGGGCAATAGTAATACATTAAGCTGAAACTTGAAGACAAAATTCAAGCAAGATGAATTATGCAATAAAACCTACAACGATATTGAAGCAAACCAAAAACGATCCAACTCCATGTAAGTTTTGGCAATATCATCTGTTTCTACTCTTCAAATAATTTCTTTTTCCAACAATCCATATCCTCTGACGGGACAGCTATCCATAACAACTTTTTAGGTCGTGTACAGGCTACATATATAATACGGAGTTCTTCATTGTTATGAATGTTGTTCCGAGCAGAATCATTCAGAATAGTCGTATAATTCGTATGGACAGCCTTTTTAGAAAGAAATACTAAAATAGCTTCCAACGTCATTCCTTTTACAGAATGAATCGTTTTTAGATAAGGGCGCGCTTGTCGTAATTGATGATTCGATGTCCTAAAAAGCGATTCAATACTAACATTGGCTTTATCCAGTTCCACTGTTAGATTTATTCCCCTTTGTTGAAGTTCAGCAATCCAGTTAGACAATGTGTTATTCGTAGAAGGTAGTTTTTGAATAATATCAAGCATTTTTTTTCGATAACATCTAAACCCCATATCTGCTATTTCTTTTCGTATAATACTTGTAGGAACATATCGTACTTGCTTTTTTGTTTTGTAGTAACCTTTTTCAATAAGAGCCAATCCATCCGAGTATTTTCCCAGATCAATCAGATATTTCCCATACACAATATCTCGAACACCGTAGTGCCCATTTTTCCACGGACTACTTTGTCTTGCAACATCTGAATTATCATTGTTTGCTAATCCGAAATAAGTTGCCCCAAAACTTTGTCCCCTAAATACAATTGCATATTCGGATTCATTCAACCCTATCTCTTTGCATTTTTCGATGAAGTTATCAGCAATTTGATTGACTGATTCCGGCGTGCTGAGATGACTTTTCAGACATGGCTTTTCAATATAATCTTTATTGCTGGCTATCGAACTCATTGCATTTCCAGAGAAACGATTAGCCAATTGACATATTTTCTCGGAACTACGTCTATTTTCCGACAAGTCCAATGAATACCAATCCGGACTACTATATTTCTCCATAAATAAATGTGGATTGGCAGTATTCCATTCAAAAATAGCTTGGTCTGGATCTCCGATCAACATAATAGAGTTTGCTCCATATTGAGAAAATTTATCAATTATAGCCATTTGCAACTCTGTTGTGTCTTGAGCTTCATCAATTATCAAGATCGGGAATCGACGAACAATATTTTGTGCTATTGAAGGATATTTATCTAATATTCTGAATGTAAAATATATTACATCTGCCTGATTGACCTTGCCTGCATTGAAATGTTTCCATTTCATTTCTTTCAATTCAGATATAATCTTTTTGGGTGAACCATCTTTCTTATTGGGATTATCCCAATCTGCTTTTCCGAAATGATATGCCTGATATGGGGCCAATCGCAATAATTGGTCATTAAGCCCAAACGATATAAGATCGAAATAGTAATTGGCATCACGAGACACAATAATATTTCTACCGGACTTATCTCTAATATGTCTTGTTTGGGTCGAATCATAATCATCCCATTTATTAAACTCGGTTCCTACGATCTCAGGACGACAATCGCATCCCATAACTAAATGAGCATAAGGCAGAAATATGTACGTATTTATAAAACTGTCGATCGTTCCAATAAATGATGGATAGCCTATGTTTGCATAACCGAATGTTTCTTTAAGTTCTTTTTGTATAACCTCACACGCTGTGTTGGTAAAAGATAGGGCAGCTATTCCTTGATGTCTCGACAGATTATTCTCGCCTAAAAGTTTTGCCATACGTGCGGCCACAGAGAAAGTCTTTCCACTTCCCGGACAGGCTTTCACGACAATTCTCGGCTCGTTGCAATCTACAACAGCCTGTTGTTGCGCTGATAATTGAATATCCATACTATTATTTTGTTGGTACTACAAACAAAATAGCCTCCTTGATATAATCAGGCACATCAAATGCTCTTTCGTTTTCTAACCGGTCATAAAGCTGCAATGCAAATTCAGCCTTATCATTATTCCGTTCCAAATATTGCATTAAAGTCTGTGCATCAAATTCAGATTTCAATACATCTGTTCGAGGATGAAGCTTACGATATACCTCTCGCATTATAGTCTTATTGCGCTCAGATTGTTCGAATAAATCATGCTCAAGAGTGTGTGGAGCCAAACATACTTTTAGGTTATGTTTCTCTAAATCCTTTGCTTTTTGCGCTCTGTCGGATTTGTCTTTATCTTCTTTGGGATCGCTGTCTGTAATAATCGCACATTTCGACAATAGTCGCTTTCTCTCATCATCATTGTTGAATAATAACCCAAAATGATTAAATGCGACACCTCCGATATTAACTAATTCGATTCCACATTTACATAAGTCTATTTCTTGATCCAAGAATTTCTTTGCAAGAATCGGTATAATAATCGCTTCCGCTACACCTTCTACCAGCAACACGCCATTAGCAAAAAATAACTGGGCTTTTGTTGTATCTAAGAACTTTCGTAAATGACGTTTGCTCTCAACCGGATAATCACGTTCCGTTAATTTGCCAAATGAAAATGATTGTACGATATTTTGTTTCCGTTGCAAAACGGAAATATTATCGACATTCGATTTTGCCGTAATCGTCGGAGAGTGCGACGTTACAAATACTTGAAGTCCTTTGCTTTGGAGTTCATTCATATATTCGAAGAAGGTATTCTGATACTGTGGATGCAAGTGCGCTTCGGGTTCTTCCACCAGCAAGGCATTATAGATTTCCAATGCATTATCTTCACATCTATTAATAAGATCACCCAACACAACAGACGTAAAAATCAGATTATTTTCGCCCAATCCATTTTGATACAATTCAAAATACTTTTGTTCTTGACCATCCTCGACCGTTTTGTAGACCGGACATTTTAATTCGACACCTCGTACCACATCGGAAAATTTCCGTCCAACGTAACGCATTTCTATATTGGGATGTTTACGAGTTATTCCCGTCCCTTCAAGATGGGCATTGACCTTACTTTTTCCTGTTGTTAGAATATGTTTCCAGTCCGAAGCATCATCTTCAAAAACATGGTACAAGTTTTTTGCGAGCAAATCTTTCCTTTCTTCATTTAACTCAATTTCTTCTTCGCCTTTATTGTATTTTGTAAGTTGATTAAATAATTGAGATGTTTTATTGTCGTAAGAATAAGGACGCAGACAGCTTACGGCATCTCTCAATGGGCTTAAATAAGTATAGAAAATTTCTTGCAGTGATTCATATGTAACTTGCTGCCCTTCATTATCTCCGCCCCATATTATTCGTTTGAAATATTTTTTCTTTCCATTATTTTCTTGAATGAATTTCAGATGCAACTGCATTGTTTGCTTGTCCGGATCGTTTTTATCTTGTGATATGAAATCATAGAAACATTCTTTTTCGATTGACGCATCGCCGAATTCAAATATTAAGTCAAATTGTATTGTCGTATTGTTTTCTGTTGGGTCTATGGGATTGACATGTAAATCGCTTTCTTGAATATAGATATAATTGTCTGGTTTCCCACATCCGAGACATATGCGCAAAGCATCTATAATTGCAGTCTTACCTGAATTATTTTCTCCTATCAGAATATTTATTCCATTCTTGAAATACAGGGTAATATCATCGAATACCCGGAATTTACTGATGTGCAAACAGCTTAAATACATGCTTCTATATTTTGAATGTTATACGAACTCCAAATAGTTATCCCTATTCACGACATGGAACTCAGCATGGGGATATGCTTCTTGAAACACCTTCGGGACATTGGGCATCTTGTTGCCCCATTTGAATTCTAACGCAGTCAGACTATCTGCACTCTCCTCAATCAGGTCGATTTCCTGCTTGTCGTAGGTTCTCCAAAAGTAGAACTCCTTATGCAGCCCTTCGTTGAAATTCGCCTTGCGCCGTTCTCCGATGATGTAGTTTTCCCACAGCGCACCGACATCCTGCCGAATGGCCAGCGGAGAAAATGCTCCGATAATCGCATTGCGGATTCCATTGTCGTAGAAATACCACTTCCCGGCTTTCGTAACCTCCTTGCGGAGATTCCGCGAGTAAGCTCCCAAACGATAGACGACAAAGACTTTCTCCAACAAATCGAGGTATTTTTCAACGGTCGTTTTACTCATGCCAAGCTGTTTACCCAACTCTTCGTAAGAGACCTCGCTTCCTAACTGAAAGGCGATAAGCCGCAATAGGTCGCGCATCTTGCTCGAATTCTTCAAGCCGTCGATCGCCAAAATATCTTTCAGCAAATATGCCCCGACAATATCGCGCAGATAATCGGTCTTACGCTCATAGTTGTCCATCATCACCACCTCCGGATAGGAGCCGTAAATCAAGCGCGCTTCGAGGTTCTGACGGGTTTCAAGCGCCGTTTCCGTTTGCGCGATTTCCCGTTGGGAGAAGGGCGTCAGCAAGAATTGCGTACTGCGACCGACCAGCGGCTCGCCCGTCTTGTTCAGCAGATCGAATGAGGACGACCCGCTGGCCAATACGCTTATACCCGGTATTTCATCGACGATCAGTTTCAGGATACTGCCGATTTGAGGGATATTCTGAGCTTCGTCAATAGCCAATAGGTCGATGCCCTCCAACAAATGCCTATAATTGGCGACCGAGCGATTTTCCAACAAAGCCAACGTATCGTAATCCTCGCCGTTAAGCATCATCGTCCGCCCCGGGTAGCTATCCACGATTTTGCGCATCATCACCGTTTTGCCCACACGCCGGGCGCCGAAAATCAATACCGCCTTATTGGGTGCGATTCGTGCCGTAATCTTCTCTTGGAGTATTCTGTTTATCGTTTCCATATCTCAATCAATCCTTTTTGCAAATATACTCATTATTTTTTGTCAATGACGATTTTTCTACAAAAATCATACTTTGTAGTGGCGATTTTAATACAAATATAAGATTTTACAGGATTAGGTATGGATAGATTCCGTTTCGTTCGCGCAGGTATTTCGGAGGATTTGCAGGATGCAAGATCGGACTGACGGGCGGTTTGGCGGAAAATCTTCCTTGCGTCCTTCGACCGAAGCGTGTTTCCTGCAAAAATCTTGTCGTGAGCTAATCCCGAATCTTTTAAGCTACTGAAACAGAATCCATCCATACCGGCTCCGCTAAGGCATAAACGAATCGAAGTTCTCGTTTGCCATTTTTCCCGATCGGTTGAAAGTTCATGAAACAGAAAAACAGAATCGTCCCCTTCCGCTTGGCATAAATGGAGCAGAATTATTGTTATGTTGGGATGCTGGTATATACGCATGCTGTTACATGAACAAACATACGGTTATTCAGTCGGCTAACCATGCAGTCAAACGTATGACTGTATGATCGTTTGATCGGTCATACACGCATGCAATCATTTGTATGTTTACTCAAGTATTCAGTCAAGCAGTCGGTTGATCAGTATTTTAACTCTCTAAACAGCCATACGATGATTTGTCCGACTGGACGAATCATTGTATGACCGAACACTTCATGCCTGTTTCGACCCTTTGTCGCTTGTGGCTTCGAAGTGGCTCTATACGGCACAATCGACTATTATGCAATGAATTGAATCGGTCGGTATCTTTGTGCCGTTGTAACGATTCCGACGTAGATGGAAGCCGCCTTGCCCGTTTTTACGGCGGCCGGTTCAATAGTCCGTCCGATGAGCGGACGGAACGTTTTCGATAAGCCAAATGAGCAGAGCCGTGCTCGCACGGTTCTGCCATGGCGAGAAAACGACGGCGAAAGCCAACGTATTTGCAAAGGGCAAATAGCAAGCTGTGTTTTCCGTTACCCGAAACTATTTCCGTAACGGAAAACAGCTTGCCCGCAAGGGGGGGCACCTCCGAAGTCGGCGCTTTTCGACAGGCGGCTCCGCCACGAACGAATCGCAATTTTCAGCAACCGGCGAGGCGACAGCCTCACCTCAAAAATTTCGATTATGGAGAAAAACAGACCGACCCGCAAGGGTCGAAGGGGACGCCCCGCGAAAACAGATACCGCTTCGCATTGTGTCATGGTGCGATTCAACGATGCGGAACACGCCCGATTTCTGACGATGTACGAGCAATCAGGGCTGTTGTCGAAGGCGGCTTTTATCAAGGCACGGGTCTTCGGCGATGTGTTCCGGGTGATAAAAACCGATCGCGGAACGCTGGAATACGTGGCCAAACTGACGCAACTGCACGCTCAATTCCGAGCCGTGGGAACGAATTACAACCAAGTCGTGAAGCTGTTGCACACCCATTTCTCGGAGCGGAAAGCACTCGCCATGCTCTACAAATTGGAGAATACGACCCGAGAACTGGCGGCTGTCGGGCAGCGAATCGTCGCTCTTTCCGAAGAGTTTCAAAAGCGATGGTAGTCCGAACTTCTATCCAAGGAATCAATGATAGATGCTATAAAGCAAACTGAATTTCTATTATAGAACCTCAACTATATACTTTGATGTATCAAGAACAGTATAAAAAAGTGACCTAAATATTTAACGGATTGTTTAAGAAACCAAGAAAAAATAGTTGTTAACCGTGCGATTCCCAATAATTCATAGTTGTTGTATTATCAAATCACTCGTTCTAAATATAAAAGTAATATTAGGCACTTGAAATATGTTTCTAATGAGTTGAAATACAGAACAGAGATAAAGCCTTCGTATGCTAAATCAGAATTTAGAGGCGATGGCGAAGCTGCTCTATGATTACTGGTTCGTGCAGTTTGATTTTCCTAATGAGGAGGGGAAACTGTATAAAAGTAGTGGTGGTAAAATGGTTTGGAATGAAAAGCTGAAACGCAATATTCCTGTTGGCTGGCATTGTGGAAACCTCTTTGAAATTGCTGTTTTTACAAATGGTTTGGCTTGTCAGAAATTCAGACCAAAGGATGATGAAGTGCCATTGCCTGTTATCAAGATACGAGAAATGCACGATGGTATTTCTGTTGACACTGAAGAGGTAACGTCAAATATACCAGAGTCAGTAAAGGTGTATAATGGTGATGTGCTATTTTCATGGTCAGCATCACTGGAAGTTATGCTCTGGGCTTATGGACTTGGAGGACTTAATCAGCACATCTTTAAGGTTACATCTGCAAATGATTTCCCGAAGTCATTCTACTATTTTCAACTTTTGGATTATGTCGATGTATTCAAGAAAATGGCAGAAGCAAGGAAAACAACGATGGGACATATTACGCAAGACCATTTACAACAAAGCACAATCGCCATACCTGATAATAAAGATATTGCGGATAGATTTGAGAAACTGATATCACCTATCTTTGAGCAGATAGAGAAGTTGCAAGAGGAAATATCAAATTTGACTAAGCAGCGCGACGAACTTCTCCCGCTCTTGATGACCGGTCAAGTGTCGGTAAATTCTGATTTAGTGTTCTTGTATTATATTAGAGCACTAAATCAGAGAAGTATGAAAGAAAATGTTATTCGGGCAATTGTTGCGGCCATGCAGCGTGATTTGGATTGCCGGCAGATAGCACAACTCAAAGCTGTGCTAATTAAAGAACTGCAGGATGTGGAAATAACGGAAAGTTCCGGTGATTCCGCCAAACGAAAAGAGGAGACAGAAGACCTTTTGTCGGCTTTTATTTCTGCAAAAAAGATAGAGGGGTGCTCTATTAAAACGCTGATATATTATCGCAATACCATTGAACGGTTGCTTGATATTGTAGATGTTGCCATACACCATATTACGACAAGTGATATTAGGCAATATCTCTCTATGTATCAAGAACAACACAAATCGAGCAAAGTGACTATTGATAATATGCGTCGTATTTTTTCCAGCTTCTTTGCTTGGCTCGAAGATGAAGACTATATAGCCAAAAGCCCTGTACGGAGAATTCATAAGGTGAAGACAGATTCCCTTGTGAAAGAGGTGCTGAGCGATGAACAGTTAGAACTACTACGCGACAACTGCACCAATAAGCGCGACTTAGCTATAATTGAAATTCTTGCATCAACCGGCATTCGTGTCGGAGAGCTTGTGAAGCTAAACCGAACGGATATCGATTTTCACGAAAGACAATGTATTGTCTTCGGTAAAGGGAATAAAGAGCGTGTAGTCTATTTTAATGCTCGCACCAAACTGCATCTTCAACAGTATCTAAATGAACGAACGGATATAAATCCAGCTTTATTCGTTTCTTTGTCTGCTCCGCATAATCGACTGACAATAGGTGGTGTAGAGGTGCGTATTCGGAAAATGGGTAGACGATTGGATATACCCAAAGTACATCCGCACAAATTTCGTCGTACGTTGGCAACTATGGCTATTGACAAAGGAATGCCTATTGAGCAGGTGCAGCGTCTGCTCGGACATGTTCGCATTGATACGACTCTTCATTATGCAATTGTCAATCAAAATAACGTGAAGATTGCGCATAAGAAATTTTTAAGTTAAACGCTTAACGCATTATTGCCCGAATTTGAATACCTTTGTATTCAAAGAAGGACAGTAATGGCTAAGGGAGAAATCGTAAAACCGGAAGTGGCAGAGGGGCTTGTTCATGACGTTTGTATCATCATAGAGCAAGCGCAAAAGTCTGCGTATTTAGCTATCAATGAAACGCTCATCAAACGAAACTGGTTGTTGGGTATGCGTATCCAGCATGAGGTCTTGAAAGATCAACGGGCAGGATATGGCGATCAGGTTATAAAAACGCTGGCAAAAAAATTGACGGAGAAATACAAAACAGGTTTTACAAAGACCAATTTATATAACTATGTTGCTTTCTATCAGTCATGGCCAGACTTTTTCCACGCAGTGAGTGGAAAATCAGAAGACGAATCGCCAGACAACATTTTCCACGCAGTGAGTGGAAAATCAGCATCGGACTTTGATATTTTGCAATCACTGACTGCAAAAACGTCTATTCGCTTATCGTGGACACATTATCGTATAATTCTGCAAGAACCTACAACAAATGGTCGTACATGGTATGAGAACGAGGCGGCCAATGAAATGTGGAGTACGCGGACATTGCAGCGGAATATATCATCGCAATACTATCATCGTCTGCTACGGTCGCAGAACAAGGCTGTTGTTCACGACGAAATGGTCAAACTCACTCAGCCGCTGCAAGACAAGCTGGAGTTCCTGAAAAATCCTGTTATAGCAGAGTTCTTGGGATTCAAGAATAACACCGACTATACCGAGAATGCTTTGGAGCAGAGTATTATCGACCATCTGATTCCTTTCCTGATGGAGCTGGGTAAAGGTTTTGCGTTAGTTGATCGGCAGAAACATATACATACAGAGAAGCAGGACTATTATATAGATCTTGTGTTTTATAATTACCACCTGAGATGTTTTGTCCTGATCGACCTCAAAACCTCCAAATTGAGTCATCAGGATGTAGGTCAAATGGATATGTATGTCAGGATGTACGATGAATTGGTGCGCCCCGAAGGACACAATCCAACTATAGGTCTATTGCTTTGCGCCGATACGGACGAGGATGTGGCACATTATTCCATACTCAATAACAATGATCATCTTTTTGCGGCGAAATACCTCACTTATATGCCGACCAAGGAAGAACTGCGCCGCGAGATTGAGCAGCAGAAAGAGTTTTTTAAGTTGCAAAATAAATAGACTTGCAGCTAACGCATGAACATAATAGATACCATAGAATTATTCATTAGCGGAGACTGGGGCGAAGAAAGCTATTCGGAGAGTATGCCTTGCAAAGTCGCGTGCGTACGAGGTGCGGATATTGCACCCATAAATAACAGCGATTTCAGTCATATCCCTACACGCTATATCAATCGGCAATCTTTTGAGACCAAATGCTTGCAAGTTGGTGATATTGTCGTGGAGAAATCCGGCGGAAGCCCTACGCAATCAACCGGTCGCGTTGTTTTTATCTCGCAAGAATTAATCGACACGGTGGGAGCTGTTGTGTGTTCCAATTTCTGCGTTGCCTTTCGGGTAAAGGGAAAGTGGAATCCTCGCTATGTGTTCTATTACTTGCAATATATTTACAATAATGATGTTTTCTTCAATTTTGAGGGCAAAACCTCTGGATTGAAGAATCTCCAATTAAAAGCCGCATATAAAGCCATTCCTATTGAAGATATTGATAAAATACGCCAAAACAAAGTGGTTGCCGTTTTAGACAGCATTCATCGTAAAATAGCAATCAATCGTGCGTTAAATCAGAATTTACCGCCACTTGACCGTTCATCAGAAGCGGTAAGAGTTCGTCGCGCTGCTTAGCCAATGCTTGATTTTCCTTTTTGTTTCGAGTTATCTGTTCCATCAAATTTTGCGTAATCTTTTCAAATTTTTCAGCGATCATATTTGATGGAACAACGATTAATTGTTCCTTTAAGAAACTATAGTGTCTGGCATATCCTTTCCCAATCTTTATATTTTTCACGACAAAATACAGATATTCAATGGAGATGTTGGTGTTATTGGACAACATTACCTGTGTTCCATCTGCACCTCTAACAAAAGGAAAATTCACATATTTAACAGCGCAGGAATGGTCTCCAAAAATGACTGCTGGATATTGGCCAACTACAGCCTCTTTCCTATCTGTGAAGCCAGCATAGTAAACCTCCGTGGTTTGATCAATTAC
The DNA here is from genome assembly GCF_910580175.1 of uncultured Alistipes sp. Classification (GTDB taxonomy): domain Bacteria; phylum Bacteroidota; class Bacteroidia; order Bacteroidales; family Rikenellaceae; genus Alistipes. The sequence goes on from NZ_CAJTXD010000002.1 coordinate 430,072, forward strand.
TGGGTATATTCCATCTACAAGATATTCATTCGTACTAAGCCGAGGAGTGCTTATCACTTTACCCAAGATATTGCCAATATTTGTAACTTCCCAATCTTTGGGTATTTCTCGTTTCAGCTTCTCATTCCAAACCATTTCCCCACCGCTTGATCTATACGGTTTCCCCTCCTCATTTGGAAAATCAAACTGTACAAACCAGTAATCGTAAAGCTGCTTTGCCATCGCCTCTAAATTCTGATTTATCTGCCGATTAAGTTCTATTTTGCGGTCAAGAGTACGGAGCAACTTGCCTATGCGTTTTTGTTTTACCAATTCAGGGATCCATACAGTGCAATCTTTGATTTTATCCGGTGATGTATGTCTGATTTTAGTTTGTTGGGCCGCAACACTTAATTGTTGTTTTACTATAGGTGATGATATGAGATAGAAAGCGAAATCCTTGTCTAACAAGTTCTCTTTGCAAACAATCTTAGCCACATCTTGGCTTTGAATATATTTACCGCTTTCGGGAATAATAGCAGTAGAGCCAAGTAACCCTATTGTTTGTTCAGTCAAAGGTGTAATAATATCTCCCTCTTCCATTAAAAACTGAGGCTTGAAGTCTCCGATATAATAAAGATTGTCCTTCGACTTATTCTCTTTAAAGCAGTTATTCTGATAGTTGAAATTCCCACAAGTTAAGCGAACATATTTACCCTCAGCGGCATAATACTCGCCACTAAGACTTGCACCTCTTGTAACATCAAGAATTTCTCCCAATTTATATTTTTTAAGATCCATTTATCGCGTTGCCTTTTTTATATAATCCTGTATTAGAGACAGATTTACCTCTATCTCTTTTCGCTTTGCCACAAGTTGAGCAAGATCCTCTATTTGTTCCGCCTTTTCTTGGGCAGCAATGATATGGTCAATTCTTGCTCCGCCAACAAAAGGATATACCGTATCGACATCCATTTGAGCATCTTCAATTTGGCTGTCTAATTCAGCAAGTTGTCGCTGATATTTTCGTTGTGCTTCTACTATATCCAAATTATTGGCTGCAACAAACACATCGAGCAGGTGACGAATAGCATTAATCTGTTGCCGGGCATCTTTCGAAGAACTGCGGGCAACATTTAGCGCAACAATTATAGCAATTACACTAATTATAGGACTTAATAGCGTAGCCCATTGAGTCAAGCTGTCAAGCATCGCACGATTGGTTAAATTTCAATGTCTTCAACTGTGCCATTATCTCCTTTTCAAGCCGGTGGCTTTCCGCAAATTGTTCGGTGAGAGTCTTTTCGTAGTCCGCCATACGCTTGTTGAACTCCTCTTCTGTAATATCGACATATTCAATCTTAATGTCGAAATATTGTCCGGCAGAGAAGCTATACCCTTTTTCCGCTACTTCTTCGTAGGATGGAGTAACCGAAAATTGGTCTATCGCTTTCTCGTTTCGGAACGTATTTACAATCTGTGCTATCTCATCAGGACGAAGATTGGTCTTTTGGTTCTTTCCTATTTTGATGGTTTCGCCAAGTTTGCTTGCATCGATAAACACAGGCTTTTCGGTCTTATTTTTATCTACGAAAACCACACTTACATTCGTACCTGTGTTTGCGAATACATTGCTCGGCATACTTACTACACCTTTTAAAATCTTATTATCTACGAGGTGTTTACGGATTTTGAGCGCAATACCGCTCTTGGCTGTAATAAATCCGGTAGGCACAACGATAGCACCCTTGCCCGTTTCTTTCAGACTGTAAAGCAAATGCTGAAAGAAGCAGAGGTAAATTTCCATACTTTTCTTATCCTTATTGGGTATATTGGGAATACCCGCAAAGAAACGTCCACGGTAATGGTCGGCTTGGAGGTCTGAATGATATTCGGAAAAATCGAGCTTGAAAGGCGGGTTGCTGACGATATAGTCGAACTTGCGTAATTCGTGTCCCTCTTTGTGATAAGGATGTTTCAGCGTATTGCCTTGTATGACGTGCGTCAGAGAATGGCTCATGCTGTTCAGTATGAGATTCAGCATCAGCATAGTAGATGATTTATCACTAATATCTTGTGTGAAAACTGTACAATTTTGCTCTCCAATTTGGTGGGCGAGTGCAATGACAAGCGTGCCCGTCCCGGCCGATGGGTCATAGCAAGTTACGCTTTTTATACCCTCGTTCTCGTCAACAAGCAATTGAGCCATAATAGAAGCAATGGCGTGTGGCGTATAGTATTCGGCATAGTTGCCGCCGCCGTTGGAGTTGTAGTCCTTAATCAGGTATTCAAATATGGTGGAGAAGAAATCATACCCGGCTGCGAAAGCCGCTTCAAAAGAGAAGCTTGCCACATCGCCGATTAACGATTTGCAAAAGCCGTTTTTCTTTGCAGAGCCTCCCGTCACTACCTCCGAGAGCGGTTTCATAATGGAAATACGGGTTTCGTCCTCGTTGAGAATGTAGAAAATCTCCTCGTTGGTATCGGCAATAGCCTCCAATGTCGCATCGAACAGAGTGGCAAAATTATCCTCATTCTGACGTTTGGCAAGATATGGTATCAGATGCTCTTTTTTCAATACAATGGTGTCGAGCATCATATCGCACATCTCTTCGTATTCATCATCGGATAGTCGCTCCAATGCCTCGTAAACATCCTTCGCCTCGGCAAGTTCTGGCAATGTCCGTTTTGCCTCATAGATAAACTTATCATTGAGAAACTTATATAGAAACGTCTCTACGATAACCGTATATTCATTTCCGCTATTGCCAAGACCGATATTGTTTGTCGTACTTTTCAGACGGTCGATAAGGTCTTTTGTCTGCTGCTTGATGATGTCAATACTCATAATCAATATATGGTTTGATATTCCTTGAAAATAACATCGCTAACATATTTACGAGCCGGACGCTCCGTGGAAATCTGCGCATCCTTGAAACGGCGGGTGACGTAAGTCAATATGTTTTTGGTAAAATAAGCCGGAGTTTCGACAATCGCTTCGTTGTGGAAGAATGCATCGTCTACATCTTCTTTTATAAGCAGCAAGACAGCCGTCACCTGCTCTTTCTTTTTTGTCCAAGCGTAGGTGCGAGGTTCGGTATGTTCCCGTTCTTCTCTGTTCGCCTGTTCGGTCAACCGTTTTTCGATACGCACGAACTTGGGATCTCCATTATAGGCGATCGCCCGCAACGCATCGCGTTCGTTCATTTGGCGAATGCGTTTCAGTATGCCGTTAATGTTTTGGACGCGGTCATGCATATTAAATTCACCTTCCGATTCCATCTCTTTCTTCTTGAAAAGTGCGAGGAAGTCTGCGAGGATAGACCGATATTCCGGGTCATCGGGGTCAACGCAAGCGTTCAATTGGTTCCGAGTGTGAGCCACCGATTGTCTATATTGCTCTTGAAGTTCGAGTTCCTCTTCCCCTTTCTTATAGAACGAGAAATGTATGTTTTCCAATGCGGCATTCAGCAGTTGCTTCACACTTTCGCGGTCGTTCGAGTTCTGCTCATACGAGAGAAGGTCAAGGCGGTTGCGTGCCGCTTTGATAAGATTTGATATTTCGGGTATATCGACAATCTCTTTCGCTTCCGGACTTTCCTGTGAAATTAGCATATTCTGCATACTGCGCAGGATTTCCAAACTTTTACTTACGGAACGGACTGTGGCAAGGTCGTCCACCAAATTGAGCTGGCGAGAAAAGATTTGAGGATTGGTCAAGTCGTAGTCTGCCAAAGTTACTTTAGCATCTGCGACATTTTTCATCGCCTCCTCAATGGTAACAAACAGCCTATCCATAGAAGAAGTGTTTTTTTGACCGACCTCTTTTTCAAGTTCTTCTTGATAGTCCTTATTTGTCTTGCTGTATTCTTCCTCGATATTGGCAAAATCCACGACATGCCCGAACTTCATAGCCTTGTACGGACGATTGACGCGCGTAAGCGTTTGCAGCAGATTATGTTCCTTGACCATACGGTGCAGGTACAATTTCTTCAATCGCGGAGCGTCAAAGCCTGTTTGCAGCATTTGAAACACGATCAGCAGATCGACTTTTCCGTTTTTGAACAAATCAATCCATTTGGAACGGGTGGATTTATCGAAGCTGTCATAGAGGATAAGGGCAGCGCGATAACGCCCTTTTCGGGGTGAGGTCTTTTTGACCTCAATTTCGTTAGCCGAGATACTGCGGTAGATTATTTGTCCATCCTCGCCCGTATAATTGTCGAGTTCCGATTCATCGGCATAGTTTTCCAAAAACAGCCGATACATCATTATCGCTTGTTCTTTGCTGTTGCATACAGCAAGTACACCCAATGATGGGTCGGAATATTTGCTCCGGAACTCCTGCAAGTCGTTGATAATATAGTCGAGTAAAGGGTGTACGTAATTCTTATGGGCATAGACATCGACTTCTTTAACAGTTTGCTTTTTTACCCTTATGCTGTTAAGGGCTTCTTTCATTCTTATCTTAAAGTTTGACCCGATGTCTTCGCGTATGAGCCGGAGCGTGTAACCATCTGCAATAGAGGCGTTGTAATAATATGTGTGGATGTAATCGCCGAAAATATCTTTGGTATTATATCCTTCGCCGATTATGGGTGTGCCCGTCAACGCTATTTTGATTGCATTCTCGTCGCTCGCAATCAAATTTTTCAAAAAACTGCCTTCTGGGTTATAATTACGGTGCGCCTCATCAATAAAATAAATGCGCTTCACCTTGACGTTATACGCATTTTTAGCGAGTGCCCGACTGTCTTTGGAGAACTTTTGGATATTGATAACAGTTATTTCCAATCTGCCCTCTTGGTTTTGAGTAGTCACACCAGCCTTTATCAGATTGACAAAATCCTCTTTGCTTTGAACGGAATTGACTTTCAAACCTCTACGAGTAAACTCTTTTTGTGCCTGCTCCAAAAGATCGATACGATCTACAATAAAGAAGAACTGCGGGACTATGCCTTGGCGAGAATAATAATCGGTCAGGTATTTGACATTAAAATACGCAAGCGCAGTCTTGCCGCTGCCTTGAGTATGCCAAATAATACCTTTACGTTCCTCTTTATCAAGGTGTCGTTCAATCGCTTTTGTCGCGAATACTTGCGGATAGCGCATAATATGCTTTTGCAATCCATTGGGATGGTCTACGTAAGCTATTCCGTAGCGCAAGAAGAAATAGAAACGCTCAAAACTGAACAAACTCTCACAAATGCGCTTGGTCGGTGTCTCGACTTTGCAATTCGTTTTGTACTCGCTATTGTTTTTATATTGAGGCACATTGTTGTCACGCAGCAATATCTCCTCGTCTTCGGGAGAAACAGTGTTATATCTTTTCTGAATAGGGAAACTATCTTGTCCTTCCTCTCGAAAGCAATTATAGAGGGTATCGGTTTTGCCGATAGTAGCGTAATAAGCTCCCTGTTTCAGTTGTTCGTCGTATTCCATATCGTTGCTGAATACCATAATTTGCGTGATATTCAGATAACGGCGGAAACAGGGATTGGCAAACCTTGCCTTCATACGGTTGCGCTCGGCATCGATTCCTTCATGATTGTTTTCCTTTTTCACTTCAATAAAAGCCAGAGGCAAGCCATTGACGAAAATGGTTATGTCGGGACGGAAGTTGTCGCTTGACAGATCGCCACAAGTCATTTCGGTTGCCACTTGGAACGTGTTGTTGCGAATGAAGTTCGTGGAAGAAGATAAGTCGATTATTTTGTTTGTGGTGTCAAGCAGCAATTCTTTATAAAACTGCCTGCCAAGATCGTCGTTGTTGAGCGACTTCTGAATACTATGAAGCATAACGTCTGCATCTTCTTGTGTAGACAGAGGATTCAGCCGCAAATAAGCTTCCGAAAATGGTTGTAGCAAGATGTTCGTAAGAGCATCGGATTCCGTTTTCGGAATTGTCACATACTTAGTGAACAGTCCCTTTTGAGATATGTATTTATACCCCATTCCTATAAGATGTATAAGCGTGGGGAACTTTACTCTGCTATCTTCACTAAATGCGCCCATTACTTATTTCGTATATTAAACAAAACACCTTCGCTATCTTTGCGAGGCCGACCAAAGCCTATCAGACAGTGAAAGTGTTTTTCTATCCTGTTGTTAATATTTTATTTCAGGCCCTTAACGCATTGTTTATTCAATGCAAAGTTAGCATTTTTTATCGATATCCATTGCTAATTCGATAATTAAGTTTATAAGAATCCTTATGAATGATGTAATTTACAGTTGTAAATTTTGGCATTAATGATTCGTTGCTATAAACATGCTTATAGCAATACGGGGTTCCCAACTTCGGAGGAAAAGCTTCGCATCCTGCAATGGCAAATACTTTTCGGGCTACTTTTTTAGTCCGTTTGAGCGATTGAAAGACATTTTGCCATATTCCGACAGTCTCACTTTGGGGAGAACCCGAAGGGTTTTGAATAGCGTATTACAGCATGCAATGTCCATTTGCCTACACTCAACCTCGACCTTTGGCAGAAGGTTGCGACTTCAGCCTCAGAGTGTTGATGCCGGAGACTATTCGTGTAGGTTAACGTGCTTTATAGGATGAAGGTTCAAACAAGCAAAAGATCGTGTCGCGGCTCAATGCCAAACGAGCATTGACAGCCTAAGAAATCGAGCAAATCAAAGCCGTAAAAGATAAATAAATTCGTGATACTATATTACAGATTCTGCAAAAAGGATTACTTTTGCAATAGGATAAAAAGTTGTTTGAAATCGTGAAAATAAAGTGATCTTACACACTTTACGACTTACTTATCCGTTGCCTTTTTTCACGATGATTTTCTTATATCGCTTGCAGTCAAGCAATTATTCTCCACTGCATTAAAGATACGAATAAGCGAGCGCAAAAGCAAGCTCGCTTGCATTTTGCCGAGCGGGAGTATCTTGGGCGTAGCCAAAGATAGCAATTAAATAATTAAAAATGAGAAAATATATTGAACTTATCGTCCGGCGTACATGTCGTTGTAATAGTTTTCGTAGGCCCCGGAAGTGATGTGGTCCATCCAGTCTTGGTGGTCGAGATACCAGCGCACGGTCTTTTCGATGCCTTCCTCGAATTGCAGGGAGGGTTCCCAACCCAGCTCGCGCTGGAGCTTGCGGGAGTCGATGGCGTAGCGCATGTCGTGGCCGGGACGGTCGGTCACATAGGTAATGAGCCGCTCGGAGTGCCCCTCGGGATTGCCCAGCAGCCGGTCGACGGTGCGGATGACGACCTTGATCAGGTCGATGTTCTTCCACTCGTTGAACCCGCCGATGTTGTAGGTGTCGGCGACCTTTCCCTTGTGGAAGATCAGGTCGATGGCGCGGGCGTGATCCTCGACGAAAAGCCAGTCGCGGACGTTCTCGCCTTTGCCGTATACGGGCAGGGGCTTGCCGTGGCGGATGTTGTTGATGAAGAGCGGAATCAACTTTTCGGGAAACTGATATGGCCCGTAGTTGTTGGAGCAGTTGGTAACCAGCGTCGGCATGCCGTAGGTGTCGTGATAGGCGCGTACGAAGTGGTCGCTTGCCGCCTTGGAGGCCGAATAAGGGCTGTGGGGATTGTATTTGGTGGTCTCCAGAAAGAATTCCGATCCGAAAGCCAGGTGGTGTTCGGATGACGAAGCGGCCGTAGCGAACGGCGACTCGATGCCTTCGGGATCGGTAAGTTCCAGCGCACCGTATACTTCGTCGGTGGAAATGTGATAGAAAAGTTTGCCCTCGTAACGCTCGGGACACGATTCCCAATACTCCTTGGCGGCCTGCAACAGGGAGAGCGTGCCCATGACGTTGGTATGGGCGAAGCAGAACGGGTCTTTGATCGAACGGTCGACGTGGCTTTCGGCAGCCAGGTGGATCACGCCGTCGATCCGGTACTCTTGGAAGACGCGGCGGATCGTATCCAGATCGGCGATGTCGGCCTTGACGAACGTATAGTTGGCTTTACCCTCGATGTCTTTGAGGTTTTCGAGGTTCCCGGCGTAGGTCAGCTTGTCGAGATTGACGATGCGGCAGTCGGGGTATTTATTGACGAAAAGACGTACGACATGGCTGCCGATGAAGCCGGCGCCGCCCGTGATGAGGATGTTACGCTTCATGATTCTGTAAATTTGCGATGCAGGTTTTCAATGAATCGACCCAATAGGGAATTTCGAGACCGAAAGTCTCCTTGAACTTGGTTTTGTCGAGCACGGAGTAGGAGGGGCGCACGACCTTGGAGGGGAATTCGTCCGAGTGGCAGGGCCGGATGATGCAGGAGGCGTTGCCGGCCAGCGAGGCGATCATCTTGGTGAAGTCGTACCAGGAGCAAACCCCCTCGTTGGAGTAGTGGTAGATGCCCTCGCGGCCCTCGAACTTGCGGTCGGCGACGATGCGTACGAGGGCGTCGGCCAGATCCTGGGCGTAGGTCGGGGTGCCGGCTTGGTCGAAGACTACTTTCAGCTCCGGACGGGTCGCCGTGAGGTCGAGCATGGTTTTGACGAAGTTCTTGCCGTATTGGGAATAGAGCCACGCGGTGCGGAAGATCAGACAGGAACACCCGCTGGACAGCAAGGCTTCCTCGCCGTGGAGTTTGGTAATGCCGTAGACGCCGGTCGGGTTGGCCGGCTCGCTCTCCGTGCGGGGCGTGTTGCCGAGCGAGCCGCCGAAAACATAGTCGGTGGATATGTGGATGAGGGTGCCGTTGTTGGCCTTGACGGCGCGGGCGAGGTTGCGTACGGCGCCGGCATTGAGCGCTTCGGCGAAGTCGCGGTCGTCTTCGGCCTTGTCGACGTTGGTATAAGCGGCACAATTGATGACAACCCGGATGCCGTTGCCGGCCACCATCTCCTCCACGGCCTGGGGGTCGGTAATGTCGAGGTCGGCGACGTCGGTAAAAAGATAATTGTCGTTGGAGTTGCGGGCGGCGTTGCGCAGGCTGCTGCCCAGCTGGCCGTTGGCTCCGGTAACGAGAATGTTCATGGTTTTGCTATGCTGATGGGAACAAAGATGGCTTGTCAGTATTCGAACGGCGAATCGAAATCCTTGAGAAGCGGATGATTGGTATCCTTCTCCGAAAGGATGGCCCGGGCCGGGTCGATCTGCCAGTCGATGCCCAGCGAGGCGTCGGCGATCGAGATGCCTCCGTCGGCCTGGGGCGCGTAGTAGTTGTCGCACTTGTACTGGAAGACCGCCACATCGGAGAGCACGGCGAAGCCGTGAGCGAATCCCCGCGGCACGAAGAACTGGCGATGGTTGTCTTCGGAGAGTTCGACGGCGACGTGCTGTCCGAACGTGGGGGAGCCTTTGCGGAGGTCGACCGCTACGTCGAGCACCCGTCCCTTGACGCAGCGGACGAGTTTGCTCTGGGTAAAGGGCGGCCGCTGGAAATGCAGCCCGCGGATCACGCCGTAGGCCGACATCGACTCGTTGTCCTGCACGAAGTCGACGGGCTGCACCTTTTCGTCGAATTCGCGTTTGGAATAGCTTTCGAAAAAATAGCCTCGGGCATCCTTGAAAAGCCGTGGCTCGATGATGACGACGCCTTCGATGGCGGTTTTGATCGCTTCCATGTTTTTTATTCTGCATTGCGACCCGAGCGGTCGAGTTCGTCGATAACTTTCATCAGATATTGTCCGTACTGGTTCTTGAGCATCGGCCGGGCGAGTTCGAGCATCTTTTCGCGCGAAATCCATCCGTGCCGGTAGGCGATGCCCTCCAGACAGGCGATTTTCAACCCCTGCCGTTTTTCGAGCACCTCGACATAGATGGATGCCTCGGCCAGGGAGTCGTGGGTGCCGGTGTCGAGCCAGGCGAAGCCGCGCGGCAAGGTCTGCACCTTGAGCTGTCCGGCCTGGAGGAACGTTTGGTTGACGGTGGTAATCTCCAGCTCGCCGCGTGCCGACGGCTTGATGGAGGAGGCGACCTCCACGACCTTGTTGGGGTAGAAATAGAGACCCACGACGGCGTAGTCGGACTTGGGATGCTCGGGTTTCTCCTCGATCGAAAGGCAGTTGCCCTCGGTGTCGAACTCGGCCACGCCGTAACGTTCCGGATCGTCCACCCGATAACCGAAGACGGTCGCCTTGCCGTTGTGCTCGGCGTCGTGGACGGCGGTTTTCAGCAGCCCGGAGAATCCTGCGCCGTGGAAGATGTTGTCGCCCAGCACCAGGCATGCCGAATCGCCGCCGATGAACTCCTTGCCGATGATGAAAGCCTGCGTCAGTCCGTCGGGCGAGGGCTGCTCGGCATATTCGAAGCGTACGCCGTAGTCGGAGCCGTCGCCGAGCAGGCGCCTGAAGCCCGGCAGGTCCTGCGGCGTGGAAATGATGAGTATTTCCCGGATCCCGGCCAGCATGAGTGCCGAAATCGGATAATAGACCATGGGCTTGTCGTAGATGGGCAGCAGCTGTTTGCTGACTCCTTTGGTAATCGGGTAAAGCCGTGTGCCCGATCCGCCTGCCAGAACGATTCCTTTCATTTGCCTTGAAGTGAACGGTGCTTTATCAATGGATTTCAGTTGTTCGCTGCGGAGCCGATTTCCCGGAGGCAAGACCGGTTTTTCGCCTTGCGCTTCGGATCGAAGAACCAACCCCACTTGTTGAAATATTTTATGATCGAACGGATGTGATAGTTGAGCAGCTTTTTGTTTTTGTACGATCCTTTCTCATATTCGTGCGTTACCTCAACGCCGGGGTAGAAGACCGTTTTCGAGACCTCGCCGATTCTTCTGCAAAGATCGAGGTCTTCGGCATACATGAAGTAGCGCTGGTCGAAGAGACCGACTCGCTTGAGCACGGAACAGCGCAGAAACATGAAACATCCCGACAACGAGGGTACCTCCATGATCTTGTCGTAGCCGCTCCGGCGGAGTTCGTAGCGGTCGTCGCGCCGGCGCCGGTAGCCTTCGAACGGCACGAACCGCCGGATGATCAAGTCCATGGGCGTGGGCAGGAGCTTGCACAAATATTGCGTCCGGCCTGTGGGGTAGACGATTTTGGGCATGACTTGTCCGACTTCCGGATCGGAGTCCATGAAACGGGCGAGTTCGCCGATCACGTCGCCGTCCCACCAGATGTCGGGATTGAGCACCGCGTGATAGTCGGCGCCCATTTCGATGGCGCGCCGCAGGGCGATGTTGTGCCCGGCGCCGTAGCCGAGGTTGAGGCTGTGGATGTATTTTATCCGGGGATCGCACCCCACGAAGTCGCGCAACTCGTCGTTGCTCGAATTGTCGATGATGAAAAGCAGTGCGATGTCGGACTGCATCACGCAGCCGATCAACCGTTGCAGCTCCGAACGGTCGGTATGAAAAGTGACTATCGAACCTGTAATCATGGAAGTTCAGAATTTTAAATTATTCGTTCCCATTGCTCGGACTCGCGGTTCCATCGCTTGATGGGTCTTGCCGGCGTACCTGCGGCGATCGTGTCGGCGGGAATGACTCCCTTTACGACCGAATGGGCGCCGATGATCGAACCGCTGCCTATCGTCGTGCCGGGCATGACGATGACCCCTTCGCCGATCCACACCCGGTCTCCGATCCTTACCGGAGCTGTCGCATAGGGCCTTTCGGTCGGCGGAACGTCCGGAGGCGTGTCGTATGTGTCGCCCGAATAGGAGCCGTGGGTGTTGTCGGATATGTAGACATGGGACGCGATGAGCACGTCGTCGCCTATTTCTATGGAATCGAGGGCGGACAGGTGGACGTAATCGTTGATTTGCACCCGGTTGCCGAATTTGATTTTTTTATGTCCGTCGTTGCCGGTCAGGAATGCTTCGATGCGGCATCCGGTTCCCGTCGTGAGCTGTTTTCCGAGGTCGATCATTCCCCCCCCCTCAACGAGAACGGACGCCTGATGATGCGCTGCCCGGGATAGAACAATTTGGTGCCGAGCCATTGAAAGCCCAGCTTGATCTTGTCGGCGAAAGAATATTTGTTGGCTATTCGGTTGTGCATCATTTTGTCGCCACCCAGGAGAATGCCGAACAATTCGTCGTAGTCGCTTGCGAAGGGGTATTGCAAGGCTTCGCGCACTACCTCGTGGAAGTTGCGGAAGTCGCCCCGCCAGGCCTCCTCCATGCGTGCGGCCAAGTCCGAAGCATTGTGCGTGCTGAAAAACGAGACGGCGTTGCCGCCCTGCGCCGTTTCGTGGGCATAGGCTTCGTCGGCAACGATCATGGGCTTGTTGTAGGCGATGAATTCGGAGATCGGAAGCCCCCAGGTTTCGAGCCGGGAGGGGAAGATCAGGCAGTCGGCGGATTCGTAATGCTGTTGCATTTCGGGCTGTGAAAGCAATCCTACGAATTGCAGAGCGGCGACATCCTTATATTTTTCTACGACATGCTTGGCATAGGAATTCTGGTCGGCGCTCAAGGTCATGACGACTTGCAGGTCGTCGATCCCTTTCGATTCGAGAATCCGGGCCGCCTCGCAGACGGTTTCGAAATTCTTGAACGGCCGCGGCAAAGACGGGAAAAAGAAAGTGCGGCACCGTTCCTTGCGGACATCGTCAGTTTTGTATGCTATGCGGACGTTGGGCCGGGCGACGATGAACCTTGAGCGGGGCAGAGAGAACAAATCGCTGCATACCTCCTTGAACCAATTCTGTTGGACGATGCAATAATTGTTTCGCTTGATGTTGATCCGATAGAGGTATTTATAGAACAGCGCGAACAGAATGTAAGTTTTGTCGAACTTGAAATCCCTCCACTTGATCCGATTGACGATCGACGGATTGTGCATGTAGACGGCCTGGCGCTCGGAGAGGACGTCGGGGGTCATATCGTGCAGCGACAGCCAAAGATAGGGCGATAGTTGCTTGGACAACTTCTTGAAATGGAAATACTCGTAGTAGATGCGGTTGATCCAATGCTTGTGGCTGTTCGGAAACTCGATGTACTTGATATGCGGATAGTCGCACAACTCCCGCTTGTGTACGAGCGCGACGATCCTATACTCGGAACACAAGGAACTGGCGCTCAGAAAAGCGAGGCAATCTTTCAAGATCGTGAGCGGCCCGCCCGATACGAGGTTTACCGCGGAGATGACGATCGTTTTTTTAGGTGTCATGATCTGAAAAAGCGGGTTGTCTTGAATCTGAAACACAATTTCAAGGTGTATAGAATCATGTAGAGCACCGCCAGCAGGTAGACGGCCGGATTGATGGAAGCCATCTGCTTGAGCATGCCGTTCTTGATGTCCCGGTATCTGCGGACGGTGCTCTCCAGGTCGTCCTGCTCGTAGAAATTCAGCGTATGTTTGATTTCGGTGTCGAGAACGAAGAAATATTCGTTGTCCCGGGAATATTTGTACATGAAATCGTTGTCGGTGCCGTAGAACTTGATCTCCTCGTTGTAGATCGGATGGCGGGCGGCGAGATAACTGCACCGAATGGCCATGCCGCTGTTGATGGCTGTGGTGAAGCGGCTCTTGAACAATCCGGAGGCCACCGACTTCAGGTACTTCCCGTAGAAATAATATTGTTTGGCCGGGCTGACGAGCTGCTCGTTGTAGAATATCTTGGGAAGGAACAGCGCGACGTCGGGATGCGCGGTCTCGGCCTGAATCAGTGCCGGCAGGAAAGTTTCCGGAATCCGGGAGTCGTGATCCCAGAGCACCAGCAGCCCGTGGTCGGGCAGCATGCCGACGACGGAGTTGTAGACCTGCGAGAGCGGATGGTTGATGCCGTCCTCGGAATAGACGACCTCCGTATTTTTCAACGACTCCTTGAACTCGCTTTTCTCCTCGTCGGAAAGCAACGTCGGCGAGTTGTTCCACACGATCACACGCGTGATGCGCTTCTTTACGGCGTCGGGCCATGCGACGATCGAAGCGACGGTCTCGGATTCGGCGAGCGTCTTTTTATAGAGTACGATCAGGAAATTGATTTCGGACATGGAAGCGGGTTCTTATGTTCTTTGTCGATACACAGCGCAGCAGTGAAGAGCGTCATCCATTGAGCCGTGTTGTAGATTTCCTTAGTCAGATAGATGAACGCCCACAGCAGGATGAAGCCGAACAAGTATTTGTAGTCCCGGTTGTCGGTCAGCGCCGATGCGATGCGGCAATATCTTATCTGCACGTAGTAGATGAGCAGCGAGCCGATGATGCCGCAGCAGTAGAGGTATCTCAAGTACCCGATATCCGTGTGCATGTAGAACGTGTCGTCGGGATTGGCCAGCCGCCCGTCGCCGATGATCCAGGTCGAGACCTTCTCGGGGAAGACATACATCGACTTCATGACCTCGGTCGACTCGGTTTCGAGCGAACCGTTTTCCGCCATGTTCAGAAACACCTCGAACGCCCACTCGTAGGTCTCCTTGTATTCGCTGTTTTCGAGGTATTTCATTCCGGCGATCGTGACTGCGGTCAGGATGAACAGACCGATCATGCAATAATAGATACTGCGTGCGATGCCTCTCTTTTTGGCATTGAGGAGAAACAGCACGAAGAGTCCGACGCCGAGAACGAGCAGGTAGGAGCGGGCCGACAAGATGCCGGCGACGAAAAACAAGAAAAACAAAATTTTGGGGACGATGCTCGATGTGCGGCCCATCCAGAGCATCGTGATGAACGATGCGATGCCGTAAAAAACCGCCATGTTGCCGTATTGCATCTGTCCTTTGGCTATGGCGATCAGTCGAACAGCGCTGAAGTGGAGCATGTGGTCTCCCATATCGCCGCCGATGAATGCGATGACCGAGGCTTGCAGCTCCTTGTTGAAAAACAGGAACAGTGAAAGACCGGCCTGCACGGCAGCCACGATAAGCACCCACTTCAGCAGGGTGCCGAAAGCATCCTGCCCTGCGATTTTCCGCAGGCCTGCTGTGATGATCAAAGCTCCGAAGACATACATCATGGAACTCAATGCCTGCTTGACCGTCTGATCGTCGGAACTTCCGTTGATTACCAAGGAGACGGATATTGCAACGAGGATGATGAAAGAATAGAGCAGAAAGAGCGCCAGAGGCCGGGGCAAACGCCCTTTCAGAACGAAGACGAAATAAGCGATGCCGGCAAGTTGCAGCAATCGGTCGGTGGTAACCGGAATGCCGGGGATGGAGATGGGGAAGAAATAGGTAAACAATGCAATGAAAACCATTGCACTATAAAACCATGCGGTCGTGCTGAAGAGTACCTTATGCTTTATGGTAATCAACATGATTGCTTTCTTCTGATGCGCTTTAATTTGCAGATGGCGTTAAACAGAACGGTCAACCTGTATCTTACCAAAGTAATAAGTATTTTGTTGACCAAAGAAATGGATTCGTATCGCCAACCGTTCGCGTTGGTTTCGGGAAAGGTCTGCCGCCATTTTCGGGGATCGGCCGAAGCGGAGACAACGAGCAACCCGAGCTTGCTGAAGAACTTGATCGCGTCGATTTGCGGCTTGAATCGGGTCAGTCCGCGTTCGTCGAACCAGCGCTCCAGGAGTGCGGCGCACTCGATCTGCTGCGAAATGGCTGCCGGCGAAAGCCGGGCCGTCATGGCGTTGCAGTTCTCCTGGTTATAGTGGTAAAGCGGCGTGTGGACGAATACCGTTTTTGCCGACATGGCCCTGAGCCGGGTCGTGACGCCGACGTCCTCATACATGTTGATCTTTTCGAACCATCGGATGTCATTGACGGTATACAGCTCTTTTTTTATCAGTTTGTTCCAAACTGCGCAATATAGCAGCGACGGTTCGCTGCGGTTGATGGTGTCGAGGGTCTCCTCGTCGAACGGATAATCGACGATTTCCGTTTCGGCAGGATAGTTGGCATAGTAGGCGCAACCCACGATATCGGCCTGGTGCTGCTCCGCCGCATGCAGAAGGGTTTCGTACAGCTGCGGTTCCGTCCAGTCGTCGGAGTCGCAGTGGATGATGTATTTCCCGGTTGCGCGGGCGAATCCTGTTTGTCTGGCTGCGGCCAGCCCCTGGTTGCGGTCGTGGTGCAGGATGGTAACCGCCGGCTCTCTTTGGGGATACTGCCGGATGGTTTCCTGCAAGATCGCAAGGCTGTTGTCCGGCGAGCAGTCGTCGACGAAGATGAATTCGATGTTGTCTTTCAACGTCTGCTCCATGAGCGATCGGACGCATCGTTCGACATACTTCTCTACTTTGTAGACCGGAACGATGACGCTGATATCGATACTCGTTTTTTCCATGCGTTCAGAACAATTTATCCCTGCTCCATGCGACGTTCTGCCTTACGACCTTGGCCGGAATGCCTGCGCATAAACTGTGGGGGGGGGATTTTTGGTAACCAGGGAATGCGATCCGATGATCGCGCCGTCGCCCACCGCGACGCCTTTCATGATCGTCGAATGCGGGGCGATCCATACATGGTTGCCGATGGTGACCGGAGCCGGAGGATTAGTGCGGCGAGAGGTGTCCGGGTCGTAGATCGGGTGGGAATCGCTTGTCCGGATTATGATGTTGTTGGACAACATGCAATCTTCGCCTATATCGATCCGCATGCCGTCCTCTTGTGCGCAGATATGGACATTTTCGGTAAAGGAGGTGCACGAACCGATGTTTACCTCGATGCCGTTGCCCTCGACCCAGATGCTGCACCCTTTACCTATGGATACTTTGTTGCCGATCCGGATCGTATTGCGGTCGCCGTGGATTCTGATGCGGGGTTTGACCAGATAGGAACCTTCGCCGATCTCGATGCGGTTGTCGCGGCCGACGAACTCTTTGAACAGCCGGGAACAGCCGCGGTCGGCTATCGTAGTACCCCGGCTGTACTTGATTTTATCCTGCATCCGTTTGGCTCCATAGTAGAGCGTGCGAATAAAATAGCTGGTTTTTATCTTTTTCGTGAAGAGATCGATCATGGATGACAGGGTGTGCGGTTTAAAATTGGCGGTATATACCCACTCGCTCCGTGATGGGATAGTAGTGGATGTTTTTTGCCACCTGGGTGTAGTCGAATGCCGGATCGGGGATCATGTAGTCGGGGCCGTAGTGGGCAAGAAGATGGGCCTTGTAATCGGTCGGCACCGACAGCACCTTGTTTTTGAACGGATATTCCATCACTCCGGTAAAGGGGATGGTAATTTTTTCCACAATGCATGCGTTTTTGGGATGCTTCCCGTCGTTTATGAATGTGAAAGAATGGAAGAATAATTCGTCCGACTCGGTTTTGTGGTTGAAAAATATGTCGATCGGAATTTTTCGGAACATATATGTTTGTTCGAACCCCTTTGTCCCGTCCTCGACCCGGATTTCCCGCTTCAATCTGAAGCCGGCTTTCAGCAGGGTTTCCTGCACTTTCTTGCAGTCGGAGTAGAAAACGCCGATGTCGATGTCGTCATCGGTGGGAATGAAGTCGTGCTCCCGGATCGCGCCCAAAAGGGTGCCGAACTCCAACCAATAGGTAATGCCGGCCTCGGAGAAAGCCTGGTGGAGGATATGCAGGGCCTCGGCCCCGTTCTGATGGAGATTGCGGATGCTGCAATTCTTGTTGTATCTGACATATTTGTTCCAGAGCGGTTTTATGAGCAACCGGAGCAATTTGTTCTTGTGATGACGGGAAGCAAACAGAGAGAGTTTTACATTCATATGCTTTTGTTAATATTTGATAAGGACCGGGGAATCGCCGGCTTTCGGCAGACGGCGCTGGCTTCGGATTCCGTCATCGGTTGAAGATGCGGAACGCATAGGATTTCAATTCCAAATATACTGTGTCTTTCTGGATGGCCAGAACCAGGAAATAAGTAAGTATGCAGACCGAACACGAGACGACGAGCATGTACAGGTTGCTCAATCCGACGCTTCGGAACGTAAAGACGATAGGCACGAAGAGCAGGGAGACGAGGAGGTATTTCAAAGTGGAAAATTGGAAAATGCCCACCTTGACCTTGAGGTGTTTGCGGATATAAAGCAGGCAAAGAGTCGTGAATATGATTTCGCTCGCCAAGGTACAGAGGATGGAGATGCACGGAGTCAGGAACGACAAGAATGCCCAGTTGAGCAAGACGTTCAACAGGCCGCAAGTCAAGTTGTAGAGCACCAGGCGCTTTTCCTTGTTGTGGAGGAAGATGATCTGACTATAAAGAATGCTGTCGACCCCGAGCAGGATGATGCGGAGGGCGAAAACGCGCATGGCCGGTATGGCGGCGTAATACTCGTTGCCGCCGAACAGCCAGATGATCTGCTCGGACAAGAGAAAGAGACCTATGCCGGTCGGAATGATCAGCGCGAGCACCAGCCGCATGATTTTGAGTATGCCTGCCTGGTAAAGCTGTTTGTCTTCTTTCAGATACAATGACAGGCGGGGCAGGGTGGCGAAAACGATCGAGAGCAGGAGTGTTTTCGTCAGTTCCACGATTTTCTGCCCGATCGTGAAGAAAGCGACATTTTCGGTTCCCGTAGCGTAGCCGAGAAACGTACGGTCGGCGATCGTATAAAGGATGCCGGTGTTGTTGAGCACCAGAATCATGAGCAATGGAACGATGTAGCTCTTGAAGTTCAGCCCTGAAAAAGTCTCTTTAAACGATAGGCGGATGGTTTTTGTGGCGTAGAAATAACTTGCCAGGTAGTTGACGATGGCTACCCCCACGGTTATCATGACATAAATCAAAGCATCATCGGGCGATTTTATAAGCGTGAAAATGAAGATGATGCTCAAGGTGCGGATGATGATAGTCTTCAAGGTAATGAACCTGAACTCCTCGAAAGCCTCGTTGACCCATTCGACATAGAAGATTTGGGAGATGAGGTTGCCGCACAGAATATAGGAAACCGTCTTGATGGCTGGATTTTCGATGACCAAGGTTATGAAAAGCAGGTAAAGCCCCAAGCAAGCGGTGTTGCTGACCAGTCCGATAGAAAACAGGTTTTTATAGATGTCCTGGACTTTGGTGGGATTCATCCGGTTGGCGCTTATTTCGCGCAGTCCGTATTGGTAGATGCCCAACATGCCCAACATGCCGAAGTAGCTGAAGAATGTCAGGGCATATTCGATGTCGCCCATGTTCTGCGGCCCCAGTATGCGGTATATGTAGGGTGTGACGATGAGCGGAAGCAGGGTGTTGAAAAGATTCAATACCCCCTTGGCGACAACGTTATGGACGAGAGATTTTGCCATGAGCGAAACCGGCATCAGATGTTGGGCCGGATGATTCGTTCGACGAGGAAGCCGCAAGTTGCGTCGAGCGTCTCGAAAACGACGCTTCGGGGCAGCTCGGCTCCGAATTCCTGAGCTACCTTCCCGACCAGTTCGGGGGTATACTGCAATTCGCCCTGCTGCACGTCGAGGATGCCGTCCAGGTAGATGGATTTCCGGTTTGCGGCGCGCATCGCTTCGAGCGTGAAGACCGATTCGTCGATATGGCCTTCGGCTTTCCCTGTGCCGTCGATGATGAACGGATAACCGCCGATTTCGCCGTCGACCCCAGGGGTGTGTATCTTTATGCGGGAACGGGTTTCGAGAGCTGTAAGGATCGAGTGGATGATGTCGAAATTGCTCGATGCGTTCATCATGTTACGCTTCTGATCTGTCGGCATGGCGATTTTGCATGCCGAGAGCAATTCGGCCTTGTCGAATGCGAGGGGCTGGCCTTGATATTTGATGTCGAGCAATATATCCTGTCCTTCGGCATGCCCTTCCTTGCTGATGACGACATCGTGGAAATGGCTTACAGCCAATGTAATGTCTATGTCGTTGATGTTGGCGATGCCGAATTTTTGCGCGATGTGGAACTTCATTCTCGGAATCAGGTGGTTGAGGTTGCCGCTTCCGAAGTCGAAGTGGGTTATGCCGGCCGATTTCAACCAAGGGATAACGGCGTCCGAGTAGGAAGTGTTGATCGTAATGGCTGCCGAGCCGGCTTGTTCATAGGCCAGCATGATGTTGCGGGCGAAGCGGACGGACAACGGGGTCCATATGCCGTAGGCCCGCAGGTGCGACCACGAAATGGTGCCATATTTCAAGCCTGCGTATACGCGGCTGCTGTTGATGATGAAGTCGGGTTCCCACTTCCGGATCGCATGCGCTATGCTGTCGATCTCTTCCAGATTGCAGCCGCCCTCGATTCGGATGTCGCATCGAAGTTGCCGGCGGATTGCGGCGGCTGTTTTCACGATGTTGACGTCGGAAAGCATTTTGTCGTAGTTGCGGCCTACGACGACGATTTCCAGTTGCGGATTCGCCGTACTGACGAGATAATCCAGCAAGTACGATCCGACGCTTCCCAGACCGATTATCATGATCCGTATCTTGGAATCGGGGTTTTGCAGCTTGGTTTGCAGAATTTGGAGCTTCTGATCGAGGGATTTCATTTTGCAAGAATTGAGTGCACTTTTTTATAATCTTCGACGGTGTTGCAGTTGAACCAAGTTTCCAAAGGCAACACCTCGATTTCGGATCGGTCGAGAGACCCAAAATAACTTTGGATGATCTCCAGATTGGTGCCTGCGATCTGTTCGGGAGTCAGAGCCTGCATTTTTCGCCGTAGTGCGGCAACATCGGTAAATTTCCAGATTTGGCCCGAGTTGTAGATGGCACGGAACGGTTCGCCGATTTCCAGAAGTTTATGGGCTGTGTCATAAAGATATTGCAGACGGCCTTCGGCGGTTTCGTACACGACAACCGCTTTTTGCGCCGTTATGGGTTCCCGATTCACGGTAAGGATGTTCTTGGCGCACTCTTTTATGCGGTGGAAGTCTGCGGCGTTGAAGAACAGATCGCCCTCGACGAAAATGACCTCGTCGGCCGCCGGAGCAACGGCCTCTATGCCCAATTGCAGACTGTAACCTGAGCCGAGCGTACGGTATTCGGGGTTGTAGACCAGTTTCAGGGCAGAGGCGAATTCTCCGAGATTTTCGTTGATGAAGCGTTGGAGTTTTTCGAAGAGGAACCCGCCCACGATCACGTATTGATCGACATCCCGGGCCTTGTCGAGAATCTGATAGAGCAGCGAGTTCTGGGGCGAGCCGATATGATAAAGACATTTGAGCGTGTCTTCGTCGGTGTCGCGGTTGAATCGGGTGGCCGTTCCGGCCACGGTAACGATGAGGCTTTTCATTTTATGCTGGCTATGCACAGATCCAGTCCCTGGCTCAGGGAGACCTGCGGCTTCCAATGCGTTCTTGATCTTAATTTGTCCGTGTTCAGCAGACGCCGTTCGGGATCGGAGGCCCGATAACCTTCGAAAACGATCTCCGGCTTTTCGATTCCCATTTTTTTTGCGATCGTTCGGGTAAGGTCGACGATTGAAATTTCTTCGTCGGTAGCGACGTTGTATACCGTACCGTCAAGCGCGTCGGGTGAATTGATCAATTCGATCACGGCGTTGCAGCTGTCGATATTGTGAAGGAACGTCCGTTTGTTCGTTTTGGAGTTTTCCAGAAGCGTAACGTTCCCCCCCCCCTTGGATGAATTGGTTGATTATGTGGGGTATGATATGCTTTGCAAATCTTTCGTGTTTGCTGTATACGTTGGCAAACCGGATGGAGCAACCTTTTATTAGGCCTTTGTCTACGGCGTCCTTCATGAAAAATTCGGTCATGAGCTTTCCGACAGCATAGCTGGTGCGCTGGCTGTGCTCGGCCGTGGCCAGTACGAGAAAATCGTCCTCTTTGACCCCGCCGTGGTCGTTCCATGACTGCATGGAATAGACCTCTGACGTGGAGCAGTTGATGAACGTAGCGGCTCCGACCTCGACCGCCTGCTGAAGGAAAGCGCGCATCGAAACGACATTGGTCGTGTAGGTATGTTCCACTTCATAGAAGTGTTCGGTGTGGACGACTGCGGCGCAATTGATGTAGACGATTTTGCCGTGCTGCTCCTTGAGCGACAGCACTTCTTTTTTCAGAGAAGCCATATGCTCGGAGTTGTCGAGGTCCCACTCGTGGAAAACGAAAGCAGGATTTCCGACAACATCCTCGACGGTGTCGATCGAACTTGCGAAGAAATTGTCGAAACCGAGCACCGTGTCGCCGGTCTTGAGGAACTGATGCACCAGTTCGCTGCCTGTCATGCCGGTAGCACCGCTTATTACATATAGATTTTTCATCTTGATAATGGGGGTTATATGCCGCGTACGAGTCGCTCGCTGTAAAATTCGTCCAGGTCGGACGGATAAAGCGAGCGCTCGGACTCGATGTCGTATGCTGCGGAATTGAAATGTATGGCTTCAGTGTCGGTGTCGAAATATGCGTATTGGGCGCGGGGATTGTGATTCCGAGGTTGGCCGACGGAGCCGGGATTGATGAAGACGACTCTTTTTTTGTTGCGGTAGTCCGGATTTTGCACGGAATAGAAGTGTTCGGTCAGATGCGGAACGTGGGAGTGGCCGCAGAGCACAAAGTCGTATCGGGCATAGTCAGCGTTTTGTGCGATCTCCTGTTCCATTTTACCCCAATAAGGATCATGGAGACTGCCGTGGACGAACAAGAATTTTTTGCCTGAAAATTCTGTTTCTGCCATTCCTGATCGGGACATGCGCTCTTGTATGAACGCGAGCGCATTTTGGTCGAGCTTGTTTTTTGTGTATTCCAATAACCGCCTGCCGCGTTCTGTGGAAAAACGGGATGTGTCGCCGTCCATGATGGCTTTTTCGTGGTTGCCGAAAAGATTGACGTACAATGGAAGATCCCATTTCCGGATCTCCTCGATCGTTTCATTGGGCCGCATTCCGTAGTTTATGATATCCCCGAGCAGCACGATTCCGTCGATCGGGTATCGGGCAAAAGCATCCTTTTCGACCGCTTTCAGAGCAGAAAGATTGCCATGGATATCGGACAGGAGCAGCAGTCTGGGCATTATTTCAGATTTTGCATGAAAGCTTTCTTGTTCTCGATAGGGGTGGTCGTCGGCCGTCCCAGATCATCGCGGGATGCGATTCTGACGCGCAATTCGACCAACGCGGGGGCCGGCAGAGCGGGAAGCCGATTGAAGAACGCCTCGATTTCCTCTTGTGTGGTCAGGGTAACGGCTGTTTTATATCCGCAGCTTTGGGCGATCGCGGGAATATTCATGTTGAACCCGAGCGTCGGTTGTCCGCCGACCGATTCGTGCGCACCATTGTTGAAGACGACATGCACGAAGTTGCCGGGAGCCAGGGCGCCGATATTGGAGATCGCTCCCATGTGCATGATGAAAGCGCCGTCGCCGTCGAAACACCAGATGCGTCTTTCGGGTTTTTCGAGAGCGATGCCCAAAGCGATGGAGGAGCTGTGTCCCATTGAACCGACTGTCAGAAAATCCTTGCCGTGCCCCTGGCCCAGAGCCTCCCGCAATTCGAACAACTCGCGAGAGAGTTTGCCTGTGGTGGAGACTGCCATGTCCTTTTCTGCCAGACGGGAAACCACGATCTTCAACGCCTCCTCGCGCGAAAGCGGGTAGTCGTTGCGGGCTTCGCGTTGGAGCTTGTACTTCCCGAAAGTCCCTTTCCGGATGACGATCGCGTGGGGCTTCGAGGATGCCTTGCAGGATGAGATGACGTCGGATGCCTGTCGGAGTGCCGTAGCTTCGTCGGAGTCGAGCACCTGGCAAGGTATTCCCAAGGTGTCCAGCAAGGGTAGTGTAACCAGGCCTTGTTTCACATGCTGCGGCTCGTCGTGCCCTCCTCCGGGTTCGCCGCGCCAGCCGATGACGAGCAGGATCGGCATGGAATAGACCTTCTCGTCGGCCAGCGAGAGCAGCGGGTTTACCGCGTTGCCTATGCCGGAGTTTTGCATGTAGACCAACGGCACCTTGCCGGTGGCGAGATGATGGCCCGCGGCGATGCCGACGGCGGCGCCTTCGTTGGCGGCAATGATGTGCTGCTCTTTCGGCGAATTGTCCGTCACATAGGCGCAGAAATCTTTCAGCAAGGAATCGGGCACGCCCGTAAATAACGAGATGCCGTTCGATTGGAGCAGGTCGTAAAATTTCCCGACAGATACCATGACGTTGGTTTTATTTGGTTCCAGGAATAAGCTCGAGAATTTCCTTGATGGGCATGCACAAGGGGCGTACCTCTTCGGCCCGACCGTTGCGAAGAATGGTCTCGGCAGCCTTTTTCATGGCTGGATAAGCGGCCCGCAGCATGTGGTTGGCATAGATGACCACGTTCGCACCCCATTCGGCCAGTTCGCTTTCACGGATGTGGTCGTAGGTGGTCGGAACCACCACGATGGGGATCTTGGGATGTGCTTTGCGGAACTCGATGCAGAACGCCTTGATGTCTTCGCCCGATTTGTGTTTGCTGTGGATCATCACGCCGTCCGCTCCGGCATCGACGTAGGCGAAAGCCCGCTCCAGGGCGTCGGCTACGGGTTTTCCGGCGATCAGACTCTCTATGCGGGCGATAATCATGAAGTCTTTCGTGACCTGCGCATCCTTGCCGGCCTTGATCTTTTCGCAGAAGTGTTCGATCGAATCTTGGGTCTGAACAGCTTCGGTTCCGAAAAGGGAATTTTTCTTCAGGCCGATTTTGTCCTCGATGATGACGGCTGAAATGCCATGACGTTCGAGCGTGCGCACCGTGAAAACGAAGTGCTCGATTTTGCCGCCCGTATCCCCGTCGAAGATGATGGGTTTGGTGGTGCACTCCAGGATGTTGTTCAGATCCTGAAGACGGGTGGTAAGGTCGACGGCTTCGATGTCGGGCTTGCCTTTGCTCGTCGAATCGGTCAGCGAACTCGACCACATGCCGTCGAAGGCATTGTGTTTTCCGTTTTCTTCGACTTCGAGGTTTTCGATGATCAGGCCGCAAAGACCGTCGTGCGCCTCCATGATCCGGACGATCGGCTTGGCGGCGATGAGCCTGCGGAGACGCTTCATGCGCACTTCGGGTGTCGTGCCGATCGTTTTTACCTCGTCGAACAGGGCCGAGGAATTGATGCCCTTGGTGTAGGGTATTTCGATGACCTGGCCGCCTTGTGCCTCCATGAGTTTGAAAACTTCTTCGCGGACTTCCATGTCGATGCCGTTTTGCCAGTCGTCACCGTGTATGATGTAGTCTGGCTTGAGCTTTTTCAGATTCGGGATGTAGCTCCATTCGTCCTGAGGAACGATTTCGGAAACGTTTTTCAGGTTTTCTATGACGGTTTTGCGCTGCTCGTAGGTCAAGAACGGAAGACGTTTGCGCTCGGCAACGGCTTTGTCGGTGTATAATCCGATGATGACGTCGCCGTATTTGGCCCCTTCATTGATGATGTTGATCAGTCCGGGGTGCATGATGTCGGCCACCATGCCGAGGTAGACTTTTTTGTTTGCCATATCGTTATGTAGTTTTATTTGCAGGAATGGGCGTTTTTTGCGGCGCAGGCCGGGTGCTGCGGCCTCAGTCGAAGCGGGCAGTGCCGGATGCCGGAACAAGGCAGGCGGAACCGCCCATGGGCGAGGTCAGAGGAGTTGCAGGTAGTCGGGGCTGACTTCCACGCTGACTGCGAGAAGTCCGGGAAGGTCGACGAGAAGCTTCTTTTTGTGCAGACCGCGGATGGACAGCAGGTTGCCCTCGTGTCCGTTGAGCGGGCCGCCTATGATGCGGACTCTCTTGCCGATCATGCCGGGCGTGATTTCCGAGGGGAGGTAATATTCGGGGGCGTGCGACGCAGCGACCGCCGCAATGAAACGATCCATGTCGTCATCCCTGACGACGAGCGGCTGGCAATAACCCCCGCCTTTCACATACCGGTACTGCAATGTTCGGATGCGTTCGACGATGGGGTCGAGCGCTTCCCTGGTGGAGCGGACGAAAAGCAAATCTCGGATGAAAGGGACTTCTTCGCGGATTTTCTGTCCTTTTTTTTGTGTAAGGCACCACCGCATCGGGATGAAGACTTGCAATCCGCAACTTTCCGACAACTGCCGGTAGGCGGGCATTTTGGCATTGGCTCTTTTCAGATCGCGCAACACGAACCAACAGGAGGCCGGGAGTGTTTTCGGGGACGCGGCTGCTGATGCGGGCGTCTCCTGCCGGCCGGGCGAATTGTCGTTCCTTGGTTCAGTCATGGCCATATCGACTAATCCTGCTTGATGTGTGCAATGATCTGCATATCAAGCAGTTGTTGGCGGTTTTTGCGAAAAGATCAAGTTCTGGAGCCGATTTCGCCATTGCCCGTATCTCTGCGGAAAAGTTGCTTAAACTATCGCGAAAGTACGATTTTAAGTTGAATTATGCAAGGGGGATGCACAAAATTCTGCGATTCTTATTTGCCTTATTTACAACTATTTGGAGGTAGTCGGGCGGCAGGTCTGCCGGTGGCTGGCGGTAAGCGGATGATTATTAGTGCGTTGTGTGTCGATGCGCGGGCGAATAAATAAAAAAACGGCCTTGCGGCCGTTCGTTGCATGAAAATGTCGGGAGATTGCTGATTGCTCGAATCTTAATACAAGTATTTCTGAAAGAAATCTACTATTTTATCGAACGGGATCACTGATAGATTGTCATAAAGGTCTGTATGGTTTGCGCCAGGGATAATCAGCATCTCCTTGTTATCGCCCTTCAGTTTCTTGAACGCATCCTCGCCGAAATAACGGGAGTGAGCTTTCTCTCCATGAATGATAAGCACGGCACTCTCGATTTCGTCAGCACGGCTCATCAACGGGAAGTTGATGAACGGAATGGCCTCCGTTGCATTACGTCCTTGATTGGAGTTGAGCGAACGTTTGTGATACCCGCGCGGGGTCTTGTAGTAGGCATGGTAGTCCTTGAAGAACTGCGGAGCATCGGCAGGCAGTTCATCGGGCACGCCGCCGCCCGGTTTCGGAAAGCCGTTACGGAAATCCTCGGTGCGCTGTGCGGCAAGGGTCTTGCGGAGCGCGTTGCGGGCTTCGGCACTGTCATCGGCATCGAAATAGCCGTTGGCGTTCACGCGGCTCATGTCGTACATCGTGGATGCGACGGTCGCTTTGATGCGCGGGTCGGCTGTTGCTGCATTGATAGCCAGTCCGCCCCAGCCGCAGATGCCGATGATACCGATTTGTTCGGGATCGACCTTGTCATTTGTCGCAAGAAAATCGACGGCGGCAGAAAAATCCTCCGTATTGATGTCGGGCGACACCACATAGCGGGGTTCGCCGCCGCTCTCTCCGGTGTAAGAGGGGTCGAAAGCGAGGGTCAGGAAGCCGCGTTCGGCCATTGTCTGGGCGTAAAGTCCTGCGGCTTGTTCTTTGACAGCCCCGAACGGCCCGCAGACGGCGATAGCGGGCAGCTTACCATCGGCATTTTTCGGCATGTAGAGGTCGGCGGCTAATGTAATGCCGTAACGGTTGGTAAAAGTTACTTTGCTATGATTCACTTTATCGCTCTGCGGGAACGTCTTGTCCCAGTCGGCGGTCAATTCAAGATTTGTCATGTTCTTATCGGCTGTTTCGTGGTTCAGAGGGGTTTCGTGCCGGTCGGCGGCTGTCCGGCATCGAATGCGGTGGGCTTTTCTTGCTCCGAATGCCTGCGACCGGTTTTGTATATTGCAAAGTTACGGATTTTCGCATATCCGGCAGTTACCTGTTTTACGGATAGAAGTACCTCGATTCCGGAATCCGGCCCGATGCGGCGATGTCGAGCGGGGAGCAAAGGAATGCCATCCGTGGAGCGACATTGTGCGTTTGAATGGCGAACTTGTAGAAACAAGTGCTCGGGGTGTTCGGCAAAGTGTAGGGCTGGAATCGGGCGGATAAAACGATGCCGGCATTTTCTGCGCAACTCCGAAAGCCCGCATAGGCTCTCGGTATAGACCTCGGGCGAAAAAATCGGCAAGTCACGAATCTCGAAAATCGATTTCGCAAGAGAGAACTTTCGACTCGGGAACGAACGTAGCGTTGCGGCTCTTGCATTCGATCTGTTCCAGCAACATGCGCACGGCATGACGGCCGATTTCTTCGATCGGGAACCGGGCGATGTTCATCTTGGGGGCCAGGATGCGGAAAAGCGAATCTTCGTGCATGCACGCCAATCCGTATTTGCCGCTGTTGATGTCGATGCCGCGGTCGTGGAAGTAGCGCAGGGCCTCGACGGCCAGGATATGCGTGGTAAAAAAGAAACCCTCCACATCGGGTGCCGTTTCGAAAATCCGGTCGAGCGTCCGGTCGATGTTCGTCCGGTAGTCGGCGGAGGGCACTTCGCCGTAAAGTGCGGGATCGATGCGGATTTCGGCATCGGCCAGCGCATCGGCGTAGCCTTCGTAGCGCAGGTTCATCGTCAGCAGATGCGGATCGGTCGTAAGAATGGCGATTTTGCGGAATCCTTTTTCGATGAGATGGTACACCAGTCGATAGCTGCTCTCCTTGTTGTCGATGATGACATGGTTGGCTTCCATTTCAGGAAAATAGCGGTCGAAAAACAGAAGCGGGTAATCCAAGCCGAGCATGCGGAGGATTTCGCGTTGCGAGATTTTTGTCGGTGCGATGATGATGCCGTCCACTTTCTTCGAACAGAAAAGCCGCAGCATGGTGCTCTCGCGCTCGATTTCGGCATTGGAGCCGGCGATCATCAAAGAATAGCCCGCCTTTTCGGCTTCCGTTTCGATCCGCTGGGCCAGATGGGCATAGAAACAATCGGAGATCGACGGCAGGATCAGCCCGATCGTTTTCGAGATGCCGGTATTCAGACTGCGGGCCAACAGATTGGGTTCGTAGGCCATCTCTTCGGCGCATCGGAACACGCGGTGCTGCGTTTCGGCACTGATTCCTTTCTTGTTGCCTTGTCCCGAGAGCACCCACGAGACGGTCGTCTTCGACAAGTGCAGCTGTTCGGCGATATCTTTGAGCGATACTCCCATCTCTTTTTGCGGCTTCTTCTGTCGGTAACTTTCTTTTCCGCAGTTGTTGCCGGGGGCGACGTGTTATGCAGAAAAATTTCACCTTTACAAATTTAAAATTTTTTTCACGATCGGCAAAGGTAGGATAGAAAAAAATTAGCGTAAAATCGTTGAAAATGGCGGGTGCGATTAAAAAAATAAGCGTTTTCCGTGTGCTGGGAAGGCGCTGCGAGCGGTTTGGGCACTGCGGCTGAATCGTAATGTCGTCTGTTGAAAAGTCAAAAATAAAACTTTTACGATCATTTTGTTGATTCCTGCGTGCGGGATAGTGAGGGAATGAGGCGCCGTTTTCGAACAATCTGCAACCGTTCCCGCCGGAAGCGAGTCGGCGAAAACGGTTGTATGAATCGGGGGGGCAGCTTTGAAGCCGCGGCGGAGCGACGGTCAGTCGATCCAGCTTGTCAACAGCTTGAGCGGGACTTCGGGCGTGATTTCCAACGTGCGGGCCGAAGCCGGAACAAGGATGGTTTCGCCTTGGTGCAAGAGCATGCGACGTCCCTGGCCGTCGGCGAGGATGCCGTGCCCCTCGATGCAGATCACGACGAGGAACGAATCCGAAGCCGTGCGGTCGAGCGTATAGGGGCGGGTCAGGTCGAGGAGCGAGGTGCTGAAATGGGGGCAGGCCACCAATGGGGTTTCGCCTTCTTGGCGCCGGTCGTACTGTGTGCGGTATTCGGCTTCGGCCGAGTAGTCTATCGCTTCCTTGGCCAACTCGGTATGGAGTTCGCGCAGGTTGCCGTCGGTGTCGCGGCGGTTGTAGTCGTAGATGCGGTAGGTCAGGTCGGAGGTCTGCTGTATTTCGGCTACGAACGAACCTGCGCCCAGGGAGTGGATGCGCCCGGCCGGCAGGTAGAAGACATCGCCCGCCGCGATCGGGTGGGCGGCCAGCAGCTCGGTAAGGGTGTCTGCGGCCAGGCTGGCCTCGTATGTCTGGGGTGTGACCGGTCGGCGGAATCCTGAGTAGAGACGCGCACCTTCGTCGGCCGCGATTACATACCACATTTCGGTTTTGCCGTTGGTGCCATGCCGTTTGCGGGCCAGCGTGTCGTTGGGGTGCACTTGGATCGAAAGGTCGAGACGCGCATCTATGAATTTGACCAGAAGCGGAAACGTACAGCCGAAGCGCTCGAAATTCTTGTGTCCCAGCAAACGCTCTTTTTCTCGGGCGAGCAGCTCTTCCAGCGTCATGCCGGCATCCGGCCCTTCGGCCACCACCGAGACATTGCCTGCCACGCCCGACAGCTCCCAGCTTTCGCCGATCCGTTCTTGTTCGGCGGCAATTCCTTTGTAAGGGGCGATTTTGTTGCCGCCCCAGAGCATCGATTTAAGGATGGGTGTGAATTTGTACATCGGTTTCTTCACTTGTTGCCGCCTGCCCGCGGGCGGCGGCAGGCCCTGCGTGCCGGAGGTCAGAGGAACGGAATGACGGAGCTGCTGTCGGCCTGCGAAGACCGGACGACCGTCAGGTCGGGAATGGTTGTGCGCGTATAGATCGAAATGTCGTTCGTGCCTGCGGCCTGCCATTTCATCGTCTGCTCGGTCAGGAGGGTTATCGTATAGGAGTAGCCCCAAGGGGTGCCATCGTCGTACTCTCCGCTGACGGCGCTCGTGGCAGCGTCGAACAAGAAAGTGCCCGACAGCTGCTGGAAACCATGCGATACGATATTCTGGTAGAGCACGAACGTGAGGTCTTCGTTCAGCCGCAAATAGACTTCAGCCGCAAACTCCTTGTCCACCGACCATTCCGTCAGGTGCCATTCTCCGGCGAAATCTTTCGCCTGGATGCTTCCTGCGGGCTGCGGGGGAGGTGTCGGTTCTGCGATGTCGGCTTTATGGTCGCCTCCGCAGGCGCAGAGCAAAAGTGCGCATGCGATGCAGACGGATTTGCAGATGCTGTTCATTATATTAGATAAGTATCGGTCGCAATCCATGATTTTCGGCTGCAAGTTATTTTTACAAATATAGAAGTTCGGTTTCAAATATCAAAACGCGGGGCATTTTTATTGGTGCAAAATCATTTTTTCGGCGTTTTTGTCCGGTTATTTGTAAAATATTCTTATCTTTATCCGCTTCCGTATTGCTTCGGAATATGAAAAAACAGATGCAACTTATGAAAAAACTTTTGCTGTGCGCGGCTTTTCTTGCGCTGACCGCATGTGCCGAGGATAGAATCGATCGGGAGGGAGATGTTGCTCAAGATTTCACGACGGCAGCGGCCCCCCCCCGAGGGGCCGTAGCAGGACGTCTGGCGATTCGGGTTTCTGACGAATTGGCCGGGCGGATCGAGGCTGCGGCTGCGGCGACCCGCAGCGGCGATGGGCTTACCCGTTCGGGTGTTTCTGCGATGGATGCCGTGCTCTGTGAGATAGGCGCCGAACGCTTCGAACGGATATTTCCTTACGAGGAGCGTTTCGAGGAGCGCCACCGGGCTTTCGGGCTGCATTTGTGGTATGCGATCCGTTTCGATGCCGACGAAGATCTGGCGGCAGCAGCGGCAGCATTGCGTCGCGTAGAAGGGGTCGCGGCCGTGCAGTATCGGCGGCGGATCGAATCTTTGCGTGAGGGTCCCATGGTGCCGGCTCCGGCAGCGGAACCTGCTGCCGCGACGCGGGCCGACATGCCGATGAACGATCCCCGGCTGGCTGAACAATGGCACTATCGCAATACTGGAGCGGTCTGGAATACGGAAGACAGCCATGTCTTCCGGGCCAAGGCCGGGGCCGATATCGATGTGTTCGATGCCTGGCGTCTCTGCACCGGCGTTCCGGAGATCGTGGTTGCGGTGCTCGACGAACCGGTGCAGTACACGCATGCCGACTTGGCGGCCAACATGTGGACGAATCCCCGGGCCGGGCAGGATGCGGCCTACGGCAACGATCTGCACGGCTATAATTTCTGCAACAGAACGGACAAGATCGACTGGCAGTCGAACTACTATGATTCCGAATACGGCATGTGGATGTATGCCGACCATGGTACCCATGTAGCCGGAACGATCGCTGCGGTAAACGGCAACGGCAAGGGCGTCTGCGGCATTGCGGGCGGGCAGAACGGTGCCGGCGGGGTAAAAATCATGACCTGCCAGATTCTCGACAGCGACGGCGACTATTCCGACGACGACGATGCTGCTGCGGCGCGTGCATTCATCTATGCGGCCGACCGCGGTGCCTTGATCGCGCAATGCAGCTGGGGCTATGGCACCGATATGGCGACCCAGCAACAATGGATCGGCAATGACAACGGTGCCGAAAAGGCGGCCATCGACTATTTTATTGCGACGGCCGGCACCGACGACCTTTCGTCGCCTCTGGTCGGCGGACTGGTAATCTTCGCTGCGGGCAACGACGGCGACCTGGTGGGCGACCAGTTGATGTGGCCCGGAGCCTATGCTCCGACGGTGGCCGTGGCTTCGATGGCGCCCGACTTCATGCCGGCCTACTATACCGATTTCGGTTCGTGGGTAGACATTACGGCGCCAGGCGGCGATTATCTTTTCAGCGAAAAGGGCGCTGTGCTCAGTACGATCCTCGACGATCCCTCCATGCGGTTCCGCGACGGCCGCACCTCCGGCTACGGTTACATGCAGGGCACTTCGATGGCGTGTCCCCATGTTTCGGGCGTTGCGGCGCTCGGACTGGCCTATGCTGCCAAGTTGGGCAAGCGTTATACGCTCGAAGAGTTCAAAACGTTGCTGCTCAGCAGTACCAACGATATCGACACCTATCTGAAAGGCCAAAAAGCTTACATTAATACTTATGGTTTCTGGTCGACACTCAATATGGCCGATTATCGTGGCAAGATGGGGACGGGATATGTGGATGCCTATCGGCTGTTGTTGAACATTCAGGGTATGCCGAGCATCTACATCAAGCGGGGGGCCGAGGCCGAGGTCGATCTGTCGGAGTATTTCGGAGCGGCCGCCGCGAATGCTGCATTCCGGATCGAAGTGTCGCCCGAAACGACGGCCAAGTTGTCGATGGACGCACCGTCGGTTCGTGCGGGCAAACTCTTCGTTTCGTGCGGCAAGACCGGAGTGGGAACCCTCCGGCTTTCGACATCGGTCGGCGGGACACCGCTCAGCCAGGAGGTGGCCCTCATCGTGCGCGAATCGGTAGCCGGCAACGGCGGTTGGCTGTAAAAATGACGTTATGGACTGGAATCTTATCGTGCGGCTGTGCGTAGCGGGTCTTTGCGGTACGGTCATCGGGCTGGATCGTGAATACCGTGTGAAAGATGCGGGCTTCCGCACCCATTTTCTGGTGGCGCTGGGCAGTGCGTTGATGATGATCGTTTCGCAATATGGCTTCGAGGAGTTTCTTGCCACTCACGACGGAGTACGGTTCGACCCGGGGCGGATCGCTGCGCAGGTGGTAAGCGGAATCGGCTTCATCGGGGCCGGCACGATCATCCTGCACCGGCGCCTGGTGCGGGGCCTGACCACGGCGGCAAGCCTTTGGGCGACGGCGGGCATCGGGCTGGCGGCCGGCGCCCGGATGTATGAACTGGCAGGCGCGGCCACGTTGCTGACTTTGTTCGGACTGGAGGCGCTGACTCTCTTTTTTGGCGGACTGGGGCGCAAACGCACCTTGATCGTCTACTCTGCGTCGACCCGTGGCGCACTCGATGCGATGTTCGACAAGTTGCAGACCTCCAAATATACGGTAATTTCTTATGAAGTCGAGGTATTGCGCAACGATGGAGCAACGATCTATATTGCAACCTTGATTATTCGGGCCAAAACATCGGCTGGCACCGGCGAGTTCATCGACTTGTTGCGGATGCAGTCAGACATTACGGTCGAACGGATCGTCTGATTTCGGACGGGCGTTCGGGTGCGAGCGTCTTTGCAGCGGGGGCTTATCCGTCCGCAGTCAGGAATGGGCTGCGGACACGGTTGTGCCTTTTATGATTCGGGCGGTTGCTTGTCGTTTGCAATCCGGGCCGCTGCTTCCGTTTGTTAAAACCAGCGGCAAATCTCGGTCAACATGCTGTCTCGTGCCATGTCGTTGGGGTTGGTGCCGGGAACGTTCTCGGGTACTTCTTCGCCCAGTTTTGCGAACAACTCGATCCAGAATGCCGGCATCGAACCGTCGGCCGCTCGGAAATTCATGGGTCGGGTCGGGAAGATGCGGCGCCCGTCAGGAGCAAGGTAACTTTCCCATATCAACTCGCTGCAATATAGCTTTCCATTGTCGGGCCGGAATGAATAGTCGTAAGGTTGTCCCAGGAATGTCCGGGCGCGACGCACGGAGGCTGTGATGCCGGCAGTGTCTTTCAGGCGTTTCGCAATGACGAGCGGCCGTCCATTTGCGTAGGCCGATTTATTTAAAAACTCTTGCAGCGCCGTCATGCGCACGCCCCCGTTGGAGGTGGCTTCCAGCACCGAGTCGGCCCGGTCGCCGATGACGGCGATCCCTACGTGAGTGAATTTGAGTTCGCAGTCGTTGCCCGTGGCTGCCTTGATTGCGCCGCCCATGGCAGACTCCCGTCCGACCTGAAACAGCAGGTCGCCCGTTCGGAGCGGCTGCTCGCCGCGAGCGCATGCGGACAAACCGAAAAATATACCTATATATAATAAAGACTTCATCATATCGATTCTTTGCGTATGAATTCGCGGTCGATTCACAGCGTGGCCGTTCGTCCTATGAAGCGGAACAGGGTATAGTTGGGGTCGGCTGGGCCGCCGGAAAGAATCCGACGAGCCACTCCTGTCACAAGCGTTGGCGCGTTGCGTCGTCGGAGATGATTTCGACTTCGCCATCGGTAGCCGTTGCCATGTAACCCTGCGCTGCGATCTTCGCCAGGACAACGGGACGCGGGCAACTTTCGGCATTGACCGAAGCCAGCCTTACGGTGTTGCATCATTCCTGCGATAAGGCTCCGTTTTTGAAACAATATCGGCAATAATCGCCGCTGCGGCTTCCGTTCGCATGCGTTCCGAAGTCATCAGGGTGGCTTGGCGGCATGCCGCAACTTTTGCAAATCGTCGGTTGCATCTTACGCATTATGTTGAGTCAGTCAGCCGGCGGGCGGCTCCGGTCGGTCTTTTTGTCGCTGTCCCGGAGCAGCCATCCTCTTGTTGCTGGCCGGCATGTTGCAAATATAGTAAAAATTTTTCATAACTAACTTGCTGACTTATAGCTGGGTGTAAAAAAGCGCAGAAAAATGTCAAAAAAAAGTCGCTGAAATATTTGGAAATAACATTTCGTAAGCCTTATCTTTGCACCCGCTTCGAGAGAGAAACACGCTTCTTGAGGCAAACAGAAAGGTTCATATTCATGCAGTTTTTTCTTGGCAAGGTCCTCGGATAGCTCCGGTTCTGTGCCTTGACTGAATGGAGCCGAGGTTCTGAAAAATGTTTCAAAAAAAAGTCCGGAAATTTTTGGAGATTCCGAAATTTGACTTACCTTTGCACCCGCTTCCGACAAGACGCTCGGTCTTGGGCGAAGCGAAAAAGGTTCTGAAAAATTTCTGAAAAAAATCTTCCGAAAAGATTTGGTGGTTTCAAAAAAGGTACTTACCTTTGCACCACTTTCCGCTCTGCGAAAGCATCGGACGGAACGGCGGAGGGCGACCTCCCGAAACAAACAGAAATCGTTCTTTATAGCAATATATCGAACAACGTTCTTTGAAGTATTTGAGCAGCTATAGTTTTATCTACTCTCTTTAGAGAGTGATTTCAAACAATACCTTTGAGATTGGAGCTAAGATTTAAAACAAAACATTTTATACAATGGAGAGTTTGATCCTGGCTCAGGATGAACGCTAGCGGCAGGCCTAACAC